>NZ_JABBJF010000002.1 GCF_014218705.1 Kluyvera sichuanensis | reverse complement strand
GTCATCACCCACCACTCGGGGCGTTAGCTCAGTTGGTAGAGCAGTTGACTTTTAATCAATTGGTCGCAGGTTCGAATCCTGCACGCCCCACCATCTTAATGGTGGTCTCGAGTAAAAAAATCTTTCAGGCGGCACCCTAATGGGGCGTTAGCTCAGTTGGTAGAGCAGTTGACTTTTAATCAATTGGTCGCAGGTTCGAATCCTGCACGCCCCACCATCCTGAAATGATTTAAGCAGTAACCCTTACCCAAGGGGTCGTTAGCTCAGTTGGTAGAGCAGTTGACTTTTAATCAATTGGTCGCAGGTTCGAATCCTGCACGACCCACCAATGTAAAAAGGCGCCCTAAAGGCGCCTTTTTGCTATCTGCGATTTGATACCTGCCTTCATTTAAATTTTAGAGCCTTCCTGGCGTCGCTGACGCTCGGCCGGGCTACGGTTGCGTTTGTCTATAGCCCGGACGAGGTGCAACGCGCCGACTCCGGGAAGGGGGCAAAATTCACCACGACTTTTCTCATGGAATCGGCTATCTTGTTTAGCATATAAAACATATTGCCGTGGTAACGGCGAATCTTCGCCGAATAACCGTTTATTTCGTTAAGCCAGTAAAACGAGAAGCCTGATGAGCGTGATGTTTGACCCTGAAGCCGCAATTTACCCGTTCCCGCCGAAGCCTGTTCCGTTAAGTTTCGATGAGACGCAATTTTATCGCGAGAAAATCAAGCGGTTGCTAAAGGAACGTGATGCCGTCATGGTGGCACACTACTACACCGATCCCGAAATCCAACAGTTGGCGGAAGAGACCGGCGGCTGTATTTCTGATTCATTGGAGATGGCGCGCTTCGGGGCAAAACATTCTTCCTCAACGCTTCTGGTGGCAGGCGTTCGTTTTATGGGCGAAACCGCGAAAATCCTCAGCCCGGAAAAAACGGTTCTGATGCCGACGCTGAACGCCGAGTGCTCGCTCGATCTTGGTTGTCCTATTGATGAGTTCAATGCGTTCTGTGATGCCCACCCTGACCGCACCGTCGTGGTCTATGCCAATACTTCGGCGGCGGTAAAAGCACGCGCCGACTGGGTAGTGACCTCAAGCATTGCCGTTGAGCTTATCGAACATCTCGATAGTCTGGGGGAGAAAATCATCTGGGCGCCGGACCGCCACCTTGGCCGCTACGTGCAAAAGCAGACCGGTGCAGACGTGCTGTGCTGGCAGGGGGCATGTATCGTCCACGACGAGTTTAAAACCCAGGCATTGAACCGGATGAAATCGCTGTATCCGCAGGCGGCAGTGCTGGTACACCCGGAGTCCCCGCAGGCGATTGTTGATATGGCCGATGCCGTCGGTTCAACCAGTCAGTTGATTAATGCCGCCAAAACGCTGCCGCACCAGCAGCTTATTGTGGCAACCGATCGCGGTATCTTCTACAAAATGCAGCAGGCCGTGCCGGATAAAGAGCTGTTCGAAGCGCCAACCGCCGGTGAAGGGGCAACCTGCCGCACCTGTGCACACTGCCCGTGGATGGCGATGAACGGCCTGAAGGCCATTGCTGAAGGTCTGGAGAACGGCGGGCATGCCCATGAGATCCACGTCGATGAACAACTGCGTCAGGGCGCGCTGGTTCCGTTGAACCGGATGCTGGATTTTGCGGCTACACTACGAGGGTAAACCTCTAACGCGCTGGAGTTAAAATGGATTTCTTTAGTACGCAAAACATTTTGGTTCATATACCGCTGGGCGCGGGAGGCTACGACCTCTCGTGGATAGAAGCGGTAGGAACGGTTGCTGGGTTGCTCTGTATCTGGCTGGCCAGCCTTGAAAAGATCGTGAACTACCTGTTTGGCCTGATTAACGTCACACTGTTTGCGATCATCTTTTTCCAGATTCAGCTCTACGCTAGCCTGCTGTTGCAGCTATTTTTCTTTGCAGCCAACCTTTACGGCTGGTACGCATGGTCGCGGCAGACCAGCCAGAATGAAGCTGAGCTACAAATCCGCTGGCTGCCATTGCCGAAGGCCATGAGCTGGCTAGCCGCGTGCGTAGTGGCGATTGCGCTGATGACGCTCTACATCGACCCCGTTTTCGCCGTGCTCACGCGGGTGGCGGTTAACGTGATGCAAGGAATGGGCATGAACGTGGTGATGCCGACGCTGCAGCCGGATGCGTTCCCGTTCTGGGACTCCAGTATGATGGTCTTGTCGATTGCCGCGATGGTGCTGATGACCCGCAAATACGTCGAGAACTGGCTGCTGTGGGTGATCATTAACGTTATCAGCGTGGCGATTTTTGCCCTGCAAGGGGTTTACGCCATGGCGCTGGAATATCTGATCCTGACCTTCATCGCGCTCAATGGCAGCCGGATGTGGATGAGTAGCGCACGTGAACGGGGTTCTCGCGCGCTGTCCCATTAATGGTGGTGATGATGCCCGTGTTCGGAATGCGCCTCGTTAAGGTGGCATTCCGGGCCGCTACAGGGCTGGTATTCCATCTGCACCGTCGCGTGATCAATTTGATAATGCTCTTCGAGAAAGTGATGAATGCGATCCAGCAACGCATCGTGATCGTGCGGCGGCACCACCTGAACGTGTAGCGTCATCAGCGGTTTCTCACCGACCAGCCAGACGTGCACATGGTGCACATCGCGTACTTCGGGCAGTGAACGGCGCATATTGCGCTTTAACGCCGCTACGTCGATTGACTGCGGCGCGCCTTCCAGCAGTTCGTTCATACTCTCTTTCAGCAGCGACCAGGCGCTACGCAGCACCAGGCAGGAGACCAGCACCGAGAGAATCGGGTCGATGGGCGTCCAGCCGGTGGTCATGATCACCACTGCCGCTACAATCGCACCCACTGAACCCAGTAAATCGCCCATCACATGCAGCGCCGCTGCGCGTACGTTGAGGTTTTTCTCTTCGCTGCCGCGATGCAAAATCCAGAAGGCCAGAATATTCGCCAGCAGGCCGGCGACCGCAATGACCATCATGGTGACGCCTGCCACCGGCTGCGGATGATAGAAGCGCTGCACAGCCTCCCAGACAATCAGGATGATGATAAACAGCAGGGCGATGGCGTTGACGAAGGCGGCGAGGGTGGTCAGACGCAGCCAGCCGAAGGTATGACGCCCGCTTGGTGGTCGACTGGCAAAGCGCACGGCTAGCAGTGCGAACAATAGCGCGGCCGAGTCGGTGAGCATATGCCCGGCATCGGCGAGCAGCGCTAGCGATCCGGAGACAACCCCGCCAATCGCCTCGACGACCATAAAACCCGCGGTTACCCCAAAAGCCAGCAATAAACGACGGGCGTTGCCATCATTCTGCGTAGTGTGCGAGTGTGAATCATGCCTATGCGCCATGACGCTCATCCTTCCCTATTTGAGTGTGACTATCTGACATCATTGCAGATCTTTGTATTTTCCGCACAGAAATACGCAACGAAAGCCCACGGGCAAAAATAGCGCGTAATGCGGCAAGTGATATTGAAATATATTATTTTTAATCTAATTTGCAGATTATTAAGTTGTTTATTGCGGTTATAACGCGGGTTTTTTGCTATTAAATTCTAAATTGTAGGGTTTTTTTAGTTATTATTCGGCTAAAGTGTAAAAGCCAGTTTACACTTTTTGACTGACGATATAGATTGAAGGGATTGCACTCAATCATATAAGTATGGCAACACTGGAACAGTCATGAATTATCAGAACGACGATTTACGCATTAAAGAGATCAACGAGTTATTACCTCCTGTAGCACTCCTTGAAAAATTCCCAGCCACTGAAAATGCCGCCAATACGGTGTCTCATGCCCGTAAAGCGATCCATCAGATCCTGAAGGGAGATGACGATCGTCTGCTGGTAGTGATTGGTCCTTGCTCGATCCACGATCCGGCTGCTGCCAAAGAGTATGCGCAGCGCCTGCTGAAAATTCGTGAAGAGTTGCAGGGCGAGCTGGAAATCGTTATGCGCGTCTATTTTGAAAAGCCGCGCACCACCGTTGGCTGGAAAGGGCTGATTAACGATCCGCATATGGATAACAGCTTCCAGATTAACGACGGCCTACGTATTGCACGTAAGCTGCTGCTGGATATTAACGACACTGGCCTGCCAGCGGCGGGCGAGTTCCTGGATATGATCACCCCGCAGTACCTGGCAGATCTCATGAGCTGGGGCGCGATTGGTGCGCGTACCACCGAATCCCAGGTCCACCGTGAACTGGCGTCTGGCCTCTCTTGCCCGGTTGGTTTCAAAAACGGTACCGACGGCACGATTAAAGTGGCGATTGATGCCATCAATGCTGCCGGTGCGCCGCACTGTTTCCTGTCCGTGACCAAATGGGGCCACTCTGCAATTGTGAACACCAGCGGTAACGGCGATTGCCATATCATCCTGCGCGGCGGTAAAGAGCCGAACTACAGCGCCTCACACGTGGCGGCGGTGAAAGAAGGTCTGGCGAAAGCGGGCCTGCCGGCGCAAATCATGATTGATTTCAGCCACGCTAACTCCAGCAAGCAGTTTAAAAAGCAGATGGAAGTCGGCACTGACGTTTGCAATCAGATTGCCAACGGGGAGAAAGCCATTATGGGCGTGATGATTGAAAGCCACCTGGTGGAAGGTAATCAGAACCCGGATAGCGGCGAGCCGCTGGTATATGGCAAAAGCATCACCGACGCCTGCATTAACTGGGAAGACACCGATACTGTGCTGCGCCAGTTAGCGAACGCGGTTAAGGCACGCCGTGGTTAATTTGTTCCCCGGGGTCGGTGCTGTGCACCTCGCCCGGGCTACTTTCTAAACGTAGCCCGGCCAAGCGAAGCGCCGCCGGGAACACAGCAGAAATAAAAAAAGCGTGGAATATTCCACGCTTTTTTCTTTTACTACCGTTCAGCGAAAATTATTTCGCTTTACCCTGGTTTGCTACCGCTGCCGCTTTTGCAGCGATTTCGTCAGCGTTACCCAGATAGTAGTGTTTGATTGGCTTGAAGTTCTCGTCGAACTCATACACCAGCGGTACACCAGTTGGGATGTTCAGTTCGAGGATCTCATCTTCGCCCATGTTGTCCAGGTATTTCACCAGCGCACGCAGGGAGTTACCGTGAGCCGCGATGATCACGCGCTCACCGCTTTTCAGGCGTGGCAGAATGGTTTCATTCCAGTACGGGACAACGCGTTCGATGGTCAGCGCCAGGCTTTCGGTGGTTGGCAACTCTTTATCGGTCAGCTTCGCGTAGCGCGGGTCGTGGCCCGGGTAGCGCTCGTCATCTTTGGTCAGCTCTGGTGGGGTTACCGCGAAGCCGCGACGCCACTGTTTAACCTGCTCGTCACCGTATTTTTCAGCGGTTTCTGCTTTGTTCAGACCCTGCAGCGCACCGTAGTGACGCTCGTTCAGCTTCCAGGATTTCTCAACCGGCAGCCAGGCTTGATCCAGTTCATCCAGCACGTTCCACAGAGTGTGGATGGCACGTTTCAGCACGGAGGTATAAGCAAAATCAAAGCTGAAGCCTTCAGCCTTCAGCAGTTTACCTGCCGCTTTTGCTTCGCTAACGCCTTTCTCAGACAGATCAACGTCGTACCAACCGGTGAAGCGGTTTTCGTTGTTCCACTGACTTTCACCGTGACGAACCAGTACCAGCTTAGTTACAGCCATACTCTCACTCCTCAAGCTTTATTGAATGATAACAATTCTCATTATATTGCCGCGATAGGCTCGACGGCAACGCTTATGCATAACCATAGCGAAAATAGTGTCCCAGTGTAAGGTGCATGTGAACCAGGCGTTATGATTTTGTCTTTGCGTGGCGCAATTTTCAGCGATATGGCTAAAACTTCGGCGGGACAGAGAAAGGGAGTCGCCCGGCTGAGCGAAGCGACGCCGGGGAAACCCCGGAGTCGGTGCTATTGCACCTCGTCCGGGCTACGGGTAAGGTACGTGATTATAATGCGGTAAACTGATATTCCGTCAGGCTAACGTACTCTTCGCCTGGGCGCAGCACGCAGTCCGGCTGCGGCCACTCCGGATGGTTCGGGCTATCCGGCAGGAACTCGCTTTCCAGTGCCAGGCCTTGCCAGGCGGCGTAAGGCTGCGGGCTCCGAGACAGCGTACCGTCCAGGTAATTACCGGAGTAGAACTGAATGGCCGGTGCGGAGGTATAGACCGTCATCTGCAGCTTTTCATCCTGAGACCAGACATGGCCTACTGGCTGAGTCGCATCGCCTTTTGCCTGCAGCAAGAATGCGTGGTCGTAGCCTTTCACCTTCTTCTGGTCATCGTCGCTCAGAAAATCCTGCGCCACGGTTTTTGGCTCACGGAAATCAAAGCTGGTGTTGGCAACGTCTTTCAGCCCATCGTGTGGGATCCCGCTCTCATCGACCGGCAGATAAGCATCTGCCAGCAGTTGAAGCTTGTGGTTGCGCACATCGGTCTGATCGCCGTCGAGGTTGAAATAGACGTGGTTTGTCAGGTTCACCGGACAGGCTTTATCGACGGTTGCTCGATACTCAATGGAGATGCGGTTATCTTCGGTCAGGCGATAGATAGCCGTCGCCTGAAGTTCGCCCGGATACCCCTGATCGCCATCAGGCGAGGTGAGGGTGAAAACGGCCTCCGTTGGGTTCTGCGAGGCAATCGCCCAGCGGCGTTTGTCGAAGCCTTCTGGCCCGCCGTGCAGCTGGTTTTTGCCCTGGCTTGGCGCGAGTTCAACCGTCTGCCCATCGAGCGTATAGCGGCTGTTGGCGATGCGGTTGGCGTAACGGCCAATCGATGCGCCGAGGAACGCCGCCTGCTCGGTGTACTGCTCCGGCGAAGCGCAGCCCAGCAGCGCTTCACGTACGCTGCCGTCTTTCATTGGGATGCGCGCGGATAACAGCGTTGCACCCCAGTCCATTAACGTCACCACCACGCCATTGGTGTTGCGTAACGTAATCAGTCGATACGGCTGGCCATCTGCGGCCAGCGCTGGCGTTTCTCTTAGCACTGTCCTGCTCCTTGTGACGGTTTGCAGACGTAGAACGTCTCTTTAATGCCGGTTTTGGCTTCGTATTGCTCGGCCACAGCCTGTTTCACCGCAGGCACCAGCGCTTCAGGGATCAGCGCCACGATGCAGCCGCCGAAGCCGCCGCCGGTCATGCGTACGCCGCCCTGGTCACCGATGGTCGCTTTCACGATATCGACCAGCGTATCAATTTGCGGCACGGTGATTTCGAAATCGTCGCGCATGGAGGCGTGGGATTCCGCCATCAGCTGGCCCATGCGCAGCAGATCGCCTTTTTCCAGCGCAGCTGCAGCTTCAACGGTACGCGCGTTCTCGGTCAGCACGTGACGTACACGCTTCGCGACAATCGGGTCCAGCTCATGAGCGACGGCGTTGAATTCATTAATGGTCACATCACGCAGCGCCGGGCGCTGGAAGAAGCGCGCACCGGTTTCACACTGCTCGCGGCGGGTGTTGTACTCGCTGCCGACCAGAGTACGTTTAAAGTTGCTATTGATGATCACCACCGCAACGCCTTCCGGCATGGAGACGGCTTTGGTGCCAAGCGAACGGCAGTCGATCAGCAGCGCGTGGTCTTTCTTGCCGAGCGCGGAGATAAGCTGGTCCATAATGCCGCAGTTACAGCCGACAAACTGGTTTTCCGCTTCCTGACCGTTCAGCGCAATTTGCGCGCCGTCCAGCGGCAGATGATACAGCTGCTGGAAGACGGTGCCGACTGCGACTTCCAGAGAGGCCGATGAACTCAGGCCCGCACCCTGCGGCACGTTGCCGCTGATAACGAGGTCTGCGCCGCCAAAGGCGTTATTGCGTTTTTGCAGATGTTTCACCACGCCGCGCACATAGTTGGACCACTGCTGGGTATCGTGGCTAACGATCGGTACATCGAGAGAAAACTCGTCGCTCTGATTATCGTAGTCGGCGGCAATCACGCGCACCAGGCGGTCATCACGCGGGGAGCAGCTGATCACCGTCTGGTAATCGATGGCGCACGGCAGGACAAAGCCATCGTTGTAGTCGGTGTGCTCACCAATCAGGTTAACGCGGCCCGGAGCCTGAATGACGTGGGTAGCAGGGTAGCCGAATTTCTCAGCGAACAGGGTTTGGGTTTTATCTTTCAGACTCATTGTTATTCTCCGGACTCGCGAAAGTGGATGTCGCTGACCGCACGCAGGCGTTCAGCCGCTTGTTCTGCCGTCAGGTCGCGCTGGGTTTCTGCCAGCATTTCATAACCAACCATAAATTTGCGCACGGTAGCGGAGCGCAGCAGCGGTGGATAGAAATGGGCATGTAGCTGCCAGTGTGCGTTCTCTTCGCCGTTGAACGGCGCGCCGTGCCAGCCCATCGAGTAGGGGAAGGAGCACTGGAACAGGTTGTCGTAACGGCTGGTCAGTTTTTTCAGCGCCAGCGCTAAATCGTCGCGCTGTGCCTCAGTTAAATCGGTAATCCGCAGCACGTGCGCTTTTGGCAGCAGCAGCGTTTCGAACGGCCACGCCGCCCAGTACGGCACCACCGCCAGCCAGTGATCGGTTTCTACCACCGTACGGCTGCCGTCTGCCAGCTCACGGTTAACGTAATCAACCAGCATCGGCGATTTCTGCTCGGCGTAGTACTCACGCATCAGGCGGTCTTCACGCTCGATTTCGTTCGGCAGGAAGCTGTTAGCCCAGACCTGTCCGTGCGGGTGCGGGTTGGAGCAGCCCATCGCTGCGCCTTTGTTTTCGAACACCTGTACCCACGGATACTGCTGGCCGAGTTCAGCGGTCTGCTCCTGCCAGGTTTTCACCACGGATTTCAGCGCATCGACGCTCAGTTCAGGCAGCGTTTTGCTGTGGTCCGGTGAGAAGCAAATCACCCGGCTGGTGCCGCGCGCGCTCTGGCAGCGCATCAGCGGATCGTCGCTTTCCGGCGCGTCCGGCGTGTCGGTCATCAGCGCAGCAAAGTCATTGGTAAAAACGTATGTGCTGGTGTAGTCGGGGTTTTTATCGCCCGTCACCCGAGTATTACCCGGGCATAAAAAACAATCCGGATCGTGCGCGGGCAGCGTCTGTTTTGCTGGTGTCTCTTGCGCCCCTTGCCATGGGCGCTTTGCACGATGCGGTGATACAAGGATCCACTGGCCGGTTAACGGATTAAAACGGCGGTGTGGATGGTCGACGGGGTTAAATTGCGTCATGACAAAATCCTTAGTCTGGATATCCCTGAGGATGACGGGACTGCCAGTTCCAGGTGTCCTGCGCCATTTCGTCAAGGTTACGGGTTACGCGCCAGTTCAGCTCGTTGTCGGCTTTGGTCGCATCGGCCCAGTAGGCCGGAAGATCGCCGTCGCGACGTGGAGCAAAATGGTAGTTAATGGGTTTGCCGCAGGCTTTGCTGAACGCGTTGACCACGTCCAGCACGCTGCTGCCGACGCCTGCGCCCAGGTTATAAATATGCACGCCGGCTTTGTTCGCCAGTTTTTCCATCGCGGCAACGTGGCCGTCGGCGAGATCCATTACGTGGATGTAGTCGCGCACGCCGGTGCCGTCAGGTGTAGGGTAGTCGTTGCCGAAAATGGCCAGTGATTCGCGGCGGCCCACGGCGACCTGCGCGATATACGGCATCAGGTTGTTCGGGATGCCCTGTGGGTCTTCACCCATATCGCCGGACTGATGCGCGCCCACCGGGTTAAAGTAGCGCAGCAGCGCAATGCTCCACTCCGGCTGCGCTTTTTGCAGGTCAGTCAGGATCTGTTCAACCATCAGTTTGCTCTTGCCGTACGGGCTTTGTGGCGTACCGGTAGGGAAGCTTTCGACGTAAGGGATTTTCGGCTGATCGCCATAGACGGTTGCGGAGGAGCTGAAGATGAAGTTTTTGACGTTGGCGGTGCGCATCGCGGCAACCAGACGCAGAGTACCGGTGACGTTGTTGTCATAGTACTCCAGCGGCTTTTGCACCGACTCGCCCACGGCTTTCAGGCCCGCGAAGTGAATCACCGCTTCAATGGCGTGATCTTTGAGGATCTCAACCATCAGCGCTTCGTTACGAATATCGCCTTCGACAAAGCTCGGCTGTTTGCCGCCCAGGCGGGCAATGACCGGTACAACGCTGTGCTTGCTGTTGCACAGGTTATCGAGGATGACGACATCGTGGCCCTGTTGCAGCAGTTGCACACATGTGTGGCTTCCAATGTAACCGCTACCACCTGTAACCAATACTTTCATTTTTAGCTCCGTTAAGCTTATGGCATGGAATAACCTTAGCATAACAGAGAAGCCAAAAGTGTGACATGGGCTAAATTAGTGGAATCGCTTACACTAGCGAAATCAACATGATAATTTCAGATTTTTTCATTATAAATCAAAGAGGTTAACGGTGAGGGCTGAAAATAGTCTGAAAAAGGAGGTGTAGTCGCGGGGGCGTATTGTGTAAACCCGGCGGCACTTCGCTTGGCCGGGCTACATTCAGAGAGTACGCTTGACCATCTTAAATTGGGCCGACCTCATAGCGATAACCGTCGCCGTCGGCGACAAATTCCAGACGATGGGTGATGCACTCCGGCGCATCTTCCGCATGGTGAGATACGAACAGCAGTTGCGTTTTACCTTCGCTAATCAGCACATCCACAAAGCGGCGAACCACCTGGCGGTTGAGCGGGTCCAGCCCTTGCAGCGGTTCATCGAGGATCAGCAGCGTCGGGTGTTTCACCAGCGCGCGGACGATCAGCGCCAGACGCTGCTGCCCCCAGGAGAGGCTGTGGAACGGTGCATCGGCGGTGCGCGGGTCCATGCCGAGGATTTGCAGCCATTCATCGACCAGCTTGCGCTGCTTATCCGAAGCGGCCTGGTAAATGCCGATGGAATCAAAGTAACCAGAGAGGATCACATTGCGCAGCGTGGTGCTCACTCGGTAATCCAGATGCAGGCTGCTGCTGACGTAGCCGATATGTTTTTTAATATCCCAGATGGTTTCACCGCTGCCACGGCGGCGGCCAAACAGCGTCAGGTCGTTGCTGTAGCCCTGCGGATGATCGCCAGTGACCAGGCTTAGCAGGGTGGATTTCCCCGCGCCGTTCGGGCCAACAATTTGCCAGTGTTCGTCCGGGGCGACCGTCCAGCTTAAATGGTTGATGATCGCGCGATCGTTATAGGAGACCACGCCGTCGTTCAGCACGATGCGCGGTAGATCGTCGGCAATGGACAACCGCGCGGACGGTGCATCTGGCTCTGGCAGGGTCATGCCGGAGAGCTTTTCGCTGTGTGCCAGTTGCGCAATCAGCGTTTGCGCAAGCAGCGTTTTTTTCTCGCCGGTTTCCGTCAGGGTACAGTCGGCCAGCACCCCGGCAAACGGCACAAACTCAGGGATATCATCAAAGCGATTGAGCACCAGCACCAGCGTATAACCCGCTTTATGCAACTCTGCCAGATGTTCCGCCAGCTGACGGCGAGAAGCTACGTCCAGGCCGTCGAAGGGCTCATCGAGGATCAACAGATCCGGCTGTGCCATCAGCGCCTGACAGAGCAGGGTTTTGCGAGTTTCACCGGTGGAGAGGTATTTAAAGCGGCGATCCAGCAGATGGCTGATGCCAAACTGCGCGGCAAGCCGGGCGCACAGGGCCTCGTCTTTGATTTCATCCTGGATGATTTGCGCGGTGGTGCGGCCGGTATCGTCTTCGTCCGGGCTCAGCATATCGGTGTTGTTACGCTGCCACTCGTCGCTGACCAGCTTTTGCAACTGTTCGAAGGAGAGGCGAGCAATGCGGGTGAAGGTGGCGTCGCGGCTGCCAGAAAGCAGCGGCAGCTCGCCTGCCAGCGCGCGGGCCAGCGCCGATTTGCCGCTGCCGTTGCTGCCGACAAAAGCCCAGCTTTCTCCGGCACGCAGCGTCAGATGCTCAATTTTTAATGTTTTTGTGTCGCTAAGACGAAACGTGCCTTGCGAAATTTGCAATGATGACATGATGTATCCCGTTTTTTGCAGCGATGTGCATCAGGGATACGTCTTCCTTAGCGCAAAGTCAATGCCATCAGCACAACGTGGCAAGAATGATGCGATCGGCGTTAAAGAATGCTGTGACGTCAGCACCTTCTTCCAGCCCTGCGGCCTCTGCCAGCGGCAGAGTGGCACACAGGGTCTGCCCATCCGGCAGCGCCATCAGCACTTCACACTGCTCTTCGCCGCGCTGGATATGGCTAATTCGGCACGGCAGCTGGTTGTCTGCCGCAGCGGCAACCTGCGGATCGCGAGTGACGCTGACCCACGGCGCTTTCAGCAAAACCAGCACCTCTTTGCCTTCATCCAGCCCTAAACGCTCGCCGCTCTGGGCGGTGATGGCCACCTTGAGGCGCGTGGTGCCGTCGGCCAGCAGAATATCCACGTGCTGCTGAACCTGCTGGTGGTCGCGCTGGGTCACGGTACCAAACCACTGGTTACGGGCGCTGGTTTGCAGGGAGAAGCGCGAAATGGCAGCGAGCAAGCTGTCTAACGGCAGCGCGTCGTCGTCGCTCAGCACATCAAAGGCTTTTTGCTGGATTTGCGCCAGCAGATCGTAGAGCTGAATCAGGCGCTGACCGTAGCGTGTAAGCACCGCACCGCCGCCGCCTTTACCGCCGGTGGCGCGGTCGACCAGCGATTGCTCGCTCAGTTGGTTCATTTCATTAATCGCATCCCATGCGCTCTTATAACTGATACCCGCATTTTTCGCTCCCTGGCTGATGGAGCCGGTCTGTGCTATTTGTTTGAGGAGTGAAATGCGGCGCGGATCGGCGAACAGGCGCTGCTGGAGCTTGAGGGTAAGAAGGATTTCAGCCTGCATAAGAGTATCCTGGCAATAAAAAGGGTATTTTGACCCAAATGTTAGCAAGCGGAAAGCACACCGCACAAAAGGGAGTGTATTTCTGCGATATCCGGTTACAATAACCGCATCACAATGTCTGGAGTAAACCATGTTAGAGCTGTTGAAAAGTCTGGTTTTTGCCGTAATCATGGTACCCGTAGTGATGGCGATCATCCTGGGGTTAATTTACGGTCTGGGTGAAGTATTTAACATCTTCTCCGGTGTCGGTCACAAAAACGGCAACCAGCAAAATCACTGATTTCCCCCAAACGCCCGGTTTAACCGGGCGTTTTGCTATGAAGTTCTTCACACTCCTGCCGATAACACCCCGTAAACACAGCAATAATTCATGTATCTGTAATGCATTAATCTAAGAAAGCCCCTATACTCTGCGCTGTATTTTTCGATATACAACGGCACACACAGGAGTTTCAAATGACAGGTTCATGGTTACGTTTGTTTGCAGGAGCGACTTTAACGCTTTCCGTTGCAGGTCACGCGTTGGCGGACGAAAGCAAAATCACCGTATTTGCGGCAGCATCGCTGACCAACGCAATGCAGGATATTGCGAAAGAGTATAAAAAAGAGAAGAACGTTGATGTGGTTTCTTCTTTTGCTTCCTCTTCTACTCTGGCCCGCCAGATTGAAGCAGGCGCTCCGGCTGACCTGTTTATCTCCGCAGACCAGAAATGGATGGACTATGCGGTAGATAAAAAAGCCATCGACACCGCGTCTCGTGAAACTCTGCTGGGCAATAGCCTGGTCGTTGTGGCGCCAAAAGCCAGCGCACAGGGCGATATCACCATTGATGCCAAAACCAACTGGACCAGCCTGCTGAAAGGCGGCCGTCTGGCGGTGGGCGACCCGGACCACGTACCGGCGGGTATTTACGCGAAAGAAGCGCTGCAGAAGCTGGGCGCATGGGACACCCTGTCACCAAAACTGGCTCCGGCTGAAGACGTGCGCGGTGCGCTGGCGCTGGTTGAACGTAACGAAGCCCCGCTGGGTATCGTCTACGGTTCCGACGCAGTCGCAAGCAAAGGTGTTAAAGTGGTTGGCACCTTCCCGGAAGATTCGCACAAGAAAGTGGAATACCCAATTGCCATTATCGATGGCCATAAAAACGCAACCGTCTCGACGTTCTACGACTACCTGAAAGGGCCGCAGGCATCCGAAATCTTTAAACGTTACGGATTTACGACGCACTAATGATATTGACCGATCCCGAATGGCAGGCGGTTCTGCTGAGCCTTAAAGTGTCATCCCTGGCCGTGGTGTTTAGCTTGCCGTTTGGGATCTTCTTCGCCTGGCTGCTGGTCCGCCGCAGCTTCCCCGGCAAAGCGCTGCTGGATGGTCTTATCCATCTGCCGCTGGTGCTGCCGCCGGTGGTGGTGGGATATCTGCTGCTGATTGCGCTGGGGCGCCGGGGGTTTATTGGCTCCTGGCTGTATGATTGGTTCGGACTGACCTTTGCTTTTAGCTGGCGTGGCGCGGTCATTGCCGCCGCGGTGATGTCGTTCCCGCTGATGGTTCGCGCGATTCGTCTGGCGCTGGAAGGCGTAGACGTCAAGCTGGAGCAAGCGGCTCGTACGCTGGGTGCTGGGCGCTGGCGAGTGTTTTGCACCATAACGCTGCCGCTGATGCTGCCCGGTATTATCGTCGGTACCGTGCTGGCCTTTGCCCGCTCGCTCGGCGAGTTTGGTGCGACCATTACCTTCGTTTCCAATATTCCAGGCGAAACCCGCACCATTCCCTCTGCGATGTATACCCTGATTCAGACTCCCGGCGGCGAAAGCGCGGCGGCGCGTCTGTGTCTGATTTCCATCGTGCTGGCGCTGATTTCCCTGATGATCTCTGAATGGCTGGCGAGCATTAGCCGCCGTCGGATGGGGGCGTAACCATGCTGGAGCTGAATTTTAGCCAGACGCTCGGTACGCACTGTCTGCAAATTGATGAATCGCTGCCGGCTTCCGGTATCACTGCCGTATTTGGCGTCTCCGGGGCGGGCAAAACCTCGCTGATTAACGCCATCAGCGGTCTGACCAAGCCGCAGCAGGGGCGCATTGTGCTCAATGGCCGTGTGCTGAACGATGCGGAGCAGGGCGTCTGTCTGGCACCGGAAAAACGCCGCGTCGGCTACGTGTTTCAGGATGCGCGACTGTTCCCGCACTATAAGGTGCGCGGTAACCTGCGCTACGGCATGGCAAAAAGCATGGCCGACCAGTTCGATAAGCTGGTGGCGTTGCTGGGCATTGAACCCCTGCTCGATAGACTCCCCGGTAGCCTCTCCGGCGGCGAAAAACAGCGCGTGGCGATTGGCCGTGCGTTGCTGACCGCCCCTGAGTTACTGCTGCTTGATGAACCGCTGGCCTCGCTTGATATTCCGCGTAAACGTGAGCTGCTGCCGTATCTGCAGCGTCTGGCGCGGGAAATTAACATCCCGATGCTCTACGTCAGCCACTCGCTGGATGAAATTCTCCATCTGGCGGATAACGTGCTGGTGCTGGAAAGCGGTAAGGTGAAAGCCTTTGGCCCTCTGGAAGAGGTGTGGGGCAGCAGCGTGATGCACCCGTGGCTGCCGCAGGAGCAGCAGAGCAGCATTCTGCGTGTCACGGTGCTGGAGCATCATCCGCATTACGCCATGACCGCGCTAGCGCTGGGCGACCAGCATATCTGGGTCAACAAGCTGGATAAACCGCTGCAGAGCGCGGTGCGCGTGCGTATTCAGGCCACCGATGTATCGCTGGTGCTGCAACCGTCGTTACACACCAGTATCCGTAACGTGCTGCACGCGAAAGTGGTGCAGTGCTACGACGATAACGGGCAGGTGGAAGTCCAGTTGGACGTTAGCGGACGCACGTTGTGGGCGCGCGTCAGCCCATGGGCTCGCGATGACCTGGCGATTAAACCAGGCCAGTGGCTCTATGCTCAGGTGAAAAGCGTGTCAATTACCGCCTGATTACAGCAGGTGTTTATTGATGTAGTCGGCGATGGCATCGGTGGTGTTGTCGCCAATCACCACGTTGGCGCGGGCTTTTACTGCGTCATCGGCATTGCCCATCGCCACGCCGGTTCCGGCAGCTTCCAGCATACTGATGTCATTAAAGTTATCGCCAAACGCCACCACATCCTGCATCGACCAGCCCTGGCTGGTGATAAACTGCGTCAGGCGTTTGCCTTTGCTGTTACCCTGGCGGGCGATATCGACCTGATCGTGCCACGACCATTCGCACTCCAGCTGCAGCGTTTTTTCGACATGCTCGGCGAATTCACGCAACTTCTGCCCATTTTCGTCGGTCAGCGCGAACTTCCAGACGTTCTCGACTTCGTGAGCGGCCTGCGCCAGTGAATCGACCTGGGTGAACGACGGGCGCTGGGCTTCCGGCAGACTCTGCGCCCAGTTGCTGGTGCGTATCACGTGGCCGGTTGGATACTGATACATCATGGTATCGTCGACGTACATCAGGCCGTGCACCTGATGTTCATCCAGCAGCGTAATCAGTTGTTGGGCTTTTTCGACCGGCATCGGGTCGGCGGTCAGTACTTTTTTATTTTGATAATCATAAAGATAAGTACCATTACAACAAATTGCAGGTGTATCTAACGCCAGTGCCTGATAAAAAGGATGAATGGCAACGTGATGTCGACCGGTAACAATCATTAATTGATAGCCAGCCGCTCTGGCACGATTCAGCGCTTCCAGTGAAGAGGGAAGCAGAGTTTTCTTTGGCGTCAGGAGCGTTCCGTCCAGATCCAGGGCAATCACACGTGCAGTCATAGTGTTGTCTCGAGTTAAAGAGAAAATTCGCTGTTCAGGATGGTACACCGAGATACCTGTACGGCAAAATTGTGTGGACCAGGCCGCGACTCGTCGCCGCCAATTCAATGTTTTCAGAAAGGAGTAGTCATGAAACAGACCGTTTATACCGCCAGCCCGGAGAGCCAGCAGATCCACGTCTGGACGCTGAACCATGACGGCAGCCTGACGCTGGTTCAGGTGGTGGATGTCCCGGGTCAGGTACAACCCATGGTTGTCAGCCCTGATAAACGCTTTCTGTACGTCGGCGTACGCCCTGAATTCCGCGTACTGGCTTACCGCATTGCCCCAGACGACGGCGCACTGACCTTTGAAGCCGAAGCGCCGCTGCCGGGTAGCCCAACCCATATCTCCACTGACCGCAAAGGCAACTTCGTCTTTAGCGCCTCCTACAACCAGGCCAACGTCAGCGTGATTCGTCTGGAAGATGGCCTGCCGCGCGATACTGTGACGGTCGTAGAAGGTCTGGACGGTTGCCACTCGGCGAACATCTCCCCGGACAACCGCACCCTGTGGGTACCGGCACTGAAGCAGGATCGCATCTGCCTGTTCACGCTGAGTGATGACGGTTTCCTGTCCGCGCAGACCCCGGCGGAAGTAACCACCGTAGAAGGCGCTGGCCCGCGCCATATGGTGTTCCATCCGAACGAACAGTACGGCTACTGCGTCAACGAACTGAACGGTTCTGTCGATGTGTGGGAACTGAAAGATCCGTACGGCAAAATTGAATGCGTGCAGACGCTGGACATGATGCCTGCTGATTTCACCGATACCCGCTGGGCGGCAGATATTCATATCACCCCAGACGGCCGTCACCTGTACACCTGCGACCGTACCTCTAGCCTGATTACCATCTTCAGCGTGTCAGAAGACGGCAGCGTGCTGTCACTGGAAGGCTTCCAGCCAACCGAAACGCAGCCGCGCGGTTTTAACGTCGATCACAGTGGGAAATACCTGATTGCCGCCGGGCAGAAATCGCACCACGTTGCGGTGTATGAGATTGCCGGTGAGCAGGGTCTACTGCAGGAGAAAGGGCGTTATGCGGTAGGCCAGGGCCCGATGTGGGTGGTGGTTAACGCGTATTAATCGACGTCGCCATTCGGTAATGTTGGCATGATGCCTGATGGCGCTACGCTTATCAGGCCTACGTGATAAAAAAAGGCCCATGATCTCATGGGCCTTTTTCACATCATCACGAATTACTTCTTAGGTTCAGTCACTACGTGACTTCCCACGCCGCGGTTGTTGTACTCCCACATGCGGTTGAAGTTACGGTCGTTAAGATCGCGTTTCAGCTGACCTTTCTCGTCCTGCGCGCCGGTATTACCGCTGAATGGACGTTTAGATACCGCGGCATCAGCCCACGGTTTTGCCACATTGAAGCCTTCGTTAATCACGCTATCGCGAATAACGACCTGACCGTTGGTGTTGCCATCAACGTCCAGAGAACGGCCCAGTTGCGCTACGCCGTCACCGGTAGCGGTGAAGCGGCTGTCGGTCGCCAGGAAGCCGAAGTTGATGGTGGACAGGGTCGCTGGAGCGAACACGTAACCCTCCTGCTGGGTGCGGGAGTTCACCACGCGGAAGTCGGTGTTCTCAAATACCACTGCACCGCGACCGGAAACGATATCCACGTCGCCTTCCAGATAGCTGTCGGTGACCAGCGTACGGGTCTGACGGTTATTCTGCAGACGGTTATCGACACCGCTATTCGTCACGAAGAAGGTGTTCTGACGGCCCAGGATGTTCACTTTGTTAATCTGGGTTTTATCGCCATCGGTACGCAGGGCCACCGCCTGATGCGTTCCGGCATCCACGCTATCGCCGAGGTTATTTTCGATGGTCAGGTTCTGCAGTTGCAGACCGTTGTTCTGTGACCAGACAACCGCGGAACACATCACGCCGACGGTGGCGGTGCGTTTGCTCTGGCAGCTATCGAACATGTACCACGCCGGTTTGCCAGGCATGTATTTGCCGCCTGGGTTGACCTGACGACGCCAGCTGGTTGGGTCCATCTCGGAGTCGATAGCCAAACCAATTTTCACGTCGGCGGCTTTTTCGCCGGTACCGTAAATGGTCACGCTGCCCGGTGCCGCAGGAATATAAACGGTGCCTGGGTATTCGCCCGGCAGAACGGCGATGAACAGACGTGAGCTGCTGTGGCGAGCAATGGCGGCATCAACCGCAGCCTGAATGGTGGTGTGGGTAACGCCCTGCGTACCCGCAGGACCTACTACGAAGTCTGCTTTGGCCGGAACGGCGATGGAAGACGGAGACCAGGCGGCAGCGTTAGGATCAAGCGATGAGAAATAACGCGCGGCGACAAAGTTCTGCGCTTCATCAGCTGACAGCACCGGACGAGAGGCCGTACCAGGGGCTGCCTGGTCAGAAGGACGTTGATCCGCTGGGGTTGAGCTGCAAGCCGTCAGTGTCACGCCAAAAGCCAATGCCAGCGCCAGACGAGAAACCGAGAAAGTGTTCATGTTGCTCCAGGCTAATTTAAGTGAATGTGAATCCCGTAAAAGCAGCCTTTTTATACTAAGTTGAGCGAAACGGGAAGATGTGCTGGCAAAAAAATCGCCTGTTTTTTTGCCGACTTACCGTGATGGAAGGAAAGGGGAGGTCTCTGGCGGAGATGACCGCCATTTGTCAGGGGCGTTCGTAGAGACAATGGATGCGCCATCGTCCTGCTAGAACGCTTTTTTGTGGGCCAGACGGGTAATTAAATCGGTAATGCTTAATACCAGCGCCGACCGCACCATTTGCTGATAGCGCTGCTCCTGCATGGTTCTTAGCGCATCATCCACCACATCCTCCGGCATATGCAGCGTTGGAGGGGGCGGCAACGCCGTCATGCTGTGCAGCATGCTAATCGGGCCGAGGATTTCATCATCGGTAAAGCTGTAAACGGTCTTCTCCTGCTCCAGCTCGTTGTTTAGCGCTACCAGCAGCTCCACGTCTTCATATTCATCGCGGCTGATCACGCCGAGTGCGTAAATGAGCTTGAGACGGACCGACAGATTCGCTAATGGGCCGCTACCTTCGAGCAGCGGTTCGACGGCGTACTTAACGGCATAATCGTCTTTACGAAAAGCCTGAAGAATCAGCTGATCGACCGCTTCAGCCAGCAGCAAGACGGCGGTCTGAATAAAACCGCTGAGCGTCTGGCGCGCGTTGAGCTTTTCCAGCACGCGGTTCTCTGCGGCCTGGTTTTTATAAAGGTCAGATTCGTCCATTGTCGCCATCATGGTGGTTTCATTGACCGAAGGGCGCGGCTTTAGCGGCGTCGGCTCCTTCGGATGATGTCCTTGTATCTCTGGTTGCGTCGTCAAACGCAGTCGATTTTGTTTCATCTTACCTTCTTATTCTGGAGCTGCTGCCGGGACAGCAGCTCCAACCCTATGGGCAACAACATTATTTCCGTTGCATGGCGTTATACACATTCGCTATCTGGGCGACAAGCGTTGGCTGGTCCTGCAGGCCGCAGACCTGGGTGACGGTGTGGGCGACGCCATTATCGTGCAGCAGGCTCGCCATTTCTTGCGCCTGCGGGTCATCGCCGCTGCGATAGCTTAACGCTGCCGCAATGCCCATCACCAGGTTGTTATGAGGCAGGCCGTATTCCAGCGTGCCGCGCAATGGCTTGATCAGACGGTCGCCTTCGCTGAGCTTGCGCAGCGGCTGACGGCCCACGCGCTCCACGTCGTCGTGCAGGTACGGGTTTTCAAAGCGAGTCAGGATCTTCTCGATATAGGCCGCATGCTGCTCAGGGTTAAAGCCGTAGCGTTTGATCAGCACATCGCCGCTCTCCACCATCGCGCCTTTCACCACATCGCGAATGGCCGGGTCCAGAATGGCATCGCGAATCGTTTTATGCCCGGCCAATTGACCAAGATAAGCGGTAATGGCGTGACCGGTATTGAGGGTAAACAGCTTACGCTCGATATAGGCCATCAGATTGCTGGTGGACTCCATACCGGCGATTTCCGGCAGTGCGCCTTTGAACTGCGTGCTGTCGACAATCCACTCGCTAAAGGTTTCCACGGTTACATCCAGCGGATCGTCGTTTGCCGCCGAGCCCGGCGGTACGATACGGTCTACCGCGGAATCGACGAATCCAATATGTTCTTCCACCCAGCCGTGCAGCTCGGCGGGCATCGCCTGCAGCACGTGCTGTTTGAGCTGGCTGGTGCCGCGCACCATATTCTCGCAGGCGATGATATTCATCGGTTGATGATTACCGTTGTCATGACGGGCAATCAGTCCCTGCGCCAGCGTACTGGCGATTTTGCTCAATACCTGTGGGCCCACGGCGGTGGTGATGATGTCGGCTTCAGCAATCTGCTGGATGGCATCCGGGCTGTTGCTGTGGATAGCGCTGACGCGGTTAACCTGCTCGATGCGGGCATTTTCACCCACCACGTTGACCTGATAGTGCTGCTGATGCGCCAACTGATCGACCAGCGGCTGGTTAACGTCGGCAAAGGTTAACTCTGCCTGGGCATCGGCCAGCAGTTTACCGATAAATCCCCGACCAATATTCCCTGCACCAAAATGAATCGCTTTCATAAATCTGACCTCGAGAAAAACTTTCCATGTCAGGGGCGGCTCGCCCCTGAAGCCTTATGCTGCTTGTTCGCCGGACAGGATTTGTAGAATTTCCTGCACGCTGCTGGTCTGTGTCAGACGCTCAATCACGTCTTTATCATCCAGGGCGTTCGCTAAGCGGGCGATAACCTGTACGTGCTCGTTGTTGCGGGCGGCAATGCCGATAACCAGGCGGGCAATATCGTCCGGCTCATCGCCGAATCGAACGCCTTCCGGGTACTGGCAAATGACAATCCCGGTGCGCAGCACGCGGTCTTTGGCTTCTACGGTACCGTGCGGCACCGCGATGGATTCTCCCAGGTAAGTGGTGGTCAGCGCTTCACGCGCCAGCATGGCATCCACATAGTCCGGCTCAACGTAGCCGCCGGAGACCAGCATCTCACCGGCAAAGCGGATAGCCTGAGCCTTATTTTCAGCGGTCAGGTTGAGGAAAATGTTGTCCGCGCTGAGCTTAAACAGATTCTCATCGCGCTCGGTGCCGTCAAAAGCGTCATCGTTCGCCGCGATAATCGTCTGGTTAATGAGACGGCCGTCGTTCGCGGCGGCAGGCAGTTTGGCCGCCAGCAGACGGGTGGTCAGGTCGGTATATAGGCCGCTATCAAGGAAGTTGGAGAGCGACATGTGCATCGCCTGTGGCGCAAAGCGCATGGCGCGTTCGGTTAAGTCCTGATGGGTAATCACCAGGTCAACGTCGTCAGGCAGGCTGTTAATGGCGCAGTTGCTCACCGAAATGTGGGTCAGGCCCGCATCTTTCACCTTTTTACGCAGCACGCCTGCGCCCAGGGCGCTGGAGCCCATACCCGCATCGCACGCCACGATGATTTTACGCACGTGGTGCAGATCTTTAGACAGGTCGAGCGTTTCGCTACGCATCGCTGGCTGCGGCAGTTCGCCGGAGGATTTACCGCCGGATTTAGACTGCTGCTTCAGGCTCTGCATGCGACGGGTGGCTTCCGCCAGGCCGTTGCTCTCTTCATCGCCAACGCGAACGCGTTTCAGCAACATGGAGGCGGTCAGGAAAGAGACCAGCGTTGAGGCCAGAATCGACAGCACCACGCCAATAATAGAAGCCTTCGGCGTCATCAGCAGCACGGCAAAGATAGAGCCAGGAGAAGCCGGGGAGACCAGGCCAGCGTTGAACAGCGTCAGGGTAAAGACGCCGGTCATGCCGCCCAGAATCACCGCCAGCAGCAGACGTGGGTTCATCAGCACGTACGGGAAGTAGATTTCGTGGATACCGCCGAAGAAGTGAATAATCGCCGCACCGCCTGCAGACTGCTTGGCGCTGCCTTTACCAAAGAACATGTACGCCAGCAGTACACCAAGGCCTGGGCCTGGGTTCGCTTCAATGAGGAAGAAGATAGATTTACCGGTTTCGGTTGCCTGCTGAATGCCCAGCGGTGAGAAGATACCGTGGTTAATCGCATTGTTGAGGAACAGAATTTTTGCCGGTTCAACAAAGATAGAGGTCAACGGCAGCAGGTTGTTCTGCACCATGACGTTAACACCGGTTGCCAGCGCTTTAGAGAGCAGCTCAACCATCGGGCCAATCGCCAGGAAGGCGAGCATCGCCAACAGCATGCCGATGATACCGGCTGAGAAGTTGTTCACCAGCATCTCAAAGCCGCTTTTGATTTTGCCGTCAACCCAGCGGTCGAAGCGTTTAATTGCCCAGCCGCCCAGTGGACCAGCAATCATTGCGCCCATAAACATTGGCATATCGGCGCCAACGATAACGCCCATGGTAGTGATGGCACCGACCACGCCGCCGCGCTCGCCGCCGATAAGACGGCCGCCGGTATAACCGATTAACAGCGGCAGCAGATAGGTGATCATCGGGCCGACCAGTTTGGCTAACGTCTCGTTAGGGAGCCATCCGGTGGGAATAAACAGTGCAGTAATCAAACCCCAGGCAATGAATGCGCCAATATTGGGCATCACCATATTGCTGAGGAAGCGGCCAAAATTCTGTACCTTGACCTTGATATCTGGTGATAACATAAAAACACCCCTCGTGGTGCGCGTCTTAGATGCTGCGCGTCGTCATAGTTGTGATGGTTTCGCCAAAAACCATCCAGTCGTTCAGTATGCAAAATCGACTCTATCACGGCGTTTTCGTCTCGCGTACCCCGAGGGGTGTTTGTGATCTTGATCACTCTCACCACCCCATCAACAGGTCACTTTTGGTGATCTTTGTCACATAAAGTGGCTGTAAGTTGGCTACAAAGCGAAAATATGTCCTTTCCTGTCCTATTTTTTGTGATTTAAATCACCTTTTGTATTGGCGTGTTTGTTTTTAAATTGTGATCAAATTCACAAGATAAATTTACATTCCCCTCACACTCCTGCGCTTTCCTGTTATGCACTGGCGTTTACGTTAGAAAATTACAGCGCTTCGCCATCAGCGACAAAAAAGCCCTGCGAGGTTTCCCAGGCAGGGCGTGAACGGATTAGGGGGCGATTAGCTGAACAGGGCGGTGATGGATGCGCTGCCGAGGCTATGGAAGTGCACGTTGAAGCCGACCATTGCGCCGCTGGCGCCTTCATCAACGTCAATGCTTTCAACGTCCATCGCATGGACGGTGAAGATATAACGGTGGGTTTCGCCTTTCGGTGGTGCCGCGCCGCCGTAGCCCGCTTTACCGAAGTCGGTACGGGTTTGCAGGGCGCCTGCCGGTAACCCGACCAGACCAGAGCCTGCACCGGTTGGCAGTTCACGGGTGTCGGCTGGAATATTGGCAACGATCCAGTGCCACCAACCGGAGCCGGTTGGGGCATCCGGATCGTAGCAGGTTACGACAAAGCTTTTGGTGCCCGCAGGAACGTCATCCCAGGCCAGATGGGGAGAAAGGTTTTCGCCATCGTAGCCCATGCCGTTGAACACCTGGCGATGAGGGAGCTTTTCACCGTCACGCAGGTCGTGGCTGACTAATTTCATCAACTGCCTCCTTTGTTAATCAACTGATTAACAAAGGAGTGTAGCGGTAACGTGGGGAGATTACCGCAGCTTATTGGATAAAAAATATTTCCTGCTCAACCGCGAGACATATCGCCCGCGTCAGACGCGTCAGCTGCTGCGGCGTAATAGGGTACGGTGGCATCAGATAAATCAGGCGGCCAAACGGACGAATCCACACCCCTTGTTCGACGAAGAAGCGCTGGAGCAACGCCGGGTTCACCGGATAGCGCGTCTCGACGACGCCAATAGCCCCCAGCACGCGGACATCGGCGACCAACGGCGCGTCGGCGGCCGGGGCGAGTTCGCGCTTGAGCTGACGTTCAATTGCCGCCACCTGCGTTTGCCACTCGCCGCTCTCCAGCAGCGCCAGGCTTTCTGTCGCGACGGCGCAGGCCAACGGGTTGCCCATAAAAGTGGGGCCGTGCATAAAGCAGCCCGCTTCACCGTTGCTGATGGTCTCGGCAACCTCACGGGTGGTGATAGCGGCGGAGAGGGTCATGGTACCGCCGGTTAGCGCTTTTCCGAGGCACAGAATATCGGCGCTGATGCCCGCATGGTCGCAGGCAAAGAGCTTGCCGGTACGGCCAAAGCCGGTGGCAATTTCATCGGCAATCAGCAAGATCCCTTCGCGATCGCACATCTTACGAATCCGTTTGAGCCACTCCGGATGATACATCCGCATGCCGCCCGCGCCCTGAACCACAGGCTCAAGAATAACGGCAGCAATTTCGTGACGATGCGCGGCCATCAGACGGGCAAAGGCCACCATATCGTACTCGTCAAACTCCCCGTCAAAGCGGCTATGCGGCGCGGGCGCGAAGAGGTTCTCCGGCAGGTAGCCCTTCCACAGGCTGTGCATCGAGTTATCCGGGTCGCACACCGACATCGCGCCAAAGGTATCGCCGTGATAGCCGTTGCGGAAGGTCAGGAAACGCTGGCGCGACTCGCCTTTGGCTTGCCAGTACTGCAACGCCATTTTCATCGCCACTTCCACCGCCACCGAACCCGAGTCGGCAAGGAACACGCACTCCAGCGGCTCCGGGGTCATCGCCACCAGTTTACGGCACAACGCCACGGCGGAAGGGTGGGTAATACCGCCAAACATCACGTGCGACATCTGGTCGATCTGCGTCTTCATCGCCGCGTTCAGACGTGGGTGGTTGTAGCCGTGAATGGCTGCCCACCACGAGGACATGCCGTCCACCAGATGCTCGCCGCTGGCGAGGTGCAGCTCGCAGCCCTCGGCGGAAACTACCGGGTAGACCGGCAGCGGTTTAGTCATTGAGGTATAGGGATGCCAGATATGGCGGCTATCGAAGGCAAGATCGTCCGTTGTCATAATCGACTTGTAAACCATTTTGAAAAGTTTTAGGTTTACGAGTATAAACCGAACCGAAAATTAACAAAACCCCGGAGAAGCCAATGGCTAACCCTTTACGCTGGACAATGTCGCAGGTCACCGCTCTTTTCGATAAACCGCTGCTCGATTTACTGTTTGAAGCTCAACAGGTTCACCGCCAGCACTTCGACCCTCGGCAGGTGCAGGTGAGCACGTTGCTGTCGATCAAAACCGGCGCGTGCCCGGAAGACTGCAAATACTGCCCGCAGAGCTCACGCTACAAAACCGGGCTGGAAACCGAACGCCTGATGGAAGTGGAGCAGGTGCTGGAATCGGCGCGCAAAGCCAAGCTGGCGGGCTCGACCCGTTTCTGCATGGGCGCGGCGTGGAAAAACCCGAACGATCGCGATATGCCGTACCTGGAGCAGATGGTCCAGGGCGTGAAAGAGATGGGGCTGGAAGCTTGTATGACGCTGGGCACGTTGTCCGATAGCCAGGCGAGCCGGCTAGCGACGGCGGGGCTGGATTATTACAACCACAACCTCGATACCTCGCCGGAATTCTACGGCAATATCATCACCACCCGCAGCTATCAGGAGCGCCTGGACACGCTGGATAAAGTGCGTGATGCCGGGATTAAAGTCTGCTCCGGCGGCATTGTGGGCCTTGGTGAAACCGTCACCGACCGCGCCGGGCTGTTGCTGCAGCTCGCCAACCTGCCAACGCCGCCAGAGAGCGTGCCGATTAACATGTTGGTGAAGGTGAAGGGTACGCCGCTGGCGGATAACGACGATGTTGATGCCTTTGATTTTATTCGCACCATTGCCGTGGCGCGCATCATGATGCCAACCTCCCACGTCCGCCTCTCCGCTGGCCGTGAGCAGATGAACGAGCAGACCCAGGCGATGTGCTTTATGGCGGGCGCGAACTCCATTTTCTACGGCTGCAAACTGCTGACGACGCCGAACCCGGAAGAGGACAAAGACCTGCAGCTATTCCGCAAATTGGGTCTTAATCCGCAGCAGACCACGGTGACGGCGGGTGATAACGAACAGCAGCAGCGTCTGGAGCAGGTACTGATGACGCCAGACACCGAGGATTATTACAACGCGGCGGCGGTATGAGCTGGCAGCAGCGCATTGAACAGGCATTAAGCGAACGTCGGGAGGCCCAGGCTTTCCGTTCTCGCCAGCCTTTGGAGCAAGGTGCAGGCCGCTGGCTGGTGCGCGGTGAGCGTCGCTACTGCAACTTTTCCAGTAACGACTATCTCGGCCTCAGCCAACATCCACAGGTGATCCACGCCTGGCAGCAGGGCGCGCAGCAGTACGGCGTGGGCAGCGGTGGGTCCGGGCATGTGACCGGCTACCACCAGGCCCATCAACGCCTTGAAGAGCAACTGGCTGACTGGCTGGGCTATGACCGCGCGCTGCTGTTTATTTCCGGTTTTGCTGCCAATCAGGCGACGATCGCGGCACTTGCCGGGCGTGAAGACCGGATCGTTGCCGATCGTCTCAGCCACGCGTCGTTGCTTGAAGCCGCTACGCTAAGCCCGGCGCAGCTGCGCCGCTTTCAGCATAATGACAGCCAGCATCTCTCCAGGCTGCTGGCAGCCCCCCTCGACGGCCAGCAGCTTGTGGTGACGGAAGGGGTATTCAGCATGGATGGCGATAGCGCGCCGCTGGCGGATATCGCTGCGGCCGCGCGCGACGCTAACGCCTGGCTGATGGTCGATGATGCGCACGGCATTGGCATCAACGGCACAAACGGGCGGGGGAGTTGTCAGCAGCAGGGCGTTCATCCTGAGCTGCTGGTGGTGACCTTTGGCAAGGCGTTTGGCCTGAGCGGTGCGGCGGTGCTGTGCAGCCATGACGTGGCGGATTACTTTGTGCAGTTCGCCCGCCATCTGATTTACAGCACCGCCATGCCGCCCGCCCAGGCGGTTTCGCTACAGGCGGCGCTGGCAGTGATTCAGAGCGATGACGGTCAGCAGCGACGCGAAAAGCTGGCGCAGCATGTTGCCGCTTTTCGCTACGGCACGCAGGGGCTGGACTACACCTTAACCGATTCGCAAAGTGCGATTCAGCCGCTGATCGTCGGTGATAACCAGCACACTCTCAACCTGGCCGAACAACTGCGCGAGCAGGGCTGTTGGGTGACGGCGATTCGCCCGCCGACGGTACCCGCCGGGACGGCACGCTTGCGCTTAACGCTGACCGCCGCGCACGAAGCGCAGGATATCGACAGACTGCTGGAGGTGCTGCATGGCAACCGTCAATAAACAGGCGGTGGCGGCGGCATTTGGCCGTGCGGCGGCGCACTACCATCAGCACGACGAGTTACAGCGCCTGAGCGCACAGCAGCTGCTGTCCCAGCTGCCGTCGCGGGCGTTTGACCGCGTGCTGGACGCAGGTTGCGGGCCGGGCAGCTACAGCCGCTACTGGCGTAACAAAGGTAGCCACGTAACGGCGCTGGATCTCTCGGCTGAAATGCTTGAGCAGGCGCAGCGTCAGCAGGCAGCCGACCGTTATCTCCAGGCCGATATCGAAGCTATTCCACTGCCGGAAGGCGGCTTTGATCTGGTGTGGAGCAATCTGGCTATTCAGTGGTGTAGCGACCTCCACGTGGCGCTGGAGGGGTTGTATCACCAGCTTAGCCCCGGCGGCACGCTGGCCTTTACCACGTTGACGGCAGGCTCACTGCCAGAGCTGAATCAGGCCTGGCGTGCCGTTGACCAGCGTCCACACGCCAACCGTTTTCTTCCCGAGACGGCGCTGCAGGAGGCGCTAGTTGACTACCACAGCCGCAGCGTTGCCACCTCCATCACGCTGGCCTTTCCCGATGCGCTGAGCGCCATGCGTTCCCTGAAAGGCATTGGCGCGACGCATCTCCACGAGGGGCGCAGCCAGCAGCCGCTGACGCGCAGCAGGCTCCAGCAGCTTCAACTGGCGTGGCCGTCTCAGGCGGGAGAATTCCCGCTGACCTACCATCTTTTTACAGGAGTGATCTCGCGTGACTGAACGCTTTTATGTAACCGGCACCGACACCGAAGTCGGAAAAACCGTCGCCAGCACCGCGCTGCTCCAGGCCGCAGGTTCGCTTGGGCGGCGTACGGCGGGGTACAAGCCGGTGGCTTCCGGCAGCGAAATGACCGCCGACGGTTTGCGCAACAGCGACGCACTGGCGCTGCAACGCAACAGCGTGCTGCCGTTACGCTACGAGCAGGTGAACCCGTATACCTTTGCCGAGCCGACCTCTCCGCATATCGTCAGCGCCGACGAGCAGCGGCCTATCGAGGCCAGTGTGCTTTCTGCTGGGCTGCGCGCGCTGGAGGCCGAAGCCGATTGGGTGCTGGTGGAAGGGGCCGGTGGCTGGTTTACGCCGCTCTCGCCAACGCTGACCCTGGCGGATTGGGTGCAAACGGAACAGATGCCGGTCATCCTGGTGGTGGGCGTGAAGCTTGGCTGCATCAACCACGCGGTGCTGACCGCGCAGGCAGTACAGCAGGCAGGGCTACGGCTGGCGGGCTGGATTGCCAACGATGTGACGCCGCCGGGACGTCGCCATGCAGAATACCTGAGCACGCTCCAGCGGATGCTTCCCGCACCGCTGCTTGGAGAGATCCCGTGGCTTGGCGATGAGGTTGAATCCCAACCGCTTGGGCAATACCTTGACCTGAGCGCTCTGTAAGCCACTTTTCTGGCACGCCTTTTCCATCTTCATTCGTAAGCGCTAACCCGCAGATAACGTAAGGAAATCGCCCATGTTGATGGACAAAATGGGCGTGCTTTTTCGCTGATAAATATCAAAATCGGGGATAAAATATTTTTTTGCTTTCTCGTTGACACGCCGTTGCGCAAATCGCCGGGTGCCGGGGGATAGGGGCTAGCGGCAGTTATCCACTATTCCTGTGGATAACCCTGTGTATTAGAGTTAGAAAACCTGCGGTAAACGAGAGAGCATGCGGCCTGCGCCTGAATTGATGCGAAACGCGGCTTTTCTATGTTTTCTATAAATTTCAACAAGATAAATAAAAGCAATGGCGTAATAAAAAGTGCTGCGGATTGCCATAAAACTTTCATGACCTATATTGACAAATGTTAAAAGAGAAAAAATTCTGGGGATAACCTTATCAGGCTGGTGTTTTATCTTGTCAGAGGATAAATTTCAGCCGCTCTTGCTTGCCGTTGCCCCTGGAACACGAAATACAGTAAGTGATTACTGTTTTTATATCCAGTATTTTTTATTGGCAATTCGGCAGGCGGCGAGTAGAATTAATCTCCAGCCCGGCCCATTCGTCATCAGGTAGCGTTGTCCATGAGTAAACCCTTCAAATTGCATTCTGCGTTTAGTCCTTCAGGCGACCAGCCTGCTGCCATTTCACGCCTGAAAGAGGGGCTGGAAGACGGCCTGGCGCACCAGACGCTGTTAGGCGTAACGGGGTCGGGGAAAACCTTCACCGTTGCCAACGTCATTGCTGACCTGCAGCGCCCGACAATGGTGCTGGCGCCGAACAAAACGCTGGCGGCTCAGCTGTATGGCGAAATGAAAGCGTTCTTCCCGGAAAACGCGGTTGAGTACTTCGTCTCTTACTACGATTACTACCAGCCGGAAGCGTACGTCCCAAGCTCGGATACCTTTATCGAAAAAGATGCCTCGGTGAACGAACATATCGAACAGATGCGTTTGTCCGCCACCAAAGCGCTGCTCGAACGCCGCGACGTGGTGGTGGTGGCCTCGGTGTCCGCTATCTACGGTCTGGGCGACCCTGACCTGTACCTCAAAATGATGCTGCACCTGACGGTGGGCATGATTATCGATCAGCGCTCCATTCTGCGCCGTCTGGCTGAATTGCAGTACACCCGCAACGATCAGGCGTTCCAGCGTGCGACCTTCCGCGTGCGTGGCGAGGTTATCGACATCTTCCCGGCAGAATCTGACGATCTGGCGCTGCGCGTTGAACTGTTTGACGAAGAGGTGGAACGCCTCTCGCTGTTTGACCCGCTGACCGGCCACGTTGATTCGACCATTCAGCGCTTTACCATCTATCCAAAATCACACTACGTGACGCCGCGCGAGCGCATCGTGCAGGCGATGGAAGAGATTAAAGTGGAGCTGGCAGACCGCCGCAAGGTGCTGCTGGAAAACAACAAGCTGCTGGAAGAGCAGCGCCTGAGCCAGCGTACCCAGTTTGACCTCGAAATGATGAACGAGCTGGGCTACTGCTCTGGCATCGAAAACTACTCGCGCTTCCTCTCCGGACGCGGGCCAGGCGAGCCGCCTCCGACGCTGTTTGACTACCTGCCGGCTGATGGCCTGCTGGTGATTGATGAATCCCACGTTACTATTCCGCAGATTGGCGGCATGTATCGCGGCGACCGCGCACGCAAAGAGACGCTAGTGGAATACGGCTTCCGCCTGCCGTCGGCGCTCGACAACCGTCCGCTGAAGTTTGAAGAATTTGAAGCGCTGGCGCCGCAGACAATTTACGTGTCGGCGACGCCGGGCAACTATGAGCTGGAAAAATCCGGCGGCGATGTGATTGACCAGGTGGTGCGCCCAACCGGGCTGCTTGACCCGCTGATTGAAGTGCGTCCGGTTGGCACGCAGGTAGATGACCTGTTGTCGGAAATTCGTAAACGTTCGGTGATTAACGAGCGTGTGCTGGTGACTACGCTTACTAAACGTATGGCGGAAGACTTGACGGAATATCTGGAAGAGCACGGCGAGCGGGTACGCTACCTGCACTCTGATATCGACACCGTGGAGCGTATGGAGATCATCCGCGACCTGCGTCTGGGCGAGTTTGACGTGCTGGTGGGGATCAACCTGCTGCGTGAAGGCCTCGATATGCCGGAAGTCTCGTTGGTGGCGATTCTGGACGCCGATAAAGAAGGCTTCCTGCGTTCCGAACGCTCGCTGATTCAGACCATTGGTCGTGCGGCGCGTAACATCAACGGTAAAGCGATTCTCTACGGGGACAAAATTACCCCGTCGATGGCGAAAGCGATTGGTGAAACCGAGCGCCGTCGCGAGAAACAGCAGCGCTATAACGGAGAGCACGGCATCGTGCCGCAGGGGCTGGTGAAAGACGTTGTTGATATTCTGGCGATGGGTGAGGGGCTGGCGAAAACCAGGGCCAAAGGTCGCGGGAAGTCGAAAAACGCGGTCACCATCGTCGAGCCGGATGTTCAGGCGCTGACGCCAAAAGCGCTGCAGCAGCAGATTACCTCGCTGGAAGCGCAGATGCTCAAACATGCGCAGAACCTGGAGTTTGAAGAAGCGGCAGAGATTCGCGACCGGCTGCATCAGCTGCGCGAGCTGTTTATCGCCACGTCCTGAGTGGGTGCCGCCCCGGCGGCGCTTCGCTTGGCCTGGCTACGGGATGGTAGCCCGGGCGAGGCGTTTACGCCGACCCCGGAGTGGCTCGAACGCATCCCTGGGCACTATTTCTCTAAAATTGCGGCAGCCATCACGGGCCGGGAACCAGCCTTAAGGTTCGCTTAATATAATCTACTGATACTATCCGTAAAATTATTGAGGGTAGTGTTATGTCGAATCTGAACGTCCAACAGCTGTTCACCGTGCTCGTCTCTGTTGCCATCGTTGCCGGCTTTGTTTGCCACTGGATGCTCACCTTCTGAAGCGCCTTAGCGCTTCGTCGGTTGAAACTCTACCCATGCCCGCGTCCCGGTTGCGGTGTCGCGGTTTTGTAAAAAGAACGCCGCCTCATGTAGCTGAGCGATGCGCGTAACGATACTCAACCCCAGACCAATACCGCCATACCGGCTGTCCATGCGCACAAACGCCTGGCTCAGTTCGCCCACCTTCGACTCATCAATCCCCGGACCTTCATCTTCCACGACTAGCATTGGTCGCGCACCCTGAACCAGCGACAGCGTAATCGCTGACGTTTTTGGGCTATAGCGATGGGCGTTCTCTACCAGATTGCGCAGCAGCAGGCGCAGCAGCGTGGCGTCGCCGGGAACGGTTACCGTTGGCGTCGGCTCGGCAATCACCAGCGTTTGCGCCCGCGTTTCCAGCATCGTCTCAAGCTCGCCTTTTAGCGGCTCAATCACGTCGCTCAACAGATTTACCTGCTGATAGCTCCCCGCGGAGAACGACTGGCCGACGCGAGCGAGCAGCAGCAGTTGCGCCACGCTATCGGTCATCTGGTCCAGGCGTTGTACTAACGGGGACAGGTTGAGCTTCTGGGTTTTCTCCAGCAGTTCAAGGTGCAGCTTTAATCCCGCCAGCGGCGTACGCAGCTCGTGGGCGACGTCGGCGGTAAACAGGCGCTCTCGGTTAAGCGTCTGCGTCAGGTTATCAACAAGCTGGTTGATAGCGTTGGTCACCGCCTCAACTTCGACGGTGGTCTGTTGAAGAAAGATGGGTTGCAAATTTCCCGGCGTCCGTGAATCCAGCTCTTGTTGCAGGTCGGCCAGAGGGCGGGTGATCCGCTTTACCGCCTGCAGGCAGAGGAAGAGCGCAAGGCCAATGATCAGCAGGCTGGGCACCAGCAGGCTGGCAATTGCTTCACGCACCTCGTGGCGGATGTGTTTGGCGTTGTTGTGGTTATGCATCAGCATCGCCACTTCCAGCTCAATCTGCTCTTTGCTCTCATGCCAGAGCCAGAACACGCTAATGAGCTGACACACCACCAGAATCACGCCGATGGTGAGCAACAGCTGATGCCGCATTGGCCACTTGCGGATGGAAAATAGCGCCATGCCTTACTCCGCTTTGCTTATCGCGTTAACCAATTGGTAGCCAAATCCGCGTACGGTGCGAATCCGCGCTTTACCCACCTTGTCACGCAGGTTGTGGATATGCACTTCCAGCGTATTGGTCGCCGGTTCGTTATCCCAGTTGTAGATATCGTTGTAGAGGATCTCGCGGTGCACCGGACTGCCTGCTTTCAGCATCAGCCGTGAAAGCAGGGCGTACTCTTTCGGCGTCAGTTCCAGCAGCTCTTCATCGAGCCAGACCTGGCGGCGGGTGACGTTAAGGCGCAGATTCTCAACCGTAATTTCGTTATCGCCCTGGTTCAGGTTACGTCGCAGCAGGGCGCGAATGCGGGCATTCAACTCTTCCAGCGCGAACGGCTTCACCAGATAGTCATCGGCGCCGGTATCCAGCCCCATCACGCGGTCTTCCAGCGTATCGCGGGCAGTCAGAATCAGCACCGGCACGCTCATTTTTTCCTGCCGCATGCGGTTTAAGAAGTGCAGGCCGTCTTCGTCTGGCAGACCTAAATCCAGCACTACCAGGCTGTAATGTCCGTTAGCCAGGCTCAGCGCTGCCTGCTGTGCGGTTTCTACACCATCACAGGCATATCCTTCGCTCTGCATTGCCAGAATCAGCCCCTGCAATAATAGGGTGTCATCTTCCACGACTAATATTTTCATCTGCTGGCCTCTATTTACAGGTGGCTAATATATCATCCGCTGCGCGATATTCCTGAGTCTCTACGCCCGTTAATCCCAGCATTGTAGAGAACAGATTATCCTGCGAGTAGTCATTTTCTTTGGCCTTTTGCTGCAGGCAGGCGTAATTAACGCCATAGCGCTTCTGATAATCATCAGATAACCATAACAGCATTGGTACATGTTTTTGCGTTTCCGGGGCAATGGAATAAGGCAGCCCATGTAAATAAACGCCATTTTCACCCAGAGATTCACCGTGGTCGGAAAGGTAAACCAGGCTGGTGGTGAATTTATCCTGTTTTGATTGCAGCAGTTTTATCGCTTTATCGACAATATGGTCGACGTACAAAATCGTGTTGTCGTAGCTATTTTTCAACTGCTCCTGAGTACAGGACTGGATTTCGCTGGTATCACAGGTTGGCGTGAAGCGGCGGAATTCCGGCGGATAACGGTTGTAATAGGTCGGGCCGTGGCTGCCGATGGTGTGCAGCACGATGACGCCGTCACCTTGCATACTATCAATAGTCTTTTCGAGGTCATGGAACAGCACGTCATCGTAGCATTCGCCGTTGATGCACTGCCCAGGCAGGTTCAGCGCGGTGACATCCTGGTGCGGCACGCGGTCGCAGGCGCCTTTACAGCCGCCATCGTTATCGTTCCACTGCACCTGAATCCCGGCCCGCTGAATGATATCCAGCAGCCCTTCCTGGTGGTGCGCTAACGACTCGTCATAACCAGTGCGCGGCATATTAGAGAACATGCACGGAACCGAGACCGCCGTGGCCGTCCCGCAGGAGGCTGTTTTCGGGAAATAGACGACGTTATCTTTTGCCAGCAATGGGTTGGTTTCACGTTCGTAACCGCCCAGTGAGAAGTTAGCGGCGCGTGATGTTTCGCCGACGATTAATATCGTCAGATTTTTACGCGGGCCGTTTTTCATCACCGCTTTTTGTTTGGCATCTTCGCCAATTTTCACCAGCGGCAAGTTATCCATCTCATGGTGAAAATACCAGGAGTTCATCGCCACAATGCTGTTCGACGGGTTAAGCGATTTCACCAGCTCTTTATTATTGCGGAACAGCGACGCGTAATCTTTATAGAACAGGCCGGCGACCAGAAGAATTAACAGCGCCGATACGAGAACGGTGCCCGCACGCATTATTGTGCCGCGCCACACGCTTGCTGCCGGTTTAATTTTGATCCACCAGGCCAGCGCAATAGAGAGCAGAGCGGTAAAGGCAAATACCATAATCATCTGCCCGGAGAGCAGGGCGTAGCTTTCCGCAGGGGTGGTATCGAGAATATTGGTAATCATCGAACGGTCGACAATGATGCCGAAGTTCATCATGAAATACTGCGCGCTGGCGCTGAGCAAAACAAACAGCGTCGCGGCAACTTTCTCTAAGCGAATCACCGAAGCCAGGGTCAGCAAAATAGCCATCACCGCGAAGGCGACTACCGGCATGGACAGGAACACCAGCGCGTTGTGCAGGCCATCGACCGGCAGCAGCGTAAAGGCCTGGCGATAGAATACGATGTTCAGCGCCAGAGCGATGTACAGCGAAAACAGGATGATGTAGGTCAGTCGGCTGACGGCAGGACGATGGCGAAACAGGCGAAGCATAGCGTTGAACCCAAAGAGATTGATGTTCGCTATGCTGCCCGACGTTTTTTAAGACAACCTTAAGATTTTAAGGAAACGCGACCAAAAGCCTGAAGCGCCTCTTCTAGTGCAGCACGTAACAGATGGCGATCGTGGCGATACGGAATGTCGCTGGCCTCCAGCGGTTGCTGGATCACCAGTTTCCCTTCTACGCCGCTGATATCGGTTTTGGGGCCAGCAATTACGGCATCGATAACGGGTTTACCAATGTAGTGCTCCAGCAGCGCAAGGCGGTCGCTGAGGGTTAAATGGCCTGCGGGGCTGTGTTCCCGGCCGAGGTTTTCAATGTAAACCATTTGTGCCGGGGTGCGGCGCAGCGCCTGGGCAATCTCTGGCAGCAGCAGAATAGGCAGCAGGCTGGTGTAAAAACTGCCGGGGCCAATCAGAATCAGATCCGCCTCGGCGATAGCCTGCACCGCCTCGCGGGTCGCGGAAACCGACGGCGTTAGCATCAGCTCCTGCGGCGGCAGCGCAAGCTGATCGATATTCACTTCGCCGTAGATTTCATGCCCCTCGCTATCAATCGCCATTAAATCGACCGGCTGCTCGGACATGGGAATCAGTGAAGCCTCAACTTTCAGCAGATTTCTTATTAAATTGATCGCCTCTAAAGGCCTTACGCTCAGGTGGTCGAGCGCCTTTAACATCAAATTTCCGAGGTTATGTCCAGAAAGTTCGCCGTTACCGCCAAAACGATACTCAAACATCGTCGAAGCAACGCTGGGTTCGGTAATTAACTGATTAAGACAGTTGCGCATATCGCCCCAGGCGATGCCGCCTTCCGAACGACGGATACGCCCCGTTGAGCCGCCGTTATCGGTGGTGGTGACAATGCCGGTCAGGCGAGAACCAAGGGAGGAGAGAGACGACATCACGCGTCCAAGTCCGTGCCCGCCGCCGAGCGCCACAACGCGGTCGAGATCGGCAAAAGTGCGATTGCGCATACAACTTCCTTATGTCTGAAAAACCTGCTTACATTAGCCTAACTACCTCTAAAAGACGATGCTCCACCCCCAGCAAAATGACGTATATCAATGCAAAAACGTGATTTTTACGTATTCTGTAGGGAAAGTGCACGATAGGCTCGCTATGTACAAGTTTATATAGCGAAAGCGAAAATGGCGAAACCTTTATTCTCGCGCTACTATTCGGCATAACATGGTTCAGTCATCCTGCCATGCAGGTTGAACAACACACTCTAGCCTCTGTGCCTAAGTTGAAAAATAGGGCGCTTTGGCCGCAACAGCCAACGCTGTTGCCAGGGCGAAGGAAGAAATGATCTCGCCTCCCGTATTTGGAAAGGTGTCTATGGCTTCACAACTCACTGATGCGTATGCACGCAGCTTCTACTATCTGCGTTTGTCGATTACCGACGTATGCAATTTTCGCTGCACCTACTGCCTGCCAAACGGCTACCAGCCTAACGGAGTCACCAATAACGGATTTCTGTCTCTGGACGAAATTCGCCGGGTGACGCGCGCCTTCTCGGCGTTGGGTACGGAAAAAGTGCGTCTGACCGGCGGGGAACCCTCGCTGCGTCGCGACTTTACCGACGTTATCGCCGCTGTGAGAGAGAATACCGCTATCCGCCAGATTGCCGTGACCACCAACGGTTACCGTATGGCGCGCGACGTCGCGGGCTGGCGCGATGCGGGCTTAACCGCGATTAACGTTAGCGTCGACAGTCTGGACGCGCGTCAGTTTCATGCCATCACTGGTCAGGATAAATTCCGCCAGGTTATGGACGGCATCGATGCCGCCTTTACCGCGGGCTTTGAAAAAGTGAAGGTCAACACCGTGCTGATGCGCGATGTTAACCATCATCAGCTCGACACCTTTCTGGCGTGGATCAAACCGCGCCGCATTCAACTCCGCTTTATTGAACTGATGGAAACCGGCGAAAGCAGCGAGCTGTTCCGCAAGCACCATATCTCTGGCATGGTGCTGCGCGATGAACTGCTCAAACGCGGCTGGATCCATCAAATCCGTCAACGCAGCGACGGCCCGGCGCAGGTCTTCTGTCACCCCGACTACGAAGGGGAAATCGGCTTAATTATGCCGTATGAGAAAGACTTCTGCGCCAGCTGTAACCGTCTGCGCGTATCGTCCATTGGGAAGCTGCATCTGTGCCTGTTTGGCGACGGTGGCGTTGACCTGCGTGAACTGCTGGCGGATGACGCTCAGCAGCAGGCGCTGGAAGCGCGTATTGCCGAAGCGTTAACCCACAAAAAGCAGACCCACTTCCTGCATCAGGGCAATACCGGAATTACGCAGAATTTGTCCTATATTGGTGGATAATTCCAAATCAAGGAGCACGTAAATGAGTCAGGTGAGCGCTGAATTTATCCCGACACGCATTGCTATTCTTACTATTTCCAACCGTCGCGGCGAAGAAGATGACACCTCCGGCCACTTCCTGCGCGACTCTGCCCAGGAAGCCGGGCACCAGATAGTCGATAAGGCCATCGTCAAAGAGAACCGCTATCAGATTCGCGCCCAGGTTTCCGCCTGGATTGCCCGCGACGACGTACAGGTGGTGCTGATCACCGGCGGTACCGGTCTGACCGATGGCGACCAGGCCCCGGAAGCGCTGTTGCCGCTGTTCGACCGCGAAATCGAAGGCTTTGGCGAAGTGTTCCGCATGCTCTCCTTTGAAGAGATTGGCACCGCGACGCTGCAGTCCCGCGCCGTCGCCGGTATGGCGAACCGGACGCTGATTTTCGCGATGCCGGGTTCAACTAAAGCCTGCCGTACCGCGTGGGACAACATTATTGCCCCGCAGCTGGATGCCCGTACGCGTCCGTGTAACTTCCACCCTCATCTGAAGAAATAAACGATGTCGCAACTGACCCATATCAACGCGGCGGGTGAAGCCCACATGGTGGATGTCTCCGCCAAGGCGGAAACCGTTCGCGAAGCGCGCGCTGAAGCGTTTGTTACCATGCAGCCGGAAACCCTGGCGATGATTATCGAAGGCAGCCACCACAAAGGTGATGTGTTCGCCACGGCGCGCATTGCCGGTATTCAGGCGGCCAAGCGCACCTGGGATCTTATCCCGCTGTGCCATCCGCTGATGTTGAGCAAGGTGGAAGTTAACCTGCAGGCCGAACCAGAACATCACCGCGTGCGCATTGAATCGCGCTGTCGCCTGACCGGGAAAACCGGCGTTGAAATGGAAGCGCTGACGGCCGCCTCGGTCGCCGCGCTGACGATATACGACATGTGCAAAGCGGTGCAAAAAGATATGGTCATTGGCCCGGTTCGTCTGCTGGCGAAAAGCGGCGGAAAATCGGGCGATTTCAAGGCGGATTCCTATGATTAATGTGCTGTTTTTTGCTCAGGTCCGCGAGCTGGTGGGCACCGACTCGCTGGCGCTGGCGCCTGAGTTTGCAACGGTTGAAGCGGTACGCCAGCATCTGGCGGCGCAGGAAGGGCGCTGGTCTCTGGCGCTGGAAGAGGGCAAGCTGCTGGCGGCGGTGAATCAGACGCTGGTGAGCTTCGACCATCCAGTTGCAGACGGCGACGAAGTGGCATTTTTCCCACCGGTAACAGGAGGTTAAGATGAGCGAGACCCGAATTATCGTCCGCCATGAACGCTTCAGCGTTGGGGATGAATACCCGTGGCTTGCCGAGCGCGATGAAGATGGCGCGGTCGTGACCTTTACCGGCAAGGTGCGTAATCACAACCTGGGCGATAGCGTCAAAGCGCTGACCCTGGAGCATTATCCAGGTATGACTGAAAAAGCGCTGGCAGAAATCGTTGATGCCGCGCGCGAACGCTGGCCGCTCGGCCGCGTTACGGTCATCCACCGTATTGGTGAAATGTGGCCTGGCGAAGAGATTGTGTTTGTCGGAGTGACCAGCGCGCACCGCAGCAGCGCGTTTGACGCCGGCGAATTTATCATGGACTACCTGAAAACCCGTGCGCCGTTCTGGAAGCGAGAAGCCACGCCGGAAGGTGAGCGCTGGGTCGAAGCCCGTGACAGCGATAAACACGCTGCCGAGCGCTGGTAAGCCGTGAATGTGATACGCTTAGAATAAGTTCTACTCACACTCAGGAGAAAGTCATGGAACGATTCCCTCGGTCCGATTCAATTGTGCAGGCGCGTAGCGGTCTGCAAACCTATATGGCTCAGGTATATGGCTGGATGACCTGCGGGTTGCTGCTGACGGCGTTTATCGCCTGGTATGCGGCTAACACTCCCGCGGTGATGATGTTTGTCTTTTCCAGCAAAATTACCTTCTTTGGGCTGATCATTGCACAGCTGGCGCTGGTGTTCGTGCTTTCGGGCATGGTTCAGCGTCTTAGCGCAGGCATGGCGACCACGCTGTTTATGCTCTATTCAGCGCTCACCGGGCTGACGCTATCGAGTATTTTCATCGTCTATACCTATTCGTCCATCGCCAGCACCTTCGTGGTGACCGGCGGGATGTTCGGTATTATGAGCCTGTACGGCTACACCACGAAGCGCGACCTGAGCGGCTTTGGCAACATGCTGTTTATGGCGCTGATTGGTATCGTGCTGGCGTCGCTGGTGAACTTCTGGCTGAAAAGCGATGCGCTGATGTGGGCTATCACCTACATCGGGGTGATTGTGTTCGTTGGCCTGACCGCCTATGACACCCAGAAGCTGAAAAATATCGGCGAGCAGATTGACGTTCGCGATTCGTCGAACCTGCGCAAATACGCCATTCTCGGCGCGCTGACGCTGTATCTCGACTTCATCAACCTGTTCCTGATGCTGCTGCGTATTTTTGGCAACCGCCGCTAAATGCCTCCCTGGCGTCGCAATGCGGCGCCGGGAATCTCACCTAATCCCCTGCATTTTCCTCTTCGTTAAATGAATGTTTAGGCACAATTCATCACTCTGTTGGTGAAAATAGTGACAACAGCGTCACAAAAAGCACCACTATTACGGAATTTTCCGTAGACTTGAGTACTCTGAATAAGCGAATAAAATTCTTCAGGAGAGAAGCCATGAAGTGGCAACAACGAATTCGTGTCGCAACGGGACTCAGTTGCTTGCAGATTATGTTGCATTTACTGGTCGTCGCCGCACTGGTGATGGGCTGGATGGGCGGCGCGCTGGTACGCGTTGGCCTGGGGCTCTGCGTGCTGTATGCCGTGACCGTCGTATTGATGCTGGCGCTGCAGCGCCACCCTGAGCAGCGCTGGCGTGCCTTCGCCGACGTGCTCGAAGAGTTAACCACCACCTGGTATTTCGGCGCGGCGATGATTGTCGTCTGGCTATTGTCACGCGTGTTGCACAATAACTACCTGCTGGCGCTGGCCGGGCTCGCTATCCTCGCAGGCCCAGCCGTGTTCTCGCTGCTGGTGAAAGAGAAAGCCTCAGGCGATCTTGCGGCGAAACATCGCGTACGCCACTGATCCCGTCGTGGCCGCTATAAACAGTAGCGGCCACAAACTCCCCCAGATAATCGACAAACTCGCATCCTTCAAATAGATCTGCTTGGTGATATCGGTAAAGTGACGAATCGGGTTTATCCACGTCAGATGCTGCAGCCACAGCGGCATGTTCTCCACCGGCGACACGTACCCTGAAAGCAGAATCGCGGGCATCATAAAGACGAATACGCCGATAAACGCCTGCTGCTGGGTTGAGCATAGCGACGAGATAAGCAGCCCGAAGCCCACCAGCGAGAGTCCGTAAATCACCATCGTAAAGTAGAACAGCGCCAGCGATCCGGCGAAGGGGATCTGATAGGCCCAGATCCCGACTGCCAGTACGATGCTTGCCTGGAAGGTTGCCACAATCAGCGCGGGCACCGCCTTGCCGACGAAAATTTGCCAGGTGGCGAGCGGGGAGACCAGCAGCTGGTCAAGCGTGCCCTGTTCGCGTTCACGCGCCACCGACAGCGAGGTCACGATCATCACGCCGATGGTGGTGATCATGGCGATCAGCGACGGCACTACAAACCATTTGTAATCGAGGTTGGGGTTATACCAGTTACGCACCACCAGCTCGCTGTTATTGGGCTTCGCTTTCCCCTCCAGCAGCTCCTGCTGATAGTTTTTGACGATCTGCTGGAGATAGTTAGCGGCAATCTGGGCGCTGTTCGAGTTACGCCCGTCGAGCAGCAGCTGCATCGGTGCGGTCTGGAACGTGTCGAGGTTACGTGAGAAATCAGCCGGGAAGCGCACTAATAGCAGCGCCTTCTGGGTGTCGATGGTCGGCTGGATCTCCTGCGGGCTTTGCAGCAGCAGAACGTGGGTAAACGCTTTGGCGCGGGCGAAGCGCTGGGTCAGCTCTACCGAATGTTTACCGTTATCCTCGTTATAGACGGCGATGGTGGCGTTGGTCACCTCTAGCGTGGCGGCAAAGGGGAACAGCAGTACCTGGATCAGCACTGGCATGATCAAAATAGCGCGCGTCTGCGGTTCGCGCAGCAACGACTGTAGCTCTTTGCGGATAAGCGTCCATAAGCGGTACAGCATGTGAATTCTCCATTGTCCCCGGGGTCACTTCGTTCGCCCGGGCTACAGATAAAGGGTAGCCCGGGCGAGCGCAGCGACCCCGGGAAAGCATCAATCCAACCGACGTTTGGTTTTCATCCACGTCAGGCCAATAAACATCACCGCCGAGGCAATCAAAAACAGCGTGTTGACCATCAGCACCACCGGAATATTCCCCGCCAGAAACAGGCTTTGCAGGGTGCTGACGAAATAGCGCGCCGGAATGATATAGGTCACCACGCGAATCGCCGCTGGCATACTGTCTATCTGGAAAATAAACCCGGACAGCATAATCGACGGCAGAAACGCGGCGTTGAGCGCCACCTGCGCGGCGTTAAACTGGTTGCGGGTGATGGTCGAAATCAGCAGCCCCATTCCCAGCGTGCTGAGCAAAAACAGGCTGGTGATGAAAAACAGAATCACCAGCGAACCGCGATACGGCACGCCGAGTACAAACACCGACACCAGCATACAAAGCAGCATCGCCAGCATGCCGAGGAAGTAGTAGGGGATAAGCTTGCACAGCAGTAGCTCGACGCGGGTCACTTCGGTGGAGAGCAACGCCTCCATGGTGCCGCGTTCCCATTCGCGGGCGATCACCAGCGAGGTCAGGATCGCGCCGATGACCGTCATAATGATGGTTATCGCCCCCGGAATAATAAAGTGCTGGCTGATGGCCGCCGGGTTAAACCAGTAGCGGGTCTGCACGTCGATAAGCGGTTCGAAGCTTTGCCCGTTGTCCTCGGCGCGCTGTTTCTGCCACAGCTGCCAGATCCCCTCGACGTAGCCCTGCACAAAGTTAGCGGTATTAGGCTCGCTGCCGTCGGTGATCACCTGAATCGGTGCATCGTCGCCGGGGCGGGCCATTTTCTTATCAAAATCGACCGGCACCACCACCAGGCCGCGAATGCGTCCGGCCTGCATCATCTCAATCAGCTGCTGGCGGTTGTCGCTGATGGTGGCGTCTATGTAGGGCGAGCCGGTGAGGGTATGGGTGAAGTCCAGCGCCTCTTTGCTCTGCTGTTCGAGCAGCACGCCAACCCGCAGCTTGCTGGAGTCGAGGTTAATGCCGTAGCCAAAAATAAACAGCAACATCAGCGGGATCACTACCGCAATCAGCCAACTGCTGGGATCGCGGACGATCTGCCGCGTCTCCTTCACGCACAGCGCACGCACGCGCCGCCACGATAGCCCTTTAGCGCTCATCGGCATGCTCCTTATCCCAGTCGTGGATGAGGGTGATAAACGCCTGCTCCATGGTGGGGTCAGGCTGTTGCTCATCCGCGGCTTTGGCTTTCAAATCGTCCGGCGTGCCGCTGGCAATCAGCTTGCCGCGATAGACCAGGCCAATACGGTCGCAGTACTCTGCTTCATCCATAAAGTGAGTGGTCACCATCACGGTGACTCCTTTTTCCACCATGCTATTGATATGCAGCCAGAATTCGCGGCGAGTGATGGGGTCAACGCCTGAGGTCGGCTCATCGAGGAACAGAATATCCGGCTCGTGCATCAGCGAGCAGGCCAGCGCCAGACGCTGCTTAAAGCCCAACGGCAGCGCGTCGGTGGTATGACGAGCGATTTCCTTCAGGCCGAACGCCTCGCTCATGCGCTCAATTTTGTTGTTCTGCACCCGCCCGCGCAGGCCATATACGCCAGAGAAGAAGCGCAGATTCTGCTCGACGGTCAGGTTGCCGTAGAGGGAGAATTTCTGCGCCATATAGCCCAAATGCTGGCGAGCTTTGCCTGAACCGGTTTTCAGATCCATATCCAGCACTAACGCATTGCCGGATGTTGGCACCAGCAGGCCGCACATCATCTTGAAGGTGGTGGATTTTCCCGCGCCGTTTGGCCCGAGCAGGCCGAAAATCTCGCCGCGCTTGACGGCAAAATTCACGTGGTCAGTGGCGGCGAAATCACCAAATTTCTTGGTGAGCTGTCTGGCTTCGATCACCGTCTCATCCGCCGTGCCCTGAACGGTGTGCAGAATCGCCCCCAGCGGAGACTCTGAGGTGCCCGCACCGCCGAGCAGATCGATAAACGCATCTTCAAAGCGTGGCGTCGTTTCTTCAATCTCCAGTTCCGGCATCCCCGGTGCGCGCTTAAGATCGTCCGCCGTTGCCGATTTCTTCAGGATAACCCTTACCGAGCGCCCTTGAATCATGCCGTCGCTGACCATCTCCTGCTTCAGCGCGTGCTGTAACAGTCGGCGGTTATTCTCCTCCGGGCTATGCATTAAAAAGCTGCGCCCGGCCATGGTGCGGGTGAGGGCGGTGGGTTCGCCCTGATAGAGCAGCTCGCCTTCGTTCATCAGCAGCACGTCCTGGCACTGCTCGGCTTCATCGAGATAGGAGGTGCTCCAGAGGATCAGCATCCCGTCGCCTGCCAGTTCATGCACCATCTGCCACAGCTCGCGGCGGGAGATGGGGTCAACGCCAACGCCGGGCTCATCGAGCAGCAGCACCTTCGGTTCGCCGACCAGCGTACAGGCGAGCCCCAGCTTCTGCTTCATGCCGCCGGAGAGCTTACCGGCCAGGCGTGAGGTAAACGGGCCAAGCGCGGTAAATTCCAGTAGCCGGGCAAAAGTTTTCGCGCGCGCCTCGCCGGTGACGCTGCGCAGGTCGGCGTAGAGGTTGAGGTTCTCCATCACCGTGAGGTCTTCGTAAAGACCGAACTTCTGCGGCATGTACCCCATCACTGAGTGCAGTGCGCTATCGTCTCGAATCGGGTCGAGCCCCAGCACCACAGCGCTGCCGTCGTCAGGCTTCAATAAACCCGCCAGCATGCGCATCAGCGTGGTTTTCCCCGCACCGTCCGGGCCGACCAGCCCGGTGACGTAGCCGGCGTTAATCGTGCAGTCCAGCTTCGCCACCGCCGGTTTATTCATGCCGGCGAACTGTTTAACCAGCCCGTGCAGCTGAATCTGCTGGTCACTCATGGCGCGACCCATCGCTAAAACGCAGGGTGACTGGCATCCCCTGGCGCAGGCTATCGTCGGCATCGGTCACGATAATGCGCAGGCGGTAGACAAGGTCGGTACGCAGGTCCGGCGTTTCAACGGTTTTTGGGGTGAATTCTGCGGTAGGCGAAACAAAGCCAATTTTGCCGTGATACGGCTTATCCGGGCGACCGTCGGTATAGAGCAAGATCTCGCGACCCGGCTGCGCCTGGCTGAGATTTTTTTCATCGACATAGGCACGAACCCAGACCGGACGGGTCAGGGAGAGCGTCAGCACCGTGCTGCCTGCGCTGAGCATGCTGCCGGGTTCCACGGCGCGGGTGAGCAGCGTACCGTCGGAAGGGGCGGTAAGCACGGTGTCCTGTAAGTCCAGCGCGGATTGCGCCAGCTGCGCCTGTGCTTGTTCCAGATTGGCTTTGGCCTGGGCGATTTCCTGCGGACGGTTACCGGCGCGGTACTGGCTCAGTTTATCCTGCGCGGATTTCAGCGTCGCCAGCGCCTGGTCACGTGAGGATTTCGCGTTTTCCAGATCGTTTGCCGATAACAGCCGTTTGCTCCACAGCCCCTGCTGGCGCTGCAAGAAGCTCTGCGCATAGTCATAGGCGGCCTGCGCCTGTTTGACGGCCGCTGCCGCCTGCGCAATCTCTTCGGCACGGTAGCCCGCCATCATCAGGTCGTACTGTGCCTGGGCGGTGGCGACGTTGGCTTTTGCCTGCATCAGCGCGTTTTCAAACGGTGCTTTATCCAGTTCGCCCAGCGTCTGCCCCTGTTTGATGGCGTCACCCTCGTCAACCGATAGTGACTGTAGGCGGCCGCCGACGCGGAAGCTCATATTGACGGTGCGGATATCGACGTTCCCGTACAGGGTCAGGCCGTTATTTTGCCGACTCTGATACCACCATGTTCCGCCGCCAATCAGGGCGACGATGACCACCACGACCAGAATAAGCGCTACCGGTTTTTTCATGACTTCAGGCTCCTTTGCGTCAGTCCTTGCAAAATCAAATCGATGTGGCAGGTCACCACCTGGAAAATCTGCTCGGCCTTGTCGGCATCAAACTGTGACCAGCCGGTACGCATCAGGATGGTTTCCCGTCCGAGGCGAAAGGCCAGCACTTCGCCGAGCAGCGCGTGGGTATGGAGGATCATCTGCGTACTGTTGGCGTCGCAGCCAGTATAGGCGGCAATCAACCGGGTGAGGTGCGCGTGCAGCGGGGCGATGACCTGATCGTGGATCCGCTGGTAGGCGGCGGTCGGCGAAAGCTGCTCGCGGGAGATAAACTTGCTGAGGTTCAGGGTATCGTCCTGGGTCAGCAGCAAAATCATGTTCTGGCAGGCATGGAGGATCAGCGCGCGCATGGCGTCTCTGTCCGGCTCTGGCTGGGCGAAAAGCCGTTCTGCCGCTTCGGCATGCGAGCGGAAGTTCTCACCGATAAAGTCAGCAATCCACTGCGCGCAGGCCTGGTATAAATCTTCTTTTGAGCCAAAATAGTAGGTAATCGCCGCGATATTCTGCCCGGCCTGGGCGGCGATGTCTCGGGTGGTGGCATGGAGCCCGTACTCGCCAAACTGAGCGAGCCCCGCGGCTATCAGCTGGCTTTTGGCCTGCTCACCTTTGCTGGTTATTGGCGTTGTGCTCATGGCGTCACCAAAATTAATCAAACGATTGATTAAGATTATGCCGCGTTTTTAAACTTGTCCAGTCTGGTGAATAATCTTGTTTTCTCCCCCGGAGGGGATAATTTATGCGGTGCATCACAAAAACTGCTACACTCCGCCCCTTCATGACATTGTGGTTTTTGTCATTCCCCCGTTTTTTATCCCCTCGAAAACTACACCGCGTGCGGTCGGGGTGGGTGTGGAGTATGTATGTCTTTTGATTCCCTCGGACTGAACCCCGATATTCTGCGTGCCGTTGCTGAGCAGGGCTACCAGGAACCCACTCCTATTCAGCAGCAGGCGATTCCTGCTGTACTGCAGGGCCGTGACCTGATGGCTAGCGCGCAGACCGGCACCGGTAAAACCGCAGGCTTTACACTGCCACTGCTGCAGCTGCTGGTTTCCCGCGAGCCGCACGTTAAAGGCCGTCGCCCGGTGCGCGCGCTGATCCTCACGCCAACCCGTGAGCTGGCCGCCCAGATTGGCGAAAACGTCCGTGAATACAGCCGCCACCTGAACATCCGTTCGCTGGTGGTTTTCGGCGGCGTGAGCATTAACCCGCAGATGATGAAGCTGCGCGGCGGCGTTGACGTGCTGGTGGCAACGCCGGGTCGACTGCTGGACCTCGAACATCAAAACGCCGTGAAGCTGGACCAGATTGAAATTCTGGTGCTGGACGAAGCGGACCGCATGCTGGATATGGGCTTTATCCACGATATCCGTCGTGTGCTGACTAAGCTGCCAGCCAAACGCCAGAACCTGCTGTTCTCCGCGACCTTCTCTGACGACATCAAATCATTGGCTGAAAAGCTGCTGACCAACCCGCTGGAAATCGAAGTGGCGCGTCGCAACACCGCTTCCGAGCAGGTGACGCAGCATGTGCATATGGTCGATAAAAAACGTAAGCGCGAGCTGTTGTCGCAGATGATTGGCCAGGGTAACTGGCAGCAGGTGCTGGTTTTCACCCGTACCAAACACGGTGCGAACCATCTGGCAGAACAGTTGAACAAAGATGGCATCCGCAGCGCGGCAATCCACGGCAACAAATCGCAGGGTGCGCGTACGCGTGCGCTAGCAGATTTTAAATCCGGTGATATTCGCGTGCTGGTGGCAACCGACATCGCGGCGCGTGGCCTGGATATCGAAGAACTGCCGCACGTGGTGAACTACGAGCTGCCGAACGTGCCGGAAGATTACGTGCACCGTATTGGCCGTACCGGCCGTGCGGCGGCCACCGGTGAAGCGCTGTCTCTGGTGTGTGTTGATGAACTCAAACTGCTGCGTGACATCGAACGTCTGCTGAAGAAAGAGATCCCACGTATCGCCCTCGATGGCTATGACGTCGATCCGTCAATCAAAGCAGAGCCGATCCAGAACGGTCGCCAGCAGCGTGGCGGCGGCAACGGCGGCGGTCGCGGTCGCGGTCAGAGCCAGGGTCAAGGTCAGGGGGCCGGTCGCAGCCAGCAGCAGCCGCGTCGTAACGACGGCGGTGCGCCGAAAGCCAAACCGCGCAGCGCAGAGGGCAAGCCGGCTGGCGATAAGCCGCGCCCACCGCGCCGTCCGCGTAAACCTGCAGCAGCGCAGTAAATTGCGAGCCCGGCCGAAAGCCGGGCTTTCTTTTTTGCGGCGGCGTACAGAAAATGCCACAATAGTGGCTGTTTATACAGTATCTCAGGTTTTCTCATGGCTTTGACCGCTGCGCTAAAAGCGCAAATCGCCGCCTGGTACAAGGCGCTTCAGGAACAGATCCCCGACTTTATCCCCCGCGCGCCGCAGCGGCAGATGATTGCGGACGTCGCCAAAACGCTTACCGGGGAAGAGGGACGGCACCTGGCGATTGAAGCGCCGACCGGCGTCGGGAAAACGCTCTCGTATCTGATCCCCGGTATTGCCATTGCCCGCGAAGAGCAAAAAACGCTGGTGGTCAGTACCGCCAACGTCGCCTTGCAGGATCAAATCTACAGTAAAGACCTGCCGCTGCTGCGCAAAATTATTCCCGACCTGCGCTTTACCGCGGCCTTTGGCCGTGGGCGCTACGTCTGTCCGCGTAATCTGGCGGCGCTGGCCAGCACGGAGCCGAATCAGCAGGACCTGCTGGCGTTCCTCGACGACGAACTCACGCCAAACAATCAGGAAGAGCAGAAGCGCTGCGCAAAGCTGAAGGGTGACCTCGACGGCTACAAGTGGGACGGACTGCGCGATCACACCGATATCGCCATTGACGACGATCTGTGGCGTCGCCTGAGCACCGATAAAGCCAGCTGCCTGAACCGTAACTGCCACTACTACCGCGAATGCCCGTTCTTCGTCGCTCGCCGCGAAATTCAGGAGGCGGAAGTGGTGGTTGCCAACCATGCGCTGGTGATGGCCGCGATGGAGAGCGAAGCGGTGCTGCCAGAGCCGAAAAACCTGCTGCTGGTGCTGGATGAAGGCCACCATTTGCCTGACGTCGCCCGTGACGCGCTGGAGATGAGCGCGGAGATTACCGCGCCGTGGTATCGGCTGCAGCTCGATCTCTTCAGCAAGCTGGTAGCGACCTGCATGGAGCAGTTCCGCCCGAAAACCACGCCGCCACTGGCGCTGCCGGAACGGCTGAACGGCCACTGTGAAGAGCTATATGAGCTGATTGCCTCGCTCAACAATATTCTGAATCTCTATCTGCCCGCTACCCAGGAGGCTGAACACCGCTTCCCGATGGGCGAACTGCCCGATGAGGTGATGGAGATTTGCCAGCGTCTGGCCAAGCTGACCGAGATGCTGCGCGGGCTTGCCGAGCTGTTCTTAAACGATCTGAGTGAAAAAACCGGCAGCCACGACATCGTGCGGCTGCACCGCATTATTTTGCAGATGAACCGCGCTCTGGGCATGTTTGAGTCCCAAAGCAAGCTGTGGCGGCTGGCTTCGCTCTCTCAAGCGTCGGGCGCGCCGGTCACCAAGTGGGCGACGCGTGATATGCGCGATGGGCAGATGCACGTCTGGTTCCACTGCGTGGGCATTCGCGTGAGCGATCAGCTAGAACGTCTGCTGTGGCGCAGCGTGCCACATATTATCGTCACTTCGGCAACCTTGCGTTCACTGAACAGCTTCTCCCGTCTGCAGGAGATGAGCGGCCTGAAGGAGAAGGCGGGCGATCGCTTTGTCGCGCTGGATTCACCGTTCAACCACGTCGAGCAGGGCAAAATTGTTATTCCGCAGATGCAGTACGAGCCGCTTATCGATAACGAAGAGCAGCATATTGCTGAAATGGCGGCCTACTTCCGCGAGCAGGTTGAAAGTAAAAAACATCACGGCATGCTGGTGCTGTTTGCCAGCGGGCGCGCGATGCAGCGTTTCCTTGAGTACGTCACCGACCTACGGCTGATGCTGCTGGTGCAAGGCGATCAGCCGCGCTATCGGCTGGTGGAACTGCACCGTAAGCGGGTGGAGAACGGTGAGCGTAGCGTGCTGGTTGGCCTGCAATCATTTGCCGAGGGTCTGGATCTAAAAGGTGACCTGCTCACCCAGGTCCATATCCACAAAATAGCCTTCCCACCGATTGATAGCCCAGTGGTGATCACCGAAGGGGAGTGGCTGAAAAGCCTCAACCGCTATCCTTTTGAGGTGCAGAGCCTGCCCAGCGCATCGTTTAACCTGATTCAGCAGGTTGGGCGCCTTATCCGTAGCCACGGCTGCTGGGGCGAAGTGGTTATCTACGATAAGCGGTTGTTGACCAAAAACTACGGTAAGCGTTTACTGAATGCGTTACCGGTTTTCCCGATTGAACGCCCGGAAGTGCCGGAAGTGAAGCAAAAAGCCCCCACGGCGAAACCCAAATCGCCGCGTCGTAAAAAACGGTAGCCCGGTCGAGCGTTGTGCCGTCGGGACGAAGCCGCCGAATGAGCATGTAAAAGGAGCAGCACATGGATTATCGCAAAATCATCAAAGAGATCGGGCGCGGTAAAAATCACGCTCGTGACCTGGACCAGGAGACCGCGCGCGGCCTGTATAGCCACATGCTGGATGGTGACGTGCCGGACCTGGAAATGGGTGCGATTTTGCTCTCCATGCGTATTAAGGGCGAAGGCGAAGCGGAGATGCTTGGCTTCTACGACGCGATGCAGCAAAAGACGTTGCGCTTAACGCCGCCAGCAGGCAAACCCATGCCTATCGTCATTCCGAGCTATAACGGTGCGCGTAAGCAGGCCAACCTGACGCCGCTGCTGGCGATGCTGTTGCACAAGCTGGGCTTCCCGGTGGTGGTGCACGGCGTGAGCGAAGACCCGACCCGGGTCATTACAGAAACTATTTTCGCCCTGATGGGCATTGAGCCTACCCGTCACGCCGGTCAGGCGCAGGCAAAGCTCGAAGGCCATCAGCCGGTCTATATTCCGGTTGGCGCGCTGTGCCCGCCGCTGGAACGGCAGCTGAATTTCCGCTGGCAGCTTGGCGTGCGCAACAGTGCCCATACGCTGGCGAAGCTTGCCACGCCGTTTGAAGAGAATGCCGCGCTGCGACTGTCCAGCGTGTCGCATCCCGAATATGTAGGCAAGGTGGCGAAATTCTTTGCCGATATCGGTGGGCGCAGCCTGCTGATGCATGGGACGGAAGGTGAGGTGTACGCCAACCCACAGCGTTGTCCGCAGATTACGCTGATTGATGCGGAGGGGGCGCGAGTGGTCAATGAACGTCAGAGCGAGCAGCCGGAGACGGAAGTGGTGCTCCCGTCGAGCAAAGATCCTGAAATCACCGCTCAATGGATTGAACGCTGTGTGGCGGGCGTTGAGCCGGTGCCGCATTCGCTGAAAATTCAGCTCGCGTGCTGCCTGCTGGCGACGGGTGAAGTGCAGAGTATTGAAGACGGGCTGGCGCGAGTGGCGCAGTCGTATTGAGCCGTAGTGCTTTCCCAGGGGCACAGTGTTCGCCCGGACGGGTAATGTAGCCCGGGCGAGGCGTTTACGCCGACCCCGGGAAATCACCATTCTCAAATTCCACGCAAAAAAAAGCCCGGCGTGGCAGCCGGGCAAACAAGGGTATCAACAAGTTCAATGAGGGTTGGAGCACCCGTGAGAGGTCAGGCTCACGGGGTATTACATCGGTTGGTTATTTGTAGATAACCGCGGTGCCGCTAACTTTGTTGTTGGTGTTAGCGGAGGTGATGCTGTAACCGGATGCGCCAGCGTCAGCAGCTTTCTGAGCCAGTTTTGCTTCCAGACCATCCAGCGTGCTTGCACCGTTCGCAGATACCACACCAATTTCATTCATTTTTTGCGCTTGTTCCTGAGTGACCGGTTGTGCAGCGAAAGCACCGAAAGACAGGGTAGAAAGGGCAATAGCAGCAACAGCATATTTAATCGTTTTCATCATTAATCTCTCGCAGGTGATGTTGTTCGGATGACGTTGTTTCCGTCGATGTGAGAAGTATCACGTTTTTTTTCGACGGAATAAATCGAAGAGAATTGATGTCCATGCTCAAAAAAATTGAATGATTATTAATGTATTGATTATTAATAAAATATTCATGAAATGAATGTGTTTGCGGAGAGTCTAGCGGTAAGAGCGCGATCTAGCGCACAATTTGCCACTTTATTTGCCAAAAAGCGTGCTCGTAAAGATAACCGATTGCTCTGTATATTCAGGTATAGATTTGTCACCAGGGCTGGGTTAATCGCCTTTAATTAGCATTATATTCCAATAAATGAATTAGACGTAAACTTTTGTCATGAGTTTGTTTTTTGATGGAGCGGTTTACCGTTGATAGCCACTGATAGCCGTATCATCCGCTGATCCCGTTTATCTCCATCATAAAATTTGAGAAATATTTTGGGCTAAATTTCCGACCATTCCCGCAGCAGGTTATGGTAGAGATTAAGCAGCGAAAGCGCCTCGTCCGACTCACCGTAACGACGTTTTAAAGACTGAATATTGCCATCAAGCTCAAACAGCATGGCGCGACGTTTGTCATCGCGAATCATTGACTGAATCCACATAAAGGAGGCAATGCGGACGCCTGAGGTCACCGGCGTGACGCAGTGCAGGCTGCTGGAAGGGTAGAGCACCAAATCGCCCGCCGGAAGCTTCACCGCGTGCTGGCCGTTGGTATCGTTAATGGTCAGTTCGCCGCCCTCATAGCTCTCTGGGGCGGACAAAAACAGCGTGGCCGAGAGGTCGGTGCGCATCCAGCCGCTTTGCGGATGCTGGCGTACCGCGCCATCGACGTGAAAACCGTAGGTCTCCTGCTGCTGATAGCGGTTGAACAACGGGCTGGAGATCGTTTTGGGCAGCGCTGCGGCAAAGAACAGCGAGTGGCGATTCACCGCCTCCAGCACTTTCGCCTGCAGGCGGACATAGCGTTCGCTGCGAGTGTCGACCTGCTGATTTTGCTTAACCTGCGCCCCCTGCGCGCCGACGGTCGCTCGACCGTCTACCCACTCCGCCTGGTCCAACTCTTCAACAAGCAGGCGAACCTCGTCAGCGTTCAACACGCCAGGAATGCGGTACATCATGGGAATCTCTCCTTAAAAAAAGTGGGGCTTGCGCCCCACGATGATACTTAGAAGTGTACGTTAGCCGTTAACACGAAGGTTCTTGGCTCGCCCGGATGATAGCGATAGCCGCTCTTGTTAATCGAGGCAACATAGTTGGTATCAAACAGGTTGTAGGCGTTCAACTGCAGGTCGAGCGTGCTGTTTACGCGATAGCCAATCTTGGCATCGGCAACCCAGTAGCTGTCGGTGGAGTCTGGCGTGCCGACGGCACCGTCTTTGCCGCGGTGCATGCTACCAATATAGCGTGCGCCCGCGCCGACGGAAATGGCATCGGTTGCCTGATATTGGCTCCACAGGGTGAACGCATGCTCCGGCGTGTACGGCAGCGAAGATGAACCGTCCTGCGCGACATCGGCACCCTGCTGGACGGTTGCGCGCTGCTGCGTAAAGCCGCCAATGACCTGCCATTCTGGGGTGATGTTGCCAGCAACGGAGATCTCATAGCCTTCTACGCGCTTGGTGCCGTACTGCGAATAGGTGCCGTCGTCGTTGGCTTCAACATCATTTTCAATATCGGTGCGGAACAGGGCTGCCGACAGCAGCAGGCGTTTATCCAGTAACTCCCACTTGGTGCCCGCCTCGCTGGTTTTGGCTTTCTGCGGCTTAAAGTCGGTACGGTTGGCGTTGTTACCCGTGCCGCCAGCAGCCAGCGCGAAGTTGCTGCCGCCCGGAGGCTGCTGGGAGATGGCATAGTTGACGTAGACGTTGCCGTTCTGCGTCAGGTGATACAGCGCCCCCGCTTTCCAGTTGACCAGATTACCGGATTTGGTCGCATCGACGGTGGTAACCGGCGTATTTTTGGCAACGCCCGCTGGGCAAGCAACCGCGCCACGTCCCGTACCGCCACACAGTGAGGCGCTGTCATATTCGGTGTGATAGCTATCCAGGCGAATGCCGCCGTTCAGTTCGAAATCACGGGTAATTTGCAGCGTGTCGAAGGCGTAGACGCCAAAGGTATCGGTCTGGCCGTTAGCGTTAGCGCCGCTACGACTCAGGTTGCCGATGTTGACGTTACTGTTCGGGTTATACAGATTCACCGCCGGGGCGGTCATCGGATAGACGCCGTAGTTGGTCTGCTGCTCGTGGGTAAACTCAACGCCAGTGCTGATATCGTGGCCGATAGCGCCGGTGTAGAACTTCGAGGTCAGGTTGGTCTGGTTGGTCAGGATCTTGTTGCTCACGTCTTTGGTGTTGACGTTGCGCGTCCAGGTCCAGGTACCGACATCGTTAGGGTTCGGTTGAACGATGTTAGTTGGCCCACCCATCACCGCCGTCATCAGATAGTCCTGCTTAATTTGCGACCAGCGGGTGGTGTTGCGGAGGGTGGTGGTGTCGTTGAAATCATGTTCAAAACGCATCGTCACCGTATCGGTAGTGGAGTCGTCGTAGTCTGAGTTGGTGCCGTAGAAGTTGTGCGTATCGACCTTGCCCGAGCTATTGAGCGCCGATGTCGCCGCATTTGGCGCGGAGTAGCCCGGCAGACCCACGGTTGGCACACCGCCATCCGGCGTGTTGTGCTGGGTAACGTGCAGATAGTTCAGGTACAGACGGTTTTGCGTCCCGAGACCAAAGGCGATGGAAGGGGCAACGCCGTAGCGCTCGTTTTTCACGTTATCACGCCCGGCGTCGTGGGTTTTTTCCCCCATCAGGTTTAAGCGCACGGCGGTGGTGTCGCCGATGGCTTCGTTCAGATCCAGTGCGCCACGGCGATACCATGCGCTGCCTACGCTTGCTGAAGCATCGATACCAGAGTCCAGGCGCGGTTGCTTGCTGATCATGTTGATCGAGCCCGTCGGCGCGCTGCGGCCATAGTCTGAACCAGACGGGCCTTTAATCACTTCTACCTGTTCGGTGTTGAAGGTGTCACGCGTCACGCTGCCGATATCACGAATGCCGTCGATGTAGATACTGTTCGACGTATCTGCACCGCGCATATAGATGGTATCGCCAGTCGATGAACTGCCGTTTTCACCCGCAAAGAATGCGCCCACACCTGGCACGTTTTTCAGCGCGTCGGTCAGGTTAGTTGCACCCTGATCTTTAAGGACCTGCTCGGAAATTACCGTCACAGTACGCGTGGTGTCGGCAATTGGGCGGCTGAATTTCGGATCGGCTGATTTTGTCGGGGCATATAGCGACGGGGCTTGCGCTTCAACAACCAGCGTATCTCCCTGGCCTTTTTCTTTACTGTCCGCAGCCTGGGCAGCAGGCGTCAGGCCAATGCACAGTCCGGTAAAGAAGGTGAGCGAGCCAAAGCTGCTGAACGGGGTAGTGCGATTTTTATCCATATCAATGAGCGTCTTATAATTTTTAAAAGCGATGTTTAAGATGACAACCGGGCACACCATGTCCCCTTTGCCACTGCAGGTTGCTTAATGTTTTTTAAATGATGTTGATAATGATTGTGAGAAGCATTATCAAAACGCGTAACTTTTTATCACTCATTGAGCTAAAAATAAATACATTGCTTTACAGTTTCTTCATTTTTTATACATAAGAATTACACATTGAGGGGGCTCTCGGGCGACAGGTTCATAGCCCGAACGAGGCGTTTACGCCGACTCTGGGGCGGCTCGGCGATAAAATTTGCGTGCTATTATCCACAAGAAAAACTGATGATTTGTGCCATACAGCGTTGAGGATTATGTTGTCGCAAGTGTGATAGGCAAGGCGCTATAACGGTACAAACCGGAAACATAGGTAACACTTTAGCGCGTAGCCCGGGCGAGGCGTTTACGCCGACCCCGGGGAGGTATTGCTCAGGCCTGACGGGCATCCGGGCGGATTAAGTCAAACCGATGACGCTCATCAATGGTGTAATAGGCCGACGGGCCACCGGCGCGGAGCACCGGCTGCGCTTTGGCGGTTTGGTAGATACCATTTTCCAGCAGCGATTCGTCAATGTGAATGCCGACCACTTCGCCGAGCACCAGCCAGGTTTCGACGGCGGTACCGTCCGCACCGGTGAGCTGAATGCACTGCGACAGGCGGCACTCGAAGTTAACCGGGCTTTCAGCCACGCGAGGCGCTTTCACCAACCGGCTGTCGATGGCCGTGAGCCCGGCGCGGGCAAACTCATCCTCGCCGTGCGGCAGCGAAGCGGAGGTTTCGTTCATGGCGATGGCTAAATCGCGCGTGGTCAGATTCCAGACGAATGCTTTGGTTTCGACAATATTCTGCACGCTATCTTTCCAGCCGCTGCTGGCGAAACCGATGATCGGTGGGCGATAGTTAAAGCAGTTAAAAAAACTGTAGGGCGCAAGATTGCGCCGCCCCTGCGGGTCGACGGAGGAAATCCAGCCGATAGGTCGTGGCCCGACGATGGCGTTGAGCGGGTCGTGGGGCAGCCCATGTCCGTGGGAAGGCTCATAAAAATACATAGCGCACCTGTTATTTAGAAGCAGGAATCCAGACTCCCTTATTTACCGCACCGTCGTCAACGGGTATCTTACGCCGCATTACGACAGGAGAAAGTCATGAGTACCCAAAAACCGGGTTTACACCCGCGTAACCGTCATCATAGTCGCTACGATCTTGAGGCGCTGTGCCAGGCCGTTCCCGCACTGCGCGATTTTATTACCCTCAGCCCGGCGGGCGAGCAGACTATCAACTTCGCTGACCCGCTGGCGGTGAAGACGCTGAACAAAGCGCTGCTGGCGCATTTCTATGCGGTCAAAGAGTGGGATATTCCAGAAGGTTTTCTCTGCCCACCGGTACCGGGACGCGCGGATTATATCCACCACCTGGGCGACCTGCTCAGCGATGAGAGCGGTAACGTAGTAAAAGGAGCCAACATTCTGGATATCGGCGTCGGCGCGAACTGTATCTATCCGCTGATTGGCGCGCATGAATACGGCTGGCGCTTCACCGGCAGTGAAACGCATGCTGAGGCGTTTACCAGCGCGCAGGCAATTCTGAGCGCGAACCCATCGCTGAACCGCATGATCCGTCTGCGTCGCCAGAAAGATACAACGGCGATGTTCAACGGCGTGATCCACAAAAACGAACAGTACGATGTTACCCTGTGCAACCCGCCGTTCCATGATTCGGCGGCTGCGGCACGTGCGGGTAGCGAGCGTAAGCGTCGTAACCTGGGTCAGGACCGTGACGATGCGCTGAACTTTGGCGGCCAGCAGCAGGAACTGTGGTGTGAAGGTGGGGAAGTGGCCTTTATCAAACAGATGATCGCGGAGAGCAAAGGTTTTGCTCGCCAGGTGATGTGGTTTACGTCGCTGGTATCCAAAGGCGAAAACCTGCCGCCGCTGTACCGCGCGTTGACCGATGTGGGGGCGGTGAAGGTCGTCAAAAAAGAGATGGCGCAGGGGCAGAAGCAGAGTCGCTTTATCGCCTGGTCGTTTATGGATGACGAACAGCGTCGTCGTTTCCTGGCACGCAAACGCTAAGAAAAAACGCCGTTTATCCCAAGGGAATAAACGGCGTTAGCATCAGGAGACGTGCTGCAGGAATTCTTGCAGACGCTGGCTTGGTGGGTTCTTCACCAGCTCCTGCGGGTTGCCATCCTCGGCAATCCGGCCTTTATCAATAAAGATCAGGCGAGATGCCACTTTCTCGGCAAAACCGATTTCATGGGTCACGATGACCATCGTCATACCTTCTTCCGCCAGATCCTGCATCACCTTCAGCACCTCATGGCGCAGTTCCGGGTCAAGCGCCGACGTAGGCTCATCAAACAGCATCATCTTCGGTTTCACCGCCAGCGCACGGGCAATGGCTACGCGCTGCTGCTGGCCGCCGGAAAGCTCAGAAGGGTAGTGATGAGCACGCTCGGCAAGGCCGACCTTCGCCAGCAGATCTTTGGCCAGCGTCTCCGCAGCGGCCTTATTAAGACCACGCACGCGGGTTGGGCCAAACATCACGTTCTCCAGCGCTGTCAGGTGTGGGAACAGATAGAACTGCTGGAACACCATGCCCGCTTCCTGGCGAATCAGGCGTTCGTCCACTTTCGGGTCGTTGACCTTCAGACCATCGACGATCAGGTCACCGCTGGTTATCTCTTCCAGCTTGTTGATGCAGCGCAGCAGCGTCGATTTACCGGAACCGGATGGCCCGATAATCACCACGACTTCACCCTGCTTGACGTTGAGATCGATGTTATGCAGCACCTGGGTTTGGCCAAAGTGCTTAGAGACGTTTTTAAATTCAATCACAGGATTTTCATCCTTCTTTCAAGAACGCGGAGCACGATGTTGAGTACCTGCGTGATAATGAGGTAGATAACGCCAACAGCGGTCCAGATTTCCAGCGCGCGGAAGTTCCCGGCGATAATTTCCTGACCGCTGCGGGTCAGCTCTGCGGCACCGATAACGATAAACAGCGAGGTATCTTTGATACTGATGATGAGCTGGTTGCCGAGCGCGGGCAGCATGCGGCGCAGGGCCAGCGGCATAATCACGTGACGAATGGTTTCGCGGCGGGAAAGACCAAGCGCGAGACCGGCTTCGCTGAAACCTTTATGGATCGACAGCACCGAGCCACGGGTGATTTCGGCAATGTAGGCGCCGGAGTTGATCATGATGGTGATCACCGCTGCGGTGAAGGTGTCGATGCGAATATCCGGGAAGGCCATCGGCAGGGCGAAGTAGATATACATCACCTGCACGACGATCGGCGTACCGCGGATCACTTCAATGAACACGAGGGCAATGTGGTTAGCAATCCAGCCGCCGTAGGTGCGGGCCAGGCCCGCCAGCAGACCGATAATAATACCGCCTGCCAGGCCAAGGATCGAAATCCACAGAGTCATTTTGGCGCCGTCCAACAAAATTGGAATGGCTGGCCAGATGACGCTCCAGTCAAACTGCATGATGTATTCCTGTATACCGTGGTGAAAATAAAAAATGAGTCAACGTGTGCTGACTAAAATTGTAGGCCCGGTAAGCGCAAGCGCCACCGGGCGTTACAGAACCTGAACAGTCAGGTGGGTTTATTTAGGTTCAGTACCGAACCATTTTTTGTAGATTTCGTTGTAGGTGCCGTTCTCGCGCAGCGTTTTCAGCGCGCCGTTAACTTTGGTGCGCAGCTCGTCGTTGCCTTTAGAGAACGCAATACCGTACTGCTGCGCTTCCAGAGATTCGCCTACCGCTTTGAACTGACCGTTACCGGCAGTTTTGATGAAGTAGAGAATGTTTGGCGTATCGTGCAGCACCGCGTCAGCGCGGTTGGTGCCTAATTCCATGTACGCGTTATCGATGTTCGGGAACTGACGCAGGTCTTTGGTTTTGATGTTGGCTTTCGCGTAATCAACAGAACCGGTACCGCTCTTCACGGCAACCACTTTGCCGTCGAGATCTTTCACGCTTTTAATGTCGTTGTTGTTGGCTTTCACCATCACCAGCAGGCCGCTTTTGTAGTAGCCATCGGAGAAGTCGACCGCTTTTTTACGTTCGTCGGTAATGGTAATGCCTGCCAGCGCCAGGTCGATATTTTTGGTCTGCAGCGCTGGGATAATGCCGCTAAAGTCCATTGGCTTCAGGGTGTAATCCAGCTTCAGTTCTTTCGCAATCGCGGCCCACAGATCGATATCAAAGCCGACGTACTTGTCGCCTTGTTTGAATTCAAACGGAACGAACGCCGTGTCCGTTGCCACAACCAGTTGCTTGTCTGCAGCATGAGAAGAAACTGCAAAAGCCAGGGTGAGTGCAGCCAGTGAAACTTTAAACATAGACTTCATAGCATTTCCTTTTATATCCACGGGGCGATCCCCTGCGAGAACAATCGGTATATGAAAAAATCGTGCCAACATTACAATTCATTGTTTATCAACAAATAATGCTTTTGGCTTTGCACAATTTCGGCAGGATAAATGTCCATATGCACCATAAGGGGGCACCAAAGTAGTGCGTGAAAAGGATGTTGTTAAGTATGGTGATTTTTAGCGCAAACGTAGGGGAGAAAACAATCTTTTATTAACGATTGTGTGAGGTGATTATTACAATTGATTTACTTTGGCGGGGTTTATAACCGTTGTTGTGCACTTTTTTGGTGCGAAAGCCTTCCCGCTGGGTGACGGGAAGGAGACCGGTTTTACTTAAGGTTATTCAATATTCGCTTCGATGAACCACAGGAATTTGTCGAGATCGCGAGACGCGGCGGTGAAAATGTCTGCGGTGTCTTCATCTTTTGCTTCGCTAATGGCTTTACGCACGTCGTTAGCCACGATGGCGTAGCGTTCGGCCAACGCTTTCAGGTGGTCCTGCACGCTGGTGATATCCAGCGGATAGCTTTTCAGCGGGGTCTGGGCATTGATAACCTGAGTGGTCCCGAGCGCAATACCGCCGAGCTGCACGGCACGTTCTGCCATGGTGTCCAGATGATCGGTCAGCGCAGTACGGAAGCCGTCGAGCATCTCATGAACGGCGATAAAGTTGGCGCCGCGCATGTTCCAGTGTGCCTGTTTGGTAATCAATGACAGATCGATAAACTGCAGAACCTGACGATTGAGTAACGCAACGGTCGCCTGTTTTTCGCTATCCGGAACGTCGTTACGCGTATAGAGCAGATGGGCATTTTTCGTTTTAACCAGTTTTGCAGTACTCATAATCATATATCCTCTTGATCTGATACACCTATAAAGTCGTGTGTATCTGCGTCCTCATGAATTAACGAAAACAAGTATAGCACCGTCACCGGAACGGTATTTTCTGATTCTGCCTATAGGTTTGATAGTAACGGCAATGGATTTAATATTCTTCATTTAAAACAGGTGGTTATAATTTTTATTGCGGAATGGTAATATTTTTAGGACTGTTTTATTGATATGAAATAAAAAATTATGCAATCGCATGGGGTTATTATGCATAGTGGCGTGCACTATGCATAATATAAAAAACTTAACTGACATCGACCTCTTTAATTTTACTTTCCTGCCGCATGGTTAGCGTTGAACCCATCGACGCAATAATAATGGCACCCATCGCCAGCGTCTGATTGAAGGTCAGCATCTCGCCGAGAAAAACCATCCCGGAGAGAGCGGCCAGCGCCGGCTCCATGCTCATCAACGTCCCGAAGGTTCGCGTCGGCAAACGGGTGAGGGCAATCATCTCCAGCGAGTAGGGCAGTGCGGTAGAGAGCACGGCGATAGCAAGCCCCAGCGGTAATATCGACCAATGCCACAGCGCGTCCGTTGCCTGCAATGCCCCCAGCGGCACAAACACGATGGCCGCAATCAGCGAGCCCATGGCCACCGTTGCCGGGCCATGCTCTTCCCCGGCACGTCGTCCGCTCAGAATATACACCGCCCAGCCTGCACCGGCACCCAGCGCCAGCAGTGCGCCGGTTAAATCAACGTGCGCCACATCCTGGCCCAGCGGCAGCAGGAACCATAGACCGGCGACTGCCAGAATCACCCAGATAAAGTCGATCGGGCGACGCGAGGAAAAAAGCGCCACCGCCAGCGGGCCGGTAAACTCCAGCGCCACCGCGATACCCAGCGGAATACGCTGCAACGATAAATAGAAGAGGTAGTTCATGGCGCCAAGCGAAAGGCCATAAAAGATCAGCGGCAGTCGCTGTTCTTTGGCAAAGCGCAGTCGCCAGGGCTTAAACACCACGACGAGGATTAGGGTGCCTAACGCCAGACGTAACGCGGTAACGCCAGGAGCACCGATCAGAGGAAACAATGATTTAGCCAGCGAAGCTCCGCTCTGGATAGAGACCATTGAGATAAGAATAACGAGTATGGGTAACCATGACGGTACCTTGCGGGGCGTGCCGGGCATCTTCTTCCTGTCAGCTTTTGTCAAAAGAGGTAAAACCGGCAGTGTAATTGAAATAGTCGGCTACGGTTGAGGGATTGTTGAAAAAAAAGTGTCATGGAAGGGGTAGAATTTCTTCAGTCGAGGACATTTTGGCCTGTCAAACCAGGAATAATCTGGAAAAATTAACCTGGATTTTACCGACGTAGAGATAAGACTTAAGGTAAAAATATGTGGTTAATGAAAGGGATAGCGATAGATGGAAACAAAGTGTTACATCATTGATGCCCTTAGACAGCGTTTGGCCGAAAGAGTTTCTTAACAATTTTTGATATATTTAAAACTTAGGATTTATTAGAAGCACATTTGAGGTGGTTATGAAAAAAATTGCATGTCTTTCAGCACTGGCCGCTGTACTGGCTATCTCCGCAGGTACTGCCGTAGCTGCAACTTCTACCGTTACTGGTGGTTACGCTCAGAGCGATATGCAGGGCGTTGCTAACAAAGCGGGCGGTTTCAACCTGAAATACCGCTACGAAGAAGACAACAGCCCACTGGGTGTGATCGGCTCCTTCACCTACACGGCTAAGAGCGACACTCAGAACGACTTCTACACTAAAGGTCAGTACTACGGCATTACTGCTGGTCCTGCTTACCGCATCAACGACTGGGCTAGCATCTATGGCGTAGTCGGCGTTGGTTACGGTAAAGCACAGTACAACCAGTTCCCAGAAAACAACAACAGCACCAGCGACTACGGTTTCTCCTACGGTGCCGGTCTGCAGTTCAACCCGATCGAGAACGTTGCTCTGGACGTATCCTACGAGCAGTCTCGCATTCGTAGCGTTGACGTAGGTACCTGGATCGTGGGTGCAGGTTACCGCTTCTAATCACTTCAGTGATTGTAAAAAAGGGGTCTTGATGACCCCTTTTTTTATGTCCATTTTTCAGCAGGCTAGCAGCCTGCCGCGATGTAATCCCCGTTAGCGCTGATAGGAATGACCGTTAAAAACAGCACGGTTGCAAAGAGAATCAGCATCACGCCTCCGGCCACTTTAATTGCCGGCATCACCCAACGCTGTCCCGCCGCGCCGCCAAAAAAGGCGACCGTCCGTTCGCGCGCATAGCGTACGGCAAGCGATAGCCCAAGAATAGACAGCGCTGTACCAAAGGCCATTGTCATCACTGCCGCAATCCCCCAACTGACAATACCGAGCGCATTGGCGAACATCAGAATCATAATCGCGCCGCTGCACGGTCGGGCACCGATCGCCAGAATGACCCCCAGACGGGTTTTCCAGTCGCTTTGCGTCAGCGCGGCCCCCACGCCGTGGTGCCCGCAGCCGCACTGTTCATCGTGCTGGTGCAATGGTTTGAGCGATGAGATGGTCATTTTGCGCGGTCGCAGGCTTTTCAGCGCCTGATAGATAACGAATAACCCAAACGCACCAATCATGACCGCGCTGATTTTTTCAACGTACCAGCGACTGGTGCTGAGATCGCCGGAGGCCAGGTTAAAGCCCACCGCCAGAATAAAGACAAACAGAATCGCGCTGATGCCCTGCATCAGGCTGCCGATAAAGGGCACCACGCGGGCGGCAACCAGGCTCTCACGGTTGGTACTGAGATAGGTCGTGACGATAAATTTGCCGTGCCCTGGACCAACCGCGTGCAGCACGCCATAGAAGAACGCGCCGGCTAAAAGCCATAACCCACCGCTGTATTCGTGATTATTGAGCTGTAGTAAATACATCACCAGATAGCGGTGTAGGGTGATTTGCGTCGCCAGACACCACTGAATAAAGGCGTTCCAGTGGGTGTGCAGGCTGAATGCGGTAGCGAGGAAGAGCAGCAGCATCAGCCCGGCAGTAGGAATACGCCAGTCGCGCGTAAGACGTTGTGCGATCATCATCAGGCTCGCGGTGAGAGGAGTTGAGAACAGTATAGTAATGCAGAGTCTGACGGGTTTGCTATCCGCCCGCAGGATTTCACAGCGAGCGGATAGCAAGAGCAGGGCAGGAGTGAATTAGCTTTTGGGATCAAATAGATCAGTTTTCAGCGTGTCGTAATCCACTTTTTGTAACTGGAAGTTGGTGATGTAGACCTTGCCAGCTTTCTGCGAAGAGACGAAGCGGTACTTCGGCGCGATCTCTTGCGTCTGGATCCCCGTCCACTGGGAGAAGAAGCTTAGGAAATCATTAGCAGAACGGCGCGCCTTGATGACGTTGTGCTTTTTGTCATCGCTGGACAGCACCATAAACGGCACCTGGAAGTTCTGCTGGTACTTATCATCATGCGCCAGATACTGTACCGCTTTACCGCGTTCTTTAAACGCCAGCCCATGGTCGGAGAAATAGACCATTGAGAAGCTATCCGTATTGCGACGCAGCTGATCGTACAGTTGGCTAAGCAAGCTGTCGGTTTGTGTCATGGTATAGAGGTAGCATGATGTTTCTTTTGACTGCACAAACTGCGCATATTTGCCCTGGGTGCGGTCGCAGGCCTGCGGATGGGAACCCATCAGGTGCAGCACAATCAGCTGCGGCTGGCTACGGGCGGTCGACAGAACCTGCTCGGTCATTTTCAGCAGCGCTTCGTCGCGAGTATTTTTGTCCGCTTCGAAATCACCGTTTTTCAGGAAGTGCACTTCATCCGCGCGTTTGGCGATACTGGCAATTGCCGTATCGTATTCACCAATCTGCCCCTGGTTGGAGAACCACCAGGTCTGGAAGCCCGCACGGTTGGCGAGGGTGACGAAGTTATCCTGGTATAGCGGTTTACCATCCACCACGCGGTTCAGGGTCAGCCCCAGCGATTTCTGCGTTGAGCCGCTGGCGGCAATATAGTTGGTGAACAGGTTGCCGTTCACCGAACTGGCAAACGGTGTATTGTCCCAATGGCCGCCAAACGCGCCCAGCGCATCGCGGCGCGCGCTTTCGCCAATCACCACCACGTAGGTGTGATATTTCGGCTTCACGGCGAGCACATTCCAGGTGTCTTTCATATTGGAAAGCTCAGCCATGCGCCGCTGCTCGTCAATCACCTCGTTGTTGTTCACGATGATGTCTTTGACGAAACGGAAGGCCGGGTAGCCGGTATCTCTTAGTTTAAAGCCCCAGCCGGTCATCTGGTTTTGAATCGGCTGGACGAAGAACACACCGATGCAGAACACCAGGCACAGCGTTTCCATCATTCCCCAGCGCTTTTTGTCGGTGACTTTACGGCGAACGGCAATGACCCCGAGCGCAAAAATAAACAGGCCAACGAGGTAGCTGTACCACGGGAAGATGGTGAAGATTTCCGTCGACTCTTCGACGTTGGTGGAGTGCAGCGCCAGCAGGGTGTTGAAGTTCGGTGCGCCATAGGCCTGGCTAAAGGGGAAATAGAGCGCCCCTACCAGAGAATAAACCCCCAGAATGACCTTCTGCGTTTTCGGCACTGTGCACCACAGCAAATGCAGGACGCCGGTAAAGGCGACGGCATAGAGCAGGCTAAAGGGATAGCCCAGCGCCAGGTTAATCAGGATCGATTGTAAAAAATAAAATCCCGTCCACGGGCTCAGGGCAAGCCCACGTGCAGCGAGGGTTTCTTTCAGGGTTAGATTCATAGATAGCAACTATAAAAACGCCATGCGCATCCCCTGGCGTCAAGGGGTCTTTATTGGCCAGACAATGCGTGAAGAGGGGGAAGCAAAGTACAGGGCTGCGCAAAGATAAAGCGTGCTTATTATTGGGTCAACTACTGATAACGAATTGTTTTGGGAGGATGATTGCAAAACCAGAAAATAATCGGGGTTTTTGGGCGAAATAGGGTAGGTTGCCACCGAATTGTGACGGAAAGATGAAGCGGCGATGCGCTCGCCGCTTAGCGGGACGGAGTGTCCTGTTGCGGTTTATTGTTGAACAGGTCGCACAGCATACCGATCAACATTAACCGGACTTTAAAAGGAGAATGACTAAACACGCTAATACACCTCTTGAATTCGTTCATGGTTCCTCCTGCGATTTGGCCCGTCATTCCGTGATGGGCGTTTGCATTACATACAGATATAGCACAGGCTATATTTTATAGCTATGGCTAAAACGTTAAATTTTTGTGCTCGGGTCACAATCCATTACAATGGGCCCACTTGATATGACGCGTTCAGGCGTCACACAGATGAGGAAGTGCTATGAGCCGCCGCGCAGGTACGCCAACAACAAAAAAAGCGACGCAGCTGGTTAACGTTGAAGAACACGTCGAAGGGTTCCGTCAAGTGCGTGAAGCGCATCGTCGGGAGCTGATTGATGACTATGTTGAGCTAATTTCTGATTTAATCCGCGAAGTAGGGGAAGCGCGACAGGTGGATATGGCCGCCCGTCTTGGCGTCTCGCAGCCGACGGTGGCGAAAATGCTTAAACGTCTTGCTGGCGTAGGGCTGATTGAACAGATCCCATGGCGTGGTGTATTCCTGACGCCGGAAGGGGAGAAGCTGGCGCAGGAGAGCCGCGAGCGTCATCAGGTGGTGGAGAACTTCCTGCTGGTGCTGGGCGTCAGCGCCGACACCGCCCGCCGCGACGCGGAAGGCATTGAACACCATGTCAGCGAAGAGACGCTGGACATGTTCCGCCAGTTTACCCAGAAACACGGGCAATACGTGGAATGAACCTCCCTTTTATACGGTCGCTCGCCCGCGACCGTTTTCTGCATCTGCTGATTATCGTCGGCGTTCTGCTGAGCTTTTTCGTTCCCTTCACGCCATCACGCTGGCCTGCGGCCATTGATTGGCACACCATCATTACCCTGAGCGGCCTGATGCTGCTGACCAAAGGGGTAGAGCAGAGCGGTTATTTTGATGTCCTCGGACGCAAAATGGCGCGTCGCTTCGCCACCGAGCGGCAATTGGCGCTGTTTATGGTGCTGGCGGCAGCGCTGCTCTCAACGTTTCTCACCAACGACGTGGCGCTGTTTATCGTGGTGCCGCTGACCTTAACGCTGAAAAAATGGTGTGCGTTGCCGATTAATCGGCTGATTATTTTCGAAGCGCTGGCGGTTAACGCCGGGTCGCTGTTAACGCCTATCGGTAATCCGCAGAACATCCTGTTGTGGGGGCGCTCTGGCCTGTCGTTCCCGGCGTTTACCCTGCAAATGCTGCCGCTAGCGCTGGCGATGATGGCTACGCTGCTGGCGCTATGTTGGTTTTGCTTCCCAGCGAAAAGGCTGCAGTTTCAGAGCAGTGACATCACACCGAGCTGGCAACCGCGGCTGGTGTGGAGCTGCCTGGCGTTCTACCTCGTCTTTCTTACCGCACTCGAAATGAAGCAGGAGCTGTGGGGCCTGGCGTTTGTGGCCGTCGGATTTTTGATTCTGGCGCGACGCGTCGTGTTCGGTGTGGACTGGACGCTGCTGCTGGTGTTTATGGCGATGTTTATCGACGTACACCTGCTGACCCAACTTCCCGCGCTGCATAAGGTATTGAGCGGGGTGAGCGGGTTGTCTGATGCGCCGCTCTGGCTTACGGCGATTGGGCTGTCGCAGGTTATCAGTAACGTCCCATCAACCATCCTGCTGCTCAACTACGTGCCGCCGTCGCTGCTGCTGGCGTGGGCGGTAAACGTCGGTGGCTTCGGGTTGCTGCCCGGCTCGCTGGCGAACCTGATTGCCCTGCGCATGGCGGCGGACCGACGCATCTGGTGGCGCTTCCACCTGTACTCTATTCCGATGCTGCTGTGGGCGGCGGCGGTAGGGTACGGGCTGCTGTAGATCCTTCGCTGATCTTTCCCAGGCGGGCCGGGCTACATTTGAAGCGCCGCCGGGAAAAAACCTCTCCGACTCACAAAAAACGATCTCCAGGGTTGCGCGCTTTTTCATCTTTGCGTTATATGACTAGTCATGAAATTTAAATGACTAGTCATATAGGAGCCGAACCATGAAACCATCACTGCCCGCCAACTTCCTTTGGGGCAACTCTGTTTCCAGCATGCAAACCGAGGGCGCCTGGAATGAAGGCGGCAAGGGGATGTCGGTATACGATATTCGCGAACCGAAAGAGTTCGCCTCTGACTGGAAGGTGGCGACGGATTCTTATCATCGCTATGAAGAAGATTTCGATTTAATGAAAGACCTGGGCATGAACTGCTACCGCTTCCAGATTGCCTGGAGCCGCGTGTGCCCAACCGGCGACGGCGAGTTCAACGAAGAGGGCCTTGCCTTTTACGATCGTTTTATCGATGCCCTGATTGAACGCGGCATTGAGCCGATGATCTGCCTGTACCACTTCGATATGCCGCTGGCGATGGCGGAAAAATACAACGGCTTTACCGACCGTCGCGTGATGGACGCGTTTATCCGCTACGGCAAAAAAGTGATCGACTGCTTCGGTGACAAGGTGACCTGGTGGCTGACCTTTAACGAGCAGAATCTCTACCATATGCCGGAAACGTTCCTGATCTCCGGCTATATGCGCGGCGACAAAACCCTGCGCGAGCTTTATGAAATCCAGCACCACGTGATGATGGCCCACGCGCATCTCACCAATTACTTGCATGAGACCAAACCGGGCAAGCTGATGGGCGGTATGCTGGCGCACGCTCAGGTTTATCCGGCCACCTGTAAGCCGCGCGATGTGTTCTGCGCCCAACAACTGGATGAGTTCTTCAACCAGAACCTGCTGCGTGCCTTTGCGGGCGAGGGCTACAGCCCGGAAGTGATGCACTTCGTTAAGCAGTCCGGCTTTGATGACATCTATCGCGAGGAAGACCTGGCGGTGCTGGCGACCATGAAAAACGATTACATGGCCTTCAGCTACTACGCCAGCCGCACCCTCAACAGCGACGCTGTTCCGGAAGGCACGGCGGTGAACAATTATATGCTGTTTGGCGACACGCCGAACCCGCACCTGAAAGCGACGGAGTGGAACTGGCAGATAGACCCGCTCGGTTTTCGCAGTATTATTACGCGCTATTACAATGACTGGCGTCTGCCGGTATTCCCGATTGAGAACGGCATTGGGGTGATCGAATCCTGGGACGGCGAACATATCATCGAAGATGACTATCGTATTGCCTATCATCGTGACCATATCAACGCCATGAAAGCGGCGATGTTTGAAGATGGCGCGCAGGTCATTGGCTATCTTGGCTGGGGGCTGATTGATATTCTGAGCTCACAGGGAGATATGCGTAAACGTTACGGCGTGGTCTACGTCAACCGTGAAAACCACGATTTAAAAGACCTGAAGCGTGTGCCGAAGAAAAGCTATGAATGGCTGAAAAAGGCGATTCATAGCAACGGCGAAGAGATGTAATAACAGGAGTGGGTCATGGCGGCGAAATACATCGCGATAGCGCGGGAAATTAAAAAACGAATTATCAGTCGGCAGTATTCCGCCTCTGAACCATTGCCCGACCAGTTTGCACTGGCGGCGGAGTTCGGTACCAGCCGGATGACCATTCAGCAGGCTATGCGCCAGCTGATCGTCGAAGGGCTGGTGTATACCCGTCAGGGCCAGGGCACGTTTGTGCGTAAGAATTTCCTACAGCTTTCACAGTGGGACGTTCCCGGCGCCGACTACTCCGGGGCCACCGAAACCTGGGAGCATCTTGGCACCGTGGAAAGCCAGGTCATTCGCTTTGAACTGCGTTTTCCTACGGAAAAAGAGCAGGCTTCGCTGCTGGTTAACGCCGATGCGCCGGTCTATGACTTTGTCCGTCTGCGTCTGCTCAACGGCGAACCGCTGTCGCTGGATATGACCGTGATGCCGGTGTCGCTGGTGCCAGGGCTAAGTAAAGCGCATCTTGAAAGTTCGGTGTTTCGCTATGTGCAGGAAAACCTGGGCTTGAAGATGATGGGATCGTATCGGGTGGTGCGGGCAATTAAACCCGACACGCTCGATCAGCAGCACCTAAGCTGTGAGCCCGGCGACCCAGTGCTGGAGGTGGAGCAGGTTATTTACCTGGATGACGGCACGCCGCTGGAGTACGCGCACTGCCACTATCGCTACGACCATGGCGGTATCGTGATAGTGAATAACGGATAAAAAAATGGCGGGTGATTAACCCGCCATTTTTATTTCGTCAGGCAATTAGTTCAGACGAACTGGCATACCGGAACGGTTTTTAACCGCCTGGTCAACGATGCTCTGGTCAACGTCAGCCTGGCTGGTCACGCTCTGCACGGCTTTAGTCAGCACAACCGGAACGGTTTCGCCGCCTTCAAACTGGGCTTCGGTGGTAGACAGTGGGTTGTGAACTTCCATAAAGCGGCTGCCGTCTGGTTCGGTGGTCACTTTCACAGGCTCATCAATGAACTGCACGCGAGTACCGACCGGCACGTTCTGGAACAGGAATTTGATGTCTTCGTTACGCAGACGTACGCAGCCGTGGCTCACGCGCAGGCCGATACCGAAGTTAGCGTTGGTACCGTGGATAGCGTACAGGCGGCCGATATACAGCGCGTACAGACCCATCGGGTTATCCGGGCCAGCAGGAACGACGGCTGGCAGCGGGTTACCGGCAGCGGCATATTCGGCGTGCATTTTCGCCGTTGGGGTCCAGGTTGGGCCCGCTTTCTTACGTTCTACCTTGGTGGTCCAGCTGATAGGCGTATCTTTGCCCAGCTGGCCGATACCGATTGGCAGCACGATCACGGTGTTGGTGCCCTTCGGATAGTAGTACAGACGCATTTCTGCACTGTTAATGACGATACCTTCATGCACGGTGTCCGGCAGGATCAGCTGCTGAGGAATGTTCAGCACGCTACCGCCTTTCGGCAGGTAGGTATCCACGCCAGGGTTAGCTTCCAGCATGTTAGACAGACCCATCTGGTACTGGGCCGCGAAGTATTCCAGCGGTTGCTTATTGTCTTCAGGAATGGTGATTACCTGATTCTGACCGACAATGCGGCTTCCATCGGTTGGCAGCGGGTAGGTTACCGCCGATGCCGAATTACAGAAGCCTACGACAGCAAGCGCCGCAGCGAAAAGCGTAGTTAATTTCATGTTCATGTTGTGCGAGGTATCAGTGCCATTACAGCGGTTGTTTGAGAATTCAGACTGTTGGTAGGAGCGCATTATATGTGCATTCCTCCCCGCAGGGAATTCGGATGTGTACGAAATCACATTTTTTTCACTTGAGTTACAGTTTAGTCACTGGCGAAGGCGGGCGCTTTTTATTCGGAATTGTGGCAGAATAGGCGGTTTGTCACATTCTTCAGGATACTCCCGTGTTAGTTACCAGCAACGTTACCATGCAGTTTGGCAGTAAGCCGCTGTTCGAAAATATCTCCGTCAAATTTGGCGGCGGCAACCGTTACGGCCTGATTGGCGCAAACGGGAGCGGCAAATCTACCTTTATGAAAATCCTCGGCGGCGACTTAGAACCGACGCTGGGCAACGTTTCCCTCGATCCGAACGAGCGCATCGGTAAGCTGCGCCAGGATCAGTTCGCCTTCGAAGAGTACTCCGTACTCGATACCGTGATCATGGGTCATGGCGAGCTGTGGGAAGTGAAACAAGAGCGCGACCGCATCTACGGTCTGGCGGAAATGAGCGAAGAAGACGGCTACAAAGTGGCCGACCTCGAAGTGCTTTACGGCGAAATGGACGGTTACTCTGCGGAATCTCGTGCAGGCGAACTGCTGCTGGGCGTGGGCATTCCGCTGGAGCAGCACTACGGCCTGATGAGCGAAGTGGCTCCGGGCTGGAAACTTCGTGTGCTGCTGGCGCAGGCGCTGTTCTCTAATCCAGACATTCTGCTGCTCGATGAACCGACGAACAACCTGGACATCGACACCATCCGCTGGCTGGAGCAGACGCTGAACGAACGCGACAGCACCATGATCATCATTTCGCACGACCGTCACTTCCTGAACATGGTCTGCACCCACATGGCCGATCTCGACTACGGTGAACTGCGCGTGTACGCCGGTAACTACGACGAATACATGACCGCAGCGACCCAGGCGCGTGAACGTCTGCTGGCCGACAACGCCAAGAAAAAAGCGCAGATTGCTGACCTGCAGTCCTTCGTGAGCCGCTTTAGCGCCAACGCCTCTAAATCTCGTCAGGCGACCTCTCGTGCCCGTCAGATTGACAAAATCAAGCTCGACGAAGTGAAAGCTTCCAGCCGCCAGAACCCGTTCATCCGTTTCGAACAGGAGAAGAAACTGTTCCGTAACGCGCTGGAAGTCGAAGCGCTGACCAAAGGTTTTGATAACGGCCCGCTGTTTAAAAACTTCAACCTGATGATGGAAGTGGGCGAGAAGATCGCCATTATCGGTGCCAACGGCGTCGGTAAATCCACCATGCTGAAAACCCTGGTTGGCGAACTGGCGCCAGATAGCGGTACCGTGAAATGGTCCGAGAACGCTAGCATTGGCTATTACGCGCAGGATCACGCCGAAGATTTCGATAACGATCTCTCCGTGTTTGACTGGATGAGCCAGTGGAAACAGGAAGGCGACGACGAGCAGGTGGTTCGTGGCTTCCTTGGCCGTCTGCTGTTCAGCCAGGACGACATCAAGAAGCCGGCGAAAGTACTGTCCGGTGGTGAGAAGGGCCGTATGCTGTTTGGTAAGCTGATGATGCAGAAACCAAACATTCTGGTGATGGATGAACCAACCAACCACCTGGATATGGAATCTATCGAATCACTGAACATGGCGCTGGAAATGTATCAGGGCACCCTGATCTTCGTTTCCCACGACCGTGAGTTCGTGAGCTCGCTGGCGACCCGCGTGATTGAAATTACCCCTGAGCGCGTGGTGGACTTCAGCGGCAACTACGAAGATTACCTGCGCAGCAAAGGCGTGGAGTAATCTGTTCGTCGGCGCCATCCCGGCGTCGCGATGCTCGGCCGGGCTACAATAAACGTAGCCCGGCCGAGGCGTTTACGCCGACGCCGGGGACTCTCCGACGCAGGTATTACTGCCATTCATTTCCTTCTTTTCCGTTAATCAACAGCCGACGTTTTTCCCCTTCCGGCAGCGTTACCTTCAACGCCTTCCACGCCGGACGATAATCGCCGCGCGCATTGACCTTCAGATCAATGGTACTGCCGGTGCAAACCATCTCCCACTCCAGCCACAGCGCGTTGCCCTGCTGATATCCCCACGACTCGCCGTCATCCTCAAACAGCAGACCGGACGAACTGCCCACGCCTTTCACCGGGTACAGCTTCAGCTCGCGCTGCGTATCTTCGACGGCATTCACAAAGGTAATGCGTTCGCTCATGGGAATACCGGCCCCGGCACGCACCAGCAGCGGCAGCTTCTCCAGCGGTGCATCAACCGTTATCCACTGCCCGCCGCTGAACCACTCGCTGGTGTAAAAATCGTACCAGCCGGTCTCGTTATCCGGCAGCCAGACACGGCGCTCGCGCTCGCCTGCGTCGACGACGCTGGCGACCAGAATATCGCGGCCGAGCAGAAAATCGTCGCACTCCGCAAACGTCTGTTCATCGTGCTCGTGGTCGAGGAACGTTGGGCGCAGCATCGGTTCGTCGTCGGCGTGCGCCTGCCACAGCAGGGTGTAGAAGTAGGGCAGCAGACGGTAGCGCAGTTCAATGGCGCTGCGGATGGCTGGTGTGATGGCAGGGTACATCCACGGTTCGTTGACGGTATGGTCATCGTTCCAGGAGTGGATGGTAAAGCGTGGGTGCATCACGCCGTTTTGTACCCAGCGCACAAACAGTTCCGGGTCTGGTTTATCGCCGGAAAAACCACCGACGTCATGACCGAGGTTGTAGAGGCCAGATAGGCTCATGCCCAGCCCCATGCGGGTGTTGTAGCGCAGGGTATCCCAGTTGGTGCGGTTATCGCCGCTCCAGGTCTGCACGTAGCGCTGCATCCCGGCGCAGCCGGAGCGGGAAATCAGGTATGGTCGCTTGTTCGGTGCAAAGCGCTGCTGGGCTTCCATTGAGGCTCGAATCATCAGTAGCGGCATTACCGGGCGAATATGCTTGATGGCAATCTCTTTGCCAAATCCGTGGCAGCGCGCTTCGCCGTCCCAGACTTCAAACTCGTTGTTATCGTTCCAGGTGGAGTCGATGCCCATCTCCAGCAGCTGGTTGGTGACGCCGTTCTGCCACCAGGCCACGGTCTGCGGGTTGGTGAAGTCGAGGTGTGAGCCTTCGTCATCCCAGAAGCTGGAACGTTCAGGGCCATCGCTTTCGGAGTCGCGAATAAACAGCGACTGCTCCGCTACCTCGCCGTAGCGCGGGTGATCCTGCAGCAGGCACGGCTTAATGTTAGCTGCCAGATGCAGCCCGGCGTCGTGGAACGCCTGGCTCATCACCTTCGGCTGCGGCACCTTGTCGTAGTTCCAGTTGAACACGTAGCGCTTGCCGTTAATCGAGGTGTAGCCGGAAGAGAGTTGGAACGAGTCGCACGGAATCGCATGCTCGTCGCACAGACGAATAAAGTTCATCAGCTGATTCTGCGCGTCCGGCGCGTCGGTATAGTGCATAGTGGAACCGCTGTAGCCGAGGCTCCATTTTGGCCCGAACAGCGTTTTACCGGTTAAGCGGACGAAGGCTTTGGTCACGTCGAGCACGCGTTCACCGGTGAACAGGTAGTAGTCGATATCCCCGGCCTCGGCCTGCCAACGGCGGTAGGCGGTGTGGTAGTTGTCGATCTCGTTGCCGAGATCCAGCCAGCAACTGCTGAGGTTGTCGTAAAACAGCCCGAAGCTCACGTCATCGCGGCGGGTGATGGTAAACGGAATGTGCTTGTACAGCGGGTCGGTGCTGACCGCGTTATAGCCCATCGCATCGAGGTTGCGCATCTCATAGCGTTTGCCGGTACGCTGCAGGTCGCCCGCTTTATCGCCGAGGCCATAAAAACGCTCGTCCTTGCGGCGGCTCTGATAGTGCGCCACGCCGTCGCCGTGGGCGTTGACCAGATAGGCACTGGTCGGACGGTCGTTCACCAACGGCTGCCACTCGCCCTCGGCGTTACGGTAATGCCATTCGATCCACAGCGGCTGGTGGACGGTAGCACGCAGGGATTCGGTCGCCACCGTTACGGTGTCGTCCTGCTGGCTCAGCGTCCAGGCCGGCAGGGTAAAACCGCTGAGATCCTCACGGTCACACCCTTCCCACGGCACATCCTGCGCTGGCGCGATACTCCAGGTGCGGTCCAGCGCCAGCTCGCCTTTGCGTTTTAACAGCACGCGGAACAGATTCTCCTCCAGCACGTACAGGCACAGCGTGTGCTGGCCGTCGACCAGCAGCTCGACGTGATGGGTTGACTGTTTTTGCAGGGTCCAGTTTTTCAGCGTTTTCATATCTACATCCACTCTCAGGCGCGTTTTGCGCGACGTTCAGCAATAAAAGAAACCAGGAAGATGGCGCCAATCAGGTCGAAGAAGCCCATGGCGATAAACAGCGGGTTGAAGCCGATTTTGTCGGCAGTCACCCCGATAATCAGGGAAAAGATAAAGCTCGCGATCCACGCGGCGGATCCACGCATGCCGTTCACGGTTGCCATCTGTCCTTTATCGAACGACTCCACCACCAGCGCGCTCAGCATGCAGGAGATGATCTGGTGGCCGAAGCCGCCAATCGACATCAGCACCACGGCAACGATGGGATCTTTAGTGAGTGCGACCACAGCGAGTGACACCATTAAGAAGGCGCCGGTGACGGAGCTTGCGACGGTGGAGTTGACGCGCGAGCAGCCAAACAGACGGACATACAGGCGGGTTAAGTAACCGCTGGCGACGCTGCCGAGGTCGGCGGCGAGGAACGGCAGCCAGGCGAACAGGGCGATCTGCTTGAGATCCATGTTGTACTGTTTGGCGAAGTAGAGCGGCATCCAGAAGCTGAATACGGCCCAGGCCGGTTCCGCCATAAACGCCGGAATGGCAATACCGTAGAAGCGTTTGTTTTTGCCGACGGTTTTCAACGCGGTGAGGAACGGCAGCTTGACCGGCGGCGCTTCGTTATCCTGGCGGATATAGTCCAGTTCGGCCTTGCCCAGGTTCGGGTGTTTGTCCGGGTTATGGTAGAACACCCACCACAGCACCACCCACGCCGCTGCCAGCACGCCGGTAAACATAAATGCGCCCTGCCAGCCGAAGGAGGCATGGGCAAAGTAGATAATCGGTGGCGCCAGCATCGCGCCGATAGAAAAGCCTACGCCCGCCCATCCTGCCGCCACCGGGCGCTCGGATTTCGGGAACCACTCGCCAATCGTCTTGGCGTTTGCCGGGGTTGCCGCCGCTTCCGCGCCGCCCATAAAGAAGCGTAACAGCGCCAGATGCACCCAGTTACCGGCTCCCGCATGCAGCAGGCAGGCCAGTGCCCACAGACTGGCGCAGATCATAAAGCCCAGTTTGAGGCCAATTACGTCAATCAGCCAGCCGCACAGCGGCTGGAACAGGGTGTAGGCAATCTGGAAGGCCCCGACAATCCACGAATACTGTTCGGTGGTGATCCCAAGGCTGGTTTTCAGCTCCGGGGCCAGAATACCCAGCGAGTTGCGGGTGATGTAGTTGACGGTCACACCAAGTAAAAAGAGGACCAGCATCCACCAGCGCAGGTTTTTCACTACGCGGCGCGTTTTGCTGACGGCCATATCATTATTGATACCCTGGCTCATAGGGTTCTCCACAGGATGATGTAGGGGACGGTGCGCCAACTGCGTGGGGGAGTTGTCACACCACTTTTATTAAGATTTTGATTGTTATCGTTTTTGTTTTTGTTCACTTCCACCGTTCTTGTATGGAAGTTGTTCTACCAATTCACAGTAGGAGACAATAAAAGCGGGGGAAAGCGGGTTTTGTGCACGTTTTTTCATAACTGGCTGATATAGATTACGTACAAGCATTCAAATCCCGTCAGCGTGCGGTTTTTATGTCATGAAAATTCTTTCATTTCTGAATTAGAGGCGGATCACATAATGGAAAAGAAGCTAAGAATCGCGGAAATTGCCGCGCGAACCGGGCTCTCCGCCAGCACCGTTTCGCGGGTATTAGCAGGGAAAGCCAACACCAGCGACCGCGCCAGGGAAAAAGTGCTGGCCTGTGCGCGTGAGTTGGGGGTGATGGACGGCATGGCAGCAGGCCGCATGTTGCTGAACAATCTGATAATTTTTGCGCCGCCAAGGGCGTTTGACGAGCGTTCGGATATCTTCTATTACCGCGTGATTCAGAGCATCAGCAAGGCGCTGGCGCCGCACGAGGTGCGCCTGCGCTATTGCCCGCTGGAAGAGAACGACGGTGACCCGACGCTGTTTTTGTCGCGCATGAATGAACCAGAGACGCAGGCGGCTATTCTGTTGGGTATCGACGATCCGCATATTCACGATCTGGCGGCCGATCTCGGCAAGCCCTGCGTGCTGATCAACTGCCGCGACGATCGTATGCGATTGCCCGCTATCGCGCCCGATCACCGAATGATCGGCGCATTTGCCGCCCGTTATCTGTTTGAAATGGGCCACCGTGAGGTGATGAACGTGATGTGCCTGCGCCGCTACACTATGGAGCAGCGACTGGCGGGCATTAAAGAGTCGTGGCGACAGCATAACCTTGTTTTTCAGCATGAGCGTGACCTGCTCAACATCGGCAGCTTTAGCGCCAAAGGGGCGGAGGAAAAGGTGGGGGCGTGGCTCGACGCGCTGGACAGCCGCCCGATGCCAACGGCGTTCCTGGTCGGCGGTGATTTTATGGCGGCGGGCACTATCAACGCGCTGCGTCAGCGCGGGCTGCGCGTGCCGCAGGATGTTTCGGTGATGAGCATCGACGGCTTTAACCTGGCGGCGATTGAAGATGTGCCGCTAACGGCGGTTCACGTTCCGCGTGATGAGCTGGGCGTTGAGGCGGTGCAGATGCTGCAACAGCGCTTAATTCGCCCGGATGCACCGGTGGGTTCACTGCTGTTGCACGGGCGGCTGGCGGTGCGGGAGTCGGTCAGGCGGGTGCGCCCCGGAAAGGGGCACACCGCCGTAGAGCGGGAAGGGCTGTACGACAATCAGCCGTTGATACCGAGCGCTCGCTTGCCGTGAATGTTAAGGTCGGCAAGGGTGAAGCGCCCTTGCCAGTCGGCTTCGTAATCTTCGCGCGGGAAGTCGCCAGGCGAGGCACCGCGCTCCAGCGCAGCCTTCACCTTATGGGCGTAGGCGAGGTTTTTCGCACACATCGGTGCCGCCGGAATATACATCACGTTGCCCCAGCCTTGCTGGTTCTCGACCGGTGCTACCGAGTGAATCACGTCGCAGTGCCACCATACTGAATCCCCGGCCTCAATGGCAGGAATGGTAGTCAGTGCGCTGATTAACAGCGGGTGCCACTTCTCGGAAATCGGCAGCACTTTGCCCGGCGCGACGCCGCAGAGTTCGTCGTCCGGCACATCATCCAGCAGTGGACGCAGCAGCACGTAGGCCATCGCTTCTGGAATCGGCACGACGTGCAATAATCCCTGATCGGGAATCATATCGGAGAGCGCCGTCCAGCCCTGGAAGGTGCGGAATACCGAGCATTTGGTGGTGTTATCGACGGTGTACTCTTCCACATCAGTGCGGTGCGCGGCGTTCCACGGATCGTACTGTTCAATATTGCCGTTAAACACGTTGGCAAATACCTGCTGGTAGGCGGGTAACAGCCAGCGCTCCAGCGCGCCGGAGTCGGTATGTGCGCCCAGACCTTTAGAGGTGGTGCCCGGCGGGCGGCGGCGAATACGATCCGGGTAGATAACGCTGATATCAGGGTTAAACCACTGCTTACCGTCGCTTTCCACCTGCCACAAACGGTTCAGGAATGACTGCGCTTGCGCCATTTCCGGGCTCTGGCGGGCCTGCATCTGCGCCTGTGACCAGTAGATGGGGTAAATCTCCGGGCGTGAGGCATCAAGCGACCCGAAGAAGGTGTCGCCGGGACCTTTGTAGACATCGTCAAAGTGATTGAGGTCGAGGTAGTCTAGCATCGAACGATCCCAGGCTAATGCCTGTTCGCGAGGGAAATGACCTTTGATCACCGCACAGCCGCGACGCTTCACCTCAGCGCGGGTGGCTTCCGTTATCTTTCCGGCCGCGAGTTCGGCATACGGGATCTCCGGCCATACCGGCTGACCCTCAGCCTTCAGTGCGTTAATTTCCGCCACGCGGGCTTCAATGGTGGCGCTCAGGCGGTCGAACACCGCCTGCACATCGCCAATCTGGGCGCGCAGCGCCTGCTTCATCTGGCGAATCGCCGCTTTCGGGTCGGCGGGCAGCGTTTCGTGGGTAAAGGACATTGTCATATCAACCTCGCAACCTTTCATTCGAAAGTAAAATGCATTACAGGTGATACTTTAAGTTAAAATAAGGTTAATGCAAGTTTAAATTCTTGCGTTCGATCACGAAGGGGAAAAGTAGCCAGGCCGAGCGTAGCGACGCCGGGAAGGCACAAGATCTGGAAATGGGGAGAATCCCCGGAGTCGGCGCTGTGCGCCTCGTCCGGGCTATCTTCAGGAAGAGAAAGGCGCGGTGCTATCCAGCACGGCCTGAATCACATTCAGCGCGCCGTCGTGGTTGTTATCGTCGGTCTGATAGTCGGCGATGGCTTTAATGCTCTCGCCCGCGTTGCCCATTGCGAAGGCGTACTTCACAAGCTTAAGCATTTCGGCATCGTTGCCGCTGTCGCCAATCGCCACGCACTGCTGTGGCGAAAGCTGCCAGCGTTTCAGCAGTCGGCTGATGCCGTTGGCTTTGTGAAGGCCAGGAATAATGAGATCGACAAAGCCGAAGCCGCTGGTGACGGGCTTCATAATGCCGTCGAGGGAGACGTGCAGCTTATCAATCAGATCGGGAATGTCGCTATCCGGCAGGTTCAGCGAGAACTTGAACATTTTGTCATCGACGTCGTGGAAGTTCGCTACGCGCTTTAAGCGGTAGTAGTGTTTGGACATCAGCTCGACCAGCGCATCTGGCGCGCTCTCGCTGATGTAGGCGCTTTCCAGACCGCAGGCGACGAAGTACATCTGCGGGTCTTTCAGCAGCTCACCAATCACCACCTGGTACTCATGCTTCGTCAGCTCACCGTGGAAAAGCTGCTGCCCGTGTTCGTAAACCAGCGCGCCATTTTCAGCGACAAAAGAGATGCGGTCACGGATTTCAGGGAAGAAGGTAATCAGCTGGTAATACTGGTTGCCGCTGGCAACGACGAATTCAATGCCACGCTGTTGAAGCTGTTCAAACTGCGCCAGAAACCGCGAACGGTCGTAGGTCTTGGCGTCATTAAGAAAAGTTCCGTCCATATCAGTGACGATAACTTTAACGGTCATGCGGGATGCTCCTGGAGTAACTTCGGCCAGAAACAATTTAATTACAATGTGAGCTAAAGCACAAATTTATTTCATTCGAAAGAAAACCCGGGGTCACTGCGTTCGCCCGGGCTACCCGCTTATCGACAACGTCGATCGGTTCCCTCTCCCCTGGGGGGAGAGGGTTAGGGTGAGGGGAAAAGCACCGACCTACAGCGTATGCTCCGTACGCGCAATAATATCGTCCTGCGCATCCGGCGATAGCGCGGTAAAGAACGCCGAATACCCTGCCACGCGCACCACCAGGTCACGATACTGATCCGGGTGTTTCTTCGCTTCCAGCAGCGTTTCGCGCGACACGATGTTGTACTGAATATGCCAGCCTTTGTGTACTTCGAAGAAGGTGCGCAGCAGCGCCATCAGCTTCTGCTTGTCGCTTTCGTTCTCAAGGGTTGCCGGGTTCAGCTTCTGGTTCAACAGCACACCGCCAAGAATCGCCGAGGTTGGCAACTTCCCAACCGAGCTAATCACCGCCGTTGGCCCAAGATGGTCGGTGCCGGAAGCCGGGCTGGCCCCTTCGGCAAGCGGGGTTTTGGCCTTACGGCCGTCCGGCGTTGCCATGGTCTGCGCGCCAAACGGTACGTTCGCAGAGATAGAGGACGTGCCAGCGTAGTAGTTGCCGCCAATCGGGCCGCGACCGTAGCGCGGGTTGTGATACTGTTTCAGCTCATCGATATAGGTCTGGTAGGCGCGAGCCAGCAGGGTGTCGACGCTGTCATCATCATTGCCGTACTTCGGCGCGCCGTTGATCAAACGCTGGCGCAGCTGCTCGTGAGTCAGGCCGTCGTAGTCTTCCGCCAGCGCTTTTGCCAGCTCCTGCTGACCAATCAGCCCCTGATCGAAGACCAGCTTTTTCACCGCCGCCAGGCTGTTGCCGAGGTTGGCGATACCGACTTGCAGGCCGGAAACCCAGTCATACTTCGCGCCACCCTGTTTGATGCTTTTCGCCCGTTCAATGCAGTCGTCAACCAGCGCCGAGCACAGAATATCATGCACGTTCTCTTCCAGCATGGTGTCGACCACGTACTCAATCTCAATCGATTTGCGGGTGTAGTAGCGAATCTGGGTATCCCAGTCGGCCAGCATTTGATCGAAGTTGGCGAAGTTGCCCTGCGACAGCGCGTGCTCTTGCGGCAAGAATACCTTGCCGCTGGTGGCATCGCGGCCGCCTTCCATCGCCGCGAGCATTACGCGGGCAAAGTTGATAAAGCTCATGCCAGTGCAGCGGTAACCCCACTTGCCGCCGACGGCGGTTTCGATACAGCCGATGGCCGCATAGTCGTAGGCATCTTCCGGCTCAACGCCGAGCTTAATAAATTCCGGGATAACGATTTCATCGTTGTTGAACGCCGGCATGCCGAAGCCGCAGCGAATTACCTGCACGCAGGCGTCGAGGAAGTCGTTGCTCATGCCCGCGTGGTAGCGCACGCTCAGGTTAGGTTGAGTGGAACGCAAACGGCCGCAGGATTCGAGAATCGCGTAAGAGAGCGGGTTCACCGCGTCCAGCGCTTCACCGTTCACCAGTTTCTGACCGCCGATGGTGACGTTCTGATACAGCGGGCTACCGGCGGACGCTTTAGAGTGCGAGCCGGAGCGAATCTTGTTCACTTCCAGCAGCTTCAGCCAACAGCTGTGCAACAGCTCGATGGCGTGTTCGCGATCCAGCGTCTGTTCCAGCTCAACGTCGCGACGGTAGTACGGGTAGAGATACTGGTCCATGCGGGCAAACGACACCGAGTGGCCGTTGGACTCAATTTGCAGAATCAGCTGGATGAAGTAGCACAGCTGCAGCGCCTGCCAGAAGGTTTTTGGCGGCTCGTGGGCAATCACATCGCAGTTTTCGGCCATTGCCAGCAGTTCGTCGCGGCGGCTTTCACGAATTTCTTCGGCAGCCATCTTGCGCGCCAGTTCGGCGAAACGTTCAATATGCAGGCTCACCGCGTCCAGTACGATATCAATCGCTTTCAGGAACTGCTCGCCGTGCAGGTCTTCCAGCACGGTCAGGTTAATGCGGGTGCGGCGCTCGGCTACCTTAGCGCGCATACCGTCGAGGCCTTTTTCCAGCAGCAGCGGGAAGTTCACCGCCAGGTGGGCATCGCCGGAGGTCATGTTGCCTTCGGCTTTGATGATGCCGGTCGCCAGCAGCGCTTTTTGCTCGTCGGTGAACATGCCGTAGCAGCGGTCCTGTACGGTCTGGCCGCGCCACCATGGGCATACCTCGTGTAACACGCGTTTGTTTTCTTCGCTCACCGCAAAGCCAGCGCCTGGGCGATCGGCCAGGTCGTCGATCTCTTTTTCAATCCAACTGACGGTATATTCCGGGAAGATAGGCGCGGCGCGCACTTCGCTTGCCTGGTTGCCGATGATCAGCTCGTCATGCTTGATCCAGATAGTGCGTTCTGCGAGGTGATGGGCCAGGGCCAGCGCACGGCGTACCGGGATTGGTTTGTCGAGATGCTGCTGATAGGCTTCGGTATAGTGACGCGCACGTTCGGTGCACACCGGTGGCTTCACGATATGCACCAGCGCGTTTTTGTGGGCCTGAATGCGGTCGGTCAGTTTATCGAGTTTCAGAGTGGTCATCGTTTTATCCTCGTAGTGTCGCTGTTAACCCTTTTTCACCGGCATACTGTTGAGCAAAATCCAGCAGCTCAGGGTCATTCAGCGGCTTATCGGGTGCGAAGTAGGGAAGGCCAAGCAGGGCATATTTATTGATGCCGAGCGTGTGGTAAGGCAGAAAATGAATCTCGCGCACGCCGGGCATTTCGTCGGCGGCAAAATCGGTAATCGCTTTAATCGAGGTTTCGTCGGCGTTAAAGCCCTGAATCAGCGGCACGCGCAGCGTGACCTGTTTACCGGCGGCTGACAGCCGCTTCAGGTTATCCAACACGCGCTTCGCTGAGCCGTCGGTCCACTGCTTGAAACGTGCTTCATCGACATGCTTGAGGTCGGCCAGGAACAGGTCGACATAGGGCAGAGCGGGTTCAAGGTAGCGCCACGGTACGTGCAGGCAGGTCTCAACGGCGGTGTGAATTCCCTGGTCGTGCGCGCTTTTTAGCAGCGCAAGCGCCAGTTCCGGGTTCATAAACGGCTCGCCACCGGAGAGGGTCATGCCGCCACCGCTGCGGTCATAAAACGGTTTGTCGCGCAGCACGGTGGCCATGATCTCGTCGGCGCTTTTTGCTTCCCCGCAGACGGTTAACGCCTGCGTCGGGCAGCAGTTGGTCAGTGTGGCAAGATGGCTGTCATCCAGCTTTTCCCGATGGATAACCAGCCCGTTCAGCGCACGTTCAATCACCGACGGCGCGGCTTTCTGGCACAGGTCACAGCCGTCCAGGCACAGACGCGGGTCGAACAGCAAATCCTGCTCGCGGGAGCGGCTCTCGGGGTTCTGGCACCAACGGCAGCCGAGCGAGCATCCTTTCAGGAAGACGACGGTGCGGATGCCTGGACCATCGTGGGTGGAATAGCGCTGAATGTTGAAAATCATATGCTGCCCTCTTCTTTCGTATAAAGATTAAAATACTTTCGAATGAAAGTTATTTTGACATGAGTCAACTTAAGAAGAGGTTTTGCTGTGGTAATGTTATTCCATGCTCAATCTCACGGTTTAAGGACACATCATGGAACTCTATCTCGACACCTCCGATGTCGCAGCAGTAAAGAAGCTGGCGCGCGTTTTCCCGCTGGCTGGCGTGACCACTAACCCAAGTATCGTGGCGGCAGGTAAGACGCCGCTGGACGCACTGCTGCCGGAACTGCTGGACGCCATGGGCGGTAAAGGCCGCCTGTTTGCCCAGGTGATGGCGACTACGGCGGATGGCATGGTGGCGGACGCCCATAAGCTGCGGGCGATTATTCCGGATCTGGTCGTAAAAGTGCCGGTGACGGCGGAAGGTCTGGCGGCGATTAAGCTATTGAAAGCGGAAGGTATCCCAACGCTCGGTACGGCCGTTTACGGTGCGACGCAGGGGCTGTTATCGGCGCTGGCGGGGGCCGATTATGTCGCGCCCTACGTCAACCGCGTGGATGCCCAGGGCGGCAACGGAATTCAGACGGTGTGTGAATTACAGGATCTGCTGACCCTGCATGCGCCGCAGGCAAAAGTGCTGGCTGCGAGCTTTAAAACACCGCGCCAGGCGCTGGATTGCCTGTTGGCGGGCTGCCAGTCGATCACGCTGCCACTCGATGTGGCGCAGCAGCTGATTAGCTATCCGGCAGTTGATGCGGCAGTGGCGAAGTTTGAGCAGGACTGGCAGACGGCGTTTGGACGTACGTCGCTGTAAAAGAAAAATATCGGATGATGGGTTGGGTGACGATCGGTTCCCTCTCCCCATTGGGGAGAGGGCTAGGGTGAGGGGGTTAGGCCGAAGCCTACCCGCACACCTCACACGTCGGGCTACGCATCAACTTCATCTCTCTGAACTGACAGCGCATCGCATCATACATCACGATTTTCCCCGCTGCGGGCACCCCGTAATGGGTCAGCACCTTAATCGCTTCCATCGCCTGCATTGCGCCAATCACGCCAACCAGCGGTGACATCACCCCGGCTTCCACGCAGGTTAATGCGTTCTCGCCGAACAGGCGGCTCAGGCAGCGGTAGCATGGCTCGTCCTCCTGGTACGTAAAGACGCTGATCTGACCTTCCATACGAATCGCCGCCCCGGAAACCAGCGGTATTTTGTGCTGGAAACAGCCCGCGTTGAGCTGATTGCGAATGGTCACGTTGTCAGTACAGTCGAGCACCAGGTCGTGTTCGGCAATCTGTGCCCACAGCGCCGCTTCTTCCAGCATCGCATTTAGCGTATTCAGCCTAACGTGCGGGTTAATACGCGCCAGCGCCTCGCGCGCGGAGTCCACCTTCGGCTGACCGATGGTGGCATCGCTGTGCAGCGTCTGGCGCTGTAGGTTGGAGAGCGAAACGGTATCGAAGTCGAGCAGCGTCAGCTCGCCGACACCTGCGGCCGCCAGATACTGCGTGGCCGCGCAGCCCAGCCCACCGAGGCCGACGACCAGCACGCGGGCCTCTTTCAGCCGCTCCTGACCGTCAAAATCGAAGTCGCGCAGGATGATTTGCCGGTTATAGCGCATCATCTCCGCATCGCTAAGCTCCGCCGCCATTACAGGCCTCCCAGCAGATGGTTAAACGGCTCTACCTCTACCCATTCGCCCGGCTCAACGTGACCGCGTTCGCGCTCCAGCACGATAAAGCAGTTGCCCTGGCTGAACGAACTGAAGATGTGGGAACCCTGATGGCCGGTGGTGGAAACGGTCAGCTCGCCGTTTTCATTGCGGGTCAGCAGACCGCGCTGGAAGTCGAGGCGACCCGGTGATTTTTTCAGGCGGTCGGTGGTGCGTACGCGCAGACGTGGCGCCTGGGTGGCCACGCTACCGGCGCTCAGCTTGGCCAGCAGCGGCTGTACCAGCTGATAGAAAGTCAACGCCGCGGAAACTGGGTTGCCCGGCAGACCGCAGAACCAGCTATGGTTAAGCTTACCAAAGGCGAACGGTTTACCCGGTTTGATGGCGAGCTTCCAGAAGCTGATTTCACCCAGCTCATCGAGGATGGTTTTGGTGTAGTCGGCTTCACCGACGGAAACACCGCCGGAGCTTATTACCACGTCGGCCTGTTGGTCAGCCTGGATAAAGGTCTGGCGCAGCTGGTCCGGATCATCACGAATGATGCCGAGGTTAATCACCTCGCAGCCCAGCTGTTCCAGCATCAGGTGCACCGCCAGACGGTTGGTGTCATAGATTTGTCCATCGCCCAGCGGCTGGCCCGGCAGCTGCAGCTCATCGCCGGTGGAGAACAGCGCGACGCGGATTTTACGCACCACGTCCACCTCAGCGATGCCGAGCGATGCCAGCACCGGCAGTTCGGCGACGGTTAAACGAGTTCCGGCAGGGAACACGACCGCGCCGTTAGCGATGTCTTCGCCGCGACGACGAATGTTCTGGTTGGCTTTAACGTGGGCGGTAAAACGAATGCCGTCGTCAGTTTGCTCCGTCTCTTCCTGCATCACCACCGCGTCACAGCCCGCAGGCACCGGCGCGCCGGTCATAATGCGAATACAGGTACCGGCAGGCCATTCACCGTGGAACGGCTGACCGGCAAAAGCTTTACCTGCCACCGTCAGCGGCGTCTGCGCCGCGAGGTCGGCCAGACGCACCGCATAGCCATCCATCGCCGAGTTATCAAAACCCGGTACGTCCAACGGGGAGACGATATCGCTCGCGGTAATGCGACCAAAAGCCTTCAGCAGCGGTACCGACTCGCGTTCGTGCAGCGGGGTAATCTGATCAAGCATTTGGCTCAACGCGGTATCAAGCGACATCAGTCCGGCGGTAAAATCCATGGGTAAACTCCTGCGGGAAACGTTCGAATGCACACATTATGGCAGAAAAGCCTTACCGACAGTATGCCACCTGTGGTGTACCTCACTATGCGGGATGCTATTTCTATATTCAAAATTGATATAGGAACAGAGGCACTATAATGATATCTATAAAGAAAATGAGGTAAGGGATCGCTTAATGGGCAAGGCAGTCATTGCAATACACGGCGGGGCTGGCGCGATTAGCCGCAGCCAGCTGCCGGCAGAAAAAGAACAACAATACGTCACCGCGCTTTCCGACATCGTCGAAAGCGTACAGGGCATGCTGGAGTCCGGCGCGAGCGCGCTGGATGCGGTCACCGAAGCGGTACGTCAGCTTGAAGAGTGTCCGCTGTTTAACGCCGGGATTGGCGCGGTATTCACCTCGGCTGAGACGCATGAGCTGGACGCCTGCGTGATGGATGGCTATTCGCTGCAGGCGGGGGCCGTTGCCGGAGTAAAACATCTGCGCAACCCGGTGCTGGCGGCCAGAAGCGTGCTGGAAAATAGTCCACACGTGATGCTGATTGGCGAGGGGGCGGAAGCCTTTGCGCAGTCGCAGGGAATCGAACTGGTGAATAATTCGCTGTTCTCGACCGATGAACGCTTCCAGCAGCTGCTGGTGGCCCGCAGCAACGGCGACTTTATTCTCGACCATGACGCGGCTCCGCTGGATGAGCAGCAAAAGATGGGCACGGTGGGTGCCGTCGCCCTGGATCTCAATGGCAACCTGGCGGCGGCAACGTCGACCGGTGGGATGACCAACAAACTGCCCGGTCGGGTGGGTGACAGCCCGCTGGTGGGGGCGGGGTGCTATGCCAATAACGCCAGCGTTGCGGTCTCTTGCACCGGCACGGGTGAAGTTTTCATTCGTACGCTGGCGGCGTACGACATCGCCGCGTTGATGGAGTACGGCAATCTCAGCCTTTACGAGGCCTGCGAGCGCGTGGTGATGGAAAAGCTGCCTGCGCTTGGCGGCAGCGGTGGTCTCATCGCCATTGACCGCGAAGGCAACGTGGTGCTGCCGTTTAACAGCGAAGGCATGTACCGCGCCTGGGCCTACGCCGGTGACACACCGACCATTGGCATTTATAAGGAATAGAAGGAGTTACCGTGCCGCATTCCGCTGAGCTTGATAACGCGCAGGTGCTGAGCGTTGAAAACCTGAACGTGACGTTTCGTCAGGACGGGCAGCCCGTGCGCGCCGTACATCAGCTCTCTTTTCATCTTAATCGCGGTGAAACGCTGGCGATTGTGGGGGAGTCCGGCTCGGGGAAATCGGTCACGGCGCTGGCATTAATGCGCCTGCTGGAGCAGTCCGGCAGCCAGGTGAACATGGATAGCCTGCTGCTGCGTCGACGCAACCGCGAGGTCATTGATCTTCAGGAGCAGACACCTGCGCAGATGCGCAGCGTGCGCGGTGCCGACATCGCCATGATCTTCCAGGAGCCGATGACCTCGCTGAACCCGGTGTTTACCATCGGCGAGCAAATTGCCGAGTCTATTCGTCTGCATCAGGGGCTTGGGCGCGAAGAGGCGCTGGCCGAGGCGAAAAAAATGCTCGATAAGGTGCGTATTCCGGAAGCGCAGGCCATGCTGTCACGCTACCCGCATCAGCTTTCCGGCGGCATGCGCCAGCGGGTGATGATTGCGATGGCGCTGTCGTGCCGCCCGGCGGTGCTGATTGCCGACGAACCCACCACCGCGCTGGACGTGACGATTCAGGCGCAGATCCTGCAGCTTATCGACGTGCTGCAAAAAGAGATGGCGATGGGGGTGATTTTTATCACTCACGATATGGGCGTAGTAGCAGAAATCGCCGACCGGGTGCTGGTGATGCATCAGGGTGAAGTGGTCGAAAGCGGGCGCGTGGACGAGATCTTTACCGCGCCGCAGCACTCGTATACGCGCCGCTTGCTGGCAGCCGTCCCACGTCTAGGAGCGATGCGCGGTAGCGACTATCCTAAAAGCTTCCCGGATTTCAATGCACCGGAGAGTGAACCGCAGCAGCAAGACACCGTTGTCGAAGGTAAGCCGATCCTCAAGGTGCGCAATCTGGTGGCGCGTTTCCCGCTGCGTGGTGGCATTCTGAACCGCGTCACTCGTGAAGTGCACGCGGTAGAAAACGTCAGTTTTGATTTATGGCCTGGCGAGACGTTGGCGCTGGTGGGCGAATCCGGTTGCGGAAAATCCACCACCGGGCGAGCGCTGCTGCGGCTGGTGGAGTCGCAAAGCGGCACCATTACCTTTAACGGTGAGCGCATTGATACGCTCTCGGCGCATCAGCTTCAGCCGTTGCGCCGCGATATTCAGTTTATCTTCCAGGACCCGTACGCCTCGCTCGACCCGCGCCACACCGTCGGCTTCTCGATTATGGAGCCGCTGCGCATTCATGGCGCGTTGCAGGGCGAGGCGCTACAGCAGCGGGTGGAGTGGCTATTGCAGCGCGTGGGCCTACAGCCGGAGCACGCGTGGCGCTATCCGCATGAGTTTTCCGGCGGTCAGCGACAGCGTATCTGTATTGCCCGCGCGCTGGCGCTGAACCCGAAGGTGGTGATTGCCGATGAATCGGTCTCGGCGCTGGACGTCTCGATTCGTGCGCAGATCATCAATCTGCTGCTGTCGCTACAGCGGGAGATGGGCATCGCATTTCTGTTTATTTCGCATGATATGGCGGTGGTCGAGCGCATCAGCCACCGTGTGGCGGTGATGTACCGTGGGCGTATCGTGGAAATTGGCCCGCGCCGCGCGGTGTTTGAAAACCCGCAGCATCCGTATACCCGTAAGCTGCTCGCCGCCGTACCGGTGGCGGACCCGGCCCATCGGCGGCCGCAGCGCGTGCTGCTGTCGGACGATCTGCCGGGCAATATCTACAAACGGGGTGAAGAAGTCGAACCCATTAATTTGCAACAGGTTTCACCGGGGCACTATGTCGCCAGGGAGCCGGCTAGCAGTGCGCTGACCAATAGATAATAAAACCATAGGCAGGGGACAACATGACACAACGCGTTTCACGTAAATGGCTGGTCGCACTGGGCGTGGCTTCCGCGCTGGCGGCTTCTCCCGCGTTCGCGGCAAAAGATGTGGTCGTGGCGGTAGGCTCCAACTTCACCACGCTTGACCCGTATGATGCCAACGACACGCTGTCGCAGGCGGTGGCGAAATCCTTCTATCAGGGGCTATTTGGCCTTGATAAAGAGATGAAGCTGCAGAACGTACTGGCGGAAAGCTACACCGTTTCTGACGATGGCAAGGTCTACACTCTGAAGCTACGTCAGGGAGTCAAATTCCAGGATGGCACCGATTTTAACGCCGAAGCGGTGAAGGTTAACCTCGATCGCGCCAGCAACCCGGATAGCCACCTCAAGCGCTATAACCTGTATAAAAATATTGATAAAACCGAGGTTGTTGACGCCCAGACGGTGAAGATCACCTTGAAGCAGCCGTTCTCGGCGTTTATCAATATTCTGGCCCACCCGGCAACGGCGATGATCTCCCCGGCGGCGCTGAAGAAATACGGCAATGAAATTGGCTTCCATCCGGTGGGAACCGGGCCGTATAAGCTCGATACCTGGAACCAGACTGACTTCGTTAAGGTCAGCAAGTTTGCTGGCTACTGGCAGCAAGGGCTACCGAAGCTGGACTCTATTACCTGGCGTCCGGTGGTTGATAACAACACGCGTGCCGCGATGCTGCAAACCGGCGAGGCGCAGTTTGCTTTCCCCATTCCTTACGAGCAGGCGGCGCTGTTGGCCAAAAACAGCCAGCTTGAACTGGTGGCGAGCCCATCCATCATGCAGCGCTATATCAGCATGAACGTGACGCAAAAGCCGTTTGATAACCCGAAGGTGCGCGAGGCGATTAACTACGCCATCAACCGTCAGGCGCTGGTGAAGGTGGCCTTCGCGGGTTACGCCACTCCGGCTACCGGCGTGGTGCCGCCGTCTATCGCCTACGCTCAGCAGTACCAGCCGTGGCCGTACGACCCGGCAAAAGCTAAAGCACTGCTGAAAGAGGCGGGCTACCCGAACGGCTTTAGCACCACGCTCTGGTCGTCGCACAACCACAGTACCGCGCAGAAGGTGCTGCAGTTTACCCAGCAGCAGCTGGCGCAAATTGGTATTAAGGCACAGGTGACGGCGATGGATGCCGGTCAGCGCGCGGCGGAAGTGGAAGCGAAAGGGCAGAAAGAGAGCGGCGTGAGAATGTTCTACACCGGCTGGTCCGCCTCGACGGGCGAAGCCGATTGGGCGCTGTCGCCGCTGTTTGCCTCGTCTAACTGGCCGCCAACCCAGTTTAATACCGCGTTCTACAGCAACCCGCAGGTGGATAAAGACCTGACGGCGGCGCTGCAAACGACGGATGCGAAAGAAAAAGCACGGCTCTACAAAGAGGCCCAGGATATTATCTGGAAAGAGTCGCCGTGGGTGCCGCTGGTGGTAGAGAAACTGGTTTCGGCGCACAGCAAGTCATTGACCGGGTTCTACATTATGCCGGACACGGGCTTCAGCTTTGACGATGCGGATTTGAAGTAAGCGAGGTCTCCCTGCGTCATGATGGCGCAGGGAGCTTACGGCAAGGAGAGTCATGCTTAACTATGTTCTTAAACGCCTGCTCGGCCTGATCCCGACGCTGTTTATCGTGGCGGTGCTGGTGTTTTTATTTGTCCATCTGCTTCCCGGCGACCCGGCGCGACTGATTGCCGGGCCGGAAGCGGACGCGCAGGTTATCGCGATGGTTCGTCAGCAGTTGGGGCTGGATCAGCCGCTGTACGTTCAGTTCTGGCACTACATCACCCACGCCGTGCAGGGCGATTTTGGTATCTCAATGGTGTCACGCCGCCCGGTATCCGAAGAGATCGCCAGCCGCTTTCTGCCAACGCTGTTACTGACCCTCGCCAGCATGGTCTGGGCGGTGATTTTTGGCATGGCTGCGGGGATTGCCGCCGCGGTGTGGCGCAACCGCTGGCCGGATCGTCTCGGCATGGCGCTGGCGGTCACCGGGATCTCCTTCCCGGCGTTTGCGCTGGGGATGCTGCTGATGCAAATTTTCTCCGTCGAGCTTGGCTGGCTGCCAACCGTGGGCGCCGACAGCTGGCAGCACTACATTTTGCCGTCCATCACTCTTGGTGCCGCCGTGGCCTCGGTGATGGCGCGCTTTACCCGCGCCTCGTTTGTTGACGTGCTCAATGAAGACTATATGCGTACCGCCCGCGCCAAAGGGGTGAGCGAAAAAGTGGTGGTGCTGAAACACGGGCTGCGTAACGCCATGATCCCGGTGGTGACGATGATGGGGCTGCAGTTTGGCTTTCTGCTCGGCGGCTCGATTGTGGTGGAGAAAGTCTTTAACTGGCCGGGGCTTGGACGCCTGCTGGTGGATTCGGTGGAGATGCGTGATTACCCGGTGATTCAGGCCGAGGTGCTGCTGTTTTCGCTGGAGTTTATTCTTATCAACTTAGTGGTGGATGTGCTCTACGCCGCCATTAACCCGGCTATCAGGTATAAATAACGTGCGATTATTCAATTGGCGTCGGCAGGCGGCGCTTAACGCCATGCCGGTGATGCAAGCGGGGACGCCGCGCACGCCGTGGCGAGAATTCTGGCGGCGCTTTCGCCAGCAACCGGTAGCGATGGCTTCCGGCATTTTCGTACTGCTGCTGATTATCGTGGCGGTGGTGGCGCCGTGGATTGCGCCGTTTGATGCGGAAAACTACTTCGATTACGACCGCCTGAACGACGGCCCATCGCTGATCCACTGGTTCGGCGTAGACTCGCTCGGGCGCGATATTTTCAGCCGGGTGCTGGTGGGCGCGCAAATCTCGCTTACCGCGGGCGTGTTTGCGGTATTGATTGGCTCGCTGATTGGCACCGTGCTCGGGCTGCTGGCGGGCTACTACGAAGGCTGGTGGGACCGTATCATCATGCGCGTCTGCGACGTGCTGTTTGCCTTCCCCGGCATCCTGCTGGCGATTGCCGTGGTCGCGATTATGGGCAGCGGCATGACCAACGTGATTATCGCCGTGGCGATTTTCTCGGTTCCGGCATTTGCCCGCTTGGTGCGCGGCAATACGCTGGTGCTGAAGCAGCAAACCTTTATCGAGTCGGCGCGCAGCATCGGCGCCAGCGACCGGGTTATCCTGTTCCAGCATATTCTGCCCGGCACGGTCTCTTCTATCGTGGTCTATTTCACCATGCGTATCGGGGTATCGATTATCTCCGCCGCCAGCCTGTCGTTCCTCGGCCTCGGTGCACAGCCGCCGACGCCGGAATGGGGGGCGATGCTCAACGAAGCGCGCGCGGATATGGTGATTGCACCACACGTCGCAGTCTTCCCGGCGCTGGCGATTTTCCTGACGGTGCTGGCATTTAACCTGCTGGGCGATGGCCTGCGCGACGCGCTGGATCCGAAACTGAAAGGGTAGTCAAACTGAGAGCCCGGCCTTGCAATACCTGGCCGGGCTAGCGCTGGTTTACTTGGTGAACACTTCTGGGCCTTTAGCCGCCAGAGTATTGAGAATGCGCAGCGCTGGGCCGCTGGGTTTGATTTCGTTGCGCTCCCATTTGGACACGCTCTCTTTAGACATTCCCAGCGTGTGCGCCAATATAGACTGAGACATGCCGAAACGGGCACGAACCGCCTTAATCTCTTCACCAGACATCATCTTAACGGCGGCAATACGTGTTTTAAGCTCGCGCGCTTTTAAAAGCTTACTGATTTCAGCAACGTCGCCCTCTGGCATAAGGCCAAGTGCGTTAAGCTCTTTAGCGTCATCAAGCATTGCTTTGAGTTTGTTAGTCATTTATCTACCTCAACTAAAAAACCGGTGGCCAGGAGTTTTGCGATATCCGTATCAGTGAAGGCTAAAAACGCGCTAGCCAATTTTCGATAAGCAATAAGTTCGTCATCTTCTATTTCTTTATCATTTCCACTACTGACACTATTTTTCGCCCAACCATCGTAGAAAAAAATATGTCGATCGTATTTGAAAAAGATGACGGTTCTTGCGCCACCACTTTTGCCTTGCTGCAGAGGCAGGCGTTTTTTGATTACCCCTCCGCCTAAATTCGCTTCCCAAACACCCTGTTTGATATCTTCGGCAGCTTTCAATAGCACGTCGTCCGTGATGCCAAGCTTTTTGGTGTTTTGGTTGAATCGTTTTGCCTTATAGATAGCCATGATTCACCTCAACCTGGTAATTGTTACTATAGTAAAGATTACGGTATTTTCATACAAGAAGAGGAGGGGGATAAGGGGGAAATTCAGAATATGACCGGGTTACTGTAACAGGTAGTCCGGTTACGTGAGTGCTCTACTGCTCGTTTGCCCTCTCAGTGCGCCTTAAAATCATTGCTATTTTGTTAAAAGTGTTATGAATGATGAATTGTTGATATCGCGCAGCATTCCTTTCGTTAAGCAATCTCATAATGAAAGAGCCAATGGGTGGCAAGGGAGGTAAATGCATGACGGATAGCAAACTGAAACGCCAGATGATGAGGCGACTCATCAATGCGCGAATTGACCTTGATGCCTATTTGCAGCTTCGAAAGGCAAAGGGGTATATGTCAGTCGGTGATAACGATCATCTGCGTACTAACCTGCTCGAACTGTGTGGCGAACTACGGGGTAACGCTGTGCCGCTTAAGCGGTGTAGTTCGTTGAACGAACTGGAAATGATGCGGCAGGCGGGTGAGGCTTTAGCATCCGCTGCCGTATGCTTGATGACGGGGCGCTACGACTGCCCGTCCTATATTGCGGTTAACGTGGAAACGCTTGAGCGCTGCCTGACGGCGTTGACGACCAGCATTCGTAAGCTGGATGCTGAATCACCAATGACTCACGCTTGAAATCAGGGGGACAGCCGTCCCCCTGTCTATGACCTTCTCCCTTAGCGCATAATTCGCCGTAGAATACGGTTCGCCTGCTCCTCAAAGTGGGTGGCGGCCTGGTCTACCGTGGTTTTGCCGTAGTCGATGCTTTGCAGCGCCGCGAGGAATAGGGCGGTGAACTGCGGGTCTTCAAGATAGGGCAGCGCCTTCGCGTGGTTTGGCAACGCGGCGGACTGCGTCAGCCCGGTCAGCACCGGATCGTCCTCTTTCAGTAACCCGGCATCGCGCAGGATCTGCGCCCCGGCCTTGCTCAGCGGCACGCCGCGCTCTAGCCCCACCGGCACCACGCCCTCTTTTTCACTCATCAGGAAGTTGATCAGCAGTGCCGCTTCCTGCGGGTGGCGGGTGTTTTTACTGATAGAGAGCATCAGCGCGGTCTTGTTAAACTGCCCGGCATCTTTGGCACCTTCGCGCATCGGATAATCGCCCATCACCAGGTCTGCCGGGTTACTCAGGTTCTGCGACTCGGCGGTGTACATCACGTTCCAGTTGTAGATACCGCCCCATTCGCCGTTAATCCACGGCTTCATTTCATAGGCAATGCCTTTGCCGAATGAGGCCATCGTGCGGGAGTCCGGCACGGTGTGCGCCGCCACCAGTTGACGATAGAAGGTGAAGGCCTGTACCAGATCGTCATGGTTCCAGCCGAGTTTACGGGTCTTCTCATCCACCATCGGTTTCTGATTCCCCTGATAGACCCAGGAGTTCAGGAGCAGCAGTGAATCCTGCTCGGTCAGGATCAGCGGATAGTAGTTATCCCCGAGCTTCTCTTTAAACACCGGCCCGGCTTTGAGCAGGTCTTCCCAGCTTTTCGGCAGCGGCACGCCAGCTTTTTTCCAGGTCGCGGCATTGTAGTAAAACAGCATCACGTTGGCGGAAACCGGGATGGCGTTGACCTTGCCATTCACCGTCGTGCTGGCGAGTGAGGCGGGGGAGAACTGATCGAGGCCGATGGGCTGGCTCAGTTGGTTGAGATCGTAAAAACCGTCGCCGGTTTTGGACAGCAGCGTCAGCCAGTTCCAGTTAGTCTGGATAACGTCGGCTTCGGTGTTGCTGTTAATCTGCGTGGTCAGGCGCGAGTAGAACCCGTCCCAGCCGGTGTATTCCGCCTTCACTTTAATATTGGGATATTTAGCCTCAAAGGCGTCCAGCGCCTTTAAGGTGGCCTGATTACGGGCCTTACCGCCCCACCAGGCAAAACGGAGTTCCACCTGATCGGCGCTGTGCGCGACAGGTATCGCACCGAAACCGCAGCAGGCAAGCAGGAACAAGGCTGACTTTTTCATGGATGAATCCTCCGTGTATCACAATTAACGATGCGTCTGGCGATAGCCGGTCAGCGCTTTCACCAGCTGCATTTCTTCTTCACACCACGGTTTGCCATCGGGTGTCAGCACGTCGTGGAACCACAGTGATTGGGGATCGGGGTGATCTCTGTTGACGCTGGTCCACGGGATCCAGGTCTGCGTTTTGCCCTGTACCAGCCCCCATTGATAGCAGCCGGTATCGAAAGCGCAGAACAGCGGCAGCTGCTCGCTGAACGTGCAGTCCATGTGCCGCGCCAGCCATTCGGTGCACAGTATCGGGCGCTGATATGCCATCAGGCTTTCCAGCACGCCGAGCTGGCGGGCGGCGTTGTTGTAGTTGTGGTAGCTGATGATGTCGGATAACCGCAACGCGGCGATATCAATCGGGTGCTGTAGCGTGCCGTACTGGGGGTGATCAATATGCCACGCGCCCACGGTGAGCGGCTGGCTTGGGCCCACTTCACGCGCCCAGCCGAAGGTCGCGGTCATCAGCTCCAGTGCGAAGGTCTCCAGCGCTTGGTCATACTCTGCCGATTCGGTCGCTGACAGGTTAATGCCACGGTTGCCCGGTTCGTTGTAGAGATCCCAGATGGTGATACGCTCATCATCCTTAAAACGGCTGAGTACGTCGCGGACGTAGGCTTCAATGCGTGGCCACTGGCTTGGGTCCATCACGATGGCCCGACCGGGGCTTGCCGCCGCCTGGCTGTTGTGCACGCCCTCGCGCGGTGGCTTTTGCGGGCCGAGGTACGGCTCATCGCCGGAGAAACCACAGTCGTCCATCAGGGTGAGCATCACCTGAATCTGGTGTTTTTTCGCCAGCGCTAAAAAGGCGTCGATACGTGCCAGCAGGCCGTCACGGTCGGCTTCCCAGACGATAAACGGCAGGTTAGTGCGCAGCGCGTTATAGCCGTAGCCGTGGGCCCAGCCCAGCTCCTGGTCGATGGTCTGCACATCGAAAGTCTCCGCCTGCCACATTTCGGTCCAGTTGACCGCGCTGCGCGGCAGATAGTTAAAGCCGCATGCCCAACCATGCTGTTGATACCAGGCCTGTGCCTGTGATTCGCGCCATTGCGAGTGCATATTTTTTCTCCTTGCTAATAATTATTAGCTAATATTTATTAACTCAGGCGCAAGGCGCAATCCTGACGCGGTTGAACTGTCGGGTTGTTCACAAAAAAAGCGTGGGGTAACTGTGCTATAGTCGGCGGCGACAAGGAGTGAACATGGCGAAGAAAAACAAAATAACGATGAGTGATATAGCCAGGGAAGCGGGCGTTTCGCAGGCAACGGTCTCTCTGGTGCTCAACAATAGCCGGGCGATTCGCCTGAGTGAAGCCACCCGCGACCGCGTCTATGCGGCAGCGGCGGCGCTTGGCTATCAAAAGATTATCGTGCCTCATCGTCAGGAAGGGCAGGAGGAGATTGCCCTGCTGCTGTGCGGAATGCCGAACTATGACCCCTTCGTCGAGGCCATTAGCGATGCTGTCTCCGCCGCCTGGCAGCGGGATACTCTACTGACCGTTTATGACTATGGCGACGATCTGGAGATGGCGGCGCATATTCTGCGTCAGCTGGATCAGCGTGCTTGTGCGGGAGTTATTCTGGCAAGCCCGGTGACCCGCGCCTTTGATTTCTCGCCGTTCGACGCGCTTATTCATAAGCCGGTGGTGTTGTTAAACCAGTACGACCCGAAGCGCCCGCTGCTGCCGACCTTTCTGCCTGATGACCGCGCCAACGCCTGCCAGATAGTCAGCCATCTGCTGTCGCAGGGCATCACGCGTATTGCGCATATCATGGGCGATGACTGGATGGATGCCAGCGTGCTGCGCCTCGAAGGGTATCGCCAGACGCTGGAGCAGGCCGGGATCGCGGTGGACGACACGCTGATTAAACCGACTGACTGGTCGTTGAATGCCACCTTTAACGCCACACTTGAGCTGATGCACTTGCCGGAACCGCCGCAGGCCATTTTCTGCGCCAGCGACTGGATGACCCTTGGCTGCTATCAGGCGCTCGCCACGCTCAATATTGCTATTCCGCGCGACGTGCTGGTGTGTGGTTATGACGATCAGCGTATTGCGCACCAACTGACTCCGGCGCTGACCAGCGTGCAGCTAGCCTATAGCGAGCTGGGAAGAATGGCGGTGAACTACCTGTGTGAGGGGGATGATACGGCGGCGCATGTCCGGCTGGTGGGGAAACTGCAGGTGCGCGGGAGTAGCCAGCGCACCTGAGTGGTTTAACTCACCGGAATCATCACCACGTCGCGGAACGCCGGACGCTGTGCCAGCTGCTGATACCAGCGCTCAAGATGTGGCAGTGACGGCCAGGTTTTGACGGTTTCCAGCACGTTATAGACAAATGGCGCCACGGCGATATCGCCCACGCCAAACTGCTCACCGGAAAGCCAGGTTTGATTCGCCAGCGTGTTGTCGAGGATTGCCAGCAGCGGTTTGCAGGCTTCAATCGCCGCATTGATTTCGGCCATGTTACGCTGCTCTACCGGCGTTCTCACCAGCCCGAAGAGGATTTTACGGTGCACCGGCGAGAGGGTTTCGTTGGCCCAGTCCATCCACTTTTCGCTCTTTGCCCGCTGAACCGGCGACGCCTGCCACAGGCTCTCGGTGCCGTACTGCGCCGCCAGATAACGCACGATGGAGTTTGATTCCCACAGCACGTCGTCGCCGTCTTTTAGCATCGGTACCAGGCCGTTAGGGTTAAGTGCCAGATAGGCCGCGTCGCGGTTCACGCCAAATCCCTGGCCCGCCATAATTTGCTCATACGGCAGGCCAAGCTCTGCCAGCGTCCAGCGCACTTTTTTCACGTTCGTTGAATTATTTCTTCCCCACAGCGTAATCATGACCACTCCCGTTTATTTAGCAGAGATTAAATGTGGGCCAAAGTAAACGCTTACGCAATCTCGATCAAAAAAAATGTCAGGTTTTCAGCACAATCAGGTGATCTTGCGTAAACTTAAAAAACTTTACCAACTCACTGTTTCTTTAAGAGAGTTTCTACGTTATTACTCACGGCCTGGTGCAGCACGGTACTGTCGTGGCGTGTTTTTGGGAATGGATACTTGGGTGGCTTTTATGATGTGTAACGCTAACTCCTTCAAGAGTCTGATGGCAGGCTCAGCGCTTTTACTTTTAGTGGCACCGGCGGTGCAGGCGGCGGAACAACTTCCGGACGCGCCAGCAATCGACGCCCGTGCTTTTATATTAATGGATTACGCCAGCGGTAAGGTCCTGACAGAGGGCAATGCCGATGAGAAGCTCGACCCGGCCAGCCTGACAAAAATCATGACCAGCTACGTGGTCGGTCAGGCGCTGAAGGCGAATAAAATCAAGCTCACCGATATGGTGACCATCGGGCGTGACGCGTGGGCCACCGGTAACCCGGCGCTGCGCGGCTCATCGGTGATGTTCCTCAAGCCCGGCGAGCAGGTTTCCGTTGAGAACCTCAATAAAGGGGTGATAATCCAGTCGGGCAACGATGCCAGCATCGCCATTGCCGACTACGTTGCCGGCAGCCAGGACTCCTTCGTCAGCCTGATGAACGGCTATGCGCAGAAAATCGGCCTCACCAATACCACCTTCAAAACCGTTCACGGCCTGGATGCGCCTGGGCAGTACAGCACCGCGCGCGATATGGCGTTGCTGACCAAAGCGATGATTCACGATGTGCCGGAAGAGTATGCGGTACATAAAGAGAAAGAGTTCACCTTCAACAACATCCGCCAGCCAAACCGCAACCGTCTGCTGTGGAGTTCGAACCTCAACGTTGATGGCGTGAAAACCGGTACTACGGCGGGTGCGGGCTATAACCTGGTGTCCTCGGCCACTCAGGGCGATATGCGCCTGATTGCGGTGGTGCTGGGTACCAAGAGCGACCGCGTGCGTTTTAACGAGTCGGAGAAGCTGCTGACCTGGGGCTTCCGTTTCTATGAAACCGTTACGCCAATCAAGGCGGATGCCACTTTTATCAGCCAGCGCGTCTGGTTTGGTGATAAGAGTGAAGTGAACCTTGGGGCAGGGGAAGCCGGTTCGGTGACCATCCCGAAAGGCCAGCTGAAAAACCTGAAGGCCAGCTATACCTTAAGCCAGCCGCAGCTGACCGCGCCGTTAACTAAAGGCCAGGTGGTCGGCACCATCGACTTCAAGCTTAACGACAAAACCATTGAGCAGCGTCCGCTGATCGTGATGGAAGCGGTCGAAGAGGGCGGCTTCTTCAGCCGCATGATGGACTTCGTGCTGATGAAAATCCACGAGTGGTTCGGCAGCTGGTTCTCGTAATATCCCGCTAATACAGCAGCGAAATTTGCTGCTGTTTTGCCAGCGCCACCAGCTCATCATCCGGGCAGATGTCGCTGGCAATCACATCAAAGCGCGTCAGGTCACCCATGCGGGCCGGGCGCACTTTGCCAAACTTGCTGTGATCCGCCACCAGCACATGGTAGCGCGCCTGGCGCATCGCCCAGTGCTTCACCGGCAGCTCTTCAAGATTAAAACAGGTTGCCCCCATTTCAATATCGATACCGGCTGCGGAATAGAAGGCGATGTCCGGGCAGAGGTGTGAAAGCGTGTCCTGCTCGCTCAGTGGTTTGAAAATAGCGTTGCTGGCGTGGAATTCGCCGCCGCAGAGAATGGGCCGACAGTTGGGTTTATCCTGCAGCGCTAAAAAAGTGTTTAGCGAGTAACAGACGGCGGTAAACGGCAGGTCGTTATCAATGGCGTCGATAATCCACGGCGTGGTGGTGCCGCAGTCGAAAAAGGCCATCTGGTGCGGTTTCAGCAGCGCAGCCGCGTGGCGCGCCGCTCGCTTTTTTTCTTCAACCAGTCGGGTTTTCTGGTCGCTCAGCAGATAGTGAGGAACGCTACGTGGCTCCAGCACGACGTAGCCGCCGAGCAGTACAACGGGCCCGCTCTCGCTGTTAAGATCGCGACGAATCGTCATTTCAGAAACGCCAAGCAGTGCTGCCGCTTCTTTGAGATGCAGCTTATCGCTACGTTTCAGTGCCTGAATCAGTTGACCCATTCGCTCGTCGCGTCGTGTTTCCATAGTTCCTCTAGCGGAAATGCCCCGGCAAGGATGCCGGGGTCAACGCGTTATTTTACCTGTGAGCGGCCACTTCGCAAAGGCCTCAGCGAGGTCAAAGGTATTGCGTGAGCAAGGTTTCCAGACTGTTCTGGTCAACGGCGAACAGGCGAATCCCTTCGGCCAGCTTTTCGACCGCCATGGCATCCTGGTTGTGCGCCCAATAGAACTCGGCTTCGTTGATGGCATCAGGCTTTGGTTGCACATCTCCGGCATAGTGTAGCGGCGCTGGTACCTTGGCATCACACTGCTGGAGCTGAGCTAACAGTCCCGGTGAAACCGTGAGGCGATCGCAGCCGTTCAGGGCCAGAACCTGCTCTGGCGTGCGGAAGCTCGCGCCCATGACCACAGTCTGGTAGCCGTACATTTTGTAGAAACGGTAGATATTGCGCACCGATTCCACGCCCGGATCGTTATCGACGGTATAGACGGTGTCCGGGTTATTTTTCTTGTACCAATCGTAAATGCGTCCAACGAATGGGGAGATTAAAAATACGCCAGCATCGGCGCAGGCGCGCGCCTGCGCGAAAGAAAAGAGCAGGGTCAGGTTGCAGCAAATCCCCTCTTTTTCCAGCACTTCAGCGGCGCGAATACCCTGCCAGGTGGCAGCAAGCTTAATCAGGACCCGTTCTTTACCTACGCCTTGTTCGGCATACAGCGCAATCAGTTCGCGCGCTTTGCGAATGCTGGCATCGGTGTCAAACGACAGGCGAGCGTCGACCTCGGTAGAGATACGCCCCGGTACGCTTTTCAGAATCAGCGCCCCAATACTGACTGCCAGATGATCGGCAACGGTGGAGGACAGCAGCTCCTTTCCGGCATAGCGCGATTTGAGCGTGGCGACGATCTCTTTAATTAAATTCTGATACTGCGGTAACTGCGCAGCTTTATAAACAAGAGAAGGGTTAGTGGTGGCATCTTCGGGATGATAGGCAATGATGCTATCAATGTCCCCGCTGTCAGCGACAATAATGGTGCGCTGCTTTAATTGTTCAAGCTGATTCATAACCAGTACCTGTTTTTATTGGGTCGCGAGTAAGGAGTAGGCCGGATGGCGCTTCGCTTATCCGGCCTACGACGTTATTTTTTATGGCATTAACGGGCTTGTGCCACGCGGGTGGTCAGGCCTGGCATATTAAAGCACTCGGCTTCGTTCTGAATCATGTCTTTAATTTTGTTCACCACGTAACGTTCTGGCTCAACGCCGAACGATTTCAGGTTGGCAAACATCGTCTGCATCTCTTTCACTACCGCCGGTTTTTCGTAGTTATAGTGGCCGCTCAGCTCAAGAATCTCCTTCAGCAGCGCGGGCTCGCTGAAGATCTGCTCTTCAGATTTATTTTTATGCTCGTCGGTCATCCATTTTTCCCACTTGTGGCTCAGCACGCACTCGCGGGTCAGCACGGTTTTGAAATCTGATGCCGATTTAATAAAGCCTTTGGCCGCCAGATCTTTTTCCACTTCCGCGAGCTTCAGATAAGCGCGAGTTTCAATGGTGCCGTACGCCGGAGCGACGTTCATGGCGGTGATCCCAAGGCCCGGATGTTTAAGCAGAATTTCATCCGGCAGATAGTCGCCGTTGTGCTCTTTTAGCCCCACGCCGTAGCGGGTGCTGATAGCCGACAGCTCCGCCGACTGGGTATCGTTGAAGTGGCCTACGTTTTTGGTCAGGCGGGTCAGGGTACCGGTCTGGCCGACGATAAACAGCGGCTGCGGCAGTCCTTCGTCGTTCAGGCGCTTATTCAGTTCAATGATAAAGCCTTCGTAGGCGCTGATATCGGTCAGGCCGCCGTTGGTCTCTTCGGTGCCCACTTCGTAGAAGAACTCTTTCAGGTTGTTCTTCTGACGATACGCTTCGCAGAAGCGAATCAGCTCGACGGTGCGGCTTAATACCAGCTCAATATCAATCACTTTGCCCATGACGTACGGGTCTTTCGTTGGGTCGATGTGCAACAAATCGAACCCCGCATCCATATCAATCTGGTAGGAACGGCGCGCCAGTTCCATTGCCTGCGCTTCTGGAATATGGTCTTTACGCTCTTTATCGCGCTGCCATGGGCCGCCGTGGTCTCGGCAGAGGAAGTAATCGCCGTCGAATCCAACTTTATCAGCCATCGCTTTCAGGTCGGCAGCGAAGCGAAACTGGTCCCAGTTATTGACGTAGCCTGCGCCAAATTCATCGGCATCAACCTGGTTACGGCTGGCAATAAACATCAGCGGCAGATCTTTTTCTTTGCCTAATTCAAAACATGCCTGAATAAGCGCCGGAGACATTGGGCCAATACCCAGCATCGTGGACTTACCACCCTTAACGATATAATCAACGTACTGCTTCATGGTGTTTTTCATGACAACTCCTTAGGCTTTATTCATATCTGAAGTGACAGTTTTTTTAGCGTCGGTTTTCTTCACCGGCTCGCTAATATTTGGACGCAAAATATGCAGGCAGATGGCGGTAACAATGACGCCGATGGCCATATCGAGGACGTACCACAGCGGGGCTTTATTGACGCCCGCGATGGCGATTAATCCGCCGTGCGGTACCATCGACTCCACGCCGTGAACCATCGCCAGGCCCGCACCGACGGCGCTGCCGATAATGATTGAAGGCAAAACGGTCTTGAGGTTTTTCACCGCGAAGGGAATAGCGCCTTCGGTAATTCCGATAAGGCCCATAAAGGCGGCGGAGGTGCCCATGCGGCGTTCATCCTCGGCCCATTTGCGCTGCGAAATGAACGTAGAGAGGGCGATACCCAGCGGTGGAATAGCGCAGGCAATACGGTAAGCGCCGTTCGGGCCGTAAATGCCTTCTGCCATCAGCGCCAGGGTGAAGGCGGTCGCGGTTTTGTTGACCGGGCCACCCATATCGAAGGCTGCCATGGCGCCAAGGATTAGCCCCAGTACGATGCCGCTGCTGCCCTGCATATTGGAGAGCATGGAAACCAGCCATTTCATGGCGGCGCCAATTGGCCCAATCAGAACGTACAGGTAGAGCATGCCGACGATGCAGGTTGAGACGATAGGGATAATCATGATTGGCATGACCGGCATCAGCGCCTTGCCAACCTTCCAGGTTTTAATCCATTTCGCGACGTAGCCGCTGAGAATACCGAGCAGCATCGCCCCGAGGAACCCGGTCACCACGTGATCGGCACCCAGCGGTGTGCTGGCCATAAAGCCGGTAATCACCCCCGGCGTCAGCCCAGGTTTGCCAGCGATGGAGTAGGCGATATAAGCGGCGAGCACCGGGATCATCATCCCCAGACCCGCGCTGCCGATAGCGCCCAGATTCAGTAAGAATGGGTTAGTGACCACCATCCCTTTACCCGCGACCGGCTCGCCGCCGACCAGTGACAGCGCCAGGCAGATCCCGCCAACCACCACCACCGGCATCATGTATGACACACCGGTGCTAAACGCTTTAACCAGCTCATCCTTTACGGCTTTCATATTTTCCGACATTTTCAATCCTCCTGGTTCCCGCTATTTTTTATTAGGCACACGCCAGATTCAGGGTGTCGTAATCCCCCAGACATGAATGTCTGGTTAGAGAGATAACGGGTTCGCAGAAATTAAATTACGTTTTATTTCCCTTCCCGGATGCCGAAATAAATCCGGGAAAGGTCGCTTAAATTAACTCGCTAGCTTTTCAGCTTTATCGATAATCGCCGCAGGGTCGCGCACGACTTCGGCAGGGTTGAGTGAAATCACCAGCCCGGCATCTTCTTTTTCTTCAAAGCGCTCAACGCCTTCGATGCCGATGGCAATCGCCAGGATCACCACATCGGCTTCGGCGATTTCGTCTTCGGTTAATTCATTCTCAATGCCCATGCCACCCTGGGTTTCGACCTTTACGTCGTAACCGCGTTTTTTACATTCTTGCTCAATGGCTTCCTGCGCCATATAGGTATGAGCAACACCGGTAATACATGCAGCAACTCCGACAATTTTCATGAGTGACTCCTGATTTTTTATTTTGGCTGTTTATTTAACTTTCTAATTCGAGACCATGAAGTTATACGTCTAAGGTTCTGGTCATCAGGTTGTAGAGTACGTCGACGCTATCGGCATTTTTTATTTCATTGCGGAATTCCTCTTTCATTAATTTACGGGCGAGGGTGGAGAAATATTTCATATGCGCATTGGGGTCGGCAGATTTGCTGACCGTGAGCATAAAAACGGTTTCCACCTGCTGGTCGCCCCAGGTAATAGGGGTTTCCAGCGTCGCCATACTGATGGTCGAATCGGTAATATGGTCAGATTTGGTATGTGGAATGGCAAAACCGTAGCCGACGGCGGTGGAGAACGAGTCCTCCCGCGTCCAGATGTCGTCGCACAGACGCTCCCGGCTGTCGGTGCGATGGTGTAGCCAAAGGTTATCGGTCATTTTCTTGATGGCTTCGTTTTTATCCTGGGCATCAAGATTAAAGAGAATAAATTCCGGCGCGAGAATCGGTTTCTGGCTTTCTGCCTTCACCGCGGGAGCCTGAAGCGCGGCTTTCACCGCGGCGGAACGGGTCAGCGCGAGGGCCTCCAGCGCCAGCAACTGGCATTGTGCAAAGTTGAGTTCACGCAGCGCGTGCTTCACGCCGGGGATTGCGGTTCCACTCATGCTGAGTTCGTCGAACCCCATGCCGGTGAGCAGCGGCAGAAAATCTTTGCTGGCGCCCAGTTCGCCGCACAGGCCAATCCATTTCCCGGCACGGTGTACTTCATCAATGGCAAACTGCAACGCACGCAGGAAGGACGATGCATAGTTGTCATAGACGTTCGCTACCTGTGAATTACCGCGGTCGGCGGCGAAAAAGTACTGCGTCAGATCGTTGCTGCCAACGCTAAAGAAGTCGGCGTATTCGGCCATTTCAGGAATGGCGAAGATAACGGACGGCACTTCCAGCATCACGCCGAGCGAGATAGCATCGTTGAACGGTAATCCTTCCTCACGCATCGTCTGTTTGACGGACTCAAGCACCTCACGACACCAGATAATCTCTTCCACGCTGGCAATCATCGGGATCATCACTTTCGCGTTACCCGTGGCCGATGCGCTGAGAATGGCCTTGAGTTGCATTGCAAATAGCTCGCGATAGCGCGGATAGGTACGCACCGCGCGGTAGCCGAGGAACGGGTTCTCTTCGTCACCGAGATTCAGGTAGTCGACGGGTTTATCGCCGCCGATATCAAAGGTGCGGAAAATAACCGGCTTACCGTTGGCGCAGGCCATTACGCGGGTATAAAGTTCGGCCAACTCGGCGTAGTCCGGCGGCGTTTCTCGGTCCATGAACGACATTTCGGTACGGAACAGACCGATTCCCTCAGCACCGTTATTAAACGCGGCCTCGGCTTCTTCGAAACTGGCAATATTGGCGGCTATTTCAAGATGATGGCCGTCGGCGGTGATCGCGGCCTGATGGACGTTGCTCAGCATCTGCTGTTGCATCGTATGCTGTACCGCCATTTCGTTGCGGTAATAACGCAGCACCTGCTCATCAGGCGCGGTGACTAAGATAGCCGGGTCGCCGTCAATGATAATGTCCTGCTGCGGTTGCAGGTTAAGCATCGAAAAATCGATATCAGTCAGCGTCGGGATACCTAGCGAGCGGGCAAGGATCGCGGTATGTGATGTTTTGCCGGTGGCGGTAAGAACCATGCCTGCGAGCATCTTTTTATTAATGCTGAGAAATTTACTCGGTGTCAGGCTATCAGCAAAAATAATAGACGGCGCGCTAAGTTCAAGGCCATTTTGAGGCAGAGCATGCTCGCCATAAACGGTCGTCAGCAACTGACAGGTAATATCCAGTACATCCAGAACCCGTTCTTTTATATATTTACTGGATGAGCGGTTAAGTATTTCGCAGAAATCCATTGCCGCTAATACGATGGCGCGCCAGTTATTTTCACCATTATCAATAAAGTGAACTATCGCTTCCTGGAATGCGCTATCGGTAATAATGGATAAATGCGCCTGGATAATATCGTGCTCGACGCCGACTTTACTTTCCAGCGCATCCAGTTTGGCCTGTTTTAAAGCTTCAATACCGGCTTTCAGCGCCTTTTTTTCCTCGGCGGCGGCACCGGTTTTCATCGGGGCTCGTGCCATAATGTCGTCAAAGCTCAGGCTCTGGACCACAACCGGACGGGCAATGGCTACGCCGCCGCTGATACGCGAACCCTGAATAAAACTGAGCTGGGTTTCGCGTAGTGAGCGGGGAAGATAGCCGGCGGGTGCCTGCGTTTCTTCTGCTGAAACAACCTCAAACTGCGGGAGCTTTTTCAACAGCGCGGAGAGCTCAGACGCTGCGGTGTGGGCGTCTGGGCCGCTGAGGGTAATTTCGCAATCGTCGTTCAGCAACGTATCGGTGGCGACGAGAGAGAGTGCGCTTTTGGCGCTGCCCTGTAACCCGGTACGGATATTCTTCCAGCACACCTCAGATTGAAAGGTGTTACAAAGGCGCTCAATATGTCCTGCCGGTCTGGCATGGATACCTTCCTTGAGCTCACACTGATAGGTAATCAATTCCGACATAACCACTCCCAAAACTTTTCGCCAATGCGGGTTAATTTTGCTTTGCAGAACGCTGCCTGCATTTCATGTATCTATCCTTGACCGTTCGCCTTGCAGTTTGAATAGAAAAAAAGTGACATTTTCTTGAAAAAAATAGCCTGATAATTATTTTGTGACCCTAATCATAAAAATTATTTTGAATGCCGGGAAATGAAATTGTGATAACGGAATTACTATAAAAACCACTTTATTTATATTTATTCATCATCGCTGGTTGCGATAAAAATAAAGAATGTTATTGACGGCTGATGGTGAAAAATATGCATTTTCGTGGACTGCTCTTTGATTTAGACGGCACGTTGGTGAACTCGCTGGATTTTGTTGAGGCCTCATGGAGCGCCTGGGCGGTGCGGAAGGGGGTCAGCGCGCAGGCGGTGCGTCATTACCTGCACGGTAAACCGGCGGTCATCACGCTGCGCCATTTTATGCCGGAAGCGAGCGATGCGGTGATTGAGCAGGAGTTTCTGGCGCTCGAAGCGTATGAAACCAGCCATGTGGAGGGCATTACGCCGGTGCCCGGCGCTGTGGCGTTTCTGCAGTCGCTCAATACGCTCAATGTCCCCTGGGCTATTGTCACGTCGGGCTCGCTTAAGGTGGCCTCGGCGCGTATTCACCACGCGGGGCTGCCTTTCCCTGACGTCCTGGTCACCAGCGAAGATATTACCCGCGGCAAGCCCGACCCGGAGCCCTTTCTGCTGGGGGCACAGCGCTTGAACATTCCCGCTTCTCACTGCGTGGCGTTGGAGGATTCTCACGCTGGGCTACTGTCGGCACAGGCGGCACAAGGCGTGGTGGTTGAAGTGCTTACCGCGCAGTCTGCTACCCACGATATAGACACTTTCGCCACCATTCCGCACTACCAGAATCTCTCCGTCAGCCATAAAGGCGGGGCCGAATTTTTCCTCAGAATTGAAAATGGAGCAGGTCATGATCGCTAAAAAAACGCTGGCGAATGCAATTCGCTTTCTTAGCATTGATGCGGTGCAGCAGGCGAAATCGGGTCACCCCGGCGCGCCGATGGGGATGGCGGATATTGCGGAGGTGCTGTGGCGGGACTTTCTCAACCACAACCCGGCGAACCCGTGCTGGGCAAACCGCGATCGCTTTGTGTTGTCGAATGGCCACGGTTCGATGCTTATCTACAGCCTGCTGCACCTTACCGGCTATGATTTGCCGCTGAGTGAGCTGAAAAACTTCCGCCAACTGCACTCAAAAACACCGGGGCACCCGGAAGTAGGCTATACCGCAGGCGTCGAAACTACCACTGGCCCGCTGGGGCAGGGCATTGCCAACGCCGTGGGAATGGCGATTGCCGAGAAAACGCTGGCGGCGCAGTTTAACCGCCCCAACCATGAAGTGATTGATCACTTTACCTACGTTTTTATGGGCGATGGCTGCATGATGGAGGGGATTTCGCATGAAGTCTGCTCGCTGGCGGGGACGCTAAAGCTGGGTAAACTGGTGGCGTTTTATGACGATAACGGTATCTCGATTGACGGTCATGTAGAGGGCTGGTTCACCGACGATACCGCTCTGCGTTTTGAAGCTTACGGCTGGCACGTGGTGCGTGACGTTGATGGTCACGATGCCCAGGCGATACAACGTGCCGTCGAAGCCGCCCGCGCGCAGACGGATAAGCCTTCTTTGCTGATGTGTAAAACGGTGATTGGTTTTGGTTCGCCGAATAAAGCGGGCACCCATGATGTCCACGGCGCACCGCTCGGCGAGGCTGAAATTGCTGCCACCCGCGAAGCGTTGAACTGGCCCTATGCACCGTTTGATATTCCCTCTGAAATTTATGCGCACTGGAATGCCAAAGAAGCCGGTGAAGCGAAAGAGTCTCAGTGGCAGCATAAATTTGCCGCCTATGCGCAAGCTTTCCCAGAGTTGGCAGCCGAACTGACTCGCCGTCTGAACGGCGACCTTCCCGCAGAGTTCAAGGCAAAATCGCAGGCCTTTATTGAGCGCCTGCAGGCCAAACCGGCGAAGATTGCCAGCCGTAAAGCGTCGCAAAATGCCATTGAGGCCTTCGGCCAGCTGCTGCCGGAATTTCTTGGCGGTTCGGCAGATTTAGCCCCCAGCAATCTGACGCTATGGTCTGGTTCGAAAGCTATCAATGAAGATAGCGACGGTAACTATATTCACTATGGCGTTCGCGAGTTTGGCATGACGGCTATTGCTAACGGCATTGCGCTGCACGGTGGTTTTCTGCCTTATACCTCCACTTTCCTGATGTTCGTTGAGTATGCCCGCAACGCGGTGCGCATGGCGGCGCTGATGAAGCAGCGCCACGTGATGGTCTATACCCACGATTCGATTGGTCTGGGGGAGGATGGACCGACGCATCAACCGGTGGAACAGATTGCTTCGCTGCGTCTGACGCCGAACCTCAGCGTGTGGCGACCGTGCTGCCAGGTTGAGACCGCCATGGCGTGGAAACAAGGGGTGGAACGAACTGACGGGCCGACGGCGCTGATCCTCTCACGGCAGAACTTGACCCAACCGGAGCGTACCTGGCAGCAAATTCAGGACATTGCTCGGGGTGGCTACGTACTGAAGGGCGGTGAGGGAGAGTCGCAGGTGATTCTGATTGCCACCGGCTCAGAAGTGGAGTTGGCCGTAGCCGCCTGGCAGCAACTGACCAGCGAAGGCATCCGCGCTCGTGTGGTATCGATGCCCTGTACCGACCGCTTTGATAAGCAGGATGCAGCCTATCGTGAATCGGTGCTGCCAGCCGCGGTGACCGCACGTGTGGCGGTCGAAGCCGGTATCACCGATTACTGGTTTAAATACACCGGGCTGGGTGGGGCGATTATTGGCATGCACGGCTTTGGCGAGTCGGCACCCGCAGAACAGCTGTATGAAGCTTTTGGTATCACCACTGAGGCCGTGGTACGTCAGGCCAAAGCGTTGCTGGCGTAATCACGCAGGCCCCCGCTCGTGGGGGCTCTTTTCACCCAGGAGGAGCCATGTTCAACGTCGATTTACATCTGCATACCGTGGCCAGCACCCATGCGTACAGTACCGTTCACGATTATCTCGCCGCCGCCGTGCGCAAGGGTATCCGGCTAATTGCCATTACCGATCACGGCCCAGAGATGGTCGATGCGCCTCATGCATTTCACTTTAATAATATGCGCATTCTGCCGAGAGTGGTGGAGGGCGTGGGTCTGCTACGTGGGATTGAAGCCAACATCAAAGCTAACGGCGAAACCGACTGTAGCGATAAAATGCGTAGCGCGTTGGACCTTATTATCGCTGGTTTTCATAAGCAGGTTTTCACCCCGGCTGACGTGGTGACGAATACCAAGGCGATGATTGCGGTTATCGCCAGCGGTAAGGTGCATATCATTAGCCATCCGGGCAACCCGGAATACCCGATTGATATTCCTGCGGTCGTTGCCGCCGCCCGTGAATATGATGTGGCGCTGGAGGTGAACAACGCCTCGTTTCTGCATTCCCGACGGGGAAGCGAAGGCAACTGTCGCCGAATTGTGGCGGCGGTGCGCGATGAGGGGGGCCTGCTGTCGCTGGGCACGGACTCGCACAGTGCCTTTGCATTGGGCGATTTCAGCGCCTGTCAGCCTCTGCTGGTGGAGAGTGGGTTTCCCGAGGAGCGGATTTTGAATGGCTCGCCGCAGCGGGTTCTGGCATTTCTTGAACGTCGCGGCGGTGAGCCAATTGCAGAGCTGAATATGCTGTTCGCTAAAGATCGATAACGTTGCCTCGCGGAAGATTCAGCGATTTACGGATGGCTGAAATAACCTCGGCAGGCTTGAGCAACAGTGAGTTGATACAGACGTTGAGAATACGGCAACCGTCGAAGCGCGTCGGGTTATCGATGGTGATATCGGAGGCAATGATGGCGAGTTCGGCCTCGAGTAAGTCTTTTTCGGTGATCTCATTTTTCAGCCCCAGCACGCCCTGGGTCTCGATTTTTATCGAAAAACGGTAGATTTTTGCCAGCTTTTCCAACTGCTCGGCGGCCATGTAGGTATGCGCCACGCCGGTGGCGCAGGCGGTGACCGCCACGATATGCAGATGGCGGTCGTTGGAAAAGGGCTGCACGTCATCTTTTGCGGTACGGGTCATGATAAGTTTGCTCCCTTGTTCTTACGCCGGTACTCAAGCGGCGTACAATCGTTAATGTCCCGGAACACTTTGCAAAAATAGTTGGTATCGGTGAAACCGCACTTCTCTGCGACCTCATTAATCTTCAGGGTGGTATTGGTCAGCAGCGTTTTCGACCGCGAGATCCGGGCGAGCTTCAGGTACTCGTTAAACTTGACGTCTGATTCGCGGGAGAACAGACGCGAAAGGTAACCGGGGGAAATATTGAAAGCCTCCGCGACGCTTTCGCGGCTGATTTCCTGATGATAGTGGCTATCAATATGGCTTTTGATGTCGTCCAGCAGCGAGAAGGGGCCCCTTGGGTTATTCATTCCTTCAGCCACCTGATAAAGCAGATCGTTAAGCAGCGCATAGACGATGTGAGCGAAGGTCTCGCTGGTTTTATCCTGCGCCCACGCCATTGATTCGGCTAGCTCCAGCAGTCGGTCGCGTACCGTACTGCTGGAGTTTTGCAGGTTAAATTTTTCCACCTCTTTAAATTGCGCACCGTCCCAGTTGCTGATGCTAAAGCCAACGTCCTGCTTCCAGAAAACAATCGACATACAGATAACCGGGCTTTCCCACTGCGGGGCATTCCAGCTGTTGGCGGGAATATAGGTGATGGTGCCGACGGCACGCTCGCACTTAATGATGCGGTCACTGCCCTTTGGCAGCAGCATACTGAGTGCGCCTTTCACCGTTAGCTCGATACGCGGCACGTGAAGATGGTAGGCCATCACCGGCGGCTGAGCATCGCCGTTGGCGACCAACACGCTGTCGCTGGTAGCGCTTTGGGCGCTGAACTCGCTCAAAATTGACTGAATAAATGCGGCCATTGTGTGCGTCCTTATTGCTCGTCCTGGGGTTTAACCACGGTTTTCAGCACCTTCACCGCGATTGCGGTGGTGAGCGTCCCGGCAATCACCGAAACGATATAGCCGAAGTGGTTGCCAACGACCGGCAGTACGATCAGCCCGCCCCAGGGCGCGGCGTTGGTTGCGCCAAACCACAGCGATGAAATCGCCGCCACGGCGCTGCCCAGCATAATGGCGGGGATCACGCGGATCGGATCGGCGGCAGCAAAGGGAATAGCCCCCTCGGTAATCCCCATAAAACCCATGATGATCGCGGGTTTACCGGCTTCGCGTTCCACGTCGTTGAAGATGCCTTTAAACATAAAGGTGGCCAGCGCGAGCCCGAGCGGCGGCGTGCAGTCGGCGGCGGCTACGGCGGCCATGAGTTGCGGATTAGTGGAAATCAGCGCGACGGCAAAAAAGAAGGCGGTTTTGTTCATTGGGCCGCCCATATCGACGGCAATCATGCAGCCCAGAATGCCGCCGAGGATGATAAATGATACGCCCTGCATATTGGCAAGCCATTCACTCAGCCACTTCATCAGCCCGGCAATCGGGTCACCGATGATGTAATACACCGCCATCCCGGTGACGAAGGTGCCCAGCAGCGGGATGATAAAAATCGGCAGCACCATACGCAGAAAACCGGGAATGTTCAGGCGTGCGATCATCGCCAGCAGCACCCAGACCACCAGACCGGCGATAATGCCTGCCAGCATGCCGCCGAGAAATCCAGCGCCCATCTGATAGGCCATCAGGCCGCCAATGGCACCCGGAGCAATCCCCGGTTTATCAACCATTGACCAGGCGATAAATCCGGCCAGAATCGGGATAAATAGCGTCAGTCCTGCCATGCCAATTTGCGACATTGCCTTCAGGAAACCGCTCTCGGGTACTGCCGCATGGCCGCTGAACATCACTGCCAGCGCCAGTAGTACGCCCCCAGCGACGACAAACGGCACCATATAGGAGACGCCGGTCATGAAATGCCGCTTGGTATTTTTTAAGAGTTTTAACATACCGGCCTCGTTGCTGGGTTGGGCGAATCAGCGCGTTAAAGCGCTGAAAACCAGGTGGTACAACGCAATAGGGGTGGTGGCAGCTTTGGCTTTGCTGACAAACTCGTCGTTCATCAACAGTCGGGCAAGGCTTGAGAAATAGCGCATATGCTCGTTTTCCGCCGCAATCGCGCTGATGGAGAGCATAAAAACGGTATCCACCTGTACGCCGCCCCAGGTAATCGGCTGACGTAAGCGAGCGATGCTTATGGTGGAATGCTCTACTGCCGCAGTTCGTGCGTGCGGAATGGCAAAGCCTGCACCAACCACGGTGGGGAAAGGGGTTTCTCGTGCCCAGATGTCATGGCAAAGCTGGTCGCGGGAATCCGTACGCTGGTGTAGCCAGAGGTTATCGACCATGCTTTTGATCGTTTCGTTTTTATCCTCGGCGTCCAGATCCCACTGGATCAATTCCGGCTTTAATAAAGGCCATTCTCCAAGACTGACGGCAATTTGCTGCCGCTTTTGCGCCTGTACTGCCATTTCGAGACGGAAATATCGTTCGATTTTATGATCGACTTCGGTAAGCAGAATGCCGTGCTCGCTGTCGAGTATCAGCAGTGACTGCTGGGAAAGTGCGTCAGGGCCGATATCGATATCCGCCAGCGTAGGGATATCCAGCGCTCGGGCGAGGATCGCGGTATGTGAACTTTTTCCCGTGTTGGAAAGTACCAGGCCTGCCAGATTTTTTCGTTCCATCGACATCAGCAGGCTTGGGGTGAGCGCGTTGGCAAACACCAGGCTTGGCTGAGTGAGCGAAGGTGCAGGCTGCAGCAGCGGATGGTCCGGGTAGAGGACCTGCAGAATTTGCGTGGCGATATCAAGAATATCCAGCGTGCGCTGCTGAATGTAGCGGCTCGGCGAGCGTGCCAGCAGGGCGCTAAAATCCATAGAGGCATGGATAACGGCAGACCAGACGTTCATTCCCCGATGGAGGTAATCGCTGATGCTGGCCTGAAACTCGCTATCGGTAATCAACGTCTGATGCGCTTCCAGCAGGTCGTGTTCGATGCCCATCGTGCGCTGCAGGTCGATTTCTTTGGTCTGCCCCAGCGTTTCTAGCGCGGCCAGCAGGCGCTGCTGCGCGTGCTCCGCACTTTCATATTCATCAGGGCTCTGGACGAGCAGGGCATCAAAGCTGGCACCTGAAATAAAGACCGGTGGTGCGATGGCTATCCCGGCGCAGATACGAGCACCGGTGAGAAAGTGCGGGTGCAGTTCTTCAAGGCAGCGTGGAAGCTGTCCGGGTGATGATTCCTGAGCGGTGCTGAAATCTGGCAGGCACTGGAGCAATGTGACCAGGGCAACCGCTGCACTCTGGCAGTCCGGCCCACTCAACGTAATGTGGCAGATATCGCCAGGTAAAGTATCGGTGGCGACTAGCGAGAGTGCATTCTTCGCGTTGCCAATAATCCCGGTACGTAGATTTTGCCAGGCAATATCGGCCTGCCAGGTATTGCAGAGACGGGCAATGTGCCCAGCGGGTCTGGCGTGGATCCCCTCGCTTAATAAACAGTGGTAGGTGATTTCCTTCGCCATGGTGACTCCTGAGGGCATAACGCGGGTGGGTCGGATAGACACCTGCTATCTTTTACCGATCCCTTAGGGGTTAATATAGTAAAAATGTCACCTTTTCTTGAAAATAGTGACCTGATTGTGAATTTGTGATGTTAGTCATACTTTGTATAGCAGGGAATGTGAGCTATCTGACTGTTTTTAATAATGATAATTATTCAGGGAGAATGCGGAGAGTTTGAGAGGAAAGTCACAAAATTTAAGCAACACTGGCGGAAAGTAGCAGGAACCGCCCATTTCTGGGCGGTAGCGGGAGCTTATTCGCGAACCCAGCCTTTACGAATTGGCACCGAGAAGATTACGCGGTACAGCAGCTGCAGGCGCGGGTAGACGGTGGCGCCAATAAATTGCCACAGCATTTGCGACACCATGCAGCCGACAAGGCCGCTCAGGAAGCCGCCAAGCATATCCATTGGCCAATGCACGCCGAGGTAGACGCGGGACCAGGCGATCGCGACGCCGACCACCATCAGCACCAGGCCAGACCACAGACGATGCCAGAACAAGAAGGCCAGCGCAAAGGTGAAGATCACCGTGCCGTGGTCGCTTGGGAAGGAGTTATCCGGCGCGTGGTGCAGGAAGGTGTGGCCGATGTTCTCCACAAACGGGCGTTCATGCGGGAACAGTTGACCAATCATCCACGACAGCGAGAGGCTAACGGCGATGGCTAACGCGACTTTAATCACCAGATGGCGCTGTGCCTGAACCTGCTTACGTTCCCCCCACAGCCACATCGCCGCGGCGAGCAGGGGAACGATCAGGATCAGATCCTGAGCAATAAAAGTGGCGAATGAAATTGCCCAGGGGGCGGACGCTGGGGTTGCGTTAATCAGCAAAAACAGCGAGTGGTTAAGGTTTTCCAGCATAACGTTCCGGTTTCGCAAATGACGGTTTTATGACAGCTACCTTAAAAAGCCAATCCTGGACCGTAAAGCGGTATTGTCTGAATCACGCTATCGGCATACAAGTGTCTGAAATTAAGGTCCTGCACTCAGTGGCGTAGAGTATAACGCTCGCTACCTTAAGCGAATCTTAACAGCGTCAATTTGTGCGAAATCGTTAAGCTGCGTGATAATTAACTATCACCACTACTGCGCATTGATTAAACTTGCGCGTTTTTATGATAGATGCGAGCCACATGGATACTTCCTCTTCTTCCCGGAAACGCTTAGGGCGTAAGGCAATTTTGTTCCCGCTTTGCCTCGTGCTCTACGAATTTTCCACCTATATCGGCAACGATATGATCCAGCCGGGCATGCTTGCTGTCGTCAAAGAATTTAACGCGGGTAACGAGTGGGTACCGACCTCGATGACCGCGTATCTGGCGGGGGGCATGTTCCTGCAATGGCTGCTTGGGCCGCTATCGGACCGTATCGGCCGCCGCCCGGTGATGTTAACCGGCGTTATCTGGTTTATCGTCACCTGTCTTGCCACGTTGCTGGTGAGCAATATTGAGCAGTTTACGTTCCTGCGTTTCTTGCAGGGGGTGAGCCTGTGCTTTATCGGCGCGGTGGGCTATGCGGCAATCCAGGAGTCGTTCGACGAGGCGACCTGTATCAAGATTACGGCGCTGATGGCGAACGTCGCGCTGATTGCGCCGCTGTTGGGGCCGCTGGTGGGCGCGGCGTGGATCCACGTGGCGCGCTGGGAAGGGATGTTTGTGCTCTTCGCCGCGCTGTCGGCTATTGCCTTCGTCGGCCTGTTTAAATCAATGCCGGAAACGGCGACCCGGATCGGTGAAACGCTGTCGCTGAAAACGCTGGGCCGTGATTACCGCGAAGTGCTGAAAAACGGGCGTTTCGTTGCGGGTGCGCTGGCAACGGGTTTTGTCAGCTTGCCGCTGCTGGCGTGGATTGCTCAGTCACCGGTGATTATCATCAGCGGCGAGCATGCCAGCAGCTATGAGTACGGCCTGCTGCAGGTGCCTATTTTCGGCGCGCTGATCCTCGGTAACCTGGTGCTGGCGCGTCTGACCTCGCGCCGTACGGTGCGTGCGCTGATTATCGCCGGTGGCTACCCGATTATGTTTGGTCTGGTGCTGGCTGCGGCGGCGACGGTGGTGTCATCCCATGCCTATTTATGGATGACCGCTGGTTTAAGTTTCTACGCCTTCGGGATTGGCCTTGCCAACGCCGGGCTGGTGCGTCTGACGCTGTTCGCCAGCGATATGAGTAAAGGCACGGTCTCTGCGGCGATGGGGATGCTGCAAATGCTGATCTTCACGGTGGGGATTGAGCTCAGTAAGCATTGCTATGAGCTGGGCGGAATTGGTCTGTTCAGCCTGTTTAACCTGGCGGGCGGCCTGCTGTGGCTGGGGTTGATGACGATGTTCCTGCGGGATAAAGCGGTAGGTAGCGGGTTGCAACCGCAGTAAATAACCCCGGCGGCGCTTCGCTTGGCCGGGCTACTGGTGTGGTAGCCCGGACGAGGTGCGGAGCACCGACTCCGGGGTTGGCACTATCAAGCAAACGGCGCTTCGCCCTTCAACGCCTTATCAATGATCTCCAGCACGCCTTCTTCATTGTTGTGCGGCGCATGATAGCCCGCCACGGCTTTCACCGCGTCGTTGGCGTTAGCCATCGCAAAACCGTAGCCTGCCTGCTTCACCATCTCAATATCGTTGCCGCTGTCGCCAAAGGCCACGACTTCATCATCGCTCACGCCCCAGCGATCCTGCAATAAGCGCAGGCCGTTGGCCTTGTGGACGCCGGGTATAATCAGGTCAATACTGCCGTGACCGGTGGTCACTGCGGTCAGCATATGGCCGAGTTTCTCATCGAGCAGCGCCTGCATTTGCGGCACTTTCTCGTCCGGGATATTCAGCGCGAACTTCAGAATGGTGTCATCGAGATTATCGAAATTGTCCACCAGTTCCAGACGGTGGTAGTAGCGTACGGCAATATCGTGGAAGCTTTGGTCGTAGCTTTTCAGCGTGTAGGCGCTCTTTTTGCCGCAGACGATAATCTCAATTTCCGGACGGGTGTGCAGGAAAGCGGCGATTTTATCGACGTGGTCACGTGGCATAGCGCAGTTATAGACGTCCTCACCGGCATCGCGCACCCAGCCGCCGTTTTCGGCGACAAAGGCAATTTCATCCACAATCTCCGGGAAGAACGATGCCAGCTGGTAATACTGGTTGCCGCTGGCGACCACAAAGTGGATCTGCTGCGCTTTCATCTGCTGATATTGTTGCTGAAAGCGCTCGCGGTTATAGGTTTTTTTATCGTTCAGGAACGTGCCATCCATGTCGACAGCGATCAGTTTAACGCTCATCAATGACTCTCCATTACAACGCGGGGCTCAGGTTTCGCCACCGCTTTCGCCACCAGAGCGGCAATAAGAACCAGCGCCAGTACGGCCAGCATCGCGCTGCGCAGGCCGTAATGTTCGCCGAGGAAGCCGAGCAGCGGCGGGCCAACCAGGAAGGCCAGATACCCGGTGGTGGCGACAACGCTCACGCGGGTAGGGGCATCCGGGCCGGTGTCGCTGGCGGCGGAAATAGTCAGCGGGAAGCCAAGCGATGCGCCAAGGCCCCACAGAATAACCGACACACCCGCAACCCAGGCGCTGTCGACAAAGATAATCAGGGCGATACCCAGCGCACCCATCAGCGCGCTGGCGCGTACTACGGTAACACGGCTGTAGCGGTCGATAAACCAGCCGCCGGTAAAGCGCCCGACCGTCATGCCCAGCGTGAAGCCAGCGTAAATCAGCGAGCCGGAGGTTGGGCTAAAGCCGTGGCCGTCAACCATCAGCAGCGGCAGCCAGTCGTTGGCGGAGCCTTCGGCAAAGGCCATCGCCAGCACCACCACGCCAATCAGCATCAGCTGCATGTCGCGCCAGAACGGCACGCCTTTTTCCTGATGGTGCGCATCTTCCGCCGCGTTTTTGCCAGTGCCTTCCGGAATGGCTTTAATGGCGATAGCGATTGGCGCAATGCCTATCAGAGCCGCCACGAAGATGTGCCACATCGCCGGTAAGCCAAACGCGGTGACCGCCATACCAACGCCCGCGCCCACTAACGTTCCGAAGCTATAAAAGCCGTGCATCATCGGCAGCACGGTTTTTTTCATCTCACGCTCAACTGCTGCGCCTTCGACGTTGATGGCCACTTCGGCGGAACCGAAGCTAGCACCGAAAATAGCCAACCCGAAGGCGAAAATCCACGCGGAGCCAAAGTGCAGCGCGAGGCTTAAAATCATCATGCCAAAGACGGCGCACGACATGGTGGTACGGATGACCTTACGGGTCCCGAATCGTTTCACCAGAAACGCGGAACAAAGGATGCCGCTCATCGAACCAATCGACAGGCCAAACAGCACGATGCCCATCTCAGCCGTTGAAACCGATAAAATATCGCGGATTGCCGGGGTTCGCGTAGCCCAGGAGGCCATGAGTAAACCGGGTAAAAAGAAGAACATAAAGAGCGCCCACATGCGTAACTGCAGGGCTTTACGGGAGGTTAACGTTGTCATCCATTCGCGTCAGGTCGGAAAGTGTGCAGACAACACTAACAAGCTTGTGTACATTTGTACATAACCAGAAAGAGGAGAATTATGGCTCGCCGACCTAATGACCCGCAGCGCCGGGAGCGCATCCTGGATGCGACGCTCGAAACTATCGCCACGCACGGGATTAGCGCGGTAACGCACCGTAAAATCGCCAGCTGCGCCGACGTGCCGCTCGGCTCGATGACCTATTATTTTGACGGTATTGAAGCCCTGCTCGGGGAAGCGTTCAGCGCCTTTACCGAACGGATGTCACTGGAGTACACCGCCTTTTTTGATGATGTAGGGACGCCGCACGATGCCTGTGATGCGGTAGCGGAGCTTATCTTCAGCAGCCAGGTCACCACGCCGAAGAATATGACCCTGATGTACCAGTTCTATGCGCTGGCGAGCAGTTCGCCCGCGATGAAGGCGGTCATGCAACGCTGGATGCAGCGCAGCCAGCAGACGCTGGAGCAGTGGTTCGATCCGGCAACCGCCCGCGCGCTGGATGCCTTTATTGAAGGGATGACGCTGCATTTCGTGACCGACCGCCAGCCGCTCGATCGCGACGCCATCCGAAAAATGGTAGGGCGGATCGCCGGGGAGAGCGCCTGAAAAGCGTGTACGCTTAGCGAGAACGCAAAACGGAGATCTCGCGATGACAACCCTGCTTTCCGGCGGCTGCCTGTGCGGCCATATTACCTTCACCGCCGCTAACCCCGGCGCTTCCCACAGCTGCTCCTGCGATCTCTGCCAGAAGCATACCGGCGCCCAGTCGGTTATCTGGCTGGAGTTTGACGCCGATGATGTGCAATGGACAGGAGAGGGCGGAAAGCCTGCGACCTGGCGCTCTCCCGAGGCATCCAGCCGGGCTTTCTGCCCACGCTGCGGCAGCTCGCTGGGGGCGATTGATGATGGCCCGGTTATTGCGCTGCTGAGCGGTGTTTTTGACCAGAACCAGGATGCGCGATTTGCACCCGCCTCCCACTCGTTTGAAGATATGAAGCCGCAGTGGTGGCGGGCGCTGTTTGCTGATGGACATGGGAACTAGCTAAGCGTTACTCCGGCGGTCACGTTAACCACCGTGGCCGTCATTGCTCCTGCGCTGCTGGAGGCGAGAAAGGTCATCACCCCGGCGACTTGCTCAAGCGTTGGCAGGCGTTTCAGCATCGTGCCCTGTGCCGCGCCTCCTAACCATTCATCGACCGTTAGTGACATCGCCTGTGCTTTTTCAGCAAACAGTTCACCGGTATAAGACCCTGCTTCGACCGCCCCCTCGATAGCATGCGACCGTACGCCTAGCACCCGAATATTACGCGGCCCCAGTTCGCCTGCCAGCGCTCTGACCATTGCCTCCATTCCGGCACAGCCAACGATATGTCCAAGATGCCCCGGCATCGCTATGGCCGCTGCGGGGGCGACGACGTTCAGCATCACGCTATCGCGCTTGCCGCCCATATAGGGTGCCGTTGATTTGGCAATGATGAACTGCGCGGTGAGGAAAGGATCAATACCTTGCTTAAACTCTGCCAGCGACAGACGTTCCAGGTGTTTGCCCTGCTGATGCATAAACCCGGTAGCGTTGACCACGATATCGATGCCCAGCGTTTGTTCCGCCAGTTGCGCCACGCGCCGCTGGGTTGCCTGTTCATCAAGCACATCAACGGTAAAGGTACTGACGGTGCCACCTTCTGAACGTATACGCTCTGCGGTAGCGTCGAGCTTCTGCTGGTTACGCGCTGCCAGATGCACCAGCGCCCCTTCCCGCGCCATGGCAAGCGCCACCGCGCCCCCAATCGCGCCGCTGCCGCCGAAGATGACGGCGACTTTGCCTGCAAGCAACATGAGTCACCTCGAATGTTGAGTGGGTGTCATAGAAGTATGGGACAGGGGGAGGGGGATGCAAGCGAAGGGGCAACGTGGTGGTGGTTTCTGGGAGCGTAGTCGATTGATTTTTAAAGGGGATGTTAAATTCAGGCAACAAAAAACCCATCAACCTTGAACCAAAGATGGCGGGGTTGATGGGCTCCACAAAATGGGGACATCAAAGAAAAGCAGTGGCACTAATTAAGACTCGCACCCTGATAAAAAGTTCTGCGTTGCGCAAAAATTTTTTTCTTTTCTTTGTTCCCCTGGCCAGCGCTAGCCGCCTAGCCCTGGCCAGATGATGATAATCAGCGTACCGGCAAGGGTTAGCAGCACGTTGGCGATGGCGTAGGTGCCCGCATAGCCCAGCGCAGGAATATTGCTGCGGGCCGTATCGCTGATGATTTCCATCGCCGGAGCGCAGGTGCGTGCGCCCATGATGGCACCGAACAGCAGCGCGCGGTTCATGCGCAGCACGTAGGCGCCGAACAGGAAGCAAATCACTACCGGGATCAGGCTGACCAGCAGGCCGGCAACCAGCATTTGGCCGCCGACCACGCCGAGGCTCTTGCCGATGCCGCCGCCCGCACTTAAGCCGACGCCCGCCATAAAGACCATCAGGCCAAACTCTTTCACCATGTTCAGCGCCCCTTGCGGGATATAGCCGAAGGTCGGGTGGTTGGCACGCAGGAAGCCCAGCATGATACCGGCGAACAGCAGACCGGCGGCGTTACCGATACCGAAGTTAAAGTTGCTGAACTGGAAGGTGATCATGCCGATCATCAGGCCGACGATAAAGAAGGCGCAGAAGGCCAGCAGGTCAGTGACCTGGCTGTGAATGGAAACGAAGCCGATGCGGTCGGCGACGGTTTTCACGCGGCGGGCATCGCCGCTTACCTGCAACACGTCGCCCTTGTTGAGCACGATGTTGTCGTCGATCGGCATTTCAATCTGGCTGCGGATCACGCGGTTAAGGAAGCAGCCGTGGTCGGTTAGCTTCAGCTGCGCCAGGCGGCGGCCTACCACATTGTGGTTTTTAACCACGATCTCTTCGGTGACGATGCGCATGTCCAGCAGGTCGCGGTCGAACACCTCTTTGCCGTTACGGAAGCTTGGGTCAAGGCGTGCGTGCGCGTCCGGGTAGCCGACCAGCGAAATTTCATCGCCCATCTGCAGTACGGCGTCGCCGTCAGGGTTGGCCAGAATACCGTTACGGCGAATACGCTCGATGTAGCAGCCGGTCTGGCGATAAATGCCAAGCTCGCGCAGATTTTTGCCGTCGGCCCACGCCACCAGTTCCGGGCCTACACGATAAGCGCGGATAACCGGCAGATAGACTTTACGGTTGGAGTCGGTGTCCAGACCACGCTCGCGGGCGATTTGCTGGGCGCTGGTTTGAAGATCCTGATGCTGGAATTTAGGCATATAACGTGCCGCGACAATCAAACTCACGAGACCAATAAGATAGGTCAGCGCATAGCCGAGGCTCAGGTGATCCTGTGCCTGCGCGAGTAAGCTCGCCTCCATGCCGGAGTGGCGCAGTGTATCGCCCGCGCCCACCAGTACCGGGGTGGAGGTCATTGAGCCTGCGAGCATCCCGGCCGTCAGGCCGATGTCCCAGCCAAATAGCTTACCGAGGCCTAATGCAATTAGCAGAGCGCTACCGACCATCACCAGGCCGAGCATCAGGTAATTTTTGCCGTCGCGGAAGAAAATTGAAAAAAAGTTCGGCCCGGCTTCTACACCGACGCAGAAAATAAACAGCATAAAGCCCAGATTCAGCGCTTCGGTGTTAATACTGAAGTGTTGCTGTCCTAATAGGAGAGAAACCACTAAAACGCCAATGGAATTACCGAGTTGGATGGAGCCCAGACGTAATTTGCCAAGACAAAGCCCCAGCGCTAATACCACGAATAATAACAGGATGTAATTCCCGTTTAACAAATCTGCGACGTTTATATTCACGGAGTCTAACTTATCGTTTACCAGTAACGTGTTGAAAGGAATGGTTATTTGGTCTACTGTTTACCACGGGCTAAGGTATGCGTTTTGCTATCCAGAACCCGAATAATAACCAGAAAATAGCGGTCAGTAGTTTAATCGTTCCTGATAGCTACGGCTAGCAACAATTGCTTTTAATACACATTACATATGATCAATCAGTCTGCATCGCGACGGTCAGAGAGTGAATCATCGGGCGCACGATATTTTAGCTCGGGAGAACGCTCCGAAAGTACTGATAGATAAAATGTAGCGAAGTTTTGGCAGGGAAGGCCAACAACTTTATCTGACTGGGTGTCCGTAAGGACGAAGTCTGGGGTTTGATAGAGATATTTTCAGGAGATGCGTGTGAAATCTGAACGCGGTTGGGCAGGAGTTATTTGCTGCTTCTTACTCTTTATTGTGGTCTTTTTTTCACTGATTCTGAACGTGAAGGGCGCGTTTCGTGCCAGCGGAAGTCCCGAACTGGGGCTGCTGTTTTTTATCGTCCCCGGTATTGTCTCGAGCTTTATCTCATCGCGTCGTCGAGTGCTGCGTCCGCTGGTTGGCGCCATTCTTGCGGCACCGCTTTGCCTTGTCCTGATGCGTCTCTTCTTCAGCAGCGATCGTTCGTTCTGGCAGGAACTGGCCTGGCACTTCAGCGCCGTATTCTGGTGCGCGCTCGGTGCATTATGCTATCTGTTCATCAGCTCGCTCCTGCACGATAAGCGGCGAGAAAACAAACGCCCGCTTTAAGGGCGGGCGTTGATGGTGCTATCAGGCAAACAGGCCGAGATTCTCTTTCGCCCAGGCTTCAAAGTCTGTGCACCCGCCAATGTGTTTCTGATCGACAAAAATCTGCGGTACGGTTTCAACCGGCTTACCGACGGTTTTTTCCAGATCGGCTTTCGTGATGCCTTCCGCGTGGATGTCTACGTAGCGGTAGTTGAAATCATCACGCTCCTGGGTCAGCTTTTCCGCCAGCTCTTTTGCACGTACACAGTAAGGGCAGCCTGGACGACCAAAAATTACGGTAAACATAGTGTTTCTCCTCAAACGAGCGGAATAATCAACGTGCCTGTCGGCGAATGGCGCTTATCATGCCGCGCGAAGCGCTGCGGGGAAAGAAGGTTCTACCTGTTACTCTGATTCATTCTGGCTATGTCTCGCTAATTATTTTTCATCCGCATACCGTTATAATCGTCATCAATTGGCTATCAAAATGCGCTAAGGGTTCACAGGAGGAGAAGCATGCGTTCGCTCGGAGCACTACCGAAAAGCGTTTTAATTCTGGAGACGGTCGGCATGATCGTGCTGGCGGTGGCGTGGCTATCGCTCAATCAGTACATCACGCTGCCTGCGCCGTTTGCCAGCCCGCTGGCAGCGGTAGTGATGATTTTTCTCGGTATTGCGCTGATGCTACCCGCCGCGGGTGTCCTCTTTTGGGGAATTGCCCGCGCCGTTGCTCCACAGCTGATGAACCCTAACCTGCCGCGAGACAAGGAAAAAAAAGATGACTCCGACCATTGAGGTTCTGCTTAACCATCGCTCTATTCGTCACTTTACCGGCGAGCCGATAAGCGACGAACAGCGCAGCGCGATTATCGCCAGCGCCTAGGCCACTTCCAGCTCCAGCTTTTTACAGTGCAGTTCGATTATTCGCATCACCGATAGCGACATGCGCGAACAGCTGGTCAAGCTGACCGGCGGCCAGGAGCACGTTGCTCAGGCGGCGGAGTTCTGGGTATTTTGCGCCGACTTTAACCGCCATCTGCAGATTTGCCCTGAGGCGCAGCTGGGTCTGGCGGAACAGCTGTTGCTTGGCGTGGTGGATACTTCGCTGATGGCGCAAAACGCGCTGACTGCCGCTGAATCTCTGGGATTGGGTGGCGTCTATATCGGCGGCTTGCGCAATAATATTGCTCAGGTGACCGAACTGCTGAAGCTACCAAAGCACGTGCTGCCGCTGTTTGGTCTGTGCCTTGGTTGGCCTGCAAGCCATCCAGACCTCAAACCGCGCCTGCCGGCCGCGCTGGTGGTGCATGAAAATCACTACCAGCCAATGGACCCCGAAGTGCTGGCGCAGTACGACGAAGATCTCGCCCAGTACTATTTATCGCGCAGTACCAACGCGCGTCGCGATACCTGGAGCGACCATATTCGCCGCACGCTTATCAAAGAGAGCCGCCCGTTTATTCTTGATTATCTGCATCAGCAGGGGTTTGCTACGCGCTGATTCATTAACGAATTTGTGCCAGGGCTCAAGCCTCTGCGGATGCGAAAAACGTATGATATGCCGGTTTTTTTGCGGCTTTTTTGGAGAGGTAAAGGGTGAAAATCGCCATATTGTCCCGGGATGGAACGCTCTTTTCGTGTAAGCGTCTGCGCGAAGCCGCCCAGCGCCGCGGTCATATTGTTGAAGTGCTCGATCCGCTGTCTTGCTATATGAACGTCGACCCGGCGGCCTCGTCGATACACTATAAAGGTCGACAGTTGCCGCACTATGACGCGGTGATCCCACGTATTGGCTCGGCGATCACCTACTACGGTATGGCAACGCTGCGCCAGTTTGAGATGCTGGGCAGCTACCCGCTCAATGAATCGGTGGCGATTACTCGTGCCCGCGACAAGCTGCGATCGCTACAGCTGCTGGCGCGTCAGGGAATCGATCTACCGGTTACCGGCATCGCCCATTCACCGGACGATACCAGCGATCTTATCGACATGGTCGGCGGCGCGCCGCTGGTGGTTAAACTGGTGGAAGGTACGCAGGGAATCGGCGTGGTGCTTGCCGAAACGCGGCAGGCGGCGGAAAGCGTGATTGATGCGTTTCGCGGTCTGAACGCGCATATCCTGGTGCAGGAGTATATCGAAGAGGCGAAAGGGTGCGACATTCGCTGTTTGGTAGTCGGCAATGAAGTGGTGGCATCGATTGAACGCCGGGCAAAATCAGGCGATTTTCGTTCTAACCTGCACCGCGGTGGCGTGGCGACGGTGGCTGAGATCACCCCCGCTGAACGGGCGATTGCCATTAAGGCCGCGCAAACCCTCGGTCTGGATGTCGCGGGCGTAGATATTCTGCGTGCCAATCGCGGTCCGCTGGTGATGGAAGTCAATGCCTCGCCGGGGCTGGAAGGGGTGGAGACCACTACCGGCATCGATATTGCGGGAAAAATGATCGAATGGATCGAGCGTCAGGCTCACCCCGGATTTTGTCTGAAAATCGGCGGATAGTGCGCTTTCATGGTATACGACGCCTTTTTTGCGTAAGCTATGCGCTACTCTCGTACTTATACCGGGCTGCTGCCCGGTAATTTGTTGGTCTGGAATGTTTTACTTTACCGCATGAGGTCATAGGCAATATGGATTCTCTCGTCGTCCCGAGTCTGGATACGTTACGTCAGTGGCTCGACGAAATGGGCATGAACTTTTTTGAGTGCGACACCTGTCAGGCGCTGCACCTGCCGCATATGCAAAATTTTGAAGGCGTCTTTGATGCCAAAATTGATCTCATCGATAACGTCGTGCTGTTCTCGGCGCTGGCCGAGGTCAAGCCATCTGCGCTGCTGGCGCTGGGCGCCGATCTCTCCGCCATTAACGCCAGTTCGCTGACGGTTAAGGCGTTTCTCGACATGCAGGATGATAATCTGCCAAAGCTGGTGGTTTGCCAGTCTTTATCCGCAGGCGTTGGGGTAACCTTCGAACAGTTCGCCGCTTTTGTAACCCAGAGCGAAGAGCAGGTCTCGATGGTTATCCTCGAGGCCAACGCGCATCAACTGCTCTATAAGCCAGAAGACGAAGAGCAGCCGCCGGAAGATATCCAATACCATTTTCTTCACTGATCATCCCCGTTAAATAGCGCAGTCACTGCCATAGTGGCTGCGTATTACCTGCTTTTATTCTGCATTTAACCTATTTTTAAAGATTCATTCACTACCTGATTGCCCATTTTGGCTTATCAGATAGAGTGATCTTGCATAAAAAATTGATAAAAGGCGTTTTTTACACTGACCTATAGCCTCCAGTCCGGGCTACAGTTATTCTTGCGACATATCAATGCCCCCCTATTTATTGCTGACAATACCCTATGTTGGCGAGGTTCTTGCATTGATAAAGCGAGCAATGACTGCAGGGGAGCCCGTTCTCTTCTCTTTCATGCAGTACGAAAAAATATGCATGATTTTTGCATACTCTAAATTGCGTATATTTCGTCCGTTTGTTAACGGATGACGAGAGGGATAAGAGATATGGCCGCCTTAAATAAAAAATGGTTAACAGGTCTGGTGACGGGTGTGCTGATGGCCGCCTCGGCAAGCGTGCTCGCTGCGGAACAAAAAACGCTGCATATCTATAACTGGTCTGACTATATCGCGCCGGACACCGTGGCGAATTTTGAGAAAGAGACCGGAATTAAAGTCGTCTATGACGTGTTTGACTCCAACGAAGTGCTGGAAGGCAAACTGATGGCGGGCAGCACCGGTTTTGACCTGGTGGTGCCGTCGGCAAGCTTCCTGGAGCGTCAGCTCACCGCCGGTGTGTTCCAGCCGCTCGATAAGAGCAAGCTGCCAAATTGGAAAAACCTCGACCCGGACGTGCTCAAGCTGGTGGCTAAACACGACCCGGACAACAAGTACGCGATGCCTTATCTGTGGGCGACGACCGGTATCGGCTACAACGTTGACAAAGTCAAAGCCGTGCTGGGCAAAGATGTACCGCTGAACAGCTGGGATCTGGTGATGAAGCCGGAAAACCTGGAGAAACTGAAAAGCTGCGGCGTCTCCTTCCTTGATGCGCCAGAAGAAATCTTTGCCACAGTGCTTAACTACTTAGGCAAAGATCCCAACAGCACCAAGGCCGATGACTACACCGGCCCGGCGACCGATCTGCTGCTGAAACTGCGTCCTAACATTCGCTACTTCCACTCTTCTCAGTACATTAACGACCTGGCAAACGGTGATATCTGTGTGGCCATCGGCTGGGCGGGTGATGTGTGGCAGGCGGCAAACCGTGCCAAAGAAGCGAAAAACGGCGTGAATGTTTCTTACTTTATTCCGAAAGAGGGCGCACTGGCCTTCTTTGATGTCTTCGCCATGCCAGCCGATGCGAAGAATAAAGATGAAGCCTATCAGTTCCTTAACTATCTGATGCGCCCGGACGTGATTGCGCACATCAGTGACCATGTGTTCTACGCGAATGGCAACAAGGCTTCCACGCCGCTGGTCAGCGCCGAAATTCGCGATAATCCGGCGATTTACCCGCCGGCAGATGTTTTCGCTAAGCTGTTTACGCTGAAAGTTCAGGATCCAAAAATTGACCGTGTGAGAACGCGCGCATGGACCAAAGTGAAAAGCGGTAAATAAATCAATCACCCATAACGTGATAAGCCTGCACCGGGGCAGTGCATCTGCCCCAATCTGGACACCGGCCGGGTGGTCGGTGTCCAGGGGTTGATATGACAACCGGGTCATATCGATATTTGTATTTTGCCGGAGAGCACCAGATTGAACGACGCTATTCCCCGCCCACAGGCGAAAATCCGCAAAGCGCTCACCCCGCTGCTGGAAATCCGTAATCTGACCAAATCCTTCGACGGCCAGCACGCCGTAGACGACGTTAACCTCACCATCTATAAAGGCGAAATCTTTGCGCTGCTGGGTGCTTCCGGCTGCGGAAAGTCGACCCTGCTGCGTATGCTGGCGGGCTTTGAACAACCGACCGCTGGGCAGATTATGCTGGACGGCGTTGACCTGGCGCACGTGCCGCCTTATCTGCGCCCGATTAACATGATGTTCCAGTCCTACGCGCTGTTCCCGCACATGACCGTGGAGCAGAACATCGCTTTCGGCCTCAAGCAGGACAAGCTGCCGAAAGCGGAAATTACCGCTCGCGTTGCCGAGATGCTGGCGCTGGTGCACATGCAGGAGTTTGCCAAGCGCAAACCGCACCAGCTTTCCGGCGGCCAGCGTCAGCGTGTGGCGCTGGCACGTAGCCTGGCGAAACGCCCGAAACTACTGTTGCTGGATGAACCCATGGGCGCGCTGGACAAAAAACTGCGTGACCGCATGCAGCTGGAAGTGGTCGATATTCTGGAACGCGTTGGCGTCACCTGCGTCATGGTGACCCACGACCAGGAAGAGGCGATGACCATGGCCGGGCGCATTGCCATTATGAACCGCGGCAAGTTCGTGCAAATTGGCGAGCCGGAAGAGATTTACGAGCACCCGACTACCCGTTATAGCGCTGAGTTTATTGGCTCGGTTAACGTATTCGAGGGGCTGCTGAAGTCGCGTGAGGACGACGGCCTGGTGATTGATTCACCGGGGCTGGTGCACCCGCTGAAGGTCGATCCGGATGCCTCGGTCGTCGATAACGTTCCGGTGTACGTCGCGCTGCGCCCGGAAAAAATCATGCTTTGCGAAGAGCCACCTACGGACGGCTATAACTTTGCCGTCGGCGAAGTGGTGCATATCGCCTATCTGGGCGATCTCTCCATTTACCACGTGCGGCTCAAAAGCGGGCAGATGATCAGCGCCCAGTTGCAGAATGCCCATCGCTACCAGAAAGGGTTACCAACCTGGGGCGATGAGGTACGTCTGTGCTGGGATGCCGATAGCTGCGTGGTGTTGACGGTTTAAGGAGGGGCTATGAGTACGTTTGAACCACCAGCCCGTTCGCGCAAACCGGGCGGCTTCGTCCTGTGGCTAGCGCGCATCAATATGAAGCACGGGCGCAAGCTGGTCATTGCCATGCCGTACGTGTGGCTGATCCTGCTGTTTCTGCTGCCGTTCCTGATTGTTTTCAAAATCAGCCTGGCGGAGATGGCGCGCGCGATCCCGCCGTATACCGATCTCATGGAGTGGGCCGACGGTCAGCTCACACTTGCGTTGAACTTCGGCAACTTCCTGCAGCTTACCGACGATCCGCTCTACTTTGAGGCCTATTTGCAATCATTGCAGGTGGCGGGGATCTCGACGATCTGTTGTCTGCTGCTTGGCTACCCATTGGCGTGGGCGGTGGCGCACAGCAAACCATCAACGCGTAATATTCTGCTGCTGTTGGTGATTCTGCCGTCGTGGACCTCGTTCTTGATCCGCGTTTATGCGTGGATGGGGATCCTGAAAAACAACGGCATTCTGAATAACTTCCTGATGTGGTTAGGCGTTATCGATCAGCCGCTGACGATTCTGCACACCAACCTGGCGGTCTATATCGGCATTGTTTACGCCTATCTGCCGTTTATGGTGTTGCCTATCTATACCGCGCTGACCCGCATCGACTATTCGCTGGTGGAAGCCTCGCTGGACTTGGGTGCTCGCCCGCTGAAAACCTTCTTCAGCGTGATTGTGCCGCTCACCAAAGGTGGGATTATTGCTGGTTCGATGCTGGTGTTTATCCCAGCGGTCGGGGAGTTTGTGATCCCGGAACTGCTCGGCGGCCCGGACAGCATTATGATTGGCCGCGTGCTGTGGCAGGAGTTCTTTAACAACCGCGACTGGCCGGTGGCCTCGGCGGTGGCGATTGTGATGCTGTTGCTGCTGATCGTGCCGATCATGTGGTTCCATAAGTATCAGCAAAAACAGATGGGAGACCACGGATGAACAACCTGCCTGTCGTAAGATCGCCGTGGCGCATTCTGATTCTGGTGATTGGGTTTACCTTCCTCTATGCGCCGATGCTGATGCTGGTGGTCTACTCGTTTAACAGCTCGAAGCTGGTCACCGTGTGGGCGGGCTGGTCGACGCGCTGGTACGGCGAACTGTTCCGCGATGATGCGATGATGAGCGCTGTAGGGCTAAGCCTGACGATTGCGGCCTGCGCGGCAACCATGGCGGCCATCCTCGGCACCATTGCCGCTGTAGTGATGGTGCGCTTTGGTCGTTTCCGCGGCTCCAACGGCTTTGCCTTTATGATAACGGCACCGCTGGTTATGCCGGACGTCATTACCGGGCTGTCGCTGCTGCTGCTCTTTGTGGCATTGGGCCACGCGATTGGCTGGCCTGCCGACCGTGGCATGCTGACCATCTGGCTGGCGCACGTTACCTTCTGTACGGCGTATGTGGCGGTGGTTATCTCTTCGCGGTTGCGTGAACTTGACCGTTCGATTGAAGAGGCCGCGATGGATCTCGGAGCGACGCCGCTGAAGGTCTTTTTCATTATTACGCTACCGATGATCATGCCTGCTGTGGTCTCCGGCTGGCTGCTTGCCTTCACGCTGTCGCTCGACGATCTGGTGATTGCCAGCTTCGTCTCGGGTCCAGGTGCGACCACGCTGCCAATGCTGGTCTTCTCCAGCGTACGCATGGGGGTGAATCCGGAGATTAACGCCCTGGCGACGCTTATCCTCGGCGTGGTCGGAATTGTCGGATTTATCGCCTGGTATCTGATGGCGCGAGCAGAAAAACAGCGGGTGCGCGATATCCAGCGTGCAAGACGCGGATAATCCTCTTAAAATCAGTAGGGATGTGCAGTCGATGCCGCGAATGTTCGCGGCATCGTTTTCATGGAAGGCAACAACATTGGAACTGTTTACTCGAAGCCGTCAGTCGCATGCTCGTCTGAATGTCCCTGCTTTGGTGCAGGTGGCGGCGCTCGCCATTATTTTAATCCGCTGTCTCGATCTGATTATGATAATCAACCTGCTCGGGCTGCATGGCATTGGCGAGTTTATTCACCGTAGCGTACAGACCTGGACGCTGACGCTGGTTTTCCTCAGTAGTCTGGTGCTGGTTTTTGTCGAAATAGGCTGCGCATTTTCGCTGGTGAAAGGGCGTAACTGGGCACGCTGGGTCTACCTGCTGACGCAGGTCATTGCTGCCAGCTATCTGTGGGCGGCATCGCTGGGCTATGGCTATCCTGAGCTGTTCAGCATCGCGGGCGAGTCGAAGCGGGAGATCTTCCGATCGCTGGTAATGCAAAAAATGCCGGATCTGCTGGTTTTATGCCTGCTTTTTCTGCCCGCGGCCTCCCGGCGATTTTTCCGCTTACAATAACGGTGATACAATCCACGCCCCCGATTTTCTCAAGGTCTTTTTATGCAGTGCGCACTTTATGATGCCCATCGTTGCCGTTCCTGTCAGTGGATTGAGCAGCCGATAGCCGAGCAACTCGCGGCCAAAATGGCCGATCTCCAGACGTTGTTGGCGGATTTTTCCGTTAACGCCTGGTGCGCACCGGTATCTGGCACGGAACAGGGCTTTCGTAATAAAGCCAAAATGGTGGTCAGTGGTAGCGTTGAGCGTCCGCTGCTCGGCATGCTGCACCGTGACGGTACGCCGGAAGACTTAACCGACTGTCCGCTTTATCCCGATTCGTTTGCCCCGGTCTTTGCCGCACTGAAGCCGTTTATCGCCCGTGCGGGTTTAACGCCCTACAACGTGGCGCGTAAGCGCGGCGAGCTGAAGTATCTGCTGCTCACCGAAAGCCAGCTGGACGGCGGCATGATGCTGCGTTTCGTGCTGCGCTCAGAAGCCAAGCTGGCCCAGCTTCGCGCAGCGCTGCCGTCGCTACAGGCGCACCTGCCGCAGCTGAAGGTCATTACTGCCAATATTCAGCCGGTGCATATGGCGATTATGGAAGGCGAGCAGGAAATCTTTTTTACCGAGCAGCAGGCGCTGGCGGAAAGCTTTAACGACGTGCCGCTGTGGATCCGCCCGCAGAGCTTCTTCCAGACCAACCCGACGGTGGCGAGCGCGCTGTACGCCACCGCGCGCGACTGGGTGAGGGCGCTGCCGGTTAACCATATGTGGGATCTGTTCTGCGGCGTCGGCGGTTTTGGTCTGCACTGTGCTACGCCGGAGATGACGTTGACCGGCATCGAAATTGCGCCAGAAGCGATCGCCTGTGCTAAGCAGTCGGCGGCGGCGCTGGGTCTGGATAAGCTCCATTTCCAGGCGCTGGATTCGACGCAGTTTGCTACCGCTCAGGCCGATATTCCGCAGCTGGTGCTGGTTAATCCACCGCGTCGCGGCATTGGTAAGGCGCTGTGTGACTATTTAAGTGAGATGGCGCCGGAATTTATTATCTATTCCAGCTGTAATGCACAGACCATGGCGAAGGATTTTGCGCATCTGGCAGGGTATCGCGTGGAGAAGGTGCAGCTGTTTGATATGTTCCCGCATACGGCGCATTACGAGGTGTTGACGCTGTTGGTGCGGCGATAGTCCCGGCGGCGCTTCGCTTGGCCGGGCTACGTGTTTCTGGTAGCCCGGGCGTACAGTTAGCGACCCCGGGAACGGCTGATTACTCAGCAAACCACTTATCGTTAATCTTCTGGTAGGTCCCGTCAGCTTTAATCGCTTTCAACGCGCCGTTCAGTTTTTCCAGCAGCGCTTTGTTATCCGGACGTACCGCAATGCCCAGGCCGATACCGAAGTATTGCGGATCGGTCACTTTCTCGGTGGCCGCGCCCAGCTGCGGATTGGTTTTCAGCCATTCATTCACCACCGCGGTATCACCAAACACGCCGTCGATACGGCCATTTTTCAGGTCGATAATCGCGTTCTGGTAGCTGTCATAAGCCACGGTTTTCACTTCCGGATGCTTATCCATCAGGTATTTCTGGTGGGTAGTGCCGTTTTCCATCCCGATGCGTTTGCCTTTCAGGTCGTCAAAGGTTTTGAACTCACCTTTTTTGGCAATCACCAGCGCCGAGTTGGCATAGTAGGCATCGGTAAAGGCAACTTGCTTGCTACGCTCTGGGGTGATGTCCATGCCGGAAATGACCGCATCGTATTTCTTAAACTTCAGCGCCGGAATCAGGCTATCGAACGCATGGTTGGTGAACGTACACTCAGCCTGCATCTGCTTACAGAGCGCGTTAGCCAGATCGATATCAAAGCCGACAATCTGGTTGCTGGCATCCATGGATTCAAACGGCGGGTAGGTGGCGGAAACGCCAAAGCTGATTTTATCTGCGGCCTGAGCGCCTGCGGCGACGGTGGCAAGTAAGGCGGCCAATACTAATTTTTTCATGGATGAGCTCCTGTCTGTCTCGCTTATTGGGTGCTGCCCTGCGTGTGGCATGGAGCTACAATGCCACTAAGTGAATTTGTATGCAATATATTTGATTAAATATTTTATGTGTCGAAAAAAAAAACGGACAAGCCAATGGCTTATCCGTTTTTATAAACGCAGTTTATGCAGAAGTTAGTCGCGATGTTCGAAGGCCAGCGCCTTGCGCTCGATTAAACGCATCATCAGCGTCAGCAGGCCGTTTACGACCAGATAAACCAGCCCGGCAGCGCCAAAGACCATCACGTCATAGGTGCGCCCGTAGAGCAGCTGACCGTGGCCCATCACTTCCATCAGCGTGATGGTGTAGGCAAGAGACGTACTCTTGAACACCAGCACCACTTCGTTGGAGTAGGACGAGAGCGCGCGTTTAAACGCATACGGCAGTAAAATAGCCAGCGTATCTTTCTTACTCATCCCCAGCGCATCACAGGACTGCCACTGGCCTTCTGGAATGGCGCGAATCGCCCCGAAGAACAGCTGTGTGGTGTAAGCGGCGCTGTTCAGCGACAGCGCAATCAGCGCACACAGCCACGGCTCAGAGAGCAGGTGCCACAGCACCGGGTAGTTCTGCAGCGTCGGGAACTGGCCTGGGCCGTAGTAGATGAGGAAGATCTGCACCAGCAGCGGCGTACCGGTGAACAGCGTAATGTAGCCGCGAACCAGCCACACCAGCACCGGCGTTTTCAGCGTCAGAATGATGGTGAAAATCAGCGCCAGCACCAGCGCCACCACGATGGAGGCAACGGTCAACGTCAGGCTGGTGTGCAGCCCTTTCATCAGTTCCGGTAAATACTCGAGCATCAGCCTGGTCTCCGTTCAAAGCGAGTGGTACGCAGGTCAATGCGTTTGAGGATGTACTGGCTGAGCAGGGTAATCACCAGGTAAATAGCCGCCGCCACGATATACCAGGTAAACGGCTCCTGGGTGCGAGTGGCGATACTCTTGGTTTGCAGCATCAGATCGTTCACGCTAATCAGCGACACCAGCGCGGTATCTTTCAGCAGCACCAGCCACTGGTTTCCGAGACCCGGCAACGCGTGACGCCACATCTGCGGCATCACCAGCCGGAAGAAGATGGCGCTTTTCGACATACCCAATGCCTGACCGGACTCCCACTGACCTGCCGGTACCGCTTTTAACGCGCCGCGCAGAGTCTGTGAAGCGTAGGCTGCGTAGAGCAGGGAGAGGGCAATCACGCCGCACAGGAACGGGCTGACGTCGAAGTTTTCGATCTGCATCTGTACCGGAATCTGTACGAAGCCGAGGTTGATGTTAAAACCGTCGGACAGCGTCAGCAGCAGCTGTGAAGAGCCGAAGTAGATAAACAGCACCACCAGAATTTCCGGCAGGCCGCGCAGCACGGTAACCACCGCGGAGCCGAGCCATGCGATAGGGCGCCATTTAACTGACTCCCATACCGCAAAGAACATCGCCAGCGCGAGGCCGATTATCAGTGCACAAACGGCAAGGCCGACGGTCATGCCGGCGGCGCTTGCTAAAGGAAACATTTCGTTCATCAAGTCTTACTTCTGGAACCATTTAGCGTAGATGGTTTGGTAGGTACCGTCTTTCTTCACTTTTTCCAGCGCAGCGTTGAATTTCTGCTGCAGCTCGGTGTTGCCCTGACGGACAGCAATACCCAGGCCGGTGCCAAAGTAGTCTTTATCGGTCACTTTATCGCCGACGGCCGCCAGCTTATCGTTGGCTTTCAGCCATTCGGTCACCACGGCGGTATCACCGAAGACCGCGTCGATACGCCCGTTCTGCAGATCCAGCTTGGCGTTCTGATAGCTGTCGTAAGGCACAGTCGTGATTTCCGGATGTTTATCCATGATGAATTTCTGGTGCGTGGTGCCGTTCTGCACGCCCACTTTTTTGCCTTTCAGCTGATCAACGCCGGTGAACTTGCCTTTCACGCCGATAAACAGGGCTGAGTTGTCGTAGTACGGGGTGGTGAACAGCACCTGTTTTTCACGTTCTGGGGTGATATCCATACCGGCCATCACCGCATCGATACGGCGGAATTTCAGGCTAGGAATCAGGCTATCGAAAGACTGGTTGCTGAAGGTACAGGTCGCATCGATCTCTTTACACAGGGCGTTCGCCAGATCCACGTCGAAGCCGACGATCTTATTGTTGGCGTCCACGGATTCAAACGGAGGGTAAGAAGCTTCGGTCGCGAAACGGATAGTTTGAGCGGCGGCAGCGGAGAGGCTGACGCTAGCAAGCAGCGCGGCAATCAGTACTTTTTTCATCGTCATTGTCCTGAATCTCAGTGAGAAAGATAACTTCTAAATTCATCAGTCTGTGGGCTGTTAAAGCAGCTTGCATCGCCTTGTTCGACGATATAACCGTTTTCCATGTACACCACACGGCTGGCCGTTTTACGCGCCACTTCCACTTCGTGGGTGACGATAACCTGGGTAATGTTGGTTTCAGCCAGTTCGTGAATAATGCTGACGATCTGGGCGGTAATTTCCGGGTCAAGCGCGGCGGTCGGTTCATCAAACAGCAGAACCTGCGGCTCCATCATCAGCGCACGGGCAATCGCCACGCGCTGCTGCTGGCCACCGGAAAGGTGCAGCGGATAGCGATCGCTAAACGGCTTGAGACGTAAACGCTCCAGCAGTTTTTCCGCCCGTGCCATCGCTTGATCTTTGCTTAAGCCCAGCACGCGGCATGGCGCTTCAATCAGGTTTTGCACCACCGTCAGGTGAGGCCAGAGATTGTATTGCTGGAAGACCATGCCGACGTTTTGACGCAGTTCGCGAATCGCTTTGTCTGACGGGGTCTTAGCAAAATCGAAATGGTTACCCGCAATCGCCAGGGTGCCGGATTTCGGCATTTCCAGCAGATTCAGCACGCGCAGGAGTGAGCTTTTACCTGCGCCACTTGGGCCAAGCAGTACCAGCGTTTCGCCCTCAGGGCATTGCAGCGTGATGTCGAACAGCGCCTGATGCGCGCCATAAAAGCAGTTAATGCCGTCTAATTTAATGCTCATTGATACCCGTCACGAATGTGTTGTTCTCGCCCTGGAAAGGCCAGGTGCATGCTCTGCTGTCGTTTTTGGATTTCTCCGCTGAAGGTATCAGCCCATAGAGAATTATCAGCAATTGAGGCCGCAAATAGTACCTTTGACAGAATAGTTATGCAATATTTGTGCGTTAAAACTTAAATATAAACCAACTTTTCTTTTAAAGTTAGCACAAAATAACGGGCGGGGTGGGCGAGGGGTATAAATGTCGGCATTCCACGGGGAATGCCAGACATTTTGCCGGGATAAGGCATTTGACAGAATTACGTTACAATTTATTAACGTTTCTCAAGAGATTGACGCAATGTGCCTGCTGGAGCATGGGTGTTGTTGCCGAGATAGCGAACGTCATCAACGGCCCAGCAGTTGCCTTCGCGAACCATCAGCACTTCATCTTTCCAGCTCTGGGTTCCCTGTTTTAACTCCACGCGCAGCGGAATATTGCGGGCGTCGGTATTCGGGATGGTGGAAGCGCTAGCAACATCGGTACTGTCAGGTGCGCCCGCGCTGCTGGAGAACAGGTTAGATTGCAGCAGCGCACGTTTGTCTGGATCCTGACTGCTGTCGCTCAGCAGCTTCGCCAGACCGTCGCTCAGGTAAGGGCGAAGTGCGGTAAAGTCGGTGCTACGTTGCTGTTTTTGTGCGTCGTAAAATTTCTGCGCCACGGCGTCCGGGCCGCCTTCTACGCACTGTCCTACACGGGTTCCGGTATCTTTATAGGCCGGTGTTACGGTGGTACAAGCGCTCAGCAGAAGTGCTGCGGGAAGAAGAAGTGTAAGGTTGGTGTAACGCATAGTGATTCCTTGTTAGCTGTCTCAACATTCATCGCCCATATGCCGCCATGCAGCGGGCGCGATTTATGTATACCCGTCATACTTCAAGTTGCATGTGCGTTGGCTGCAACTCGAATTATTTAGGGTATATACAATAATGAAGTAATCCCTTTTCAAGCATAGCGTATCGGTCCGATAATGCGTTTAGCGCAGAGAGCTAAGGCATTGAACGTTAACGAAGGAGTAGTCCATGCAATTTTCTACGACCCCCACCCTCGAAGGGCAGTCCATTACTGAATACTGCGGCGTAGTGACGGGAGAGGCGATTCTCGGGGCCAATATTTTCCGCGATTTTTTTGCCGGTATTCGTGACATCGTTGGTGGCCGCTCCGGTGCCTATGAAAAAGAGCTGCGCAAGGCGCGTGAGATTGCATTTAAGGAGTTGGGCGAGCAGGCCAAAGCGCTGGGCGCGGATGCGGTCGTCGGGATTGATATTGATTATGAAACCGTGGGCAAAGACAGCAGCATGTTGATGGTCAGCGTGAGCGGTACGGCGGTCAAAACGCGCCGATGAAACGTTTACTCACCGTGGTGATGCTGGCGATGGTGCTGGCGGGGTGTGCCGGGGAAGATAAAAAGGCCGTTGTTGAAAAGCAAAACTATGTGCTGGATACCAGCCGGGCGTCGCCGCAGGCCTATCCTCGCATCAAGGAACTGGTGATCCACTATACGGCGGATGATTTTGACGTCTCGCTGGCGACGCTACTCGGTCAGCAGGTAAGCGTGCATTACCTGATTCCAGCGGTGCCGCCGCTGCTGCACGGCAAGCCAAAAATCTGGCAGTTGGTGCCGGAGTCGAAGCTTGCCTGGCATGCGGGCATCAGCTTCTGGCGCGGCGCAACGCGCATCAACGATACCTCTATTGGCATTGAACTGGAGAACCGCGGCTGGCAGAAAGCCGACGGTGCGAAGTTCTTTACGCCGTTTGAACCGGCACAGATTCAGGCGCTGGTGCCGCTGGCGAAAGATATCATTAAGCGCTACAACATTGAGCCGCAAAACGTGGTTGCCCACTCGGACATTGCGCCACAACGTAAAGACGACCCGGGGCCGCTGTTTCCGTGGAAGTCGCTGGCGCAGCAGGGTATTGGCGCATGGCCGGATGAAAATCGGGTGGCGTTCTACCTGAACGGGCGTACACCTAACGCACCGGTAGCGACCAATAATCTGCTCGATCTGTTGGGGCGCTATGGCTATGAGGTGAGGCCGGGGATGACCAGAATGCAGCAAATCAGGGTTATTGCCGCCTTCCAGATGCACTTCCGCCCGACACGCTATGATGGCGTTGCCGATGCGGAAAGTCTGGCGATTGTCGAGGCGCTGTTGGAGAAATACGGGCAGGGCTAAGCCCTAGCGGGGCAGCTTACCGTGATCTTCCAGCCAGGCGGCGGTACGGATAATACCGTCGTCAAGCGAGACGATGGGCTCATAGCCCAGCTCTTCGCGAGCGCGGCTGATATCCAGCGTAAAATCGAAGTTCAGCTTTGAGACGCCGTAGTGAGTGAGCGAAGGCTCTTTCGCTTTTTTATCACCAAAACGCTCCATGCTGCGGGCGATCATGTCCAGCATTGGATAAGGCACCGAACGGATCCGGCAGGGGATATCCAGTTCGTCAATCAAACGCTCTACGATGCTACGCAGGGTGCGTGGTTCACCGTTAGTGATGTTGTAGGCGCGGCCGGAAGGCAGGTCGTCACAGCGCGGTTGGCTGGCAAGCCACATCGCGTGAACCGCATTTTCATAGTAGGTCATATCGACCATCGCATGGCCACCGCGCGGTAATAATACGCTGCCGTAATGGTGCATCATCTGCGCCAGACGCGGAATAAACACTTTATCGTGCGGCCCAAAGACGCTCTGCGGACGCAGAATCGTGAAGCGGGTATTGGGGTTGGCCTGCGCCAGCAACTGGATTACTTCTTCGCTGGCCGCTTTGCTACGGGCAAACTCATTGGCGAAACGGTGCGGGCGGAAATCTTCGGTGATGTCGCGATGATGATGGTAATCAAAGTACAGCGACGGCGAAGAGATATGGATGAAGTTGCGAACGCCCCACGCGACGGCCCATTCACCCAGACGGCGGGTGGCGCGAACGTTGGCTAAGTCAAAAGCGGCCTGCGTGCCCCACGGCGAGGTAAAGCTGGAGCAGTGCCACAGCGTGTCGACGCCGGCCAGCATCACTTTGGCCTGGGAGGAAACCAGCTCGGTCAGGTCAGCATGGACGAATTCCGCGCCCATTTTTTCCAGCAGTTTGCCCATCGCTTCGTTGCGACCGCTCGCTCTGACGCTGATGCCTCTGCTACGCAGATATTCAACCGCGTTTCTGCCTAACCCGCTGGTGGCGCCGGTGACCAGTACCTTCATAATCATCCACAGTGTTAAAAAAGTTTTTCGTGCGCATTCTTCCGTTTATTTCACTCGTATGCAATGGGAAACTAAGACGAAAAAGGGTTATTGCGCACTTTTTCCTGTCGCTTCTTCTGCCAGACGGGTGATACGCCGCGCCATTCCCCGGAAGATAAACAGATGTGCCGGGATCATCAATAGCCAGTACAGTAATCCTGGCATACCGTGCGGATGCCACCAGGCGCGAACGTCCAGCTCGCGATGCGTGCCTTTATCGACCATGGTAAAACTCAGACGACCAAGGCCCGGCGCCTTCATGCCGAACAATAAGGTTAGCGCTTTTTCCGGCTCAACGATAATCACCTTCCAGCTGTCGACGGTATCACCTACCTGTAGCATATCTCGCGGCGGGCGGCCTTTGGCGAGCCGATGGCCGACCAGCAGATCCATCGCTGCGCGCGTTTTCCACAGTACGTTACCGAAGAAATAGCCCTCTTTACCGCCCAGACGATTAACTACCTGCCACAGGGCGGGGAGGCTCGCGGAAGTCTGTACGGTAAAGCCAGCTTGCTTGGCAAAAAAGCCGTACTCGGGTCGCCAGCGGGCAAAGGCCTGCGCGTCGTAGCCCCAGTCGCTGGAGTTGGCGAGCTTTTTTTCCTCTTCCAGCGTGCGGCGCACCGCTTCGTCGAAAGGGATCAACTGCTGCGGGATCAGCGCCCGCAGCGTGCGATCGTCCGCCAGCAGATCGTGCTTTAATCCCTGGATCAGCGCTTTGGCGATCGTCGGCGGCACGGAGGTAATTACGTTTAAGAACCACACCGAGATCCAGCTGGTGGGAAGTGGGATCGGGATAAGCGGCCGATGGCGACCGCTGACCGCCATAAAATGTTCAAACTGCTGCTGGTAGGTCAACTCCTCCGGGCCCGCCGCTTCGAACACGCGGTGTTCCGGTGACGGATGGTTTAAGAGCTCGACCAGGTAGACCAGCAGATTTTCCAGCGCGATAGGGGTGGTACGCGAACGTACCCAGCGCGGCGGGGTAAGTACCGGCAGGTTGTACACCATGTCGCGCATCACCTCAAAAGCGGCTGAACCCGCGCCGACAATGATGCCGGCACGCAGTTCGCTCACCGGTACGCCCGCGCTGCGCAAAATATCGGCGGTGAGCTGGCGGGCGCGCAGATGCGGGGACTGTTCATGTTCCGGAGCCTGGAGCGAGCTTAAGAAGATCAGTTGCTTAACCGGGGTTATCAGTAGCGCGTCGCGCACGTTTTCCGCCACCCGACGTTCGTGCTTAATAAAATCTTTACTCTCACCCATACCGTGTACCAGGTAGTAGACGGTATCGACGCCGTTAAGCAGCCTGGCGACATCGGTGGTTTTTTCCAGATCGACCGAATAACAGGTCACGCCCGGAAGCTGAAGTTTTTGCAGCCGCTCAATACGACGCGCCACGGCCCGCACGGTATATCCGCGTTGGCTTAATTCAGACACCAGGTGCTGGCCGATATAGCCGCTGGCACCAAAAACCAGAATAGTACGTGGCACGTCAGGCTCCTTAGCGGGCTAAAAAGGCTTTCCAGTGCGAGACGACTTCCGTGAGCTGCTGGCGATTAACGTCCAGATGGGTCACCAGGCGCACGACAGGGGAGGCGTTAATCAATACCCCACGTTCCTTCATGTACTCACCCAACTGGGCAGCGTGAGCGTCGCCGACGCGGACAAACAGCATATTGGTATCATGGCGCATCACATCCGCACCAATCTCACGCAACTGCTCGGCAAGCCATGCGGCGTTGTCGTGGTCATCCTGTAGGCGGGCAACGTTGTTTTTCAGCGCATACAGCCCGGCTGCCGCCAGAATGCCTGCCTGGCGCATTCCGCCGCCGGTCATTTTACGCCAGCGGTTTGCGCGCTTAATGTAGTCGTGGCTGCCAACCAGCAGTGAACCAACCGGTGTGCCGAGGCCTTTAGAGAGGCAGATGGTGAACGAGTCGCAGTACTGGGCGATATCTTTAAGCTCGCAGCCATAGCTGACCAGGGCGTTGAAGATGCGTGCGCCGTCTACGTGCAGTGCCAGGCCGCGCTCGCGGGTAAATTCCCACGCGTCTTTCAGGTACGCTTGCGGCAGCACTTTGCCGTTGTGGGTGTTTTCGATGCTCAGCAGCTTAGTGCGCGCGAAGTGGATATCGTCGGCTTTGATTTTTGCTGCCACTTTATCGAGCGGCAGCGTGCCGTCTGAGGCGGCATCAATAGGTTGTGGCTGGATACTGCCCAGCACCGCGGCACCGCCCGCTTCATACAGATAGTTATGCGCGCCCTGGCCGACAATATACTCTTCACCGCGTTCGCAGTGGCTCAGCAGGGCTACCAGGTTGGCCTGGGTACCGGTAGGTAAGAAAAGCGCCGCCTCTTTACCAGACAGTTCAGCGGCGTATTGCTGGAGGGCGTTAACGGTAGGGTCGTCGCCATAAACATCATCACCGACCGGTGCGGCCATCATCTCTTCCTGCATGGCGCGCGTCGGGCGGGTTACGGTATCACTGCGTAGGTCGATCACGGCATTTCCTTTTAACTCAGAATAATGCCCCCATTTTTACCTGAGCCAGTGGTTTTTCGCCAGTTTGATCGCGTCACCCTCATTCGGTTTTTTTATCTTCGGTTCTCTATCGATCCTGGTTACGTTGGGCGCAAATCGAACCAATGGTTAGGGTTAAAATAAGCAATGAAGGTAGTGTATTAACGTTTTAGTCAATGAGATTATTCAATTTTTATATTAGCATTTTTAATGCAAGGTGACGTGTATCATTAATATAAATATACTTTTTATGCCTTTACCCATAATTTAAATCCCCGTAATGACATAGCGTTAATCAAAGTGGTAATAATAATGTGTGTAAAAGAAATGTGATTTTTAAAGCCAGCAACTTAATGATGTTGAATTATTTTTGTTGCAAAGATCATTCCTGTTACATTTTAAAAAATAAAAACATATATGTTTATTGCTATTGTTAAATATCTTTAAAACTCTGGGAAAATGATGATTTCATTTGTGACCAATAATTTTCCACTCATGAAGGGAATGGAAGGCATAATACAAAAGTGTGATAGTTTTAACTGTGAGCCTTGCTTTCTGATCATTGATACAACGATGCCAGAGGCATTGATGTATTTGAATTCCAATAAATTAGTGACGGCATGTGGTATTTTTATGCTTGTTAATAACATAAATGAAATATACCTACTACAGCATGTTAATTTCGTCTGTCCGGTGATATATATCGAATTATCATCAGAAATAAATGAAATTGAATCTAAAGTTAATGATTTTATCAGGAATGCAAAATCCAGAAATAACTGTCATTATAATATTGGAAATATCTTATTTCAAAGACTAGTGCCGAGAAATGAGTTATTGGCGGTTCGAATGTTTTTTATGGGGGAGGATATACTGAAAATATCAAAAGAGTTGCGAGTCAGTAAAAAAAGCGCTCTGAATTACATACGCAATGCAATGGTTAAATTAAACTTAAAATTTAGCGTGCAAAGCTATAATTTGTTCCGAACCTACGAATTCCTCGTTCAACGAACGTATCTGAAAAAAGATTGTGGCTATGATGGTGTGTATGATGAAATAAAATGTTTATTGATCAAAAATCGTATCAGGCTAACTATCCTGGCGGTATAAGAACCACCAATTTGTTACCCTCTATAATTTATCCCCGCTATGAGTGCATCATACGTGGGGATAGTATAAACAGAGTATTAGTAACAATACCATTAAGAACATCACCAACAATTTATCTCGCATTCTTTTCTGCATCCATCAGATTATAATACAATGATTTCCATATTCTTCATCAGACATATTTATTGAAGATACCCATGCTACTGACATGGATTGAAAATATACAGCATGAAGGATTGATATTAAATATTAAGCTTGAGTAATTAAGTACTATTCCATTATATGATTAATTATACAAATGTTTATCCGATTGATAAGGTGGTAGCTTATAGTTAAAGTGAAAAATCCTAAAGCCGATTCAAAGTCTGGTTATTTAAAATAGTATAACTAAAGGTCTAAATCAGAACGTCGTGTAATGGATTTATTTCTGACTCCACTAAGTGGTCTATGAGTCGTCGTTCAGTGCTTTTCTTTGTATTTACCCGATTGAATTGTGATACAGGTTACACTTTCAGATTAAATCCGTCGTTTCACTCAAAAAATACCCTTATTTTCAGCAGGTATTTTTCGTAAATGAGAAGTAGTACGGTAAATGTTCTACAGGGATAAACAGGGAAAAAATTTAAATGATTATAAAGTTGCTCCAGGCAGTGAACCGCACGTTGTCGCACGAGGATTTTGGCAAATTATTACTGCGTCTTGTCGTCGGCGGCCTGATGCTGTTCCATGGGCTGCACAAGTTGTTTGATGGGGTTGACGGGATTAGTGCGATGCTGGTAGCAAAAGGGCTGCCGGGCTTTATCGCCTATGGCGTGCTGGTGGGTGAGGTGGTTGCGCCTATCCTGCTGATCCTCGGGGTACTGACCCGCCCTGCGGCGCTGGTGTTAGCGTTTACGATGGTTGTGGCATGGCTGATGGTTGGGCTGGATAAAACCGTCGCGCTGGATAAAACCGGGGCATGGGCGATTGAAAGTCTGGTGTACTTCTTTGTGGCGGCGCTGGCGATTGCGTTTCTCGGTGCTGGCAAATATGCGCTGGGCGGGAAATCAGCCTGGCAATAGTCTGTATTCGGACCGACATCTCGGCAGACGGTAATGCAGGAAAGGGTGAAAATGCGCTCGGGTGCTTGAGGCTATCTGCTTCAGGTACTCTGCGGTAGATAGAGAAAAGCCCCACTCGACTCTAAATCGAATGGGGTACCTGTATGCTCGACACATACAGGCTAGCCTCTTACCCGCCGAAAGGCAAGGAGATGTTAGCCATGAAGCAGCAAAGCTGGAGATTTATCACATTGATAATTATCTGTATTACCGTTGTTATGGTGGTGCTGATAACGAGAAAAGATCTCTGCGAGGTGCGTCTGAAAACGGGGCAAACCGAGGTGGCTGTTTTACGGCTTACGAATCCGAGTAAGAGCACCGGCGGGGAGTCATCCCCGCCACTCTTTATGTGTTGGCTATCTTCATGGCACCCACAGACGTAAAAAAGGCCACCCGGCAAAACCGGGTGGCCTTTTCACATCGTAGCGCCGATTACGCCAGTACCAGATCGCCCTGCGGATGGCAGGAGCATGCCAGTACGTAGCCGTCGGCGATTTCTGCCTCGGTCAACGTCATGGTGCTGGTAACCGTATACTCGCCGGAAACCACTTTGGTTTTACAGCAACCGCAAACGCCTGCGCGGCATGCGGCAACGATTGGCATTTTGTTACTTTCCAGCGCGTCCAGCAGCGTGGTGCCGACCGGTGCGTAGAACTCTTTTGCCGGCTGCAGCTTGGTGAACTTCAGGCCGCTGGTTGCTGCATCAGCCACCGGGGTAAAGAATTTCTCTTTAAAGAAACGCATCACGCCAAGCGCCTTCACCTCGTTCTCGACCATGTCCATGTACGGCGCTGGGCCGCAGGTCATCACGGTGCGAGAAGCCAGGTCCGGCACGCTTTTCAGCAGTTCAGTACTCAGTTGGCCAGAAACAAAGCCATGGGTTGCATTATTTTCCGCGACCAGCGTGACCGGATACTGGCGCCACTCTTCGGCAAAAATGACATCCTGTGGCGAGCGCACGTTAAAAATAACCTGGACATCGGCCTCTGGACGGTACTTCGCCAACCAGCGACGCATCGACATAATCGGCGTAACGCCGCAGCCGGCGGCCAGCATCAGGAACTTGTCATCTGCTTTATCTTCACAGGTAAATTCACCCATCGCATCGGACAGCCAGATGTAGTCGCCGCGCTTCACATCGCGGGTCAGCCACTGCGAACCGGCACCGTCATCAATACGGCGGACGGTCAGCGTAATGTATTCGCTCACGCCCGGCGTAGAGGAGATAGTGTAAGCACGCAGCGTATCCGCTGAGTTGCGCACGCTGACCAGTGCATACTGCCCGGCGTGGTACGGATAATAGTCGTGGCAGAGCAACGAAATTGTCCATACGTCCGGCGTTTCCTGATGGATGTGGTGAACCTGCATCCGCCATGGGCACTGATGTGTTGGCATTGTCATTCTTTACTCCTTACGCGCTCAGCAGCTGCTTCATATCTTCTTCAACGGTAGTCACGGAACGCAGACCGAATTTCTCGTTGAGGACTGCCAGCAGGTCCGGCGTGAAGAAGCCTGGCGCAGTTGGGCCAGTCACGATGTTTTTCACGCCCAGAGAGAGCAGGGTCAGCAGGATCACAATTGCCTTCTGTTCGAACCAGGAGAGCACCAGAGACAGCGGCAGGTCGTTCACGCCACAGCCCAGTTTTTCTGCCAGCGTTACCGCCAGGATGATGGCAGAGTAAGCATCGTTACACTGACCGGCATCGACCAGACGCGGCAGGCCTTCGATATCGCCGAACTCCAGCTTGTTGAAGCGGTATTTACCGCAGGCCAGGGTCAGGATCAGGCAGTCATCCGGTACGCTGGTGGCGAAATCGGTGAAGTAGTTACGTTCACCGCGTGCGCCGTCGCAGCCGCCGACCAGGAAGATGTGACGCAGTTTTTCGCGGCTCACCAGATCGATCAGAGTATCCGCTGCGCCCAGCAGGGTCTGACGGCCAAAACCAACGGTGATCAGGTGTGGGATTTCGCTGTACGGGAAGCCAGCCATCTGCTGTGCCTGAGCGATAACCGGGCCGAAGTTGTCGCCTTCAAGGTGGCTTACGCCCGGCCAGCCGACGATGCTACGGGTCCAGATACGGTCGTCGTAAGCGCCTACGGTTGGGTCGATGATGCAGTTAGAGGTCATCACGATTGGGCCAGGGAAGCGGGCGAATTCAACCTGCTGGTTCTGCCAGCCGCTGCCGTAGTTACCGATCAGGTGTTTGAATTTACGCAGCTCTGGGTAGCCGTGTGCTGGCAGCATTTCGCCGTGGGTATAGACGTTAACGCCGGTGCCTTCAGTTTGCTCCAGCAGGTTGTAAAGGTCTTTCAGGTCGTGGCCGGAGATCAGAATACATTTACCTTCGGTCGCTTTCACGTTGACCTGAGTTGGCGTTGGGTGACCGTATTTAGTGGTTTCGCCAGCGTCCAGAATGCTCATCACTTTGAAGTTCATCTGGCCGATTTCCATTGAACACTCCAGCAGAGCGTTCATGTCGGAAGGCCAGGTGCCCAGCCACGCCATGATTTTGTGGTACTGCGCGTAGATGTCGTTGTCGTACTGGCCGAGAACGTGGGCATGTTCCATATAGGCCGCCGCACCTTTCAGGCCGTACAGGCACAGCAGACGCAGGCCCATAATGTTTTCACCGATAGCGGCTTTATCTTTGTTTGGGGTGAACTCAGCGGCCTGCTGTTGCAGGGCTCCCAGATCGTCGCTGGCCAGCTGCAGGTCAGCCATTGGGTTATCAACGGTGGCGTTGGCATCTACGGCCAGGCACTGTGCTTTCAGCTCATCACGCATCGCGATTGCTTCACGGGCATAGCCAACGATACGTGGGGAATCGAAGTTAACGTTAGTCAGGGTAGAGAAGAACGCGCGCGGGGCGAAGTTATCGACGTCGTGGCTGATAATGCCGTATTCGCGAGCTTTAACCGCCCATGCGGACAGACCTTGCAGGGACGCAATCAGCAGATCCTGCAGATCGGACGTTTCTGCGGTCTTACCGCACATACCCTGTGCATAAGAGCAGCCGTTCCCTGCCGGAGTACGGATGGTTTGTTCACATTGCACACAAAACATGGTCACACCTTTTAAAGTTATATTTAATATACATGTTTAAGGGTAAGCCTGGTGCTTAGCCTTGAAAAGGGATTTCTGGTGCAACTTAAAGGGAGGTTGATTTAGCGCAATTTTGGCGGCAGCCGGGGCTACCGCCATAGAGGTATCAGGCGGTGAAGAAGGCCATCATCAGAGGAACCAACAGGCTCAGCAGGAAGCCGTGGACGATGGCAGGTGGCACCATTTCTACGCCACCGGAACGTTGTAGCACCGGCAGGGTAAAGTCCATTGACGTTGCGCCACATAGCCCCAGCGCCGTTGAGCGACTGCGGCGAACCAGACCGGGGATCAGCATGATGGCGAGCAGTTCGCGCGCGAGGTCATTAAAGAAGGTGGCGCTGCCGATCACCGGGCCATAAGCATCAGTCAGAAGAATACCTGAGAGCGAATACCAGCCGAATCCTGAGGCCATCGCCATTCCGGTTTTAATCGGCAGTCCGAGCAGAAAAGCGTTAATCACCCCGGCTACCATAGAGCTTGCGACCACCACCAGCGCAATTAGCATGCCACGGCGGTTGAGAATTATCTGTCGCAGCGTCATACCACTATTTCTCAGCTGAATACCTACAAGGAACAGGAGGAAGATAAGCGTATATTCGCTGGCGTCGGTGGCATGCTGTAAAAAAGCAAAACCGCTTAGTCCAACCACAAAACCGGCTATAACCACAAAGCACAGTTTTAATGATTCCAGCGCCATGGCGACGCGGGACGGTAATTTTTCCTGATGGTGTGGATGCCCCCACGGACGCACTTTTTCAAGCCACATTAGCGCCAGCATATTGCACGCTAAAATAACCACAATACTAATGGCGGAATAGTGGAAAATAGCTAACAGGTTATCCGCCAGATTATCCAGGAATGCCAGACTGATCCCCATAAAGAAGAGAATAAGATAAACAATCCAGCTCAGCAGACGGTTGATTAGCTGCAGCGCGCTGCGGTGGGTGAGGGGGATAAGGTAGCCGATAATGAGTGGCACCAGAATGATTAGCAATCCCGATAACATGGCGAGCTCAGTTCCTTGCAGTGTTGAAATAGCGCACAGACACTACCGAAAACCCCATTCTGAGTAAAGCCACGAAAAAAGAAAGACCCGACAAAGCCGGGTCTTTCTTATGTAGCCCGGCCAAGCGAAGCGCCGCCGGGGATACCCGGAGTCGGCGCCTGAGCGCCTCGTCCGGGCTACAGCCGTATTATTTCTTTTCCAGCAGGGTGCGATAAATCAGACCACCGAGGATACCGCCGATAATTGGCATGACCCAGAAGAGCCACAGCTGGTTCAGTGCCCAACCGCCCTGGAAGATAGCCACTGCAGTACTACGCGCCGGGTTAACAGAGGTGTTAGTCACTGGGATGCTGATCAGGTGGATCAGGGTCAGCGCCAGACCGATAGCAATAGGGGCGAAGCCCGCTGGCGCATTTTTATCAGTTGCACCGTGGATAACCAGCAGGAAGCCACAGGTCAATACGATTTCAATCACGATAGCGGACAGCATGGAGTAGCCACCCGGTGAGTGTTCGCCGTAGCCGTTAGAAGCGAAACCACTGGCTGCTGCGTCAAAGCCTGCTTTACCGCTGGCGATGAGATACAGAATAGCAGCAGCGATAATCCCGCCCACAACCTGAGCAATGATATAACCGATAACGTCTTTAGCCGGGAAACGACCGCCCGCCCACAGGCCCAGCGTCACTGCCGGGTTAAAATGGCCGCCAGAAATGTGCCCTACAGCAAAAGCCATGGTGAGAACGGTTAAACCGAACGCCAGCGCCACACCCGCAAAGCCAATCCCTAACTCTGGGAATGCTGCAGCCAGAACCGCACTGCCGCAACCACCAAATACCAGCCAGAAGGTGCCAAAGCACTCTGCAGCCAATTTTCTAAACATAACCACCTCGAATTAAAAATATCATCGTCATAAAGGATGACGACTGAATTTATACCGGCCTGAATTGAGCGGCAGGCATAGTCAGCGCTATTTTAGAAACTAACGTCATCCCTTAACCAGTTAAATAAATACGCGAACTTTGATACAAAACAATGTGGTGTTAATCCTTGAGCAATTCATTCTTTAATTTAGAGTGTAGTGCATTATTTTCGGAATAATCGTGAAGAGTGATTGAGAGCGCATTTTATTACTTTGCACGGTTAATGACGCCTTCTTCTACCTGAAAGTAAGGGAATGAGCGGATGTCAACGCCCCTCCATGCCGCTATACTGCGAGAATGAAAGGAGAGCAGGCGTATTGTGTTACGGAGGAGTTATGCTTCTTGAGCGCACCGAGATTGCAGGGTTTCGCGGCATCAACCGTTTGTCGTTAATGCTGGAACAAAATAATGTCTTAATCGGCGAAAACGCCTGGGGTAAGTCGAGTCTGCTGGATGCATTGACGCTGCTGCTTTCCCCGCATGAAGGGCTGTATCACTTTGTCCGCAACGATTTCTGGTTCCCGCCCGGCGATGTTCAGGGGCGCGAACATCATCTGCATATTATTCTGACCTTTCGCGAGAACGAGCCGGGACGCTACCGCGGGCGTCGTTACCGTGGCCTCACCGGCTGCTGGTCGCTGTGCCCTGACGGCTATCAGCGCATTTTCTATCGCCTGGAAGGTGAACTGGCCGCCGACGGTAGCGTACTGACTTTACGCAGCTTTATCGACAGCGACGGCCAGGCGCTGGAACTGGATGATATCGATGCCTGCGCGCGCGAACTGATTCGCCTGATGCCGGTGCTGCGCCTGCGCGATGCCCGTTTTATGCGTCGTATTCGTAACGGCACCGTGCCGAACGTACCGGATGTCGAGATTACCGCCCGTCAGCTGGATTATTTGTCGCGTGAGCTGGTCACCAGCCCACAGAACCTGAGCGACGGGCAAATTCGCCAGGGGCTCTCGGCGATGGGGCAACTGCTCGAACACTACTTTTCTGAACAGGGATCCGGCCCGGCGATCCAGCGCCTGATGCGTCGGCGCTCTCACGATGAGCAGCGTAGCTGGCGCTATCTCGATCTTATTAACCGCATGATAGATAAACCCGGCGCCCGCAATCACCGGGTGATCCTGCTGGGCATGTTTGCCACCTTATTGCAGGCGAAAGGGACGGTCAGGCTGGATAAAGACGCTCGCCCGCTGCTGCTGGTGGAAGACCCGGAAACCCGACTGCACCCCATTATGCTCTCCGTGGCCTGGAGCCTGCTGAACCTGCTGCCATTGCAGCGTATTGCCACCACGAACTCTGGTGAACTGCTGTCGCTGACGCCGATGCAGTACGTTTGCCGTCTGGTGCGTGAATCGTCCCGCGTTTCTGCCTGGCGCTTAGGGCCGGAAGGGATGAACGCTGAAGATAGCCGCCGCATCTCCTTCCATATCCGCTTTAACCGCGCTTCATCGCTGTTTGCCCGCTGCTGGCTGCTGGTGGAAGGCGAGACGGAAACCTGGGTGATTAACGAACTGGCGCGCCAGTGCGGCCATCACTTTGATGCTGAAGGGGTGAAGGTGATTGAATTTGCTCAGTCGGGATTAAAGCCGCTTATCAAGTTTGCGCGCCGGATGGGTATTGAATGGCACGTGCTGGTCGACGGTGACGAGGCCGGTAAAAAGTACGCCGCCACCGTGCGGGGGTTGCTCAATAATGATCGGGATCAGGAGCACCATCACCTGACCACGTTGCCGGCGCTGGACATGGAACACTTTATGTATAAGCAGGGCTTTTCCAGCGTCTATCACCGTGTTGCACAGCTGCCGGAAAATATTCCGATGAACATGCGCCGGGTGATTACCAAAGCTATCCATCGGTCGTCAAAACCCGATCTGGCCATTGAAGTGGCGATGGAGGCGGGGCGACGGGGTACTGAAGCCGTACCGCCTTTACTGAAGAAAATGTTTTCCCGCGTCGTCTGGCTGGCGCGCGGGAAGGCAGATTAGCGCGTGCTGGTCTGCAAAATCTGCTGCTGGAGCGTATCCAGCAGCTCGTAGCGGCGGCGGTACTCCGCCCGTTTTTTGCTGGCAATCTCTTCCATGGTTTTACGCGGCAGCATCAGCGGCAGCACGTAATCTCCTTTGCTATCTACCGTTGCGCTGAGCGATTCCCAGAAGCTGTTGTAATCGGCATGCAGTTTGTCGCGTTTTTTACGACGATAGCGCAGGCTCTGGTAGATATGCGTCTCGTTGCTGACGGCGCGAACGTGTTCTACCGACAGCGGTGTCGCCAGCGTTAACAGCGCATCCACCACCAGGCGTTTCGGGAACAGGCCATGACAGGCTTTCGTCGCGGTTTGGATAAGCTGGTGCGGAACGTGCGCCTTCGCCCCCTGCAAACCCCCAATATAAAAGGTATCCACCCCGTTGAACTGGCATAACGTAAATGTTAGCTCCGCCAGCACGGTGTTGTTTTCATCACGAAACGTTAGTGTGGCTTCACCTTCTTTATCCTGCATGGCATCTGCGTTGAGGCGAATAGCGTACTGCTGACCGTCTTTGCCGTTAATGGTCGCCAACAGCGCGCCGTGCGGTGAGAGGTAGCCTTTAGCTACGCGTTCCGGCAGATGGCTCAGCAACTGCTGGTAGTGCCAGCTTAACGCCTCGATGATCTGTTGATGATCGGTGTGGACAGACAACCACGGACGGTGCAGACGGCACGGTAGACCAGGCTGTACATCAAGGATCTGTTTTAAATGTGGTTGTTTTGCCAGGTTCGCCAGCAGCTTGCCGGTCATGCGCGGCGTGCTCAGTGAACGCAGCATGAACTTAAAGCGATAGCCTGGATTTTCCCACGCTCGGCCAGGCGTTAACGCACCGGTTGATAGCAGCCGAAAGAAATGCCAACTGGATTCTGGCTGCAGGGCAGTGGAGAGGGAAAGTTCGGCGAGGCTGGACATAGGAATAATCTCATAAGAAAGATTTGCCTATTTAAGCAACGAGATGCTCAACACAATTTCAACAAATGTAAGAATTGTGGAGATTAATCTTTGTTGATGAAGCGTTTAGGTTTGGTGGTGTCTGTTTTCTGCGTATTTCTACGCACCACATCAGCAGTGCGTAGAAAAAGAGATTAGCGCTGGCCAAAGAGCGTCGACATTTGCGTGCCAATGGTATCCAGCAACTCAAAGCGGCGGCGGTACTCTGCGCGTTTTTTGCTCGCAATTTCGGCAAGATCTTTGCGGGCAATAGTGACAGGGATATGGAAATAGCGGTTTTGATCGCATTCACCGCCTACGGCTTCCCAAAAGCTGTCGTAATCCGAAAGGACGGCTTTGTTTTTATCGTGGTAGCGCTCGCCACGGAAAATATGGACCGTGTTGCTGACGGCGAGAATTTGTTCCACCTGCAGACGGCCTGCAAAGTGGCAAACGGCTTCCATCACCAGGCGTTTCGGGAACAGGCCGTGGCAGGCTTTGGTCGCTTCCTGAATGGCTTCATGAGGAAGTTCACGTTTACCGCCCTGGAGGCCACCGATAAACAGCGTCCGTTGGTTCTGATAGCTCAGGATGGTAAAGGTCATTTCCGCCAGCGTATCGCCATTCGCGTTACGCATCAGGATAGTGCTATCGCCCTCTTTGTCGAGATTGACATCCATGGTCAGTTCAATGCTGAAGACCTCACCGTTTTTCCCCTCTAGTTTTGCAAGTGGGAAATACTGCGATTTCAGATAGGTCTCAAACTCTTCAGGGGACATTGCCTCGGATAACAGCTTATAGTGATAACGCAGCGCATCCACAATCAAAGGGCGAGGGAAATTGACCGCCAGATAAGGACGATGCAGTCGCACCGGCAGGCGAGGTTGACGGGCCATGACCGCGTTAAGATTTGACCATTGAGATAATTCGTGCATCCAATCGCGGTTTAAGCGTGGCATCAATAAAGAACGCACCATAAACTTCCGCCGGAAGCTGTTTTTATGCCAGTGTTCGCTAGGACGCCACTGCCCGCTGAACAGGCTGAAAAACAGCCCAAGGCCGGAGAAAGAATGCGCTGGGGGAAGAGAGTTATCACTGAGCTGAGACATTGATGGCGACCTGATATAAAAAACTTTTCCAAAGTTTACAATTGGAAAACTAAACCAATTCTCAATCATCGGAAAATTCTTAGATATCTTTAGTGATTGTTTATATTTTGTTTACGCTTGCCTTTTCATTCTGATGGATACACTGGGGAATTCAGGATTTTTATGAACATCAAGGGAAAGTTTAAAAAACGCTATGTCATCGCGGCAATCGTCGTGATTATCGCCGTGATAGCGGTCTGGAAAACGCTGAACGCGCCGTTGCCCAACTACCAGACGTTGATTGTCCGTAAGGGCTCCCTGGAGCAGAGCGTGCTGGCTACCGGTAAGCTTGACGCGCTGCGCAAAGTAGACGTTGGTGCGCAGGTGAGTGGGCAGTTGAAAACGCTGTCGGTAAGCATTGGCGATAAAGTCGCGAAAGATCAGCTGTTGGGGGTGATTGACCCCGAACAGGCGCAAAACCAGATAAAAGAGGTAGAAGCCACGTTGATGGAACTGCGAGCGCAGCGCCAGCAGGCTGAAGCCGAATGGAAGCTGGCGAGTGTAACCCTTTCACGCCAGCAGCAACTGGCAAAAACCCAGGCGATTTCGCGCCAGGATCTGGATACCGCTGCCACCGAAATGGTGGTGAAAAAGGCGCAGATTGGCACAATTGACGCACAAATTAAGCGAAATCAGGCCTCTCTTGATACCGCCAAAACCAACCTCGATTTCACGCGTATCGTCGCGCCTATGGCGGGTGAAGTTACGCAAATTACTACCCTGCAGGGGCAGACGGTGATTGCCGCCCAGCAGGCGCCGAATATTCTGACCCTTGCCGATCTCCGTACGATGCTGGTGAAAGCGCAGGTGTCGGAGGCTGATGTTATCCACCTTAAACCAGGGCAGAAAGCCTGGTTTACGGTGCTGGGTGACCCGCTGACGCGTTATGAAGGCACGCTCAAAGACATTCTGCCAACGCCGGAGAAGGTCAACGACGCCATCTTCTACTATGCCCGTTTTGAAGTGCCTAACCCGCAGGGCGTTTTGCGCCTCGACATGACGGCTCAGGTACATATCCAGCTCAGCGGCGTAAACGATGTGCTGACCATCCCGCTTTCCGCGCTGGGCGAGAACGTGGGAGACAACCGCTACAACGTGCGTCTGCTGCGTAACGGCGAGGTGAAAACCCGTGAAGTCGTGATTGGCGCGCGCAACGACACCGATGTGGAAATTGCCAAAGGGCTGGACGCGGGCGATGAGGTGATTACCGGAGAAGGTAAAGCCGGGGCCGCACAATGACCGCACTGCTTGAACTGAGCAACATCCGCCGCAGCTACCCGTCCGGTGACGGCAGCGTGGATGTGCTTAAAGGCATCTCTCTGCAAATTAACGCCGGTGAGATGGTGGCGATTGTCGGCGCTTCCGGCTCGGGTAAATCCACCCTGATGAATATCCTCGGCTGTCTTGATAAGCCTACAAGCGGGACTTATCGGGTTGCCGGGGTCGATGTCGCGACGCTGGATAGCGATGCGCTGGCCGCGCTGCGGCGCGAGCATTTTGGCTTTATCTTTCAGCGCTACCATCTGCTGTCTCACCTGACGGCCGCGCAGAATGTTGAAGTGCCAGCCGTCTATGCTGGCATGGAGCGCAAAGCCCGTCTTGAACGCGCGGAAGAACTGCTGCAGCGTCTTGGGCTTGCCGATCGCGTGGATTATGCCCCTTCGCAGCTTTCCGGCGGCCAGCAGCAGCGCGTCAGTATCGCCCGCGCGCTGATGAACGGCGGCCAGGTGATACTTGCTGATGAACCCACGGGGGCGCTCGATACCCATTCGGGTGAAGAGGTGATGGCTATCCTGCATCAGCTAAAAGAGCAGGGTCACACCATTATTATCGTCACCCACGACCCGCAGGTTGCCGCACAAGCCGAGCGAGTGATTGAGATTCGTGACGGCGAAATTATCCATAATCCGCCCCCGCGTCAGACTACGGTGGCGGCGCGCAAACCCGCGACTCAGAATGCGTCCGGCTGGCAGCAGTTCAGCAACAGCTTCCGCGAAGCGCTGTCGATGGCCTGGCGCGCGATGGTCGCCAATAAAATGCGCACATTGCTGACCATGCTGGGCATTATCATCGGCATCGCCTCTGTGGTTTCTATCGTGGTGGTGGGCGACGCGGCTAAGCAGATGGTGCTGGCGGATATTCGCGCCATCGGCACCAACACTATTGATGTCTATCCGGGGAAAGATTTTGGCGATGATGACCCGCAGTACCAGCAGTCGTTGAAATACGACGACCTGCTGGCGATTGAAAAGCAGTCGTGGGTCAGTTCGGTCACTCCCTCGGTATCAAAAAACCTGCGTGTCAGGGCCGGCAATATTGATGTGGCTGCCAGCGTTCAAGGCATTGGTCAGCACTATTTTAACGTCTACGGTATGACCTTCAGCGAAGGGAACACCTTTAACGATGTGCAGGCCGCGGAGCGTTCACAGGTGGTGGTGCTTGATGGTAACACGCGACGCCAGCTGTTCCCGAATAAAGCGAATGTGGTGGGTGAAGTCATCCTGGTCGGCAATATGCCCGCGACGGTTATCGGCGTGGCAGATGAAAAACAGTCGATGTTTGGCAGCAGCAAAATTCTGCGTGTCTGGTTACCTTACTCGACGATGTCCGGGAGGGTGATGGGACAGACGTGGCTCAACTCGATTACCGTCAGGGTGAAAGAGGGTTACGACAGCAGCCTTGCCGAAGAGCAACTCACTCGGCTGTTAAACCTGCGGCACGGGAAGAAAGATTTCTTTGTCTGGAACATGGACAGCGTCTTGAAAACCGCGGAACGCACCACACATACATTACAGCTGTTCTTAACGCTGGTGGCGGTGATTTCGCTGGTGGTGGGCGGTATTGGGGTGATGAACATTATGCTGGTGTCGGTGACCGAGCGTACCCGGGAAATCGGCATTCGTATGGCGGTTGGGGCGCGAGCCAGCAACGTGCTGCAGCAGTTCCTGATAGAGGCGATCCTGGTCTGCCTTGTCGGCGGCGCGATCGGTGTGGCGCTTTCCATGATGATTGCGCTGCTCTTACAGTTGGTGCTGCCGGGATGGGAAATTGGCTTCTCGCCGCTGGCGCTGCTGACGGCATTTATCTGCTCGACGCTGACCGGTGTGCTGTTTGGTTGGCTACCTGCGCGCAACGCCGCCCGGCTCGATCCGGTCGATGCGCTGGCGCGGGAATAAGCGCAAAAGAAATGAAAAAATGCCAGTCAGAAGGACTGGCATTTTGACAGCGGGATGTACACAATGGGGCAGTAACTAGGCGGCTGTTTCTGCTTCCAGAGGGATAATCACGCTGGCATGATTACCTTTCGGCCCCTCGTGGACATCAAACTGGACGGATTGCCCGGCTTTTAACGTTCTGTACCCATCCATCTGGATGGTGGAGTAATGGGCGAAGATGTCCTCGCCACCGCCTTCCGGGCAAATAAAACCGAACCCTTTAGCATTGTTGAACCACTTAACAGTACCCATTTCCATACTTCGACATCCTTCGTAACACTATTATACGTTTATAAGTAGATGGAATGAACCGGTGGTGGAGTCAGGAGTTGTTCAAAACCTCACCAACTCTCGCCAGTACAATTTAGATATTTCGCACAATGCGTCAAGCGTTTGAGGGAGGCTGAAGGGGGAAAATGCATCAAAATTTGAAGCAGTTAACGCTATTGACGGGAATGTGACAGAGTTCGCGAATGACAGCTATAGGTGATAGCTATCTATGATCTACAGTAAATTTAGAACGTGTATGCACAGGAGCAAGTGGCTGCGTAGCAGACGGTAAATGTGTCATTAATACCGTCAATACTACGAGGCGCTAAAGTGCAAACAGGAACGTCAGCAGCACGAGATGACACCCACAATGATGACTGACAATGAGTAAGACCAGAGACTGGCTGGATTTCGACCAGCTTTCGGCAGATAAACTTCAGGATGGGCTTAAGCCCCCATCGATGTATAAAGTGATATTGGTCAATGATGATTACACTCCGATGGAGTTTGTTATTGACGTGTTACAAAAATTCTTTTCTTATGATGTAGAACGCGCAACACAACTGATGCTAACGGTTCACTATCAGGGTAAAGCAATTTGTGGTGTCTTTACGGCAGAAGTCGCCGAGACCAAAGTTGCCATGGTGAATCAGTACGCGAGGGAGAACGAGCATCCACTGTTGTGTACGCTGGAACAAGCCTGATACAGGCATGAAAATTGGGGGAGGTGCCTATGCTCAATCAAGAACTGGAACTCAGTTTAAACATGGCTTTCGCCAGAGCGCGCGAGCACCGTCACGAGTTTATGACCGTCGAGCATCTGTTGCTGGCTCTGCTTAGCAACCCATCAGCCCGTGAAGCGCTGGAAGCGTGCTCGGTCGATCTGGTGGCGCTGCGTCAGGAACTCGAAGCCTTCATCGAACAAACCACGCCGGTGCTACCGGTCAGTGAAGAAGAGCGCGAAACGCAACCGACGCTCAGCTTCCAGCGTGTTCTGCAGCGCGCGGTCTTCCACGTCCAGTCTTCTGGGCGTAGCGAAGTCACCGGCGCTAACGTCCTCGTGGCGATTTTCAGCGAGCAGGAGTCGCAGGCTGCGTATCTTCTGCGTAAACATGAAGTCAGCCGCCTTGACGTGGTGAACTTCATCTCTCATGGCACGCGTAAAGACGAGCCAAGCCAGCCTTCCGATTCCGGGAATCAGCAGACTAACGAAGAGCAAGCAGGCGGGGAGGAACGTATGGAAAACTTCACCACCAATCTTAATCAGCTTGCTCGCGTCGGGGGAATTGACCCGCTGATTGGCCGCGACAAAGAGCTGGAGCGCGCCATTCAGGTGCTGTGCCGTCGCCGTAAGAATAACCCGCTACTGGTGGGGGAATCCGGTGTCGGTAAAACGGCGATTGCGGAAGGCCTCGCGTGGCGCATTGTGCGTGGCGATGTGCCGGAAATCATGGCCGACTGCACTATCTACTCGCTCGATATCGGTTCGCTGCTGGCGGGCACCAAGTATCGCGGCGATTTCGAAAAACGCTTTAAAGCGCTGCTCAAGCAGTTAGAGCAGGACACCAACAGCATTCTGTTCATCGACGAAATCCACACCATCATCGGTGCGGGTGCCGCGTCGGGTGGGCAGGTAGATGCCGCGAACCTGATTAAACCGCTGCTCTCCAGCGGCAAAATTCGGGTAATGGGCTCCACCACGTACCAGGAGTTCAGCAATATCTTTGAGAAGGACAGGGCGCTTGCGCGTCGTTTCCAGAAAATCGATATTACCGAACCGTCGGTAGAAGAGACCGTACAGATCCTGAACGGCCTGAAGCCGAAATACGAAGCGCACCACGATGTCCGTTACACCGCGAAAGCGGTACGTGCGGCAGTGGAGCTGGCGGTGAAATACATCAACGATCGTCATTTGCCTGATAAGGCCATCGACGTGATTGATGAGGCAGGCGCTCGCGCCCGTCTGATGCCGGTGAGCAAGCGTAAGAAAACGATCAACGTGGCGGACATCGAATCCGTGGTCGCGCGTATTGCGCGTATCCCGGAGAAAAGCGTCTCCCAAAGCGATCGCGATACGCTGAAAAACCTCGGCAACCGTCTGAAGATGCTGGTATTCGGCCAGGATAACGCTATTGATGCGTTGACCGAAGCCATTAAGATGAGCCGCGCAGGCCTCGGCCACGATCATCGTCCGGTGGGCTCCTTCCTGTTTGCTGGCCCGACTGGGGTGGGTAAAACGGAAGTAACCGTCCAGTTGGCGAAGGCGATGGGCATCGAACTGCTGCGTTTCGATATGTCCGAGTATATGGAACGCCATACGGTGAGCCGCCTGATCGGTGCGCCTCCGGGATACGTTGGTTTTGACCAGGGCGGCCTGCTGACCGATGCGGTTATCAAGCATCCGCACGCGGTACTGCTGCTGGACGAAATCGAAAAAGCACACCCGGACGTCTTTAACCTGCTGCTGCAGGTGATGGACAACGGAACGCTGACCGATAACAACGGTCGTAAAGCCGATTTCCGTAACGTGGTGCTGGTGATGACCACCAACGCCGGCGTACGTGAAACCGAGCGTAAATCGATTGGCCTTATCCAGCAGGACAACAGCACCGACGCGATGGAAGAGATCAAAAAGATCTTTACGCCAGAGTTCCGTAACCGTCTCGACAACATTATCTGGTTCGATCATCTGTCGACTGACGTGATCCACCAGGTCGTCGATAAGTTCATCGTCGAGTTGCAGGTTCAACTGGATCAGAAAGGCGTGTCGCTGGAAGTCAGCCAGGAGGCCCGCAACTGGCTGGCCGAGAAAGGCTACGACCGTGCGATGGGCGCGCGTCCAATGGCGCGTGTGATTCAGGACAACCTGAAAAAACCGCTGGCTAACGAACTGCTGTTTGGTTCGCTGGTTGACGGCGGCCAGGTCACCGTGGCGCTCGACAACGAGAAGAACGAGCTGACCTACGGCTTCCAGAGTGCGCAGAAGCATAAGCCAGAAGCGGCGCATTAACGTTAATCACATGCGGTAAAAACAAAAACCGAGCTGACAACAGCTCGGTTTTTTTATGCGCCATCTTCGGTGTTTCACGCTGACATTCCATTTTCGCAAATTTGAACAGCTGGATAATAACCAGACGTAAGGGTTGGCATGATGGAGGCAGAAGATAACCAGGCGGTGGCATAATGTTTTCGAAATTGTTATCGGTGATTTTACTCACCTGCGCGTTATTCTCTGGCCAACTTATGGCCGGCCATAAAGGACATCAGTTTTTGTGGGTTAAAAATGCCGATCACCAGCTACGTCATGAAGCGGATAGCGATGAGCTACGCGTGGTGGCGGAAGAGTCAGCGGAAGGGCTGCGTGAGCACCATCACTGGCAAAAATCGCGTAAACCGGAAGCGCACAATTTATGAGGTGATGTGGAAAAGGAAAAAAAATGCCCCGCAATAAGCGAGGCATTAATATTCAGCAAATAGCGCTCGGCGAAAGTAGCGCCAGACGCTCATTATCTGCGGAGATTAGCGACTACGGAAGACAATGCGGCCTTTGCTCAGGTCGTACGGGGTCAGCTCAACAGTCACTTTGTCGCCCGTCAGGATACGGATGTAGTTTTTGCGCATTTTACCGGAGATATGTGCAGTAACCACGTGCCCGTTTTCCAGTTCTACGCGGAACATGGTATTAGGTAACGTATCAAGAACGGTACCCTGCATTTCAATATTGTCTTCTTTGGCCATCTAATCCTCTGGGGTATCACTACCGTAATTTGAACCGGCAAGATAATGCCGAAGTTCATCAAGTAAGTAAAGAATTGTCCGTCTTAATCGGCGAAAGTCGTTTTTGCGCATTACCCTTTCACCACACAAATGCATCGTGTGATGGGCACGAACCAGGCCGGAAACAGCAGGATAAACGTGGGCGTTATCTGACTCGAAGATTCCCAAACGTCGGCGGGGTAAAAGGCAGAAGCGACTCTCGTCGGCAATTATATCATCCTGATGGCAATTGTGCTGAAATCATTTACGCTTCAGGTAAAAAGAGCGCTCGGGGTACCCAAAACTTATCGGCAAGCGGCTGCATGCGGAGCGTATTGAGATGCTCGAGGTAGTCGCGACGCGGGATTTCCTCCGCGCCCAGGGAAGCGGTGTGGCTATTGAGCACCTGACAGTCGATGAGTTTGCCACCCGCCTGACGGAATGCCTCGCAAAAGATGTACAGCGCCGTCTTAGAGGCGTTCTCCGCGCGGCTGAACATCGACTCGCCGCAGAACAGTTCGCCCATGGCAACGCCGTACATGCCGCCTACCAGCGTGTTTTCCTGCCATACCTCGATAGAGTGCGCATGACCAAGCTCGTGTAGGCGATGATAGGCCTGGCTGATGCTGGTGGTAATCCAGGTACCTTCGTGACGATCCTGCGCGCAGCCGGCGATCACATCGCTAAAGGCGTAGTTGATCGTCACGCGATAAGGGGAGGTTTTGTGAAACCGCTTCATGCTGCGGCTGAGGTGAAACTGCTCAGGCCACAGCACGGCGCGGGGATCCGGCGACCACCAGAGAATAGGATCGCCGGGCGAAAACCACGGAAAAATGCCGCGCTGATAGGCCATCAGCAGGCGCGCGGGGCCGAGATCGCCCCCTAAAGCGAGCAGTCCGTTTGGTTCACGTAATGCGCCCTCAGGCGAGGGAAACGCGATCGAGTGTCGAGAAAGCTGGACAAGGCGCATGTCGCGATGACCTCACGAAACAGGGTTAACTAATCATAGTCTACAGACGCTGTTTAAACTGGTAGTAACGGCCTTGTTTTGCCAGCAGTTCTGCGTGATTACCTTGCTCAATAATTTGCCCGTTGTCCATGACAATTATCTGATTAAATCGCGCCAGCCCGCGCAGACGATGGGTCACCATCAGCAGCGTTTTATGACGCATTACGTCGGCCAGTAGTTCAAGCACCTGGCTCTCGGTGGTGGCGTCTAACCCTTCGGTCGGTTCGTCCAGCATCATCAGCGGTGCATCGTGCAGCAATGCCCGCGCAATCCCCAGTCGACGCAGCTCGCCGCCGGAAAGCTGACGTCCACCTTCACCCAGCCAGCTGTTCAGCCCGGCGTCTTCCAGCAGCTTCTCAAGACCGGTACGGCGCAGAACCTCGCTGAGCGCTTCATCGCTCGCGTCAGGCTTCGCCAGCAACAGGTTGTCGCGCAGGGTCGCGCTGAACAGATGCACGCGCTGCGGCACCAGGCTGATGGTCTGACGCAGCGTCTGCTCATCAAACTGGGTCAGCGGCATGCCGTTCAGCAGAATTTCGCCCTGCTGCGGGTCCCAGGCACGGGTGAGTAACTGGAGCAGCGTCGATTTACCGCAGCCGGTACGGCCGAGGAGGGCGATATGCTGGCCTGCCGCAATATTCAGTGACAGATTATTCAGCGCAGGCTGCGCTTGCTGAGGGTAGGTGAATGACACCCGATCCAGCGTCAGCGATACCTGTTGAGGACGCGCCACAGCCTGCTCTGGGAAGGTCACTTCCGGTTGCTGTTCAATAATCTGGCTGATACGCAGCGCTGAGGCGATAACCTGCCCAAGATGCTGGAAGGCGCCGGTCACTGGCGCCAGCGCTTCAAAGGCCGCCAGCGCACAGAATACAAACAGCGCAATCAGCGCGCCGGGTTGGCTGTTGCTACCAACGCCGCCAGCGGCTAACCACAGCATGGAGACCACGGCGACGCCGCCAATTAGTAGCATTAACGCCTGTGACAGAGCGGTCAGTTCAGACTGACGGCGCTGGGCGTCGTGCCAGTTGAGTTCGGTTTGCTCCATCTGCTTCCGATAACGCTGGCTGGCGTTAAAGATAGTCAGCTCTGCCTGCCCCTGCAGCCAGCCGGTTAACTGTTGGCGATACTGCCCGCGCAGGCTCGTCAACTGCTCACCTGTGGGTTTACCTGCGCGATAGAACAGCGGCGGTAGAACCAGCAGCGTGGCCAGCATAATGCCGCCGAGGGTAAGCGCCAGACCAACGTCCAGCAGACTAAGCCCGGCAGTCACCACCAGAATGACGACTAATGCACCGACTAATGGCGAGATGACGCGCAGATAGAGGTGGTCGAGCGTATCGACGTCCGCCACCATGCGGTTGAGCAGTTCGCCCTGACGAAAACGCGCCAGCCCGGCGGGCGACAGCGGCAGCAGCTTGCTGAAGGTAAAGACGCGCAGATGTTGTAAAACGCGGAAGGTCGCATCATGACTGACCAGGCGCTCAAAGTAGCGCCCGGCAGTACGGATAATCGCCGCGCCGCGCACGCCAGCGGCAGGCAGCATGTAGTTGAAGGTGTAAGCGCCCGCGAACCCGACAACCGCTGAAGCAGAAAGGAACCAGCCGGAAAGGGTCAGTAAGCCAATGCTCGCAAGCAGGGTGATAATCGCCAGAACAACGCCCAGGCTTAACAGCCACTTGTGACGTTTATAGAGCGCCAGATAAGGCAACAGTGCGCGCATTTAAATCTCCTCCTGACGGCTAGCCAGCAGGCTGGCAAACACGCCGTTAGCATCAACCAGCTGCTGATACGTTCCCTGCTCAATAATCTGACCGTTTTCCATCACCCAGATAGCATCCCAATCGGTAATACCTTCCAGCTGGTGGGTGACCATCAGCGTGGTTTGTTGGGTGGAGGCTTCGGTCAGCGCCTGCATCACACGCTGCTCGCTGTGAGCATCCAGACTGGCGGCAGGTTCATCCAGCAGCAGCAGACGGCAGGGGGCGAGTAGGGCGCGGGCGACAGCGACGCGCTGAGCCTGACCCACGGACAGACGCGCGGCCTGTTCGCCGACAACGGTGTCGATACCGTCAGGAAGCTGTGGCAGGAATTCGCTGACCCAGGCTTTATCCAACGCCTGTTGCAACTGTTGCTCGCTGGCCTCCAGATTGCCGAGCAGGATGTTCTCACGCAGCGTAGCCGCCGGAAGCTGCGGGTTTTGCCCGACCCAGCTCATCATGCGGTGCCAGCCTTCCGGGTGCAGATTGCGTAATTCAACGCCGTTCACTTTCAGCGAACCGCTATAGGGTAGGAAACCGGCCAGCGCATTCAGCAGCGAGCTTTTACCGGAACCGCTCAGGCCAACCAGCACGGCGCGTTGCCCGGCGTTAAGCGTAAAGTTGAGCGGCCCAACCAGCATTTTGCCTTCCGGCGAGGTGATAAACAGATCCACGGCGCTGAGAGTAACCGGTTCGCTGGTCTCCAGCGTCTGGTCGCCCTGTTCCGGATGCGCCAGCGGCGCTTCGAGGAATGTTTTCAGGCTGTCGGCGGCGCCAACGGCCTGCGCCTTGGCGTGATAGAAGGTGCCTAAATCACGCAGCGGCTGGAAGAACTCAGGGGCCAGGATCAGCGCCAGGAAACCGGAGGAGAGCGTCACGGCAGTGCCGTAGCTGCCGAAGTTTAGTTCGCCAAGGTAGGAGAAGCCGAAATAGACGGCGACCAGCGCAATGGAGAGCGAAGTAAAGAACTCCAGCACGCCGGAGGAGAGGAAGGCCAGTCGCAGGACTTCCATCGTACGTTGACGGAAATCCTGCGAGGCCTCGCGAATGCTTTCCGTTTCTGCTTCGCCACGACCAAAGATACGCAGCGTATCCATGCCCCGCAGACGGTCGAGGAAGTGACCGCTCAGGCGCGCCAGCGCCAGGAAGTTGCGACGGTTGGCATCGGCCGCGCCCATTCCCACCAGGGCCATAAACAGCGGAATTAACGGTGCCGTCATCAGCAGTATTAATGCGGCGACCCAGTTGGAAGGGAAGATCGCGACCACAATCAGCAGCGGCACGCAGGCTGCCAGCGCCATCTGCGGCAGGTAGCGGGCATAGTAATCGTGCATGTCATCGATTTGCTCGAGGATAAGCGTCGCCCAGCTACCGGCTGGCTTGCCCTGAATCCAGGCCGGACCAGCCTGCTGCAGGCGGTCGAGCACCTGGCGGCGAATTTCAAATCGAATCTGTTGCCCGGCGTGAAAACCAACGCGCTCCCGCAGCCAGACAACCCAGGCGCGCAGGATAAAGATCAGCACCAGCTGGATAAACGGCAGCAGCAACGCTTCTCGCGGGATATTCTCCATAATCATGTGATGGAGAATGCGGGCAAGGAACCAGGCCTGGGCGATGATCAGTACACCGCTAACGAAGCCGAGCAGACGGGAGGTCATCAACCAGCGGCGTGACAGGACGCTTTGCTGTTTGAGCCAGCGGGTGAGTTCTTGTTGGCGACTTTTATTCATTGGGCGCTTAGCAGGTGCTTATGGCTAATGGTTTCAGTTATGGGCGCGGCAATGTTACATCGCAGAAAAAATAAAGGCGACTTATCGTCGCCTTTTTTACTTTTGTTACTGACTTGTAAAGATTATTTGCACGCGTCAGCCAGACCGTCGAGGTAGCGCTCAGCGTCCAGCGCGGCCATACAGCCGGTACCCGCAGAGGTGATCGCCTGACGGTAAATGTGGTCCATCACGTCACCCGCTGCGAACACACCAGGAATGCTGGTTTGCGTTGCGTTGCCGTGAATGCCGGACTGCACTTTGATGTAGCCGTTTTCCAGCGCCAGTTGACCTTCGAAGATCGCGGTATTTGGGCTGTGGCCGATAGCGACGAACAGACCCGCGACGTCCAGCGACTCAATGTCGTCGTTTTCAGTAGAACGCAGACGCAGACCGCTCACGCCCATCTGGTCGCCGGTCACTTCTTCCAGCGTACGCTTGGTGTGCAGCACGATGTTGCCGCTTTCCACTTTATCCATCAGACGTTTGATCAGGATTTTTTCCGCACGGAATGAATCACGGCGGTGAATCAGATGCACTTCTGATGCGATGTTGGACAGATACAGCGCTTCTTCCACGGCGGTGTTGCCGCCGCCGATGACCGCGACTTTCTGGTTGCGGTAGAAGAAACCGTCGCAGGTAGCACAGGCGGAAACGCCGCGGCCTTTAAACGCTTCTTCCGACGGCAGGCCCAGGTAGCGAGCAGAGGCGCCGGTGGCGATGATTAACGCATCGCAGGTGTATTCACCGCTGTCGCCGGTGAGACGGAACGGACGGTTTTGCAGATCCACGCTGTGGATGTGATCGAAAATAATTTCGGTCTCAAACTTAGTGGCGTGCTCGTGCATACGTTCCATCAGCAGCGGACCGGTCAGGTCGCTTGGATCGCCAGGCCAGTTTTCCACTTCTGTGGTGGTGGTCAGCTGACCGCCTTTTTCCAGCCCGGTAATCAGTACCGGCTGCAGGTTCGCGCGTGCAGCATAGACCGCAGCGGTGTATCCCGCAGGTCCAGAACCAAGGATTAACAACTTACTGTGTTTGGCCGTGCCCATGAGATCCCCATAATTGTTGGCAGACATTGCTCTGGATTGTAGGGAATTTGTAGACGTAAAAAAAGAGCACAGCGATTTTGTTAACGATATGTGTAATAGAATGAGCCGATTGATTGGCTATTTTAACATCAAAAAATATAACTATTTCTACTGCCAGGCTGATGATTATAAGACGATTACATGTGAAACCGGACCCAGGATTCATGAATATCTGGCATGTTGTACTAAAAAAAGATGTTTTGCTTTGACAATCCCCTAAGCTTTTGCGACAACATTCAAGGAAGAAGAAAAGCAGTGTTTCGCGTGTGGTGAATTTTCATGCACGCAAATGCCATTTTTACCCGGATCACTGAAATCTACGTATGGTGTGGACAGACATCATACGTGATGTCGGAGGGTGGCCGTGAGGCGCCGGGGCTTCTCATACGCATACCCTGGGATATTCGTCGTTGCAGCAACAACGGCGCATTGAAATCGGGAGAAGGCTCTGAACAGTGAAGTGCACAGAGTCAAGACAGGAGTAGGGAAGGAATACAGAGAGACAATAATAATGGTAGATAGTAAAAAACGCCCTGGCAAAGATCTCGACCGCATCGACCGCAACATTCTCAATGAACTGCAAAAAGATGGGCGTATTTCGAACGTCGAGCTTTCCAAAAGAGTAGGACTTTCTCCGACCCCGTGCCTTGAGCGCGTACGTCGTCTGGAACGACAGGGTTTTATTCAGGGCTATACCGCGCTGTTAAACCCGCATTACCTGGATGCATCGCTGCTGGTTTTTGTTGAGATTACTCTGAATCGCGGTGCGCCAGACGTGTTTGAACAATTTAACGCCGCTGTGCAAAAACTTGAAGAAATTCAAGAGTGTCACTTGGTTTCCGGCGATTTCGACTATCTGTTGAAAACCCGCGTACCGGACATGTCGGCTTACCGTAAACTTCTTGGCGAGACCCTGCTGCGCCTGCCAGGCGTGAACGACACCCGTACTTACGTCGTTATGGAAGAGGTTAAGCAGAGTAATCGTCTGGTAATTAAGACCCGCTAAAACGGAACAGGTGCAAAATCAGCGTAGTTTGATTACACTCCTGTTAATCCATACAGCAACAGTGTCGGCGCAATCTGGCACTGTTGTCCGTTTTAGCATTCGGCACCTGGAGAGCCTTTCTTGAGCCAGGAATATACAGAAGACAAAGAAGTCAAACTCACAAAACTCAGCAGCGGACGCCGACTCCTTGAGGCGTTACTCCTTTTATGCGCCATTTTTGCCGTTTGGTTAATGGCTGCACTACTGAGCTTCAATCCTTCCGATCCTAGCTGGTCGCAAACGGCCTGGCACGAACCGATCCACAATTTATGTGGCGCACCAGGCGCATGGCTGGCCGATACGCTGTTCTTCATCTTTGGCGTAATGGCTTATACCATACCGGTCATTATTGTTGGTGGCTGCTGGTTTGCCTGGCGGCATCGTTCGAACGATGAGTACATCGACTACTTCGCCGTCTCGCTGCGCCTGATTGGCGTACTGGCGATCATCCTTACTTCATGCGGCCTCGCGGCGATAAACGCCGATGACATCTGGTACTTTGCTTCCGGTGGCGTGATTGGCAGCCTGCTCAGCACCGCGCTGCAACCGATGCTGCACAGCAGCGGCGGGACCATCGCGCTACTCTGTATCTGGGCCGCGGGCCTGACGCTGTTTACCGGCTGGTCATGGGTCAGCATTGCCGAAAAAATGGGCAGTTGGATCCTCAACATTCTGACGTTCGCCAGCAACCGAACCCGTCGTGACGACACCTGGGTTGATGAAGACGAGTACGAAGAAGAAGACGAATATGAAGACGACGGCGAGGAGACGCAGAAAGCGTCGCGTGAATCTCGTCGTGCGCGCATCCTGCGAGGTGCACTGGCGCGCCGTAAGCGGATCGCCAAAAAATTCTCTAACCCGATGGTGCGTAAAACGGACGAGGCGCTGTTCTCTGGCCGTCGTATGGACGAACCGGAAGAGGCGGGCCACTATGCGGCTCAGGTCGATCCTGATGATGTGCTGTTCTCTGGTGCCAGCGCGACGCGTGCCGCCGAATATGATGAGTACGACCCTCTACTGAGCGCTCATACCGTCGCTGAGGCCGTTGCCGTTACAGGCACAGCGGCGTGGGCCGCCGACCCAACATTAGCTGCGCCGTCCATGAACGAGCAGCCTGTTGCTGCACCTGCCGTTGAATGGCAGGCCGTTCCTGCTCCAACGGCGGGTGAACCGGTTATTGCACCGACGCCAGAAGGATGGCCGCCGGTGCAGCAACCTGCCTACGAGCAGCAGTACTCACAACCTCAGCCGCCTGCTTATGAGCAGCCGCAGTATGCACAGCCGCAGCAACCTGTTTATGAGCAACCGCAGTACGCACAACCGCAGCAGCCTGCTTATGAGCAGCCGCAGTACGCACAACCTCAGCAGCCTGCTTATGAGCAGCCGCAGTATGCGCAACCGCAGCAGCCTGCTTATGAGCAGCCGCAGTATGCACAGCCGCAGCAACCTGCTTATGAGCAGCCGCAGTACGCACAGCCGCAGCAACCTGTTTATGAGCAACCGCAGTACGCACAGCCGCAGCAACCTGCTTATGAGCAGCCGCAGTATGCACAGCCGCAGCAGCCTGCTTACGAACAGCCACAGCAAGAACAACCCTATACCGCTGAATCTGATTATCTGAACGTACCACAGGCTGAACTAACGCCTGCCGTAGAGCCAGAACCTGTAGTGGAAGAGGAGATTAAACCTGCTCATCGTCCGCCGCTGTACTATTTCGAAGAAGTGGAAGAGAAACGCGCACGTGAGCGTGAACAGCTGGCGGCGTGGTATCAACCCATTCCGGAACCGTTAGCGCCAATGGAACAGCGTGCATCGACCGCGCCGTCCATTCCGGTTTCTGTGCCAGAACCTTCCGCTGCCGTTGCACCGGTTGCTGCCAGCGTTCGCCATGCGGCAGCGGCAGCCGCCGGAACCGCCGCCGCAGCTGCGGCCTCAGCACCGCTGTTTAGCCCAGCTGACGGCCCGCGCTCGCAGGTCAAAGAAGGCATTGGCCCACAGTTGCCGCGCCCTAATCGCGTTCGCGTGCCGACGCGCCGTGAACTGGCCTCATACGGCATCAAGCTACCGTCGCAGCGGATGGCCGAGGAGCGCGCTGCTCGTGAAGCTGAGCGCTATCAGCCTGAGGATAATCAGCCGCTGACCGACGATGAAGCCGATGCGCTGCAGCAGGATGCGCTGGCTCGCCAGTTTGCCGCCTCGCAGCAGCAACGTTATGGCGAAGAAGCGGACGAGCAGGATAGCTATGCGTTCGAAGAGAACGATGAAGATGCCGCCGCAGAAGCGGAACTGGCGCGCCAGTTCGCCGCGTCTCAGCAGAATCGCTATGCCAGTGAGCAGCCAGAGGGGGCGCATCCGTTCTCCCTCGACGATTTTGAATTCTCGCCGATGAAAACACTGGTGGATGAGACACCGAAAGCGCCGTTGTTCACGCCGAGCGTGATGCCGGAGCCTGCGGTGACGCCGCCGCCTCAACAGCATTATCAACAGCAACAACCGCCGCAGCAACAGTATGCTCAGCCGCAACAGCATGTGCAGCAGCCTGCACATCAGCCGGTAACGCCACCGCAGCAGGAGAGCCTGATTCACCCGCTGCTGATGCGTAACGGTGACGATCGTCCTCTGCAAAAGCCGACGACGCCGTTGCCATCGCTGGATCTTTTAACGCCGCCGCCAACGGAAGTGGAACCGGTGGACACCTTTGCGCTGGAACAGATGGCGCGTCTGGTGGAAACCCGACTGGCCGACTATCGCATTAAAGCGGACGTTGTGAACTACTCGCCAGGTCCGGTTATCACCCGCTTCGAACTGAATCTGGCACCGGGCGTGAAGGCTGCGCGTATTTCGAACCTGTCCCGTGACCTGGCGCGTTCGCTGTCGACCGTTGCTGTGCGCGTGGTAGAAGTTATTCCTGGCAAACCGTACGTTGGCCTGGAACTGCCGAATAAAAAACGTCAGACCGTCTACCTGCGCGAAGTGCTGGATTGCGATAAATTCCGCGATAACCCATCGCCGCTGACGGTGGTGCTGGGTAAAGATATTGCCGGTGAGCCGGTGGTGGCAGATCTCGCAAAAATGCCACACCTGCTGGTTGCCGGTACCACCGGTTCCGGTAAGTCCGTCGGTGTGAACGCCATGATCCTCAGTATGCTCTATAAAGCGCAGCCTGAAGACGTCCGCTTCATCATGATCGACCCGAAAATGCTGGAACTGTCAGTGTATGAAGGGATCCCGCATCTGCTGACTGAAGTGGTCACCGACATGAAAGACGCCGCTAACGCCCTGCGCTGGAGCGTCAACGAAATGGAACGTCGCTACAAGCTGATGTCGGCGCTTGGCGTACGAAACCTTGCCGGTTATAACGAAAAAATTGCCGAAGCGGCGCGCATGGGTCGTCCGATTCCGGACCCTTACTGGAAACCGGGCGACAGCATGGATGCCACGCATCCGGTGCTGGAAAAACTGCCGTATATCGTCGTGCTGGTCGATGAATTTGCCGACCTGATGATGACCGTCGGCAAGAAAGTGGAAGAACTGATCGCCCGTCTGGCACAGAAAGCGCGTGCAGCGGGTATCCACCTGGTGCTGGCAACCCAGCGCCCATCGGTGGATGTGATTACCGGTCTTATTAAGGCCAACATTCCAACCCGTATTGCGTTTACGGTTTCCAGTAAAATTGACTCCCGTACTATCCTTGACCAGGGCGGCGCTGAGTCACTGCTGGGCATGGGGGATATGCTCTATGCCGGTCCGAACTCGAACAACCCGGTGCGCGTGCACGGTGCATTTGTCCGTGACCAGGAAGTCCACGCAGTGGTACAGGACTGGAAAGCGCGTGGTCGTCCGCAGTATGTTGATGGCATCACCTCCGACAGCGAAAGCGAAGGCGGTGGCGGTGGTTTCGATGGCGGCGAAGAGTTAGATCCGCTGTTCGATCAGGCGGTCAATTTCGTGACCCAGAAACGCAAAGCGTCAATCTCCGGCGTACAGCGCCAGTTCCGTATTGGCTACAACCGCGCTGCCCGTATCATCGAACAGATGGAAGCGCAGGGGATCGTCAGCGAACAGGGGCACAACGGCAACCGTGAGGTGCTGGCACCGCCGCCGTTCGATTGATTGCAAAGATGGGTAAATAAGTCAGAATTCAGTATTTTCTTCTGTCACCGCTCTGGGCGAAGTCTTAGAGTGAGTGCCAGAGGCTCTCCTGCCGGGAGCATGAGGCTAATTAAGGATTATTAATGAAAAAGATCGCGATCACGTGTGCATTACTTTCCAGCTTTGTTGTCAGCAGCGTATGGGCTGATGCCGCAGGCGACCTGAAAAGCCGTCTCGATAAAGTCAGCAGCTTCCATGCTAGCTTCACTCAGAAAGTGACTGACGGCAGCGGCAACGCGGTGCAGGAAGGTCAGGGCGATCTGTGGGTAAAACGTCCAAACCTGTTTAACTGGCATATGACCCAACCAGATGAAAGCATCCTGGTGTCTGACGGTAAAACCCTGTGGTTCTACAACCCGTTTGTTGAGCAGGCTACCGCCACCTGGCTGAAAGACGCGACCGGCAACACGCCATTTATGCTGATTGCGCGTAACCAGGCCAGCGACTGGCAGCAGTACAATATCCAGCAGACCGGTGATGATTTCGTACTAACGCCGCGCGGCAACAATGGCAACCTGAAGAAATTCACCATCAACGTAGGGCGCGATGGCACAATCCATCAGTTCAGCGCGATTGAGCAGGACGATCAGCGCAGCAGTTACCAGCTGAAGTCGCAGCAGAACGGCGCAATTGACGCCTCCAAATTCACCTTTACACCGCCGCAGGGCGTGACGGTGGACGATCAGCGTAAGTAAGAGGCCGGCGTGAGCAATTTGTCGCTCGATTTTTCCGATAATGCATTTCAACCTCTGGCCGCCCGTATGCGGCCAGAAAACTTAGCGCAGTATATCGGCCAGCAGCATCTGCTGGCTGCAGGTAAGCCGTTGCCTCGCGCTATTGAAGCCGGCCATCTGCACTCGATGATCCTTTGGGGGCCGCCGGGCACCGGCAAAACGACCCTGGCGGAAGTGATTGCTCGCTACGCCAATGCCGATGTTGAACGGATCTCCGCTGTCACCTCCGGGGTGAAAGAGATTCGCGAGGCCATTGAGCGCGCTCGACAGAACCGCAACGCCGGTCGCCGCACCATTCTGTTCGTCGATGAAGTTCACCGTTTCAACAAAAGCCAGCAGGACGCCTTTCTGCCGCATATTGAAGATGGCACCATCACCTTTATCGGTGCAACCACTGAAAACCCTTCGTTTGAGCTCAATTCGGCGCTGCTCTCCCGTGCGCGCGTCTACCTGCTGAAATCCCTGACCACTGAGGATATTGAGCAAGTGCTTACTCAGGCGATGGAAGACAAAGCGCGCGGCTACGGCGGGCAAGATATTGTTCTGCCGGACGAGACGCGCCGTGCAATTGCGGAATTGGTGAACGGCGACGCCCGACGTGCGCTGAACACGCTGGAAATGATGGCCGACATGGCAGAGCTTGATGATTCCGGCAAGCGCGTGTTGCAGCCTCAACTTCTGACCGAAATTGCCGGTGAGCGCAGTGCCCGCTTTGATAACAAAGGCGACCGCTTCTATGACCTGATTTCGGCGCTGCACAAATCGGTACGCGGCAGCGCGCCCGATGCCGCGCTCTACTGGTATGCCCGTATTATCAGCGCAGGTGGCGATCCGCTGTACGTTGCGCGCCGCTGCCTGGCCATTGCCTCTGAGGATGTCGGTAATGCTGACCCGCGCGCTATGCAGGTGGCGATTTCGGCTTGGGATTGCTTTACCCGCGTCGGCCCGGCCGAAGGGGAGCGTGCTATCGCCCAGGCGATTGTCTACCTGGCCTGTGCGCCGAAAAGCAACGCGGTCTACACCGCCTTTAAAGCCGCAATGGCTGATGCTCGCGAACGTCCTGATTACGATGTTCCAGTACATCTGCGCAATGCGCCGACCAAACTGATGAAAGAGATGGGCTATGGGCAGGAGTATCGCTACGCCCACGATGAGCCCAACGCCTACGCCGCCGGTGAAGAGTATTTCCCCAGCGAAATGGCACAAACGCGCTACTATCACCCGACTAACCGAGGTCTTGAAGGCAAGATTGGCGAAAAGCTCGCCTGGCTCGCTGAACAGGATCAAAATAGCCGCACAAAACGCTACCGCTAGTGCAGTCGTTGCGGTAATGTTGTCGATGTACCTCTGCGACCACGGGCTGTGGTCGCATACTCCACTTTCAATTCGATAAGCATAGGATAAGCATGCTCGATCCCAATCTGCTGCGTACAGAGCCAGACGCAGTCGCAGAAAAACTGGCACGCCGGGGCTTTAAGCTGGATGTAGATAAACTTCGCGCTCTTGAAGAGCGTCGTAAAGTACTGCAGGTAGAAACTGAAAATCTGCAGGCAGAGCGTAACTCGCGATCGAAATCCATCGGCCAGGCGAAAGCACGCGGGGAAGACATTGAGCCTTTACGCCTGGAAGTGAACAAGCTTGGCGAACAACTTGATGCCGCTAAATCAGAGCTGGATGTTCTGCTGGCTGAGATTCGCGATATTGCACTGACCATCCCGAACATCCCGCATGACGACGCACCGATTGGCCGTGACGAAAACGACAACGTTGAAGTTAGCCGCTGGGGCACGCCGCGCGAATTCGATTTCGAGATCCGCGATCACGTGACGCTGGGCGAAATGCACAGCGGGCTTGATTTTGCCGCGGCAGTGAAGCTGACCGGTTCACGTTTCGTCGTGATGAAAGGCCAGATTGCCCGTATGCACCGCGCACTGTCGCAGTTCATGCTGGATCTGCACACTGAACAGCACGGCTATAGCGAAAACTATGTGCCTTACCTGGTGAACCAGGACACGCTGTATGGTACGGGCCAGCTGCCAAAATTCGCCGGTGACCTGTTCCATACTCGTCCGCTGGAAGAAGAAGCTGACAGCAGCAACTACGCGCTGATCCCAACGGCAGAAGTACCGCTGACCAACCTGGTGCGCGATGAAATCATCGACGAAGACGATCTGCCGATCAAAATGACCGCACACACGCCGTGCTTCCGCTCCGAAGCGGGTTCCTACGGTCGTGACACTCGTGGTCTGATCCGTATGCACCAGTTCGATAAAGTTGAGATGGTGCAGATCGTGCGTCCAGAAGATTCCATGGAAGCGCTGGAAGAGATGACGGGCCATGCGGAGAAAGTCCTGCAGCTGCTGGGTCTGCCGTACCGTAAAATTATCCTGTGTACCGGTGACATGGGCTTCGGCGCCTGCAAAACCTATGACCTCGAAGTCTGGGTTCCAGCGCAGAATACCTACCGCGAGATCTCCTCTTGCTCTAACGTCTGGGACTTCCAGGCGCGCCGCATGCAGGCTCGCTGCCGCAGCAAATCCGACAAGAAAACGCGTCTGGTTCACACCCTGAACGGGTCTGGCCTGGCCGTAGGTCGTACGCTGGTTGCCGTGCTGGAAAACTACCAGCAGGCAGATGGTCGCATTGAAGTGCCTGAGGTACTGCGTCCATACATGAACGGTCTGGAATACATCGGTTAATCCTTCCTGTTCTACAAAAAAGCGCCGCAAGGCGCTTTTTTTATATCCGCATTGATACTGAACAATACCTCTCTCGGTAGAACGTTTAATACTCCCTTCTAAGTAATACCAGCATATAAAACTACAATAATAACATTTCGTTATATAAATAACTATATAACGAATCATGTTTTCAATGTTAGCAACGAAGTGAGAGTCCATGAAAACTGAAACCCCCGATGCTTTACTGGCAGCTGAGGTCAGCCGTCGTGGTTTGATGAAAACCACGGCCATAGGCGGACTGGCGATGGCCAGCAGTGCGTTTACGCTTCCCTTCAGCCGTATTGCGCACGCCGCAGAAGCGATTGCGCCGACTACGGCGGTAGAGCGCGTGACCTGGAGTGCGTGTACGGTAAACTGTGGAAGCCGCTGCCCGCTGCGCATGCATGTTGTCGATGGCGAGATTAAATACGTCGAAACGGATAACACCGGCGATGATAACTACGATGGTCTGCATCAGGTTCGCGCCTGTCTGCGCGGCCGCTCTATGCGTCGTCGCGTCTATAACCCGGACCGTCTGAAGTACCCGATGAAGCGGGTAGGCAAACGTGGCGAAGGCAAATTCGAGCGCATCAGCTGGGAAGAAGCCTTTGATACCATTGCCGATAATATGAAACGGCTGATCAAAGATTACGGCAACGAATCTATCTATCTTAACTACGGCACCGGTACCCTCGGCGGTACGCTGACTCGCTCCTGGCCACCGGGTAAAACGCTGGTGGCACGTCTGATGAACTGCTGTGGTGGTTATCTGAACCACTACGGTGACTACTCTTCCGCACAGATTGCCGCAGGCCTGAACTACACCTACGGCGGCTGGGCCGACGGCAACAGCCCGTCAGATATCGAAAACAGCAAGCTGGTCGTGCTGTTTGGGAATAACCCTGGTGAAACACGCATGAGCGGCGGCGGGGTGACCTACTACCTGGAGCAGGCGCGTCAGAAATCTAATGCGCGTATGATTATCGTTGACCCGCGTTATACCGATACCGGTGCCGGTCGCGAAGACGAGTGGATCCCAATCCGTCCGGGCACTGATGCGGCCCTGGTTTCAGCGCTGGCGTGGGTGATGATCACTGAAAACCTGGTCGATCAGCCGTTCCTCGATAAATACTGCGTCGGTTACGACGAAAAAACGCTCCCTGAAGGCGCGCCGGCCAACGGTCACTACAAAGCCTATATCCTTGGGCAGGGTAGCGATGCCACGGCGAAAACGCCGGAGTGGGCATCCACTATCACCGGTATTCCTGCTGAGCGTATCGTAAAACTGGCGCGCGAAATTGCGCTGGCGAAACCAGCCTATATCTCCCAGGGGTGGGGGCCGCAGCGCCACGCTAACGGTGAAATTGCCACCCGCGCTATTTCCATGCTGTCGATTCTGACCGGTAACGTCGGGATTAACGGTGGTAACAGCGGCGCGCGTGAAGGCTCCTATGAGGTGCCGTTTGAGCGTATGCCAACGCTGGAAAACCCGGTACAGACCAGTATCTCCATGTTTATGTGGACTGATGCGATCGTCCGCGGGCCGGAAATGACGGCGCTGCGTGACGGCGTGCGTGGCAAAGACAAACTGGATGTACCGATCAAAATGATCTGGAACTACGCCGGTAACTGCCTGATTAACCAGCACTCTGAAATCAACCGTACCCATGAAATTCTGCAGGATGATAAGAAGTGCGAAATGATTGTGGTGATTGACTGCCACATGACCTCATCGGCGAAATATGCCGATATCCTGCTGCCGGACTGCACCGCGTCTGAGCAGATGGACTTCGCGCTGGATGCCTCCTGCGGCAACATGTCCTACGTTATCTTTACCGATCAGGTCATCAAACCGCGCTTTGAGTGCAAAACGATTTATGAGATGACCACGGAGCTGGCAAAACGCATGGGCGTTGAGCAGCAGTTCACCGAAGGGCGGACGCAGGAAGGATGGATGCGTCATCTGCACGAACTTTCTCGTCAGGCTGTGCCGGAACTACCGGACTTCGATACCTTCCGTAAGCAAGGTATCTTCAAACAACGTGACCCGGAAGGGCATCACGTGGCCTATAAAGCCTTCCGTGAAGATCCGCAGGCCAATCCGCTGACCACGCCGTCCGGAAAAATTGAGATCTACTCGCAAGAGTTGGCACAAATTGCTGCGACCTGGGAACTGGCTGAAGGCGATGTGATCGATCCGTTACCGATCTACACCCCAGGCTTTGAAAATTATAACGATCCGCTGGCCGAGAAATTCCCGCTGCAGCTGACCGGTTTCCACTACAAAGCCCGCGTTCACTCGACTTACGGCAACGTCGATGTACTGAAAGCGGCCTGTCGTCAGGAGATGTGGATCAACCCACTGGATGCGCAGAAACGCGGGATCAAGAACGGCGATCGTGTGCGTATCTTTAACGACCGTGGGGAAGTGCATATTGAAGCTAAGGTAACGCCGCGCATGATGCCGGGCATCGTCGCGCTGGGTGAGGGGGCCTGGTACAACCCGGATGCTAAAGGTATCGACCAGGCGGGGAGCATTAACGTGCTGACCACTCAACGTCCGTCGCCGCTGGCGAAAGGCAACCCATCGCACACGAACCTTGTCCAGGTTGAGAAGGTGTAAGGAGTAACCGATGACTACCCAATATGGCTTTTTTATTGACTCCGCTCGTTGCACCGGTTGTAAAACCTGTGAGCTGGCCTGTAAAGATTACAAAGACTTAACTCCGGACGTTAGCTTCCGCCGTATTTACGAATACGCGGGCGGCGACTGGCAGGAAGACAACGGCGTCTGGAATCAGAACGTCTTTGCTTACTATCTCTCCATCGCCTGTAACCACTGCGAAGACCCGGCCTGTACCAAAGTGTGCCCTAGCGGCGCGATGCACAAACGCGAAGATGGCTTTGTTGTCGTCAACGAAGATGTCTGCATCGGCTGTCGTTACTGCCATATGGCCTGCCCGTATGGTGCGCCGCAGTACAACGAAGCTAAAGGTCACATGACCAAATGCGACGGCTGTCATGAGCGCGTGGCGGAAGGCAAAAAGCCGATTTGCGTGGAGTCCTGCCCGCTGCGTGCGCTGGACTTTGGTCCTATCGAAGAGCTGCGTCAGAAGCACGGTACGCTTGCGGCGGTCGCGCCGCTGCCGTCCGCGCACTTCACCAAGCCCAGCATTGTGATTAAACCCAACGCCAATGCACGTCCGTGCGGCGATACCACTGGCTATCTGGCCAATCCGAAGGAGGTGTGAGATGGGAAGTGGATGGCATGAATGGCCGTTGATGATCTTCACGGTGTTTGGGCAATGTGTGGCGGGCGGGTTTATCGTTCTGGCACTGGCATTGATAAGAGGGCAACTGTCTCGTGAAAAGCAGCAACGTATAGTGCTGAGCATGTTTGCGCTGTGGGTGCTGATGGGCATTGGCTTTATCGCTTCGACCATGCACCTCGGTTCGCCGATGCGTGCCTTTAACTCGTTGAACCGCGTCGGTGCCTCCTCGCTGAGTAACGAAATTGCCAGCGGTGCAATCTTCTTTGCCGTCGGCGGTATCGGCTGGCTGCTGGCGGTTACCAATAAGCTCTCCTGCGCACTGCGCAGCGTGTGGCTGGTGGTGACGGCGGTGCTGGGCGTGGTGTTTGTCTGGATGATGGTGCGTGTCTATAACACTATTGATACCGTTCCCACCTGGTACACCATCTGGACGCCGCTGAGCTTCTTCCTGACGCTGTTTATCGGCGGCCCGCTGCTCGGTTATCTGCTGTTGCGCTGGGCTAGCGTTGAAGGCTGGGGCATGCGTCTGCTGCCGGTTATCAGCCTTGCCGCGCTGGTGGTGAGCGTGATTGTCACCACGATGCAGGGCGTAGAGCTGGCGTCGATTCAAAGCTCAATTCAGCAGGCTTCGGCTCTGGTTCCCGACTATGGCTCGCTGATGGCGTGGCGTATTGTCGCCATCGCCCTGGCGCTGGTTTGCTGGGTGGGGCCGCAGCTCAAAGGCTACCAGCCAGCACTGCCGCTATTGAGCCTGGCGTTTGTGCTGGTGCTGGTCGGTGAGATGCTGGGTCGCGGCGTTTTCTATGGCCTGCACATGACCGTCGGTATGGCGGTCGCCAGCTAAGCAAAATAAGCTGCCAGGGCGTTCCAGCCCTGGCACTTTTTGTTCATGAATTTTTTCGACTGAACCTTCTTCTACTGTTTCGCCTATTTTCCAATAAAAACAAAATAATAAGATAACTTAAGCGTAGCTTATCGTTGCGTTGAATAAGAAACGTCAATCGTTGAGCCAGAAAGCCTCCCGCCGTTGAAATCAGGTGGATTGACAATGTTTTTGGCAGTGGCATGATGCGCACGAAATCTGTCTATCCTCACGGTTTGAACCCATGTCCACCTATACTCGCCCAGTGCTATTGCTGCTCTGCGGCTTACTCTTATTGACGCTGGCGATCGCGGTATTAAACACGCTCGTCCCGCTCTGGCTCGCCCATGAAAACTTGCCAACCTGGCAGGTGGGAGTGGTCAGCTCGTCCTATTTTACCGGCAACCTGGTCGGTACCATGCTCACCGGCCGACTGATTAAGCGCGTTGGCTTTAATTTCAGCTACTATATTGCGTCGCTGATTTTCGCCGCGGGCTGCGTGGGGCTGGGCTTTATGGTGGGGTTCTGGAGCTGGATGTTCTGGCGCTTTATCGCGGGCGTTGGCTGCGCCATGATTTGGGTGGTAGTGGAGAGTGCGCTGATGTGCAGCGGCACCTCGCGCAACCGTGGTCGTCTGCTGGCGGCCTATATGATGATGTATTACATCGGTACCGTGCTGGGGCAGATTATCGTTAGCCGCCTGCCGACAGATATGGCGACCATTCTTCCGCTGATGACCGGCGTGGTGCTGGCAGGCATTCTGCCGCTGCTGTTTACCCGAATCCTGAACCAGCAGGACGACCCGCAGGACGCGAGCACGCGTGTCTGGCCGATGTTCAAACTGCGTCAGGCGCGTCTGGGCGTAAATGGCTGTATTATTTCCGGTATCGTGCTGGGCTCACTCTATGGCCTGATGCCGCTGTACCTGAACCACCGCGGCGTCAGTGACTCCGGGATCGGCTTCTGGATGGCGGTGATGGTCAGCGCGGGCATTCTGGGGCAGTGGCCGATTGGTCGTCTAGCCGACCGCTATGGCCGTCTGATGGTACTGCGCGTGCAGGTCTTTGTGGTGATTGTCGGCTGCCTGGGCATGCTGAGTCAGGCTGCGATGGCACCGGCGCTGTTTATCCTCGGCGCAGCGGGCTTTACGCTGTATCCGGTGGCGATGGCCTGGGCGTGTGAGAAAGTGGAGCATCATCAGCTGGTCTCCATGAACCAGGCGCTGTTGCTGAGCTATACCATTGGTAGCCTGGTTGGGCCGTCGCTGACGGCGATGCTGATGCAAAACTACTCTGATAACCTGCTGTTTATCATGATTGCCGGGGTATCGTTCGTCTATCTGATGATGCTGCTGCGCAAAGCCGGGCACCATCCTACGCCGGTGGCTCACGCCTGACACCGCGGGCGCGTTATATTTCCATAGCGCGCCATTCTTCCCGACATCGCTATACTGAATGATGCCACGTTGCTGGCGCGTTGGCGGGAGCGAGACTATATCCTGCTGAATTTATAACCATACTCCGATTAAATGTGCGAGCCGTTAGAGTTTTGCACCATCCTATTACCCTTTTAGGGTTAGTACTCGCATAATCTCCGTCGAAAAAAATCGCACTCGCGAATAATAACATTCAAGGAACGGAATTTATGGCAAGCGAACAAGAAAAGCAGCTGCGGTGGTATAACATCGCGCTGATGTCGTTTATTACGGTTTGGGGTTTCGGCAACGTCGTCAACAACTACGCCAACCAGGGGCTGGTGGTTGTTTTCTCATGGCTATTTATCTTTGCACTTTATTTCACACCCTATGCGCTTATCGTCGGTCAGCTTGGTTCGACCTTTAAAGACGGTAAGGGCGGTGTCAGTACCTGGATTAAAAATACGATGGGGCCGGGGCTGGCCTATCTGGCTGCCTGGACCTACTGGGTCGTCCATATTCCTTACCTGGCACAGAAGCCTCAGGCCATCCTGATTGCGCTCGGCTGGGCGATAAAGGGAAATGGCTCGCTTATCACCGAATATGGCGTGGTGGCGCTCCAGGGCTTCACGCTGGTGCTTTTCGTCTTCTTCATGTGGGTTGCATCCCGAGGGATGAAATCGCTGAAGCTGGTAGGGTCGATTGCCGGGATCGCCATGTTCGTGATGTCGCTGCTGTACGTGGTGATGGCGGTGACGGCGCCGGCTATTACTGAGGTGAAAATTGCCACCACCAACATCACCTGGCAAACCTTTATCCCGCACTTTGACTTTACCTATATCACCACCATCTCGATGCTGGTATTTGCCGTGGGCGGCGCGGAAAAAATCTCGCCTTACGTCAATAACACCCGTAATCCGGGCAAAGAGTTCCCGCGTGGGATGATCTTCCTGGCGGTGATGGTTGCGGTGTGTGCCATCCTCGGGTCGTTGGCGATGGGGATGATGTTCGACTCAAATAATATTCCTAACGACCTGATGGCGAACGGCCAGTACTACGCGTTCCAGAAGCTGGGCGATTATTACCATATGGGCAACACCCTGATGGTGATTTACGCTATCGCGAACACCCTGGGGCAGATTGCCGCGCTGGTGTTCTCGATTGATGCGCCGTTAAAGGTACTGCTCAGCGATGCCGACAGTCGCTATATCCCACAGAAGCTCTGTAAAACCAATGCGTCAGGTACGCCGGTCAACGGCTATCTGTTAACGCTGGTGCTGGTGGCGCTGCTGATTATGCTGCCGACGCTTGGCATCGGTGATATGAACGATCTCTACAAATGGCTGTTGAACCTGAACTCGGTGGTGATGCCGCTGCGCTATCTGTGGGTGTTCGTGGCATTTATCGCAGTGATTCGTCTGGGGCAGAAATACCAGTCGGAGTATGTCTTTATCCGTAACCGGAAGCTTGCGCTGACCGTTGGTGTATGGTGCTTCCTGTTTACCGCGTTTGCCTGTCTGACCGGTATCTTCCCGAAAATGGCCGCCTTTACGCCGGAGTGGGCCTTCCAGCTGTCGCTTAACGTCGCCACGCCGTTTGTGCTGGTGGGATTAGGACTGATCTTCCCGCTGCTGGCGCGCAAGAAGTCGTAAAAGAAAACCCGGCATTAAGCCGGGTTTGTTGTCTGTAGCCCGGCCGAGCGTAAGCGACGCCGGGAGGGCAGGGGATGATTAATACATCACCTTGTGACCATACTGCTCGAGAATGCCCTTCACGCGTTCCATGGTCTCTTTCTTCGGCGGGTGCACGCCATCCAGCTTGTACTCTTCACCCATCGCGACCCACTTGTGTTTACCCAGCTCGTGATAAGGCAGCAGTTCGATTTTCTCAACGTTGCCCATATCGCGGGTAAACTCGCCGAGACGATGCGCAGAATCGTCATCATCTGACCAGCCTGGTACCACGACGTAGCGGATCCAGACGTTAATGTTTTTCTTCGACAGGTACTGGGCAAACTCCAGCGTACGATGGTTGGAGACGCCGACCAGGTTCTGGTGAATGTCGTCGTTCATCTGTTTGAGATCGAGCATGACGAGGTCGGTAACTTCCAGTAGTTCATCAATCACCGGATCGTAACGACGGACAAAACCGTTGGTGTCGAGACAGGTATGAATACCTTCTTTGTGACAAGCGCGGAACCAGTCGCGCACAAACTCGGCCTGCAGAATGGCTTCACCGCCGGACGCGGTCACGCCGCCGCCGGAAGCATTCATAAAGTGGCGATAGGTCACCACCTCTTTCATCAGCTCTTCAACGGTGATCTCTTTACCGCCGTGGGTGTCCCAGGTATCGCGGTTGTGGCAATACAGGCAGCGCATCAGGCAGCCCTGGAAGAAGGTAATAAAACGGATGCCTGGGCCATCAACGGTGCCACAGGACTCAAAGGAGTGAATACGACCAATTACAGACATTGCGGTGTTATCTCCAGTTCTTCCCGGCTTTACAGCCAGGTTTGCGAGCACGGTTATAAAGCCGCGTCGAGTTTATTTTGCTTGTTAACTTCAGTATAGAAGTCAGCAAGCAAAATCCACTCAGCGAGTGTTGATTATAAGAAAGGCCCCACCGAGGTGGAGCCTTCATTTTACGCGTTTTTAATCGCGATTTCAGTCAAATCTATTAGATAGATTGAGTGAAAGTACGGGTAATAACGTCCTGCTGCTGTTCTTTAGTCAGGGAGTTAAAACGTACTGCGTAGCCAGATACACGGATGGTCAGCTGAGGATATTTCTCAGGGTTTTCCATCGCGTCGAGCAGCATTTCGCGGTTCATAACGTTAACGTTCAGGTGCTGACCGCCTTCGATAGACGCTTCGTGGTGGAAGTAACCGTCCATCAGACCGGCCAGGTTGGTTTTACGAACGTCGTCGTCTTTACCCAGAGCGTTAGGAACGATAGAGAAGGTGTAAGAGATACCATCTTTAGCGTAAGCAAACGGCAGTTTAGCAACGGAAGTCAGAGAGGCAACAGCACCTTTCTGGTCACGACCGTGCATTGGGTTAGCACCTGGGCCGAATGGAGCGCCAGCGCGACGACCGTCTGGGGTGTTACCGGTTTTCTTACCATAAACCACGTTAGAGGTGATGGTCAGAACAGACTGAGTCGGGATAGCGTTACGGTAAGTAGTCAGTTTCTGAATTTTCTTCATGAAACGTTCTACCAGGTCAACCGCCATGTCATCGACGCGAGCGTCGTTGTTACCAAACTGCGGGTATTCGCCTTCGATTTCGAAGTCAACAGCCAGACCGTTTTCATCACGAATCGGTTTAACTTTCGCATATTTGATTGCAGACAGGGAGTCAGCAGCAACGGACAGACCAGCGATACCACACGCCATGGTGCGGATAACGTCACGGTCGTGCAGCGCCATCAGAGAGGCTTCGTAGCTGTACTTGTCGTGCATGTAGTGGATGACGTTCAGCGCGGTGACGTACTGTTTAGCCAGCCAATCCATGAAGTGGTCCATACGATCCATAACTTCGTCGTAGTTCAGAACGTCGCCTTTCATTGGCTCAGTTTTAGGACCAACCTGCATTTTCAGTTTTTCATCAACGCCGCCGTTGATGGCGTACAGCATGGTTTTCGCCAGGTTTGCACGAGCACCGAAGAACTGCATTTGTTTACCAACGATCATTGGGCTTACGCAGCAAGCGATAGCGTAGTCATCGTTGTTAAAGTCAGGACGCATCAGGTCATCGTTCTCGTACTGCAGAGAAGAGGTGTCGATGGACACTTTAGCGGCATATTTTTTGAACGCCAGTGGCAGTTTCTCAGACCACAGAACGGTGATGTTCGGCTCTGGAGAAGGACCCATGGTGTACAGGGTGTTCAGGAAGCGGAAGCTGTTTTTGGTAACCAGAGTACGGCCATCAACGCCCATACCACCGATAGATTCAGTTGCCCAAATCGGGTCACCGGAGAACAGTTCATCATATTCAGGGGTACGCAGGAAGCGAACCATACGCAGTTTCATGACCAGGTGGTCAATCATTTCCTGAGCGTCTTGTTCAGTGATTTTGCCTGCTTTCAGGTCACGTTCGATGTAGATATCCAGGAAGCTGGAAGTACGACCGAAGGACATTGCCGCGCCGTTCTGAGATTTAACCGCAGCCAGGTAACCGAAGTAAGTCCACTGGATAGCTTCCTGAGCGCTGGTAGCTGGACCAGAGATGTCGTAGCCGTATTTAGCAGCCATCTCTTTGATCTGACCCAGTGCACGGTGCTGTTCAGAGATCTCTTCACGCAGACGGATAGTCGCTTCCAGGTTTACGCCGTTTTCCAGGTCAGACTGCAGAGACAGGAACTGTGCGTATTTGTCTTTCATCAGGAAGTCGATACCGTACACCGCGATGCGACGGTAGTCACCGATGATACGACCACGGCCGTAAGCATCTGGCAGACCAGTCAGAACGCCAGATTTACGGCAGTTCAGAATGTCTTTGGTGTAAACATCGAATACGCCCTGGTTGTGGGTTTTGCGGTATTCGGTGAAGATTTTTTTCAGCATCGGGTCCAGCTCGCGATTGTACGCTTTGCAAGAACCTTCAACCATTTTAATACCACCGAACGGGATAATCGCACGTTTCAGTGGAGCTTCAGTCTGCAGACCAACGATTTTTTCCAGCGCTTTGTTGATGTAACCAGCGTCATGGGAAGTGATGGTAGATGCAACAGAGGTGTCAAAGTCAACTGGCGCGTGAGTGCGGTTTTCCAGTTTAACGCCTTCCATTACGTTATCCCACAGCTTGGTGGTCGCGTCAGTTGCGCCAGCCAGGAAGGATTCGTCACCCTCATATGGGGTGTAGTTTTTCTGGATGAAGTCACGTAAGTTTACTTCATTCTGCCAATCACCTTTGGTAAAACCTTCCCAGGCTGCGGCTAACTTTTCATTAAGTTCGGACATGTAACACCTACCTTCTTAAGTGGACTTTTTATTTACTGCCTGGAGCAATCGTCAATTAATGACGGTCACCGCCACGCAGGTAAATGACCCAGTATGTCAACCCGACCAGCAAACCGCCGCCGATGATGTTCCCGATAGTGACAGGAATCAGGTTATCGGTGATGAAGTGCATCACGGTCAGGTGAGAGAAACTTTCCGGAGTTGAACCAATAGCGGTCCAGAATTCCGGGCTAGCAAAATCGCGTATTACGATACCCATAGGGATCATAAACATGTTTGCGATACTGTGCTCAAAGCCGCTGGCAACGAACATGGCAACCGGTAAAACCATAATCATGGCTTTATCCATCAGGCTGCGACCAGAATAGCTCATCCACACTGCCAGGCAGACCATCAGGTTCGCCAGGATGCCGAGAGCGACGGCTTCGATAAATGTATGGTGCATTTTGTGGTCAGCGGTTTGCAGGACGTTAAGCCCCCATCCGCCGTTGGCCGTCATGTACTCGCCGGATAGCCACATCAGCAGTACAAACAGCAGTGCGCCAATCAGGTTACCAACATAGACGTTGAGCCAGTTTTTCGCCAATTGACCCCAGGTAATGCGGCCGCTGGCTTTCGCCACCACGATCAGCACGGTAGAGGTAAAGAGGTCTGCGCCACAAATCACGCAAAGAATTAAGCCCAGGGAGAAGCAAATACCACCAATGAGTTTCGCGATGCCGAATGGCATACCTGCGGTACCCGTGGTTGCGGTAATGTAAAAAACAAAAGCAATCGAGATAAAGACGCCCGCAGTAATCGCCAGATAAAAGGTTTTCAGCGGATGCTTGGTTGCTTTATAGACACCTGCTTCTTCGGCAACTTTGGCCATCGCAGCAGGAAGGAGTAGATCAAAAGGGTTGTCAGCTTTCACACTAACTCTCTCTTTTTATTTAATCGGCGACGAGATACTAACAAAGCATTATAGATGAGAATTTGATATAGATCATATCTCGCCTGGCTTATAGGCCTGAAGATCGAATGGTTTTTCAACGATCGCAGGGTAATTGTTTGAATTATAACATAAAAATAATTTTTAAGATTTGCAAATTCAGTTGAATTTTTTCTTTACCCTTCATTTTATTGGTTAATTAAAATGGAGTAATGATCGGGTAAATTAACAATAATCGTAAGCTACTAAATATAGTATTTACTTATATTTAACTTTATTTTCACACGTTCGCGAGGCGAAGCGCGAAAATAAAAAAAGGGGCCAACAATTGGCCCCGTAATATAGCGTAGACGGTACGTTAAACCTACTTTTTCTGCGGGAAAAGCCTTATTTCGCCCAGAAAGCGGCTTTCGCGCGCTGCAGCTTCTCGTAAGCCTGTAGCAGAGACTGATGCGCCGGGAAGGCTTCCAGAGAACCATCTGCTGGTTGCAGGCCGTAAAAGGCCTCTTCACCGCTCAGCGCCGCGCTGGCGGCTTCAACAGCCTCTGCACCGTACATACGTACGAACGCGTTCAGGTACTGCAGCGGCTCGCGCTCTTCTTCCTGAGACAGCAGCAGCAGCGTCTGCAGGCAGCGGTAGTAGTTGGCGCGCTCAGGGCTGAATACCGACGCGTTGAACTCCATCGTCCACTCGGTCCAAATCAGCGCCTGCTCGAGATCGCCGCCCGCCAGTGCCAGCATCGCTTTCAGCTCGCCAACGCGCAGGGTAGACCAGCCGTTGTTCGGGCCGGTTGCCAGACCCAGCAGTTCACGTACGCGGGTGAAATCGTCCAGACCTTCGTCATCCATCTGCTCGATCAGATTCAGGTACTCTTCTTTTTCCCACTCGCTGCCCGGCAGGGAGAGTATGGTGTCGCGCAGGTGGCTGCCCATATTGTTGTTGGCGAGCCACAGATCTTCTGCCGGATAGATATCGGACATACCCGGTACGATGATGCGGCAGGCGTACACGCTCAGGTGCTCATAGTCGGCGATGTACACTTCTTTATCTTCTTCTTTGAAGATAGCCATCAGGGTCGCGAACTCTTCTTCGGTGGTGCCTGAGAAGTTCCAGTCGGCAAACGGATAGTCGGCGTCCTGTTTGAACATGTCCCAGGAGATCAGACCGCTGGAGTCGATGAAGTGGGTTTCGAGGTTGGTATGTTCAGCGACTTCTTCGTCGTCGAAGGTTGGCGGGGTGAACACGTCGAGATCTTTCAAGCCGCGGCCCTGCAGCAGCTCGGTGACCGTACGTTCCAGCGCTACGCCGAAATCAGGGTGCGCGCCGAAGGAGGCGAAGCAGGTGCCGTTGGCTGGGTTGAACAGTACCACGCAGATAACCGGGTATTTACCGCCCAATGAACCGTCGTAAGCGAAGATTGGGAAACCTTCCGCTTCCAGCGTTTTGATGGACTCAACGACGCCAGGGTAGCGCGCCAGCACCTCGGCCGGGATTTCCGGCAGGCTGATGCTTTCCGCGATGATACGGTTTTTCACGTAGCGTTCGAAGACTTCCGACAGCCCCTGAACGCGCGCTTCGTTGCGGGTGTTGCCCGCAGACATGCCGTTAGAAACGTACAGGTTGGCTACGATGTTCATCGGGATATAGATGGTTTCACCGTCAGACTGACGGGTGAACGGCAGGCCGCATACGCCGCGATCGTCGTTGCCAGACTGCAGGTCAACCAGCATGCTGGCGGTCAGCTGATCGTCAGGATCGTAGAAAGCACGCAGGCGAGCATCGAGCAAACCTTCCGGTACTTCATCGTCGTCGGTCAGCGGGAACCATTTTTCGTTCGGGTAGTGAACGAACGGGTCGTTAGCGATTTTGTCGCCCAGCCAGAAGTCAGCGAAGAAATAGTTGGTGGAGAGGCGTTCAAAATACTCGCCCAGTGCGGAGGCCAGCGCGGCTTTTTTGGTTGCGCCTTTACCGTTGGTAAAGCACAGAGAGCATGCCTTATCACGAATATGCACCGACCAGACGTTAGGAACCGGGTTCAGCCAGGAAGCTTCTTCAATATCGAAGCCCAGGTCGAGCAGCTTTTGCTGGAAGCGAGCGATGGAATCTTCCAGAGCGGCATCTTTGCCGGGAATATAGGTTTGCGTCATAGCAATCTCTTTTGTCGTACGGAAAGCGCGCAATGATACGGGGTTTGCATGACAATCGCTATACGCTTCATCCTTCAAGTTGTCTCTGCGTTGGCTGCGCTCGTTTACCCCAGTCACGTACTTATGTACGCTCCTGGGGATTCACTCCCTTGCCGCGTTACTCGGCTTGCAGCCTCGCCCCTTCGGGGCCAGCGCGAGCGCTGTTCAAAACGCTCTAGCGTTTTGTGATGCAACTTGAATGATTTTGCGTAGAAACTTCATCCAGCAAATACAAATAGCGAAATAGACCATTTTGTTTCGTCAAGCCGATAGATTCTGTTGTGTGATTTTCTACGCATTTTTGCCCTGTGCGGGATTATCCGTTGCGGGCTGTGTCACTGAATGATAAAACCAATAGCCACAGGAATAACTTATGCCCACGCGTTTGATGACGCGCGAGGCATGCGGTCAGACAACATTGCAATGTGGTGAGGGTTATGGCTCAGGTTTTTAATTTCAGTTCAGGTCCGGCAATGCTTCCGGCAGATGTCCTTAAACTGGCGCAAAAAGAACTTTGCGACTGGAACGGATTAGGCACGTCGGTAATGGAAGTTAGCCACCGCGGTAAAGAGTTTATCCACGTGGCAGAGGAAGCAGAAAAAGATTTCCGCGACCTGCTTAACATCCCTTCCAACTACAAAGTGCTGTTCTGCCACGGCGGCGGTCGCGGTCAGTTCGCGGGCGTACCGCTGAATATTCTCGGCGACAAAACCACGGCGGACTACGTTGACGCAGGCTACTGGGCGGCAAGTGCAGTTAAAGAAGCGAAAAAATATTGCACCCCGAACGTCATCGACGCCAAAGTGACCGTTGAAGGCAAGCGCGCGGTGAAACCGATGCGCGACTGGCAGCTCTCTGACAATGCGGCTTATCTGCACTACTGCCCGAACGAAACCATCGATGGTATTGCCATCGAAGAGACGCCAGACTTTGGTAAAGACGTGATTGTCGCCGCCGACTTCTCCTCAACCATTCTTTCGCGCCCAATCGACGTGAGCCGCTACGGCGTTATCTACGCTGGTGCGCAGAAAAACATCGGCCCGGCAGGCTTAACGCTGGTTATCGTGCGTGAAGACCTGCTGGGTAAAGCACACGTTGCCTGCCCATCTATTCTCGACTACACCGTGCTGAACGATAATGACTCCATGTTCAACACGCCGCCGACCTTCGCCTGGTATCTGGCTGGTCTGGTCTTCAAATGGCTGAAGGAGCAGGGCGGTGTTGCCGCAATGGACCGCATTAATCAGCAGAAGGCCGATCTTCTGTATAACACCATTGATGGCAGCGATTTCTATCGTAACGACGTGGCAAGCGCCAACCGTTCACGTATGAACGTGCCGTTCCAGCTGGCGGACAGCGCGCTGGACAAACTGTTCCTCGAAGAGTCCTTTGCGGCGGGTCTGCATGCGCTGAAAGGCCACCGCGTGGTAGGCGGGATGCGTGCTTCTATCTACAACGCCATGCCGCTGGCAGGCGTACAGACGCTGACGGAATTCATGCAGGATTTCGAGCGTCGTCACGGTTAATCTGGCTTTTTTTATTCATCCCCACGGTCTGCCCGTGGGGTTTTTACTTCTGTTTTTGAGAGTTGAGTTTCATGGAATCCCTGACGTTACAACCTATCGCGCGCGTCGATGGCACGATTAACCTGCCTGGTTCTAAAAGCGTGTCTAACCGCGCTTTGCTGCTGGCGGCTTTAGCGCGCGGCACGACCGTTCTGACTAACCTGCTGGACAGCGATGATGTCCGCCACATGCTGAACGCGTTGAAGGCGCTGGGAATTCAATACACCCTGTCTGATGACCGCACCCGCTGTGAAGTGACCGGTAATGCAGGCCCGTTACAGGCCTCGAGCGAGCTGGAACTGTTCCTGGGCAACGCCGGTACCGCAATGCGTCCGCTGGCGGCAGCGCTGTGCCTTGGCACCAATAACATCGTCCTGACCGGCGAACCGCGCATGAAAGAGCGCCCGATTGGTCACCTGGTCGACGCTCTGCGTCAGGGCGGCGCGCAGATTGAATATCTGGAGCAAGAAAACTATCCACCGCTGCGCCTGAAGGGCGGTTTTAACGGCGGGAGCGTCGAGGTCGATGGCAGCGTCTCCAGCCAGTTCCTGACCGCGCTGCTGATGACGGCACCGCTGGCGCCACAGGATACGACCATCACCATTAAAGGTGACCTGGTATCCAAACCGTATATCGACATCACACTGCACTTGATGAAAACGTTTGGTGTTGAAGTGGAAAACCAGAACTACCAGCGCTTTATCGTGCGTGGTGGCCAGCAGTACGTCTCTCCGGGCCAGTATCTGGTTGAGGGCGATGCTTCGTCCGCTTCCTATTTCCTTGCCGCTGGCGCCATTAAAGGCGGCACCGTCAAGGTGACGGGGATTGGCCGCTATAGCGTGCAGGGTGATATTCGCTTTGCTGACGTGCTGGAAAAAATGGGCGCAACCATTACCTGGGGCGACGACTTTATTGCCTGTACCCGCGGCGAGTTGAACGCTATCGATATGGACATGAACCATATTCCTGATGCGGCGATGACTATCGCGACGGCAGCGCTGTTTGCGAAAGGCACAACCACGCTGCGCAATATCTACAACTGGCGCGTAAAAGAGACTGACCGCCTGTTCGCGATGGCGACCGAACTGCGTAAAGTGGGCGCGGAAGTGGAAGAGGGCGAAGACTACATTCGCGTTACGCCACCGGCAGCGCTGAATTTTGCCGAGATTGGCACCTACAACGATCACCGTATGGCGATGTGCTTCTCGCTGGTGGCGCTGTCGGATACGCCGGTCACCATTCTTGACCCGAAATGCACGGCGAAAACTTTCCCGGACTATTTCGAACAGCTGGCGCGTATCAGTACGTTAGCGTGATAGTTAGTTTTGTCTGTATAAACGCCGGTGAAATGCCGGCGTTTTCGTTCATCTCTGAGGACGAAAAGTAAATCCGTGTCAGTTTTAAACCTCCCTCGACGCCAGCCCTCTATACTTATCTATTCTCCTGTACTTCATGGGGCTAATTCTGGAATTCGCAGACAAAGGTAACCGTCCGGCCCAGAGATGCGTATAATGCGCGGCGTTTACGTTGTATATGCCTTTCATTAAGGAGAAAGAGATGACGGCAATTGCCCCGGTAATTACCATTGACGGCCCAAGCGGCGCGGGTAAAGGCACGCTGTGCAAAGCAATGGCAGAAGCATTGCAATGGCATTTGCTGGACTCAGGTGCAATCTATCGCGTGCTCGCTTTAGCCGCGCTGCACCACCATGTGGATGTGGCATCAGAAGACGCGTTAGTGCCGCTGGCCGTGCATCTGGACGTACGCTTCGTCTCTACGGACGGCACGCTGGAAGTTATTCTGGAAGGCGAAGACGTCAGCGGTGAAATTCGCACTCAGGAAGTGGCCAATGCGGCATCCCAGGTGGCGGCATTCCCACGCGTGCGCGAAGCACTTTTGCGCCGTCAGCGCGGCTTCCGCGAAGCTCCTGGGCTGATTGCCGATGGTCGTGATATGGGCACCGTGGTGTTCCCGGATGCGCCGGTGAAAATTTTCCTTGATGCCTCATCGGAAGAACGTGCGCACCGCCGCATGCTACAGTTGCAGGAAAAGGGCTTTAGTGTTAACTTTGAGCGCCTTTTGGCAGAGATAAAGGAGCGTGACGACCGCGATCGTAATCGTGCTGTTGCGCCACTGGTTCCTGCCGCCGATGCTTTAGTGTTGGATTCCACCACCTTAAGCATTGAGCAAGTAATTGAAAAAGCGTTAGACTATGCGCGCCAGAAACTGGCACTCGCGTAAAACGCGACCGAATTTGCAGTACCCCCGTTGCAATGGATTGACAGCGGGTATGTGAAACAACCCCATCCGACATGGTGTCAGGTGGACGTTAATATTAACCTGAAGATTAAACATGACTGAATCTTTTGCTCAACTGTTTGAAGAATCCTTAAAAGAAATCGAAACCCGCCCGGGTTCCATCGTTCGTGGTGTTGTTGTTGCTATCGACAAAGATATCGTACTGGTTGACGCCGGTCTGAAATCTGAGTCTGCCATTCCGGCAGAGCAGTTCAAAAACGCCCAGGGCGAGCTGGAAATCCAGGTTGGTGACGAAGTTGACGTTGCTCTGGATGCAGTAGAAGACGGCTTCGGTGAAACCCTGCTGTCCCGTGAGAAAGCTAAACGTCACGAAGCTTGGATCACGCTGGAAAAAGCTTACGAAGAAGCTGAAACTGTAGTTGGTGTTATCAACGGCAAAGTTAAAGGTGGCTTCACTGTTGAGCTGAACGGTATTCGTGCGTTCCTGCCAGGTTCCCTGGTAGACGTTCGTCCAGTGCGTGATACTCTGCACCTGGAAGGCAAAGAGCTTGAGTTCAAAGTAATCAAGCTGGACCAGAAGCGTAACAACGTTGTTGTTTCTCGTCGTGCCGTTATCGAATCCGAAAACAGCGCAGAGCGCGATCAGCTGCTGGAAAACCTGCAGGAAGGCATGGAAGTTAAAGGTATCGTTAAGAACCTCACTGACTACGGTGCATTCGTTGATCTGGGCGGCGTTGACGGCCTGCTGCACATCACCGATATGGCTTGGAAACGCGTTAAGCACCCAAGCGAAATCGTAAACGTTGGCGACGAAATCACTGTTAAAGTGCTGAAGTTCGACCGCGAGCGTACTCGTGTTTCTCTGGGCCTGAAACAGCTGGGCGAAGATCCATGGGTAGCTATCGCTAAGCGTTATCCAGAAGGTACCAAACTGACTGGTCGCGTGACCAACCTGACCGACTACGGCTGCTTCGTTGAAATCGAAGAAGGCGTTGAAGGCCTGGTTCACGTTTCCGAAATGGATTGGACCAACAAAAACATCCACCCATCCAAAGTTGTTAACGTTGGTGATGTAGTGGAAGTTATGGTTCTGGATATCGACGAAGAACGTCGTCGTATCTCCCTGGGTCTGAAGCAGTGCAAAAACAACCCATGGCAGCAGTTCGCGGAAACCCACAACAAGGGCGACCGTGTTGAAGGTAAAATCAAGTCTATCACTGACTTCGGTATCTTCATCGGCCTGGACGGCGGCATCGACGGCCTGGTTCACCTGTCTGACATCTCCTGGAACGTTGCAGGCGAAGAAGCAGTTCGTGAATACAAAAAAGGCGACGAAATCGCTGCAGTTGTTCTGCAGGTTGACGCAGAACGTGAACGTATCTCCCTGGGCGTTAAACAGCTCGCAGAAGATCCGTTCAACAACTGGGTTGCTCTGAACAAGAAAGGCGCTATCGTTAACGGTAAAGTCACTGCAGTTGACGCTAAAGGCGCAACCGTAGAACTGGCCGACGGCGTTGAAGGTTACCTGCGTGCTTCTGAAGCATCCCGTGACCGCGTTGAAGATGCAACTCTGGTTCTGAGCGTTGGCGACGACGTTGAAGCTAAATTCACCGGTGTTGATCGTAAAAACCGCGCAATTAGCCTGTCCGTACGTGCTAAAGACGAAGCTGACGAGAAAGATGCAATCGCTACTGTTAACAACAAACAGGAAGAAGGCAATTTCTCCAACGCAATGGCTGAAGCATTCAAAGCAGCTAAAGGCGAGTAATCTTACGCATTCGGGTTTAACAACCTGAAATGTGATGAGTTTACTTGACAGATTGCAGGTTTCGGCCTGTAATCTAGCACAAAGGGCGGCTACGGCCGCCCTTGTTTAATAAGCTGTTAGCTAATTTTCCTTGAAAGGAAACCGGAGGAATCATGACCAAGTCAGAATTGATTGAAAGACTTGCCAGCCAGCAATCCCATATCCCTGCTAAGGCAGTGGAAGATGCGGTGAAAGAGATGCTGGAGCATATGGCTTCTACCCTGGCACAGGGTGAGCGCATTGAAATCCGCGGTTTCGGCAGCTTCTCTCTGCACTACAGAGCACCACGTACCGGGCGTAACCCGAAGACTGGCGACAAAGTGGAACTGGAAGGCAAGTACGTGCCGCACTTTAAGCCGGGTAAAGAACTGCGCGATCGCGCCAATATTTACGATTGAGTTTCTTCCGCCGTCTGGCGATAAACTTGGTTGAGAGAAAAGCACCTACGGGTGCTTTTTTCATGTCTGCGGTTCGGCCCTGGGCTGCTATCTGGAACCCCTCCCGCATTTTCATTGTTATTTCTGCACGTCCCGAATCTTCTTCGGAATCCGCTTCGCAATGGGAATAATTGCGGCAAGACAGGACTATCTGCACGCGCGACACTCCCGGAAACAAGGAGGTGTTGATGCGTTTACCTGGGCTTGCTTGCTGCACGTTAGCTGGCATTTTGCCGCTGACCGTACTGCCAGATTTACCCTCTCTTAATGTCGTCTATTTCGCTATCGCGGCGTTGATAGCATTAGGCCTGTGTGTACCGTCAGGAAAATCTGCAAGCATCACCGGCCTAATATTTTGTTGGGGGGTGCTGTCGGCATGGCAGGTGCAATGGCCCGCTGAGGTTATCCCAGGAAAAAACCGTCAGGTTGAGATTGTCCTGACGCAGAGCGATGGGCAAACCACGCATCAGGGAAAGATAACGCACCTGGACGGGAAGCGCCTGTTTCCCAGCCCTCTGATTACACTGTATGGCAACTATTTGCCGCAACAGCCCTGCGTGGGGCAGCGCTGGCGCATGACGATTCGCGCCCGGGCGGTGCATGGGCAGCTTAACGACGGTGGATTTGACGCCCAGCGCTACGCCTTATCGCAACACCGCCCGTTAACCGGCCGTATGGTGACGGCGCAGATACTGGATAACCGCTGTAGCCTGCGCGCTCGGTACCTTGCGTCGCTGCAAACGACGCTGGATGGTTTTCGTTGGCGGGAGGTGATGCTAGCGCTGGGTATGGGCGAGCGGCTGTCGGTATCGCCGGAGATCAAAACGCTCATGCAGGAGACCGGAACATCACACCTTATGGCGATTTCCGGGCTGCATATCGCGCTGGGCGCATCGCTTGGCTGGCTGCTCATCCGCGGTATCCAGTTTTTCCTGCCCGGCTGGCTTATCAACTGGCGATTGCCGTTAATCATCTCGCTGGCGAGCGGGTTTGCCTATGCGTGGCTGACAGGAATGCAGCCTCCAGCGCTACGAACCGTTGTGGCGGCGCTGATCTGGTGCGCCTTACGCCTGAGTGGTCGACGCTGGATGGGGTGGGAGGTATGGCTTTGCTGTCTGGCGGCAATTGTGTTTATCGACCCGCTAGCGGTGCTTTCCGAGAGCCTATGGCTGTCGGCATTTGCCGTCGCCACGCTCATCTTCTGGTACCAGTGGGCTCCGCTGCCAACGGAAGGCTATCCGCGCATACTGCGTCCGCTGGTGGGTCTTATCCATCTGCAACTGGGGCTTATGTTGCTGTTAGCTCCGCTGCAGATCCTGTTATTTCATGGCGTCAGCATGACGTCGCTTTTTGCAAACCTGATTGCGGTTCCAGTGGTGACGTTTATGGCGGTCCCGCTGATTCTGTTTGCCATGCTGATGCACCTATGCGGGCCAATAACGGTGGAAATGGCAGCATGGCACGCTGGCAATGGAGTCATGTCGGCGGTGTTTGGCTACCTGCGCTTGCTGCCTGCGGGGTGGTGGAATATCGGAAGCGCATGGTTAGGTGTTTCTCTGCTGCCGTGGATGGCATTAGCATTGTGGCGGCTACACGGCTGGCTTCGGTATCCCGCTTTAGTACTCTCACTGTGCGTGCTGCTCTCTTTTCCCATCTGGCGAAAAACGCCGCCAGATCGCTGGAAGGTCATCATGCTGGACGTAGGACAAGGGCTGGCGATGGTTATTTCTCGGGGGGATAAAGCGTTACTCTATGATACTGGCCTGGCATGGCCGGAGGGCGATAGCGGTGAGCAGTTGATTATTCCCTGGCTACGCTGGCATCAACTCACACCGCAGGGAATCATTCTCAGCCACGATCATCTGGATCACCGAGGCGGATTGTTGTCGCTGCAAAAAGCCTGGCCGCAGGCGTGGATAAAAAGTCCGTTGGGGTGGGCGGGTCATCAACTCTGCGCTCGCGGCGAGCGCTGGCAGTGGCAGGGACTCACCTTTCAGGCGCTCTGGCCGCTGCCGGGGCAGCCCTCAAAAGGTAACAACGGGTCGTGTGTGGTTAGGGTAGATGATGGGAAGAACAGCATTCTGCTGACGGGAGATATTGAATTATCGGCAGAAATGGCCATGATTAGCCGTTTCTGGCAGTCTTTTGCGTCTACAATTATTCAGGTTCCACATCATGGCAGCTCGACCTCCTCGGGTATGGCACTGATTCAACGGGTGGGCGGCGCTGCCGCTCTGGCTTCCGCATCCCGCTATAACGCGTGGCGACTGCCTTCTGCAAAAGTGAGGGCTCGCTATCTCCAGCGTCAGTATGCCTGGTTTGATACCCCGCATCAGGGGCAGATAACCGTGACATTCAGTACGAATGGCTGGCGTATTGAAGGCTTACGAGATCAACTTTTACCTCGTTGGTATCATCAGTGGTTTGGCGAGACTCGCGATAACGGGTAGAATATGCGGCTATTTCAACACAAGCTGGTTTTTTGAATGCAGAACGACAAAGATCTCTCCACGTGGCAGACCTTCCGCCGACTCTGGCCGACTATTGCGCCGTACAAAGCAGGGCTATTCGTGGCGGGCGTTGCGTTAATCCTTAACGCAGCCAGCGATACCTTCATGCTATCGCTTCTTAAACCGTTACTGGATGATGGTTTTGGTAAAACGGATCGCTCGGTGCTGCTGTGGATGCCGCTGGTCGTTGTTGGTTTGATGATCCTGCGCGGTATCACAAGCTACATCTCGAGTTACTGTATCTCCTGGGTTTCCGGCAAGGTCGTGATGACCATGCGTCGCCGGTTATTCGGTCATATGATGGGAATGCCGGTCTCTTTCTTCGATAAACAGTCGACCGGTACCCTGCTGTCGCGTATTACCTATGATTCTGAGCAGGTGGCTTCCTCTTCATCGAACGCGCTGATTACCGTAGTGCGTGAAGGGGCGTCGATTATTGGCCTGTTCATTATGATGTTTTATTACAGCTGGCAGCTGTCGATTATTCTTATCGTTCTGGCACCTATCGTTTCGATCGCTATTCGCGTTGTCTCTAAGCGTTTCCGTAGCATCAGCAAAAACATGCAGAACACGATGGGGCAGGTGACCACCAGCGCTGAACAGATGCTGAAAGGGCATAAAGAAGTGCTGATGTTCGGCGGCCAGCAAGTGGAAACCAACCGCTTTGATAAGGTCAGCAACAAAATGCGTTTGCAGGGCATGAAGCTGGTCTCTGCATCCTCTATCTCTGACCCGATTATTCAGTTGATTGCTTCGTTGGCGCTGGCGTTCGTACTGTACGCGGCGAGCTTCCCGAGCGTGATGGAAACCCTGACGGCCGGTACCATCACCGTGGTCTTCTCTTCCATGATTGCGCTGATGCGCCCGCTGAAGTCGTTAACCAACGTCAACGCGCAGTTCCAGCGTGGGATGGCGGCCTGTCAGACGCTGTTCTCTATCCTTGATAGCGAGCAGGAAAAAGACGAAGGCAAGCTGGACGTTGAACGTGCGAAAGGCAACGTTGAATTCCGCAATGTGACTTTCACCTATCCTGGTCGTGAAACTCCGGCGTTGAAAAATATCAATCTGGCTATTCCGGAAGGAAAAACAGTCGCTCTGGTAGGGCGTTCAGGTTCGGGTAAATCGACCATTGCCAGCCTGTTGACCCGTTTCTACGACATTGATGAAGGTGAAATCCTGCTCGATGGTCACGACCTGCGTGAATACAAGCTGACTTCGTTGCGTAATCAGGTTGCGCTGGTATCGCAGAACGTGCACCTGTTCAATGATACGGTGGCGAACAATATTGCCTATGCTCGAACCGACGAGTTCAGCCGTGAGCAGATTGAAGAAGCCGCTCGTATGGCCTATGCGATGGACTTTATCAATAAGATGGATAACGGTCTGGATACGATTATTGGCGAAAACGGCGTGCTGCTTTCCGGCGGCCAGCGCCAGCGTATCGCCATTGCGCGCGCGCTGTTGCGCAATAGCCCTATCCTGATCCTCGATGAAGCAACCTCGGCGCTGGATACCGAATCCGAACGTGCAATTCAGGCGGCCCTCGACGAACTGCAGAAAAACCGCACGTCGCTGGTTATCGCCCACCGCCTGTCGACCATTGAGCAAGCCGACGAGATTATCGTGGTTGAAGATGGTCAGATCGTGGAACGCGGAAGCCATACAGACCTGTTGGCACATCGTGGCGTCTACGCGCAACTGCACAAAATGCAGTTTGGCGAATGATAGCGAAAATCTGGTCGGGCGAATCACCGCTTTGGCGTTTACTGCTGCCGCTCTCCTGGCTATATGGCCTGGTGAGCGGCATCATTCGCCTGTGCTACCAGCTAGGCATTAAGAAATCCTGGCGTGCGCCGTGCCCGGTGGTTGTGGTGGGGAACCTCACGGCGGGCGGCAACGGTAAAACGCCGGTGGTTATCTGGCTGGTGGAGCAACTTCAGCGTCAGGGCATTCGCGTTGGCGTGGTGTCGCGTGGCTACGGCGGTAAAGCGGAGCATTATCCGCTGCTATTAACCGCTGAAACCACCACGGCGCAGGCGGGTGATGAACCCGTGCTGATTTTCCAGCGCACCGGCGCGCCCGTGGCGGTCTCTCCGGTAAGAGTCGATGCGGTGAAAGCGCTGCTGGCGGCTCATGACCTGCAACTGATTGTCACCGATGATGGTCTGCAACACTATCGGCTGGCTCGTGATAAAGAGATTGTGGTTATCGACGGCGTGCGTCGCTTTGGTAATGGCTGGTGGCTGCCCGCAGGGCCGATGCGCGAGCGGGCGTCAAGACTGGAAACGGTAGATGCCCGTATCGTCAACGGTGGCAACGCGCAGTCGGGTGAAATTCCGATGACGCTGCAGCCCGGTGATGCCATTAATCTGCTGACCGGCGAACGCCAGCCCGTGTCGAATCTGCAAAATGCGGTGGCGATGGCCGGTATCGGCCACCCTCCACGCTTTTTTGCCACGCTGAACGCCTGTGGTGTGAATCCGGTCAGTACGGTTGCGTTAGCGGATCACCAGGCGCTAACCGAAGCAGATGTTCAGGCGCTGGTTGAGCCGGGACAAACGCTTATTATGACGGAAAAAGACGCGGTCAAATGCCGCCACTTTGCGCAGGAAAACTGGTGGTATCTGCCGGTCGATGCCGTACTTTCCGGCGACCGCGCGCAGACGCTGCTTCAGGAACTGATTACCCTCGCTCGACGCTAAACGGCGGCGGGCGATCGTCTGGGAGCCCGCATGTCTGAAATTCACCTTAGCCTTCGTGCCGCGCGCCATCTTCACCTTGCGGCGCAGGGGCTGCTAACCCGCCCGCGCCGTCAGCCTAAAGCGGGCGATATTCTTCCTGCCATCCGACAAATGTCCCTGTTGCAGATAGACACCATCAACGTGGTGGCGCGCAGTCCTTATTTGGTGCTGTTCAGCCGCCTTGGTGCTTACCCATCGGCCTGGCTTGATGACGCACTGTCTCGCGGCGAGCTGATGGAGTACTGGGCGCACGAAGCCTGCTTCCTGCCACGTAGCGACTTCCCGCTGGTTCGTCACCGTATGCTGTCACCGCATAATATGGGGTGGAAGTATCATCAAAGCTGGATGGACGAACATGCCGATGACATCGCCGCCCTGAAATCCCATATTGCTGAAAACGGTCCGGTTCGCTCGGCCGATTTTACCCATCCGCGTAAAGGGCAGAGCGGATGGTGGGAATGGAAACCGCACAAGCGCCATCTCGAAGGGCTGTTTACCGCCGGGGAGGTGATGGTTATTGCGCGGCGTAACTTCCAGCGCGTCTACGACCTGACCGAACGGGTTATGCCACACTGGGATGATAAAAAACAGGCGCTGCCGCAACCGCAGGCTGAAGCCGTGATGCTTGAAAACAGCGCCCGTAGCCTGGGTATTTTTCGCCCCGAATGGCTGGCGGACTATTATCGCCTGCGTCGACCAGACTTAGCCGCACTGCTGGCCGGGTGGCAGGAACGGCAGCTGGTGATTCCGGTCAACGTCGACCAGCTTGGCGAGATGTGGGTTCACCATAGTTTGTTGCCTGAGTTGACGCGAGCGCTCGAAGGTAAGCTCAATGCCACGCACAGCGCGGTGCTTTCACCATTTGATCCCGTGGTATGGGATCGCAAACGCGCAGAGCAGTTCTTCAATTTCTCCTACCGTCTTGAGTGCTACACGCCGGCACCGAAACGCCAGTACGGCTATTTTGTGTTGCCGTTGCTGCATCGCGGGGAGATCGTCGGGCGCATGGACAGCAAAATGCATCGTGCTGACGGTGTGCTGGAGATTTTTGCCCTGTACCTGGAAGCGGGCGTACGCGTTAGTCAGCAGCTTGAAAAGGGACTGAGGCTGGCGATTAACGATTTTGCGCGCTGGCAGGGGGCGACGCGGGTGACGCTCGGTACGGTTGCCGAAAAACTCTTTAATGAACAACGACACGGTTGGGAGATTGACGCAGGCCGGTAGCGCTCTATGATATGCTGCACTGGTTTTCGATACGGCCCATCAGGAGGAACCATGGATCACCGTCTACTTGAAATTATTGCCTGCCCGGTTTGCAACGGCAAACTCTACTATAGCCAGGACAAGCAAGAACTGATTTGCAAACTTGATAATCTGGCGTTTCCCCTGCGTGACGGTATCCCCGTATTGCTGGAAAACGAAGCCCGCGCTTTAGCTGCTGAAGAGAATCGCCCATGAGCTTTGTCGTGATTATTCCGGCTCGTTTCGCCTCTACGCGCCTGCCGGGTAAACCGTTACAGGATATCAACGGTAAGCCGATGATTGTGCACGTACTGGAACGCGCACGCGAATCCGGGGCCGATCGCATCATCGTGGCGACCGATCATGCCGAAGTGGCAAAAGCCGTGGAAGCGGCGGGCGGTGAAGTCTGCATGACCCGTGCCGATCATCAGTCCGGAACCGAACGTTTGGCGGAAGTGGTCGAGAAATGCGGCTTCAGCGATGACACCGTTATCGTTAACGTCCAGGGCGACGAACCGATGATCCCAGCGGTGATTATCCGTCAGGTGGCGGAAAATCTGGCGGCCAGCCATTCCGGCATGGCAACCCTGGCGGTACCGATTCATGACGCCGAAGAAGCCTTCAACCCGAATGCGGTGAAGGTGGTGATGGACAAGGACGGCTATGCGCTTTACTTCTCCCGCGCCACCATCCCGTGGGATCGCGATCGTTTTGCCAAAAGCCGTGAGGAAATTGGCGACACGCTGCTGCGCCATATTGGTATCTACGGCTACCGCGCCGGGTTTATTCGCCGCTACGTGAACTGGGCACCGAGCCCGCTGGAGCACATTGAGATGCTCGAACAGCTGCGCGTGCTGTGGTACGGCGAAAAAATTCACGTTGCCGTGGCGAAAGAAGTACCGGGAACGGGCGTTGATACGCCAGAAGACCTGGAGCGCGTTCGCGCCGAGCTGAAGTAATCCTCCCGCCCCTCCATCGCGGGGGGCTATTCTCGCCTGAGTATTTCCTGACTTTCTGTTGCAATTTTGATCTTGTCTGGTGAAATTCACTTTTCATATGCTCATTATGAAAGCAATGGCTTTTATAGGGGTAATCGACATGGAACAGCTACGTGCAGAACTCAGCCACCTGCTGGGCGAATCGCTCAGCCGCGTGGAATGTATCAACGAGCAGACGGATACCGCGCTGTGGTCGCTTTATGATGCCGAAGGAAATCCGATGCCGCTGGTGGCGCGGAGCTTTTTATCGCCGGGCGTGGCGCGTCAACTGGCGTGGAAAATCTCCATGCTGGCACGCAGCGGTACCGTACGCATGCCGGTGGTGTACGGGGTGATGACTCATGAAGAGCATCCGGGGCCGGACGTGCTGCTGCTTGAGCGCCTGCGCGGCGTGCCGGTGGAGGCGCCAACCCGCAACCCACAGCGTTGGGAAGCGTTGAAAGATCAAATTGTTGAAGCGCTGCTGGCGTGGCATCGGGTAGACAGTTCGGGCAGCGTGGGCTTTGTTGACGGCACGCAGGAAAATAGCTGGCCGCACTGGTATCGCCAGCGCATTGAGGTGCTGTGGGGGACGCTCAATCTCTACCAGAATACCGGCCTGACCATGCAGGATAAACGGCTACTGTTCCGTACTCGCGAGTGTCTGGACGCGCTGTTTGAGGGTTTTAGCGATAACTGCGTGCTGGTGCACGGGCATCTGACCCTGCGCAGCATGCTAAAAGACTCACGTAGCGACCAACTGCTGGCGATGGTGGGGCCGGGGGCGATTCTCTGGGCACCGCGGGAGTATGAACTGTTCCGTCTGCACGAAAGCGGGCAGGCGGAACAGCTGCTCTGGCACTATCTCCAGCGCGCGCCGGTGGCGGAAGCGTTTCTCTGGCGGCGCTGGCTCTATCTGCTATGGGATGAAGTTGAGAAGCTGGTCAATACCGGCAAATTCAATCGCGCCAACTTTGACCTTGCTGCAACGTCACTGCGCCCCTGGCTCGCCTGAATCCCCTTTCAGCCACTGCCAGACTCTCCCCAGCGTTTCATATCCGACCCGGTCACTGTGCATCAGCCAGACCGGGGAAGGGATCGCGCGCTCCCATGGGTTGAGTGGCGACGTAATGGCTAGTTGATTGGCCGGGGCAGGCAACGGGTGTAACCCGGCGTGCTGGAAGAAGATCATCGCGCGCGGCAGATGCGAGGCGGAGGTGACCAGCAGGAAGGGGGCGTCGCCGATCGCGGCCTTCACGGCGCTAGCTTCTTCTTCGGTATCTTTCGGCGTATCCAGCACGATAATCTCACTGCGCGGCACGCCCAGACTTTCAGCCACTCGCGCTCCTGCCTCTGCGGTACTCACCGTATTGGTTTTGGCCCGTGCACCGGTAAAGATCATTTTCGAACCCGGATTAGCCTGCCACAGGCGCATGCCTTCCGTCAGCCGCGGTAGGCTGTTATTAATCAGGTTCGAGCTTGGTGCCCATTCTGGATTCCAGGTGTAGCCACCGCCGAGCACAACCACATACTGCACCGGCTGTTGGCCGTGCCAGGTGGGATATTTATCCTCAATCGGCTTAAGTAGCCCATCGGCTACGGGCTGTAGACTGAGCAGCAATAGTGCTAACCATCCCAGGGTAATCCCGGCTTTACCCAATTTTTGAAAGCGGGTGAACCAGACCAGGATTATTCCCAAACCTATCAACAATAGAAGCAGGGGCAGCGGCAGCATCATGCCGCCGATATACTTTTTCAGCGTAAAAAGCATCCGATACCGTACCTTTTTTAACCATCCGACTGTATGAATGCAGCGATATTACACCAGATAGCTTCATTATCGCCGTGGGTGTGACAAAATAGCCCCTTTGCCACTGGCGATGTGAGGATGTCCTGTGAAGGATCGCAATTTCGATGACATTGCGGATAAGTTTTCCCGCAATATATACGGCACCACGAAGGGACAGCTGCGCCAGGCTATTCTGTGGCAAGATCTCGACGCCCTGCTGGCGAGAATGGGGCCGCAGCCGCTGCGTATCCTGGATGCTGGTGGCGGCGAAGGCCAGACGGCCATCAAAATGGCGGAGCGCGGGCACCATGTAACGCTGTGCGATCTTTCCGCTGAAATGATCGAACGGGCAACTCAGGCCGCCAGCGAGAAAGGTGTGAGCCACAACATGCATTTCGTACAATGCGCGGTCCAGGACGTGGCGGAGCATTTGGAAAGCCCGGTTGATCTGATATTGTTTCACGCTGTGCTGGAGTGGGTGGCCGAACCGCAGGACGTGCTCAAAACGCTGTGGTCGGTGCTGCGTCCGGGCGGCGCATTATCATTAATGTTCTACAATGCAAACGGTCTGTTGATGCGTAACATGGTGGTCGGCAACTTCGATTATGTGGCGTTGGGCATGCCGAAAAAGAAAAGACGCACGCTGTCGCCGAACTACCCGCGCGACCCGCAGCTGGTCTATGGCTGGCTGGAAGAGATGGGCTGGCACATTAACGGGAAAACCGGCGTGCGGGTGTTTCATGATTACCTGCGCGATAAGCAGATGCAAAAGAACAGCTTTGACATTTTGCTGGAGCTCGAAACGCGCTATTGCCGCCAGGAACCCTATATTAGCCTGGGGCGCTATATTCATGTCACCGCGCTGAAGCCGCAGACAGAAACAAGGATAAACGATGAGTGAATTTTCCCAGACAGTCCCCGAACTGGTTGCCTGGGCCAGGAAAAATGATTTCGCCATTTCGCTACCTGTCGATAGGCTCTCATTTTTGCTGGCTATTGCAACGCTGAACGGTGAGCGACTGGAAGGTGAAATGACGGAAGGCGAGCTGGTGGATGCGTTCCGTCACGTCAGTGATGCGTTTGAGCAAACCAGTGAAACCATCGGCACTCGCGCCAATAACGCGATTAACGACCTGGTTCGCCAACGTCTGCTGAACCGCTTTACCAGCGAAATCACGGAAGGGAACGCCATCTATCGTCTGACCCCGCTGGGGATTGGCATTACCGACTACTATATTCGCCAGCGTGAATTCTCTACCCTGCGCCTCTCCATGCAGCTGTCGATTGTCGCCAGCGAATTGAAGCGCGCGGCGGATTCTGCCGACGAGGGCGGCGATGAATTCCACTGGCACCGTAACGTTTACGCGCCGCTGAAGTACTCGGTGGCGGAGATTTTTGACAGTATCGATCTGACGCAGCGCATCATGGACGAACAGCAGCAGTCGGTGAAAGATGACATCGCGCAGTTGCTGAATAAAGACTGGCGCGCGGCAATCTCCAGCTGTGAACTGCTGCTCTCTGAAACGTCCGGCACCCTGCGTGAACTGCAGGATACGCTGGATGCCGCGGGCGATAAGCTGCAGGCTAACCTGCTGCGCATTCAGGATGCGACGCTGAGTCATAACGACCTGCACTTCGTCGATCGGCTGGTGTTCGATCTGCAAAGCAAGCTTGACCGCATCGTGAGCTGGGGCCAGCAGGCGATTGACCTGTGGATTGGCTACGACCGCCACGTGCATAAATTTATCCGTACCGCTATCGACATGGATAAAAACCGCGTCTTTGCTCAGCGCCTGCGCCAGTCGGTGCAATCTTACTTCGACGCGCCGTGGGCGCTCACCTACGCCAGCGCCGACCGTCTGCTGGATATGCGTGACGAAGAGATGACGCTGCGTGATGAAGAGGTCACCGGGGAACTTCCGCCGGATTTAGAGTACGAAGAATTTAACGAAATTCGCGAACAGCTCGCCGCGCTAATTGAAGAACAGTTGGCTATTTATCGAACCAAACAGCTGCCGCTGGACCTCGGTCTGGTGGTGAAAGAGTACCTGGTGCAGTACCCGCGTGCGCGTCATTTCGACGTGGCGAGGATCGTGGTAGACCAGGCGGTACGTTTGGGCGTGGCGCAAGCCGATTTCACCGGACTGCCGGCTAAATGGCAGTCGATTAATGATTACGGAGCCAAGGTACAGGCGCATGTCATCGACAAATATTGAACAAGTGATGCCGGTTAAACTGGCACAGGCCCTGGCCAACCCCCTTTTCCCTGCGCTGGATAGCGCGCTGCGCGCTGGTCGTCACATCGGTCTGGATGAACTGGACAACCACGCCTTTTTGATGGATTTCCAGGAGTATCTGGAAGAGTTTTATGCTCGCTACAACGTGGAGCTTATCCGCGCGCCGGAAGGGTTCTTCTACCTGCGCCCGCGTTCCACCACGCTGATTCCGCGCTCGGTTTTATCCGAACTGGACATGATGGTTGGCAAAATCCTTTGCTACCTCTACCTCAGCCCGGAGCGTCTGGCGAACGAAGGTATCTTCACCCAGCAGGAACTGTATGACGAACTGCTGGCATTGGCCGACGAAGCCAAACTGCTGAAGCTGGTCAACAACCGCTCCACGGGTTCTGACCTCGACCGTCAGAAGCTGCAGGAGAAAGTGCGTTCCTCGCTCAACCGCCTGCGCCGTCTTGGGATGGTGTGGTTTATGGGTCACGACAGCAGTAAATTCCGCATTACCGAATCGGTGTTCCGCTTCGGTGCTGACGTTCGCTCCGGCGATGACGCGCGGGAAGCGCAGCTGCGCATGATCCGCGATGGCGAAGCGATGGCTATCGAAAACCATCTGCAGCTCAATGACGAGAACGACGACAATCAGCAGGATAGCGGGGAGGAAGAGTAATGATCGATCGCGGTAAATTTCGTTCGCTAACGCTGATTAACTGGAACGGGTTCTTTGCCCGTACCTTCGATTTAGATGAACTGGTGACCACGCTCTCGGGCGGTAACGGTGCCGGTAAATCAACCACCATGGCAGCCTTCGTCACGGCGCTGATCCCAGACTTAACCCTGCTGCACTTCCGTAACACCACGGAAGCCGGGGCCACCAGTGGTTCTCGCGATAAAGGCCTGCACGGTAAGCTGAAAGCTGGCGTGTGTTACTCCGTGCTGGACGTCATGAACTCACGTCACCAGCGCGTGGTCGTAGGCGTACGTCTGCAGCAGGTTGCCGGGCGCGACCGCAAAGTCGATATCAAACCGTTTGCTATTCAGGGTCTGCCGACCTCCATCCAGCCAACGCAGCTGCTGACTGAAACGATGAACGAACGTCAGGCACGCGTGCTGAGCCTGCAGGAGCTGAAAGACAAGCTCGATACTATCGAAGGCGTGCAGTTCAAGCAGTTCAACTCGATTACCGACTACCATGCGCTGATGTTCGATCTGGGCATCGTCGCACGCCGTCTGCGCTCTGCGTCCGACCGTAGTAAATTCTACCGTCTGATTGAAGCGTCGCTGTACGGCGGTATCTCCAGCGCCATTACCCGCTCGCTGCGTGACTACCTGCTGCCGGAAAACAGCGGTGTACGTAAAGCCTTCCAGGATATGGAAGCGGCGCTGCGCGAAAACCGTATGACGCTGGAAGCGATTCGCGTTACCCAATCTGACCGCGACCTGTTTAAGCACCTGATTTCTGAAGCGACTGACTACGTGGCAGCAGACTACATGCGCCACGCCAACGAACGTCGTGTACACCTCGATAAGGCGCTGGAATATCGCCGCGAACTGTTCACCTCCCGCTCCCAGCTGGCGGCCGAGCAGTACAAGCACGTCGATATGGCCCGTGAGCTACAGGAGCACAACGGGGCAGAAGGGGATCTGGAAGCCGATCACCAGGCCGCCAGCGACCATCTGAACCTGGTGCAGACCGCTCTGCGTCAGCAGGAAAAAATTGAACGCTACGAAGCGGACTTAGATGAGCTGCAAATTCGTCTGGAAGAGCAGAACGAAGTGGTCGCCGAAGCCGCCGAGCAGCAGGAAGAGAATGAAGCGCGTGCCGAAGCCGCCGAACTGGAAGTGGATGAGCTGAAAAGCCAGCTCGCTGACTACCAGCAGGCGCTGGACGTTCAGCAGACACGCGCTATTCAGTACACTCAGGCGCTGCAAGCGCTGGAGCGTGCAAAAGCCCTGTGTCATCTGCCGGACTTAACGCCGGACAGTGCAGATGAGTGGCTGGAAACCTTCCAGGCCAAAGAGCAGGAAGCGACGGAAAAACTGCTGACGCTCGAACAGAAAATGAGCGTTTCACAGACCGCGCACAGCCAGTTTGAACAGGCATTCCAGATTGTTGAAGCTATTAACGGGCCGCTGGCACGTAATGAAGCCTGGGAAGTGGCGCGTGAACTGCTGCGCGACGGCGTTAACCAGCGCCACCTGGCGGAGCAGGCGCAACCGCTGCGCAGCCGTCTGAACGAACTGGAACAGCGTCTGCGCGAGCAGCAGGAAGCTGAACGTCTGCTGGCTGACTTCTGTAAGCGCCAGGGCAAACAGTACGGCATTGACGAACTCGAAAAGCTGCATCACGAGCTGGAAGCGCGTATTGCCGCGCTGAGCGACTGCGTAACCGATGCGCGCGAACAGCGCATGGCGCTGCGCCAGGAGCAAGAACAGCTGCAATCACGCATCTCCGCGCTGATGCACCGTGCGCCGGTTTGGCTGGCAGCGCAAAACAGCTTAAACCAGCTGTGTGAACAGAGCGGCGAGCAGTTTGAGTCCAGCCAGGATGTGACCGAATACCTGCAACAACTGCTGGAACGCGAACGCGAAGCCATCGTGGAACGTGACGAAGTTGGCGCGCGTAAACGTGCGGTGGATGACGAAATTGAACGTCTTAGCCAGCCGGGCGGTTCCGAAGACCCGCGCCTGAATGCGCTGGCGGAACGTTTTGGCGGCGTGCTGCTGTCCGAAATCTATGATGATGTCAGCCTTGATGATGCGCCGTACTTCTCCGCGCTGTACGGGCCGTCTCGCCACGCCATTGTGGTGCCGGATCTGTCGCAGATCGCCGAGTATCTGGAAGGGTTGGATGATTGCCCGGAAGATCTCTATCTGATTGAAGGGGATCCGCAGTCCTTCGATGACAGCGTGTTCAACGTCGATGAGCTGGAAAAAGCGGTGGTGGTAAAAACCTCCGACCGCCAGTGGCGTTACTCCCGCTTCCCATCGCTACCGCTGTTTGGCCGTGCTGCACGAGAAAGCCGCATTGAGAGCCTGCACGCCGAGCGTGAAGGGCTGTCCGAACGTTTTGCGACCCTGTCGTTCGACGTACAGAAAACCCAGCGTTTGCATCAGGCGTTCAGTCGCTTTATCGGCAGCCACCTGTCGGTCGCGTTTGAGGACGATCCGGAAGCGGAAATCCGCAAACTGAACACCCGTCGCAATGAACTGGAACGTGCGCTCAGCAGCCACGAAAGCGACAACCAACAGCAGCAGGCGCAGTATGAACAGGCGAAAGAGGGCGTTGCCCAGCTTAACCGCCTGCTGCCACGTCTGAGCCTGTTGGCTGACGAGACGCTGGTCGACCGCGTGGAGGAAATCCAGGAGCGTCTGGACGAAGCTCAGGAAGCCGCGCGCTTCATTCAGCAGCACGGCAACCAGCTGGCCAAACTGGAGCCGATCGTTGCTGTTCTGCAGAACGACCCGGAGCAGTTTGAACAGCTGAAAGAAGATTATGCCTGGTCACAGCAGGTGCAGCGCGAAGCGCGTCAGCAGGCGTTTGCCCTGACGGAAGTGGTGCAGCGTCGTGCGCACTTCGGCTACTCTGACTCGGCGGAGATGCTCTCCGGCAACAGCGATCTGAACGAAAAACTGCGCGAACGTCTGGCGCAGGCGGAAAGCGAGCGTAGCCGCGCCCGTGAAGCGCTGCGTACTCACGCCGCACAGGTCAGTCAGTACAGCCAGGTGCTGGCGTCGCTGAAAAGCTCCTATGACACCAAAAAAGAGCTGCTCAACGATCTGTATAAAGAGCTGAAAGATATTGGTGTGCGCGCCGATGCGGGTGCCGAAGAGCGCGCGCGTATTCGTCGCGACGAACTGCACGCGCAGTTGAGCAACAACCGTGCGCGCCGCAATCAGCTGGAAAAAGCGTTGACCTTCTGCGAAGCAGAGATGGATAACCTGACCCGTAAGCTGCGCAAGCTGGAACGTGATTACCTCGAAATGCGCGAACAGGTGGTGAGTGCGAAAGCGGGCTGGTGTGCGGTGATGCGTCTGGTGAAAGACAACAACGTTGAACGTCGTCTGCACCGCCGCGAGCTGGCCTATCTCTCCGCCGACGATCTGCGCTCCATGTCGGATAAGGCGCTGGGTGCGCTGCGTCTGGCCGTCGCGGATAACGAACACCTGCGCGATGTGCTGCGCATGTCGGAAGACCCGAAACGTCCGGAACGTAAGATCCAGTTCTTCGTCGCCGTTTATCAGCACCTGCGCGAGCGTATTCGCCAGGATATCATCCGCACCGACGACCCGGTTGAAGCCATCGAACAGATGGAAATCGAACTGAGCCGCCTGACGGAAGAACTGACCAACCGCGAACAGAAGCTGGCGATCAGCTCCCGAAGCGTCGCGAACATTATCCGCAAGACCATTCAGCGCGAGCAGAACCGTATTCGCCAGCTGAACCAGGGCCTGCAGAGCGTGTCGTTTGGTCAGGTCAACAGCGTGCGTCTGAACGTCAACGTGCGCGAGACCCACTCGACGCTGCTGGACGTGCTCTCTGAACAGCACGAACAGCATCAGGATCTGTTCAACAGCAATCGCCTCACCTTCTCGGAAGCGCTGGCGAAGCTGTATCAGCGCCTGAATCCGCAAATCGACATGGGTCAGCGTACGCCGCAGACCATCGGTGAAGAGCTGCTCGACTACCGCAGCTATCTGGAGATGGAAGTTGAGGTTAACCGTGGTTCCGACGGCTGGCTGCGTGCGGAATCCGGTGCGCTGTCGACCGGTGAGGCTATCGGTACCGGGATGTCGATTCTGGTGATGGTGGTACAGAGCTGGGAAGATGAAGCGCGGCGTCTGCGTGGTAAAGACCTGTCTCCGTGCCGTCTGCTGTTCCTCGATGAAGCGGCGCGTCTGGATGCCCGCTCTATCGCCACGCTGTTCGAGCTCTGCGAACGTCTGGAGATGCAGCTGATTATCGCGGCACCGGAAAATATCAGCCCAGAGAAAGGCACCACCTACAAGCTGGTACGTAAAGTGGTGAATAACCACGAACACGTTCACGTGGTGGGCCTGCGCGGCTTTGCCGCCCAGCTGCCGGAAACGCTGCCAGGCACCGCCGACGCGTCGTAGCATGTCGCCCGGGTGAGCACAGCGCGCCCGGTAAATGGCGTTTAATCCGAAAAACAGAACCTGAGGCGACATTTATGTCGCCTTTTTTGTTATCCGTATTTAGCCTATAGCGCGTTATTATCTTTAGACTTCTTTACATTTCACCGGGCAAAATAGTTTTTGTCTTTATATACTGAAGGTGAGGCCACGTTACGGGTCTTTGTATATTTAACAGGGGGCAAGGGATGTTGCTGAAAAAAGAAAATGGTCGTCGGTTGTCAGCGGTAAGTTTGTGTCTGGCAATGACGTTTGCTCCACTGTTTACCGCTGCTGCGGGCGAGCCAGAACTGGTGCCGTCTGACAGTAGCGCACTGCCTGCAGAACCTTCTCCGGTGCTGCTCCAGCCGGGCGCGCAATCGCCCGTGATGGCAAACCTTGTCGGCACTAAGCCACTAGCAGATGGCGCGGCGGCGAAAAGCCGTACTGAGATCCAGTCGCTACTGCCTGCCGGTTATCAACCCGTCTATATGAACCCGCTGGTGACGCTCTACGCTGCCCGCGAGATGAAACCGATGTGGGAGAACCGCGAGGCGGTTCGCGCCTTCCAGCAGCAACTGGCGGAAGTGGCCATTGCCGGTTTCCAGCCGCAGTTTACCCAATGGGTTGAACTGCTCACGAATCCTAACGTCAGCGGCATGGCTCGCGACGTTGTGCTCTCCGATGCGCTGATGGGCTATCTGCACTTTATTAGCGGTATTCCGGTTCAGGGCAACCGTTGGCTGTACAGCGATAAACCTTATACCCTGGCGACGCCACCGCTGTCGGTGATGAATAAATGGCAAATGGCGTTGGATAACGGCTCTCTGGTGCCGTTTATTACTGCGCTGGCGCCGAAGCATCCGCAGTATGCGGCGATGCATCAGGCGCTGCTGGCGCTGGTGGGGGATACCCGCCCGTGGCCGAAACTGACCTCCACGACGGCGCTACGACCGGGACAATGGAGTAGCGACGTGCCCGCGCTGCGTGAAATTCTGCAGCGTAACGGCGTGCTGGATACCAGTCCGGCGATCCCGCTACCGGGGGATAACGTCGGCAAAACAAAAAAAGCAGCGAAAAGCGCGCCTGCGGCCTACGATCGTCAATTGGTCGATGCAGTTAAGCGTTTCCAGGCGGCGCAGGGCTTAGGGGCTGATGGGGTGATCGGTGCTTCAACGCGCGATTGGCTGAATGTCTCTTCCGCAGAACGTGCGGGCGTGCTGGCGCTGAATATTCAACGACTGCGCCTGCTGCCGGGGAAAGTCTCGACCGGAATTATGGTCAACATTCCGGCGTATTCGCTGGTCTACTACCTCAATGGCAGCGAAGCGCTGGCCTCACGCGTAATTGTGGGGCGTCCGGATCGTAAAACGCCGATGATGAGCAGCGCGCTGAATAACGTGGTGGTTAACCCGCCGTGGAACGTACCGCCGACGCTGGCGCGCAACGATATTCTGCCAAAACTGCGTAATGATCCAGGGTATCTGGAGCGCCACAATTATACCGTGCTGCGTGGGTGGAACAGTAAAGAAACCATCGATCCGTGGCGCGTGGACTGGTCAACGATCACGCCGTCGAATTTGCCGTTCCGTTTCCAGCAGGCGCCGGGCGACCATAACTCATTGGGCCGCTATAAGTTTAATATGCCAAGCTCAGACGCAATTTATCTGCATGATACGCCTAACCATAATCTGTTCCAGAAAGATGCGCGGGCATTAAGTTCGGGATGCGTGCGGGTAAATAAAGCCTCTGATTTAGCAAATATGCTGTTACAGGATGCAGGCTGGAATGACGCGCGTATATCTGATGCGCTGAAGGAAGGTAATACGAGATACGTTAATATCCGGCAGAATATTCCGGTTAATCTCTATTATCTGACCGCCTTTGTTGGCGCTGATGGTCAGACACAATATCGAACAGATATTTACAATTACGATGTCACGGCGCGATCCGGCGCACAAATTCTGCCAAAAGCGGAACAATTAATCAGATAAATGAAGTAGTTCAGGTAATGTAGTGGTCGAATAAAAAGCGTAGATACCAGTCCCGAACGCCTGGGGCTGGTGATTCTGCGCTACAGGCCGCCTTGACGCTGGCTTTGATGCCCGGTAAGGTGCAATACGTGCGCCAGAAGTGCATATATTTCGATCACATTTACTGACTGTAGACCTGATTATCATGGACAAATTTGACGCTAATCGCCGCAAACTGCTGGCGTTAGGTGGGGTTGCGCTTGGCGCTGCCGCCATCTTACCCACGCCTGCACTTGCGACCCTCTCGACCCCTCGTCCACGTATTTTAACGTTGAGTAATCTACATACGGGCGAGTTGCTAAAAGCCGAGTTTTTTGACGGCCGAGGCTATATTCAGGATGAATTAGCAAAACTAAACCATTTTTTCCGTGACTATCGCGCGAATAAAATAAAGAGCATCGATCCTTCTTTGTTTGATCAGCTCTATCGCCTTCAGGGATTATTAGGAACAAATAAGCCTGTGCAATTAATCTCCGGGTATCGTTCCCTCGATACCAATAATGAGCTGCGAGCGCACAGCAGTGGGGTAGCGAAAAAGAGCTATCACACGAAAGGTCAGGCAATGGATTTCCATATTGAAGGTATTTCACTAAGTAATATACGCAAAGCAGCGTTATCTATGCGCGCAGGTGGTGTAGGATATTACCCACGTAGCAACTTTGTGCATATTGATACCGGTCCGGTTCGGCACTGGTAACTCTACGCCCGACAGTTCAGATGCGCTGATGTATCTGAACGGTGCTGAGTATAAACAGGAGCAGCATGAATTATCGTATTATTCCGGTCACTGCGTTCGCGCAGAACTGTTCGTTGATCTGGTGTGAGCAAACTAAACTGGCGGCGCTGGTCGATCCAGGTGGTGATGCTGAGACCATTAAACAGAAGGTTGCCGAGGCTGGCGTGACGTTGCAGCAAATTTTGCTGACCCATGGTCATCTTGATCATGTGGGTGCGGCGGCGGAACTGGCACAGCACTACGGTGTGCCGGTGATTGGGCCGGAAAAAGAAGACGAGTTCTGGTTGCAGGGCCTGCCGGCACAAAGCCGGATGTTTGGTCTGGATGACTGCCAGCCGCTGACGCCGGATCGCTGGCTAAATGAAGGCGATACCGTCAGCGTGGGCAACGTGAAGCTGCAGGTGCTGCACTGCCCAGGGCACACGCCGGGTCATGTGGTTTTCTTTGATAATGATGCGCGGTTGCTGATTTCCGGCGACGTGCTGTTTAAAGGCGGCGTAGGGCGCAGTGATTTCCCGCGCGGTGACCACGCGCAGCTGATTGACGCTATCAAGCGCAAGCTGCTGCCGCTGGGTGACGACGTGAAGTTTATTGCCGGGCATGGGCCGATGTCGACGATTGGCTATGAACGTCAGCATAACCCGTTCCTGCAGGATGAACTTCCCGTCTGGTAAAAACAAAAAAGGCCGCTGATGCGGCCTTTTTTATGTCCACCCGGAGTCGGCGCTACACACCTCGTCCGGGCCACTCGCATATTACAGCACGGCGACGATAGCTTCGCACAGCGGCGCCATGTTGTCTGGGGTCATCCCGGCAACGTTAATGCGACCGGAGGCCACGGCATAAACGCCAAACTCTTCACGCAGACGTAGAACCTGTTCTTTGGTCAGGCCGCTGAAGGAGAACATACCGTTCTGTTTGGTGATAAAGCTGAAGTCACGGTTAGCCCCTTTTTCCTGTAGCGTATTCACAAACAGCAGACGCATGCGCTGGATGCGCTGACGCATATCGGTCAGCTCTTGTTCCCAGATAGCACGCAGAGCGTCGTTGCTAAGGATAGTTGCTACGACAGATGCACCGTGTGCCGGTGGGTTAGAGTAGTTGGCGCGGATAACGGCTTTCATCTGGCTGAAGGCGCGGTCGGCGGTATCGGCGTCGGCGGTCACCAGCGTACAGGCACCCACACGCTCGTTGTAGAGGCCAAAGTTTTTGGAGAAGGAGCTCGCCACAATCAGCTCTTTGTGCAGCGCAGCAAAGGCACGCAGGCCTTCCGCATCTTCTTCCAGACCGCGGGCGAAGCCCTGGTACGCGAAGTCAAACAGCGGCAGCCAGCCTTTCTCAACGGAAAGCTGTGCCAGCTGTTGCCACTGCTCAAGCGTAGGGTCAATGCCGGTTGGGTTATGGCAGCAGCCGTGGAACAGCACCACGTCACCCGACTGGGCGTCGTTCAGGCTCGCCAGCAGCGCGTCGAAGTCCAGCGCGTGCTTTTCAGCGCTGTAGTAGTTGTATTCACGTACTTCGAGGCCCGCAGCACCAAAGACGCTTTTGTGGTTCGGCCAGCTTGGATTGCTGACCCAAACGCGCTTCACGTCGGTGTTTTTAGCAAGGAAGTCCGCCGCGACGCGCAGAGCGCCGGTGCCGCCAGGAGTTTGCGCGGTGCGAGCACGCTTATCGCTAACGATAGGGCTACCTTTGCCAAACAGCAGTTCCTGCGTGCAGCGACCGAATTCAGGAATACCATCAATGCCGAGATAGTTTTTGGTGGTCTCATTTTCCAGCAGATACTGTTCAGCTTTTTTTACGCTGGTCAGAACCGGAGTCTTACCGGTTTCATCTTTATATACACCAATCCCGAGATTGATTTTACCCGGGCGGTCGTCGGCGCGAAACAGATCGGCCAGGCCCAGAATTGGGTCGGCAGGGGCGGCTGTAATGTTCTCAAACATGACGAGGTTCCATTTATTAGTTCGGGGGAAATCCGCTATCAGGTTAACGGCAGATTTACAAAATGCCAACCGTTAGAGACTAAAAGCGCGAAGGTTTTCAAAAGTTACGATCTTCATCTTAGGAACGTAAAAAAGCAGGACCGAAGTCCTGCTTTATAGGCATATAACGAGGAGGGTATGCTGATTAGAACTGATAAGTTGCCATCAGTGCCATCATGTCGTCGTTGCCGTTGATACCGCCAACTTCTTTGGTGTAAGCGTCGTTTTTGTTCAACAGGTTGAAGTAGTAGTCGACGGCTACGTTGAAGTTTTTGTTGAAGTAGTAAGTTGCACCCAACTGGATGAACTTAGCCAGGTCTGCATCGCCACCAGCGAAGGTGCCTTCAGGCGCCAGGTCTTTACCTTTGGTCTGAACGTAGGAGATTGCTGGACGCAGGCCGAAGTCGAACTGGTACTGAGCAACGATTTCGAAGTTCTGAGTTTTGTTAGCCGCGCCGTCCAGACCTTTAGGACCGGTACGGGTCATGTTGCGGGTTTCAGCATAGGTGGTTGCCAGGTAGACGTTGTTTGCGTCGTATTTAGCACCGATACCCCATGCTTCAGCTTTGTCGCCCACATCGTCCTGCAGTTTCTGGTGACCAGTACGGCCAGAGTTGCTGTAAGAACCGATCAGGCCGAAACCTTCGCCGAAATCATAGCCCAGAGAGTAACCAACGCCTTCACCGTTAGAAGTCTCAACGTCGGTACGGTCGTTTTTGCCCTGGTACTGAATACCCATGCTCAGGCCGTCAACCAGACCGAAGAAATCGCTGTTGCGGTAGGTCAGCAGACCGGTACCACGGCTGGTCATGTAGTTGTCAACGTGGCCGCCGCCCCAGGTCATACCGGAGAAGGATGGTGCCATATCGGTTTAAGACGCTACGTCGTACACGATACCGTAGTTACGGCCATAGCTGATGCTGCCAGCGTCGCCTGCTTTCAGACCAGCGAAGGCCAGACGGTTTTTGTTGGAAGCTGGGGTGCTTTCAGCGTTGTCCGCCATGAAGCGGTATTCCCACTGACCAAAACCAACCAGTTGGTCGTTGATCTGAGTTTCACCTTTGAAGCCCAGCTGAGCATAGGTGCCATCAGAGTTGCTGGTGTCACCGCTGGTGGTGAAGTCACGCTCTGCGTTCACTTTACCGTACAGATCCAGCTTGTTGCCGTCTTTGTTATAGATTTCGGCCGCGTTTGCTGCGCCAGCTACCAGCAGGGCAGGGATTACCACTGCCAGGATATTACGCTTCATCATTATTTATTACCCTCATTAGGTTTTTTTTATAGACACTCGCCACTGCCGCCAATTACCTCCGTCAATAAAAATTTACGGAACTATTGATGATAGTTTGGTGTCTTTATGTGTCTGAGAGGCATCTTTCCATTCCAAACGCGCTTTAGCCACTCTGAAAATGCTACAAACATCAAGAATGCGTAACCAAAAGAAATAATGTGTAACATTGTGTTAATTTTAAGGAACTTTGTGAACTATCTCAAAATTCTGAGATAGGTGCGGGTTAATTGAACGACCACTTATCTATCAATATGAATTTCTTATCTTTTATTTGTATAACGCCTTTTCTTATCGCTAATGTCCAAGAGACAAACTTTTATCTATGACCTTTTTCAGCCATCCGGATAGCCGTGTGTTTGTTCAAAAAATATGCTAAGGCAGTAGTGAAATCTGATCCGTAAACATATTGTGCTTATTTTTTGTACTTAATTATTGCGGCGAAATGTGCTGTAACAAAGGTCGGAGGGGAGGGGGTTGATGTTTAAGTTTGTTAAATTAAATAAAGATTTCTTTACGCTGGCGGCCAAAAAAAGGCCAGCGCTGAGGCTGGCCTTGAAGAAGCGATAAACTTAGAAGGTAGCGTTACGTGGTGTTCTTGGGAACGGGATCACGTCACGGACGTTTTGCACGCCGGTAACGTAAGCGATCAGACGTTCGAAGCCCAGACCAAAACCGGAATGTGGCACGGTGCCGTAACGACGCAGATCGCGATACCACCAGTAGTCTTCTTTATTAAGACCCATTTCCGCCATACGCGCATCCAGAACGTCCAGACGCTCTTCACGCTGAGAGCCGCCGATGATTTCACCAATGCCCGGCGCCAGAACGTCCATTGCGGCAACGGTTTTACCGTCTTCGTTAAGACGCATATAGAACGCCTTGATCTCTTTCGGATAGTTTTTCACAACGACCGGCGCTTTGAAGTGTTCTTCGGCCAGGTAGCGTTCGTGTTCAGAAGAGAGATCCACGCCCCAGTAAACTGGGTTTTCGAACTGCTTGCCGCAGTTTTCCAGGATGGTAACGGCATCGGTGTAATCGACCTGTGCGAAATCAGCGGTCACGAAACGTTCCAGACGATCGATAGCATCTTTATCTACGCGCTCAGCGAAGAACTTCATGTCGTCCGCACGTTCGGTCAGCACGGCTTTGAAGACGTACTTCAGCATCGCTTCTGCCAGACGGGCGTTATCTTCCAGATCGGCAAACGCTACTTCTGGTTCCAGCATCCAGAACTCCGCCAGGTGGCGGCTGGTGTTGGAGTTTTCAGCGCGGAAGGTTGGGCCGAAGGTGTAGATTTTCGACAGCGCACAGGCGTAGGTTTCGCCGTTCAGCTGGCCGGAAACGGTCAGGAAGGCTTCTTTGCCGAAGAAATCTTTGTCGTAATCGACTTTGCCCTGATCGTTGCGCGGCAGGTTTTCCATATCCAGCGTGGAAACGCGGAACATTTCACCAGCACCTTCGGTATCGGAAGCAGTAATCAGCGGGGTAGAAACCCAGAAGAAACCCTGCTCGTCGAAGAAACGATGCAGCGCCTGTGCCAGCGTATGACGTACGCGTGCAACCGCACCAATCAGATTGGTACGTGGACGCATGTGCGCCACTTCACGCAGATACTCGATGCTGTGGCGTTTTGCCGCCATCGGGTAGGTGTCGGGATCTTCAACCCAGCCGGTCACTTCAATGCTGGAAGCCTGAATTTCAAAACTCTGGCCCTGACCCTGAGAGGCGACGATCTTGCCGGTGACAATCACGGAGCAGCCGGTGGTCAGACGCAGCACTTCCTGATTGTAATTGGGCAGAGAATTATTAATAACGGCCTGTACAGGATCAAAGCAGGAACCGTCATAGACGGCGAGGAAGGAAAAGCCAGCTTTTGAATCTCGGCGGGTACGTACCCAGCCGCGCACGGTGACTTCGCTGTCAACGGCTACGCGGCCCTGGAGTACGTCGGCTACAGGCACAACGCTCATAATAGTCTCTCTATTCGTAGTCCAATAAAAAAATCGTTTTCCCCGGAACGGCGGGGGATATCTATGTTACCTGTCATCTTCTATCAGACAAGTAGAATTAGCATGGAGAAGGGGTGTTTTCAGAAATAATTAAATCAGAAGGGAGCCATAACGGCTCCCTTTGGTGATTAACTCGCCTTTTTGATCTGCGGAAGATCAAATGCTTTACGTAAAGCGCGAACAAACGCTTTATCGTGACAGATAGTTTTACCCGGGCTGTCGGAGAGTTTTGCCACCGGCTTACCGTTACACTCAACCAGTTTGATAACGATATTCAGCGGCTTCACCTGTGGAATATCGCAGGTTAAACGCGTACCGATACCGAAGCTCAAATTAATGCGCGATGAGAAGTGACGATATAGCTCAACGGCTTTGGTTAAGTCGAGATTATCGGAGAACACCAGCACTTTACTCAGCGGGTCGATGCCCAGCTTTTTATAGTGGTTGATGGCTTTCTCGCCCCATTCAAACGGGTCGCCCGAGTCATGGCGCAATCCCTGGTAGCGGGTAGCAAATTCCGAACCAAAATCACGCAGGAAGGCATCCATGGTGATGCAGTCGGTCAACGCAATGCCGAGCTGTTCTGGATATTCTTCGAGCCAGGCGGCCAACGCGGCACGTTGGCTGGTGGCAAGGTCAGGGCTAATTTGCTGATGTGCCTGGAACCATTCGTGCGCCTGCGTTCCCATTGGGGTTAACGATAGACGGCGCGCCAGATCGTAATTGCTGGTGCCGGTAAACCAGGATTCCTGCTGCAGGCGGCTAACAATCGCCTCCTGTACTTCGCGGGAAAAACGGCGGCGGGTACCAAAATCCATCAGCCTGAAGGCGGACATGTCAATGTCGGCGGTCAACTGATTAAAGTCGACCAGCTTACGCTCCAGCATGTCCAGCGCCTGCGGCACACCGTTTTCCGGCGAACGGTAGCGATGAACCAGCTCGCTAATTACCGCCAGCAGTGGAACTTCCCACATGATGACTTCGCGCCACGGGCCTTCAAGGCGAATATTGAGCTTGCCGTTATCGTTGGTGACGGTGACCTGCTGCGGGTCGTAGCGAAAATCACGCAGCCAGTTCAGGTAATCTTGTTTAAAGAAAGGAAGGCCGGATAGCCAGTGGTACTCGTCATCCTGCAGGGTGAGTGAACGCATGGCTTCGACTTGTTCGCGAATAGCGTCAGCATAAATGCCCAGCAGATCGTCCCCACGGCAGCGGAATTCAGCCGCTACGTTTACGTCATAGTAGTGGTGAAACACGGCCTGCTGCATATGCAGTTTGTAGGCATCTGTGTCTAGCAGCGAGTGCAGCACAGGAGAAGCGAATTGTGTCATGGTGCGCAGTAGCATCCTCTCACAGGAGCGTTTAGTACAATAAACAACAGGGGAGAATCGCTGGAGTATACCTTGTTTATCGATTTATTGAACCCCGATCACACCATAAGGCACGAAGAGTCACCATGGCGTTTTGTGCGTTATGTTAAGTAAATGTATCATTTTTCCCTATTTGACTGGAAAAGATGAAGATTCTGCGTAGCGCGTTTAACACAACAGGAATAGACTGGAGGTGACATTTACAAAAGATGCTAAAGGTTTTTTATGACACAACAGCCCCAAGCCAAGTACCGCCACGACTATCGTGCGCCGGACTACCTGATTAGTGATATTGACCTGGCCTTTGACCTGGATGCCGCAAAAACCATCGTGACCGCGGAAAGCCAGGTTTCCCGCCACGCAGCGTCTGATGTACCGCTACGTCTGAACGGTGAAGATTTAACCCTGATCTCTCTTCACGTTAACGGCGAGCCGTGGGACAACTATAAAGAAGAAGAGAACTATCTGGTTATCGCGGGTCTGCCAGAACGTTTCACCCTGAAGATTGTGAATGAAATCAGCCCAGCGGCGAATACCGCGTTAGAGGGGCTGTATCAGTCTGGCGAAGCGCTCTGCACCCAGTGTGAAGCTGAAGGCTTCCGCCACATTACCTGGTATCTTGATCGCCCGGATGTGCTGGCCCGCTTCACCACTAAAATTACCGCTGATAAAACCAAATACCCGTTCCTGCTTTCTAACGGCAACCGCATTGCCGAGGGCGAACTGGAGAATGGTCGCCACTGGGTGCAGTGGCAGGATCCATTCCCGAAACCTTGCTACCTGTTTGCGCTGGTCGCCGGTGATTTCGACGTACTGCGTGATACCTTCAAAACTCGCTCCGGCCGTGAAGTCGCGCTGGAGCTGTTCGTTGACCGCGGCAACCTGGACCGCGCGCCGTGGGCGATGACCTCGCTGAAAAACTCCATGAAGTGGGACGAAGATCGTTTCGGCCTGGAGTACGACCTCGACATTTATATGATTGTTGCCGTCGACTTCTTCAATATGGGCGCGATGGAGAACAAAGGGCTGAACGTCTTTAACTCCAAATACGTGCTGGCCCGTACCGATACCGCGACGGATAAAGACTATCTCGATATCGAGCGCGTGATTGGCCACGAATACTTCCATAACTGGACCGGTAACCGCGTTACCTGCCGTGACTGGTTCCAGCTGAGCCTGAAAGAGGGCTTAACCGTTTTCCGTGACCAGGAATTCAGCTCTGATTTAGGCTCGCGCGCCGTCAACCGCATCAGCAACGTACGCACCATGCGCGGCCTGCAGTTTGCCGAAGACGCCAGTCCGATGGCGCACCCGATCCGCCCGGATAAAGTTATTGAAATGAATAACTTCTATACCCTGACGGTGTACGAGAAAGGGGCGGAGGTTATCCGCATGCTGCACACTCTGCTGGGTGAAACCAACTTCCAGAAAGGGATGCAGTTGTACTTCGAACGTCATGACGGCAGCGCCGCGACCTGCGATGATTTTGTGCAGGCGATGGAAGATGCGTCCAACGTTGACCTGTCCCATTTCCGTCGCTGGTATAGCCAGGCCGGTACGCCAATCGTCAGCGTACACGACGACTATAACCCGGAAACCGAGCAGTACACCCTGACCATTCGTCAGCGTACGCCGGCGACCGCCGAGCAGGATGAAAAATTCCCGCTGCACATTCCATTCGACATCGAGCTTTACGATAACGAAGGTAAGGTGATCCCGCTGCAGAAAGACGGGCATCCGGTGCATCATGTGCTGAACGTGACCCAGGCAGAGCAGACCTTTGTTTTCGATAACGTCTACTTCCAGCCGGTTCCGTCCCTGCTGCGCGAGTTCTCGGCGCCGGTGAAGCTGGAATATAAATGGAGCGATCAGCAACTGACGTTCCTGATGCGTCACGCGCGCAATGACTTCTCCCGCTGGGATGCGGCGCAAAGCCTGCTGGCAACCTATATCAAGCTGAACGTTGCGCGTCATCAGCAGGGTCAACCGCTGTCGCTGCCGGTCCACGTGGCTGATGCATTCCGCGCGATCCTGCTGGATGAGCACATCGACCCGGCGCTGGCGGCTGAAATCCTGACGTTGCCATCAGCTAGTGAAATTGCTGAGCTGTTCGAGATTATCGATCCTATTGCCATTGCGGCGGTGCGTGAAGCGCTGACCCGTACGCTGGCGACGGAACTGGCCGATGAATGTCTGGCGATTTATAACGCCAACAAACTTGACAGCTACCGCGTAGAACATGCCGACATCGGTAAACGCTCGCTGCGTAATACCTGTCTGCGCTATCTGGCATTTGGTGATCGTGAGCTTGGCGATAAGCTGGTGAGCGATCAGTACCATCATGCCGATAACATGACCGATGCGCTGGCGGCACTGTCTGCTGCCGTAGCGGCTGAACTGCCGTGCCGTGACGCGCTGATGCAGGAATATGATGACAAATGGCATCATGACGGTCTGGTGATGGATAAATGGCTGATTCTACAGGCGACCAGCCCGGCGGACGACGTGCTGGCAACGGTACGTAAGCTGCTGAACCACCGTTCATTCAGCATGAATAACCCGAACCGTATTCGCTCGCTGATTGGCGCCTTTGCCGGCAGCAACCCGGCGGCGTTCCATGCGGCAGACGGCAGCGGCTATCAGTTCCTGGTGGAAATGCTCACCATACTGAACAGCAAAAACCCGCAGGTGGCTTCTCGTCTGATTGAGCCGCTGATCCGCCTGAAACGCTACGATGCGAAGCGTCAGGCGTTGATGCGTGCCGCGCTGGAGCAGCTGAAAGGGCTGGAAAATCTTTCTGGCGACTTGTACGAGAAGATTGCTAAAGCCTTAGCTTAACCAGTAGCCCGGACGAGGCGCGAGCCGACTCCGGGGGGCTTGGTGACAATCCCGGCGTCGCATTGCTCGGCCGGGCTACATTATATATAAGCAAAAACGCCGTAGGTTTTTCCCTACGGCGTTTTTTTTTATCAAACATGTTCGGTGAGTCGCACGGAACTTAACGTGGGAACCTGAATGTCCCGCCGATGCAGCGCCTGCCAGAAAGTTTCCAGCGCGCTGTCCAGTCGGGTGTGCAGATTTGGGCTGAACTGCGGCTTATGCTGATAATCGGTCACCTGGCTATCGTCGGCAAACACACCCTGCAGGATCTCCTGGGCCTTCAACGCATTCAACACCGGCTTTAAGGCGTAATCCACCGCCAGCATATGCGCCACCGTACCGCCGGTTGCCAGTGGCAGCACCACTTTGCCTTCCAGCGCACGCTCGGGCAACAGATCCAGCAGCGCTTTTAATGCACCAGCGAATGATGCCTTGTAGACCGGGGTGGCGATAATCAGGCCGTCGGCGTGAGCTAACTGCTCGGTCAAGGTTTGCAGCGCCGGGCTGTCAAAACGGGCGTGAAACAGATCTTCGGGGTCGAAGTTCTGTAGATGCCAATGGAAAACTTCAACGTCGGCGGCAGAGAGTTTCTCCCGGGCGTACTCCAGCAGGGAGCTGGAGCGAGAAGGAAAACGAGGGCTGCCTGCTAAAGTAATGACGCGCATGGTCTCTCCTTATAACTAAAAACAAACATTAATCTAAAATTGATAACATTTGCATCAGTGTGTCAGAGAGGAAACTGCGGGCGAAATACTTTTTCTGATGATGGATTACCAGAAAATGCATATGCGGAGTGCAGGAGAGGTTGAATGGAAGGAAAACGATTGCGCTTTTTTTGCCGTAGGTCAATTCCATTTCTGAGCGTTATCGCACATAATATGCCCCCGGTTTGCACACCGGGAATCCAGGAGAGTTCATGTACTATCCCTTCGTTCGTAAAGCACTTTTTCAGCTCGATCCAGAGCGCGCTCATGAATTAACGTTTCAACAATTACGTCGCGTCACCGGCACCCCGCTGGAAGCACTCGTGCGTCAAAAAGTGCCGGAAAAACCGGTCACCTGCATGGGGCTGACGTTTAAAAATCCACTGGGTCTGGCCGCCGGTCTGGATAAAGACGGCGAATGTATCGACGCCTTAGGAGCGATGGGATTCGGCTCCATTGAGATTGGTACCGTCACGCCGCGTCCGCAGCCGGGTAACGACAAGCCGCGCTTGTTCCGTCTGGTCGATGCCGAAGGGTTGATCAACCGTATGGGCTTCAATAACCATGGCGTTGATAACCTGGTCGAGAACGTAAAAAAAGCGCATTTCGACGGAATTCTGGGGATTAATATCGGCAAAAATAAAGATACCCCGGTTGAGCAGGGCAAAGATGACTATCTGATTTGTATGGAAAAAATCTATGCCTATGCCGGTTATATTGCGATTAATATCTCCTCGCCAAATACCCCTGGGCTGCGTACGCTGCAATATGGCGATGCGTTAGACGATCTCCTTTCCGGTATTAAAAATAAGCAATCTGAACTCGAACAAAAGCACCATAAATATGTTCCAGTGGCGGTGAAGATCGCTCCGGATCTTTCTCATGAAGAGTTGATCCAGGTGGCCGACAGTTTAGTCCGCCATAATATTGATGGGGTGATTGCTACCAATACCACATTGGATCGTTCTCTGGTTCAGGGGATGAAAAATTGCGATGAAATGGGAGGCTTAAGCGGTCGTCCATTACAATTAAAAAGCACCGAAATTATTCGTATGCTGTCAGCCGAATTAAAAGGTCAATTACCGATAATTGGCGTTGGCGGTATCGACTCGGTGATTGCGGCGCGTGAAAAGATGGCAGCTGGCGCGTCTCTGGTGCAGATCTATTCCGGGTTTATTTTTAAAGGCCCGCCGCTGATTAAAGAAATCGTTACCCACATCTAGTATTTTTCCTGATAATGTGATCCAGGGCTTTATTTCCGGCCCTGGTTGCATTATATTCCCGTATTGTTGCTTATTTAAACATATTGGTCTTTTATTATTTAAGGCTAAGTAACGCAACGGAAGAAAGGGCAATGCATTGGATGCGAATATGACGGGGGAGTAAAATGCGAATTAAACCTGATGATAACTGGCGTTGGTATTACGATGAAGAGCACGATCGTATGATGCTCGATTTAGCCAATGGTATGTTGTTTCGTTCGCGTTTTGCTCGCCGGATGTTAACCCCCGATGCTTTTGCGCCTACCGGGTTCTGCGTTGACGATGCTGCGCTTTATTTCTCTTTTGAAGAGAAATGCCGCGATCTTGTACTGTCAAAAGAGCATCGCGCTGAGCTCATTCTTAATGCGCTGGTGGCTATCCGCTTCCTGAAACCGCAAATGCCGAAAAGCTGGCACTTCCGCGCTCACGAAGAGAGCTGGTCTCCGGTAACCGGCGATGCAGCGGCCGTGTGGTTGAGCGACGATGACAGCCAGGTGAATTTGCTGGTGGTAGAGCCGGGCGATAATGCAGCCCTGTGCCTGCTGGCCCAGCCGGGTCTGGTATTGGCTGGGCGCACTATGCAGCTTGGCGACCCTATCAAGGTGATGAACGACAGGCTGCAACCTCAGCCGGGGCTGGACGGTTACAGCCTGGAGCAGGCGGTTTAAAGCTTCAGCTTTAGCGCTGTTTTCGGTACGCAGCTACAGCTGAGAATCGTACCATCGTTGGCTATCGCACTCTTTTTCAGCGGATTGACTTCACCGTCCAACAGCGTCACGCGGCAGCTGCCGCAGATACCTGCGCGGCAGGAGTAGGGGACACGAATGCCCTGCTGCTCCAGCTGTTCCAATAAAATCTGCTGATTATTCCCGGTAAAACGACTGCCTTCCCAGTCAATTTCTACGAGTGCATCCTGCTGTGTTTGCGGAGCCAGCGCTTCGTCAGCTTTCCCCGCACCGTACACGATGGCCGGGCCGGTGGTAAGAATTTCCACTTCATCACCCACGCGAACCACGCCGCTATTGCGGGCAATCAGGTTCTGACCGAAATCCACGTCGCCGTTGGCAGGGTTGGTGCGAAACGACTGTAGCGTGCTCAGCGGTTCAGCCGCCGGATGCTTTTGCCCTTTTTCCGGGCTGATGGTCGTAAAGATGCAGCGGCTGCAAGGCTTCACGACATCGAAGACCACGTCGCCAATGCGCAGCGTTTTCCAGCTATCTTCTTCCCAGGCTTGTGCCCCGGTCACCACTAGGTTAGGGCGGAACTGCTCCATGCGAACGCTGGCGCGGCAGTGTTGCTGTAGGTCGCGCAGCGAGGCTTCGTTGGTCAGCAAGAACGGAAAACCATCGGCGAATGAGAGCGGCACCGCGTCGTGACGCTTAACACGTCGGGTAAGATCATCACCCAGCCAGCGAAGCTGGACATCGCGCTTAAAGAACGGCGTCAGCCACTGATTGATAGCGTCGGGTGCGATACGCGAGGTAAAATGGTTGCCCCATACTTCGGTTGGTGACGGCTGACCGACGAAATCCACAAAACGGACTAACGCACTGCTGCCGTCGGGCGCAGTGAGGTGTAAACCATCGTGAAGGACCGCAGGGGTAAAACGCACCATTGCCGGGAACTGCCGGGCGGTAATAAAGGTGCCATCAGGCTCGGTGATCATGAAAATGCGGTCAAATGCCATCCCGCTAATATCGGCAAAGGCGTGCGTAAGCCCGATGCCGCGCATGGATTTCACCGGATGTATAAAAAGCCGCGATAATGTAGCCACAACGCTGTCCCTGAGTCGAAAATAAGCCTTTAACTTTATGACATGGGGCGCAGATTGGCTATAATGCGCAACAATTTTCTGCGAGTAAAAGTGACGATATGAATTCTCTGTTTGCCAGTACGGCCCGTGGGCTGGAAGAGCTGTTAAAAACTGAACTGGAAGGCCTGGGCGCCCAAGAGTGCCAGATTGCCCAGGGCGGCGTCCATTTCCAGGGCGACACGCAGCTTCTGTACAAAAGCCTGATGTGGAGTCGTCTGGCTTCGCGCATCATGATGCCGCTGGGAGAATGTAGCGTCTGGAGCGATCTCGATCTTTATCTCGGCGTGCAGGCTATCGACTGGACCTCGATCTTCACCCCGGATGCCACCTTTGCGGTGAGCTTCGGCGGCCTGAACGATAGCATCCGTAACAGCCAGTACGGTGCGTTGAAGGTAAAAGATGCGATCGTCGATGCCTTTACGCGTAAAAATCTGCCGCGTCCTAACGTCGATCGTGAAAACCCGGATCTGCGTATTAACGTCCGTCTCAACAAAGAGACCGCCTATATTTCTCTCGATCTGAGCGGCGAAGGCCTGCACCTGCGCGGCTATCGCGATCGTACCGGTATGGCGCCAATCAAAGAGAACCTGGCGGCGGCTATCGTCATGCGTTCCGGCTGGGTGCCGGGTACGCCGCTGCTCGACCCTATGTGTGGTTCCGGCACGCTGCTGATTGAAGCGGCGATGTGGGCTACCGACCGTGCGCCGGGGCTGCACCGCGGCCACTGGGGCTTCAGCGGCTGGGCGCAGCATGACGATGCCGTGTGGAAAGAAGTGAAAGCCGACGCGCAGACCCGCGCTCGTGCCGGTCTTGCCGCCTATGAATCCCGCTTCTTTGGCTCTGACGTCGACAGCCGCGTGGTTGAGCTGGCGCGCAGCAACGCCCGTCGTGCCGGTATTGGCGAACTTATCACCTTTGAGGTGAAAGACGTGGCGCAGCTGATCAACCCGCTGCCGAAAGGGCCTTACGGTACCGTTATCAGTAACCCGCCGTACGGCGAGCGTCTGGAAAGCGAACCGGCGTTGATAGCAATGCACAGCCTGCTCGGCCGCAATATGAAAAACCAGTTTGGTGGCTGGAACTTGTCGCTGTTTAGCGCCTCTCCGGAGCTGTTAAGCTGCCTGCAGCTGCGCGCCGAGCGTCAGTTTAAAGCGAAAAATGGCCCGCTGGACTGCGTACAGAAAAACTATCACCTGGCTGAAACCACCGGTGAGAAACCTGCCTCGCTGGCGGAAGATTACGCTAACCGTCTGCGTAAGAATCTGAAGAAATATGAGAAGTGGGCGAAACAGGAAGGGATCGAATGCTACCGCCTGTATGACGCCGACCTGCCGGAATATAACGTGGCCGTTGACCGCTACGCCGATTGGGTGGTGGTGCAGGAGTATGCGCCGCCGAAAACCGTTGATGCCAACAAAGCGCGCCAGCGTCTGTTCGACATTATTGCCGCGACTATTGCCGTGCTCGGTATTACACCGAACAAGCTGGTGCTGAAAACCCGTGAGCGTCAGAAGGGTAAAAACCAGTATCAGAAGATGAACGAGAAGGGCGACTTCATGGAGGTAAGCGAATACAACGCGCGCCTGTGGGTCAACCTGACCGATTACCTCGATACTGGTCTGTTCCTCGACCACCGTATCGCCCGCCGTATGCTGGGTGAGATGAGCAAGGGCAAAGACTTCCTGAACCTGTTCTCCTACACCGGGAGTGCCAGCGTGCACGCCGGTCTGGGCGGCGCGCGTTCGACCACCACCGTGGATATGTCGCGTACCTATCTGGAGTGGGCGGAACGTAACCTGCGCCTTAACGGCTTAACCGGCCGCGCTCATCGCCTGATGCAGGCGGACGTGCTGGCATGGCTGCGCGATACCGACGAACAGTTCGATGTGATCTTTATCGATCCGCCAACCTTCTCGAACTCCAAACGTATGGAAGATGCGTTTGACGTTCAGCGCGATCACCTGCGTCTGATGAAAGATCTGAAACGTCTGCTGCGTAAAGGCGGCACCATCATGTTCTCCAACAACAAACGCGGTTTCCGTATGGACCACGACGGCCTGGCTGAACTGGGACTGAAAGCACAAGATATTACCCAAAAAACACAGTCTCAGGATTTTGCCCGTAACCGTCAGATCCACAACTGCTGGCTGATTACCGCAGCCTGAAAGGAATAAAGAATGTCATTAATTAGTATGCACGGTGCCTGGCTGTCGTTCAGCGATGCGCCGCTTCTTGATAATGCAGAATTGCATATTGAAGATAACGAGCGCGTCTGTCTGGTTGGCCGTAACGGCGCGGGCAAATCGACGCTGATGAAGATCCTCAACCGTGAGCAGGGTCTCGACGACGGTCGTATCATTTACGAACAGGATCTGGTTGTGGCGCGTCTGCAGCAGGATCCGCCGCGCAACGTTCAGGGCAGCGTCTACGATTTCGTGGCCGAGGGTATCGAAGAGCAGGCGGTGTACCTTAAGCGCTACCACGATATCTCGCATCTGGTGATGACCGACCCAAGCGATAAAAATCTGCAGGAGCTGGCGAAGGTTCAGGAACAGCTGGATCACCACGGCCTGTGGCAGTTGGAAAACCGCATCAACGAAGTACTGGCACAGCTGGGTCTGGAGCCGGATATGGAGCTGGCGGCGCTGTCCGGCGGCTGGTTGCGTAAAGCGGCGCTGGGCCGTGCGCTGGTGAGCGCGCCGCGCGTGTTGCTGCTCGACGAACCGACGAACCACCTCGATATTGAAACGATCGACTGGCTGGAAGGTTTCCTGAAAACCTTCAAAGGCACGATTATCTTTATCTCCCACGACCGTTCCTTCATCCGCAATATGGCGACCCGTATTGTTGACCTCGACCGCGGCAAGCTGGTGACCTATCCGGGTAACTACGACCAGTATCTGCTGGAGAAAGAAGAGGCGCTGCGCGTAGAAGATCTGCAAAACGCCGAATTCGACCGCAAGCTGGCGCAGGAAGAAGTCTGGATCCGTCAGGGCATCAAAGCGCGTCGTACCCGTAACGAAGGCCGCGTTCGCGCCCTGAAAGCGATGCGTAACGAACGTAGCGCTCGTCGTGAAGTGATGGGTAGCGCGAAGATGCAGGTAGAAGAAGCATCCCGCTCCGGCAAAATCGTCTTTGAGATGGAAGACGTTAACTATCAGGTTAACGGCAAAGTGTTGGTGAAAGACTTCTCCGCACAGGTTCAGCGCGGTGACAAAATTGCGCTGATCGGCGCTAACGGTTGTGGCAAAACCACGCTGCTGAAGTTGATGTTAGGTCAACTGGAGGCGGACAGTGGCCGTATTCACGTCGGCACTAAGCTGGAAGTGGCCTACTTCGATCAGCACCGCGCGGAGCTGGACCCGGATAAAACGGTGATGGACAACCTCGCCGAAGGCAAGCAGGAAGTGATGGTTAACGGTAAGCCGCGCCACGTGCTGGGCTATCTGCAGGACTTCCTGTTCCATCCGAAGCGCGCGATGACTCCGGTCCGGGCGCTGTCCGGCGGTGAACGTAACCGTCTGCTGCTGGCAAGACTGTTCCTGAAACCAAGTAACCTGTTGATTCTCGATGAACCAACCAACGACCTGGATGTCGAAACGCTCGAGTTGCTTGAAGAGCTCATCGACGGCTATCAGGGCACCGTGATGCTGGTCAGCCACGATCGTCAGTTTGTTGATAACACCGTCACCGAATGTTGGATCTTCGAAGGCGAAGGGCGCATTGGTCAATATGTCGGCGGTTATCACGACGCGCGCGGCCAACAATCGCAGTCACGGGCGCAAAAACAGTCAAACGAGAAAAAAAGCCCAGAAGTAGTGCAGCCAAAAGCAGAAACGGTCAAACGAGCAAGCGCCAAACTAAGCTATAACCTGCAGCGCGAATTGGAGCAGTTACCGCAGAAGCTCGAAACGCTGGAGGCGAATCTGGAAACGTTGCAGGCTCAGGTCGCCGATGCATCGTTCTTCAGCCAGCCCCACGACCATACGCAAAAGGTGCTGGCCGATTTGGCTCAGGCTGAGCAGGCACTGGAAGAAGCGTTTGAACGGTGGGAATATCTGGAAGCGTTAAAAAACGGCGCCTGATTGAGGAGTTTTCATGTGCGAACAACATCATGCTGCGCAGCATATCCTATGTCCACAATGTGACATGCTGGTGGCGTTGCCGCACCTGGAGCACCGACATAAGGCCACCTGCCCACGCTGTGGTACAACGCTGACCACCGCGTGGGACGAGCCTCGGCGGCGTCCGACGGCCTATGTGCTGGTTGCGCTCTTTATGCTGCTGCTGGCCAACCTGTTTCCGTTTATCAGCATGAACGTCGCGGGGGTTAACAGTGAGATTGAGCTGCTGGAAATCCCGAGCGTCATGTTTTCTGAAAACTACGCCAGCCTCGGCACCTTCTTCCTGCTGTTTGTACAGTTGGTGCCCGCGTTCTGTTTGATTACCATTCTGCTGTTGGTTAACCGGGTGCGCATGCCGCACCGGCTTAAGGCGATTCTGGCGCGTATCCTGTTTACCCTGAAAACCTGGGGCATGGCGGAAATCTTCCTTGCCGGGGTGCTGGTGAGCTTTGTGAAGCTGATGGCGTACGGCGATATCGGCGTTGGCAGCAGCTTCCTGCCCTGGTGTCTTTTCTGTCTCTTGCAACTGCGAACCTTCCAGTGCGTGGACCGTCGCTGGCTATGGGACGATATCGCCCCGATGCCCAAGCTTGAACAGCCGCTGAAACCCGGCGTCACCGGTATTCTTCAGGGGTTGCGCTCCTGCGCCTGCTGTACGGCGATTTTACCTGCTGACCAGCTTGAGTGCCCGCGTTGCCACAGCAAAGGACACGTCCGACGTAAAAACAGTCTGCAGTGGACAATGGCGCTGTTGGTGACGTCAATCATGCTTTATCTCCCGGCCAACATTTTGCCTATCATGATAACCGACCTGCTGGGCGACAAAATGCCGTCGACCATCCTGGCCGGGGTGGTACTGCTCTGGAGCGAAGGATCGTATCCAGTGGCGATGGTCATTTTCCTCGCCAGTATTATGGTGCCGACGCTGAAGATGATCGCCATCGCCTGGCTGTGCCTGGATGCCAACGGTATGAAGCGTAAGCACCGGGACAGCGAACGTATGCACCTGATCTACGAAGTGGTGGAGTTTGTTGGCCGCTGGTCGATGATCGACGTCTTTGTTATTGCAGTGCTTTCGGCCCTGGTGCGTATCGGGGGCCTAATGAATATCTATCCGGCGATTGGCGCGCTGATGTTTGCGCTGGTCGTCATAATGACCATGTTCTCGGCAATGACGTTTGATCCGCGACTTTCGTGGGATCGGGAACCTGAATCAAGCCATGAGGAGTCGTAAAAGCATGGAAACCAAGAGTGGGGAGGCGAAGGTGCAGAAAGTGAAAAACTGGTCTCCCGTTTGGATCTTCCCGATCGTAACGGCGCTGATTGGTGCCTGGATCTTATTTTACCACTACAGCCATCAGGGGCCGGAGGTGACGCTTATCACCACCAACGCTGAAGGTATTGAAGGTGGTAAAACGACGATCAAAAGCCGCAGCGTTGACGTTGGTATTGTCGAAAGCACGACGTTGACCGACGATCTAACGCACGTGGAAATTAAAGCGCGACTGAATTCCGGCATGGAAAAGCTGCTGCACAAAGATTCGGTATTCTGGGTCGTGAAGCCGCAGATTGGCCGTGAAGGCATCAGCGGGTTGGGTACGCTGCTGTCGGGGGCCTATATCGAACTTCAGCCGGGTTCTAAAGGTTCTGAGCTGAACAGCTATCAGTTACTGGATTCACCGCCGCTGGCACCGCCTGATGCGAAGGGCATTCGTGTGCTGCTTGATAGTAAAAAAGCAGGGCAGCTCAGTCCGGGCGATCCGGTGCTGTTCCGTGGCTACCGTGTGGGCTCCGTTGAGACGAGTACTTTTGACCCGCAGAGCCGCACTATCAGCTACCAGTTGTTTATCAGCGCGCCAAACGATCGACTGGTGACCAGCAACGTACGTTTCTGGAAGGACAGCGGCGTAGCGGTCGATCTGACCTCCGCTGGGATGCGTGTAGAAATGGGCTCGCTATCGACACTCTTTAGCGGTGGCGTCAGCTTTGACGTTCCGGAAGGTGTGGAACTGGGGCAGCCAATAGCTGAGAAAACCGAATTTAAGCTGTATGACGATCAAAAGAGCATTCAGGATTCGCTCTATACCCAGCACATCGACTACCTGATGTTCTTCAAAGATTCTGTACGTGGGCTGCAGCCCGGTGCGCCGGTCGAATTCCGCGGCATTCGCCTGGGTACTGTGGCACAGGTGCCATATTTTGTGCCGGGTTTACGTCAGGCATTGAACGATGACTATCGTATCCCTGTGATGATCCGCATTGAACCAGAGCGTCTGGCGAGCGAACTCGGAGAAAAACCTGACGTAGGGGCCCATTTAACCGGCCTTATTCAACGTGGCCTGCGTGGTGCGTTAAAAACGGGTAACCTGGTAACGGGTGCACTTTACGTGGATCTTGATTTCTATCCAAAAGAGAAACCGGTTAAAGAGATGCCTGAGTTTGGTGGTCATCAGATTATCCCAACCGTCAGCGGTGGCCTGGCGCAGATCCAGCAGCGCCTGATGGATACGCTCGATAAGATCAACAATCTGCCGCTAACGCCGATGGTTGAACAGGCCACGAACACGCTGAGTGAAAGCCAGAACACGATGCGCCGCCTGCAGACGACGCTGGATAATCTGAACAAGATAACCGCCAGCCAGTCCGCGCAGCAGTTGCCTGCCGATATGCAGAAAACGCTGCGTGAGCTAAACCGCAGTATGCAGGGCTTCCAGCCGGGTTCCGCCGCCTACAACAAGATGGTGGGCGACATGCAGCGTCTGGATCAGGTTCTGCGTGAGCTGCAGCCGGTGCTGAAAACGCTGAATGAGAAGAGCAACGCGCTGGTGTTCGAAGCGAAGGATAAAAAAGATCCAGAGCCTAAGAGGGCGAAATAATGAAAAAGTGGTTAGTACTGGTTGCAGCCTGCCTGTTGGCAGCCTGCAGCAGCACGGAAAATAAAACCTACTACCAACTGCCGCAGGCTACGGGTACGGTACAGAATAGCGCTAGCGCAAATCAGCGCCTGCTGTGGGTGGAACAGGTCAATATCCCTGACTTCCTCGCCGGCAGCGGCGTGGTCTACCAGACCAGCGATGTGCAGTATGTGATTGCCAGCAATAACCTGTGGGCGAGCCCGCTGGACCAGCAGCTACGGACAACGCTGGTGGCGAATCTCAGTAACCAGCTGCCGGGCTGGGTGGTCTCCTCGCAGCCACTAGGCAGTGACCAGGATACGCTTAACGTCTCGGTAAATGGCTTCCACGGTCGTTACGATGGCAAAGTTATCGTGAGCGGGGAGTGGCTGCTCAATCATCAGGGACAGCTGACGAAGCGCCCGTTCCATATTGAACTGGCGCAGCAGCAGGACGGCTATGACGCCATGGTGAAAGTGCTGGCGCAGGCCTGGAGCCAGGAAGCGACCGCGATAGCGCAAACCATCAATCGGTAACCATAAGTAGAATTAATTGTTCTAAAGACCGCCGACGGTGCAACACCTCGGCGGTTTTTTTTATCCCTACGCTCAATTGCTTACTTAACCCACTTCACATTTTTTGTACAAATGTTCTTCTGAGTAGCTCACAAATATGACATTGGTATGAATTCTGCGCATTGACGGGGGAATGGTTTAGCGGTATTCGTATTATGTGGCTGCACACTTTGTAACCACTGTTTTCTTTTCCACCAGACCAAGATATGAGGGAAACGAGGCATGAAGAGACAAAAACGAGATCGCCTGGAGCGGGCACATCAGCGTGGGTATCAGGCCGGGATCACCGGACGACCAAAAGAAATGTGTCCATACCAGACCATTAACCAGAGGTCTTACTGGCTGGGAGGCTGGCGAGAAGCCATGGAGGACAGGGCGGTAGTCGCCTGACACTGTCTCTTTAAAAAGAAACCTCCGCAGTGCGGAGGTTTCGCCTTTAGATTCACAACGCTACTCTGTCGTCAGTTCCTTCTGACGACAAACAGCATCAGAATGCAGAAGTGTCCTGGAACAGGCCCACTTTCAGATCGTTAGCGGTATAGATCAGACGACCATCAACCAGCACTTCACCATCCGCCAGACCCATGATCAGACGACGGTTAACAATACGCTTGAAGTGAATACGGTAGGTCACTTTCTTCGCGGTTGGCAGAACCTGGCCGGTGAATTTAACTTCACCCACGCCGAGCGCACGGCCTTTGCCTTCGCCGCCCAGCCAGCCGAGGTAGAAACCAACTAACTGCCACATTGCGTCCAGACCCAGGCAGCCTGGCATGACTGGATCACCGATAAAGTGGCAACCAAAGAACCACAGGTCAGGATTGATATCGAGCTCAGCTTCAACATAACCCTTGTCAAAGTTGCCGCCGGTTTCGGTCATTGAAATGACACGATCCATCATCAGCATGCTCGGAGCTGGCAACTGCGGGCCTTTAGCGCCAAACAGTTCACCGCGACCAGAGGCAAGAAGGTCTTCTTTTGTATAGGATTCGCGTTTATCTACCATGTTTTCAGTAAGCCTTATTTTGAGTTCGGGACGCAGGATAGCTAACACGTGTACGCTGAACAAGTCCGATCAGTTGGAAGCTGAACGATTTAACCAGCGTAACGGCCACGGATAGTGGTAGCGAGGCTCCTGCTGCGTAGCTTGTGCAATGCGTTCCTGAATAGTTTGCAACAGCGTCTGTCCTTCACCGTCCCAGTTCAATTGCATGAGAAGCGGCAGTGCATCGGTCACATCATCAATAGCCCAGATGGAGAATTCTCCGGCCTCTACCGCTTCCTGAACCTCGGTTGCGAGGCTCAGGTGGCGAACGTTAGCGGAAGGAATAATCACCCCCTGCTTGCCGCTCAGGCCGCGTTGAGCGCAGATAGCAAAGAAACCTTCGATTTTTTCATTCAGGCCGCCAACTGGCTGGGCGCGACCAAACTGATCGACAGAGCCGGTCATGGCAATGCTTTGGTTAATCGGCACGTTCGCCAGGGCGCTGATGAGCGCACAAAGCTCGGCCATAGAGGCGCTGTCGCCGTCGACTTCACTGTAAGATTGTTCAAAGGTGATGGAGGCAGAGAACGGCAGCTGCTGTTCCAGATCCAGCTCGGCCATTAAGAAGGCCTGCATTAACATCATCCCTTTGGCGTGAATATTGCCACCGAGTTCGGCTTTACGTTCGACGTCGGTAAACTCGCCGTCGCCGATGTGCACTACGCAGCTAATGCGTGAGGGTTCACCGAACGGGCGAGGGTGACCAGGAAAATCAATGACCGACAGGGCGTTGATCTGACCGATGCATTCGCCTTCGGTTTCAATCAGGATCTGCTCAAGCAGGATTTCGTCCTGCATACGCTCGGCCAGGAACCCTTCACGCCACTGGCGCTGTACCAGCATCGTTTTCAGCTGTTCGGCATTGATAGTACTGTCTGTGGTAAACGGTGCGGCTTCACGCAGCTGACGGTTAATCCACAGCGGGCAGAGCGGCATCACTTCCTGGTCGCCGGTGTAACGGGCACCTTCCTGCATCAGAAGTGGCCAGGCGTCGGCAGTAAGCCCTGGCAGCGATTTCTCACGTGCCACCCCGGAGACCCACTGACACCATTGTCTGAGGGCTTCTTCGTCCGTCAGCTGCAGGCTATCTTCAAACTCGCTGTACAGCGAGGATTCGGCCAGTTCAGGCTCCATCTCCTGGAAGTCCGCCAGCGATTCACGCTCACCGACAAGCATGACCTTTAGCGTTAACGGCATAGAAGGGATACTTACCGGCAGCGGGCGCGCATCGTCAAAGGTCAGCCAGTCGAAGCGCTGTTGAGTGACGATGTTTTTTAAGCGCATCCACAGAATGGGCTGCGACATCAGCGTGCGTAAAGAGAGGATCAGAATGCCGCCGTTGGCCTGATGAACCAGACCAGGCTGCAGGCTGATTTCGCCATTAAACTGACGAACACAGCCAAAAAGTTGTTCCGCTTCGACCCAGTCAGCAAAAATGATGGGGCCGCGGCTTGCGAAGTTGTCCTCTGCGCTACGGGCAGGCTGTACGGTGACTTTGCCACCAACAACCTGATAATCGACGCCCGTCAGAGCGGATTCATCGCTATTGCGCAGAGAGAGGGCCGTTTGCGAGAGCAGCTGCAGGTACTCTTTTTCTTCTGGTGCTTTGACCAGCAAGAATGGGGAGATCCCCTGTGGATGCAGAAACTGCTCCAGCGCGTAGTGTAAACGGGCCTGGAGTTCGCTGAATAATGCGTCGTTTTCTGAGGCTAAATCAGGCTGGGCAAATAGCGCCTGGTATGCTTCAGTCGCGGGGGCGAGAAAGCGCCGGGAAAGAGTATTTATAGTCAATGTCGCTATTTTTAGTCAGATGTAAAGTGCGTGATTATACCTGATGCCGTTGGGAAGCTCACGGAGAATAGGGAAGTATCTTCGGACGTCAGCCTTATCCGTATCACAGTTGCAGATTTCTTCTCAGCACATTGAGGAAAAACTGTTATCCTGAAAAGAGTTACACGGTCACACTGAGATCGCAATGAAATATCAACAACTGGAAAATCTTGAAAGCGGCTGGAAATGGAAATACCTGGTGAAAAAGCACCGGGAAGGTGAGCCCATTACCCGTTACATTGAAGCCAGCGCCGCGCAAGAGGCTGTCGATGTTTTGCTGAAACTGGAAAATGAACCGGTTCTGGTGAATGACTGGATTACCCAGCACATGAACCCGCAGCTGGTGAACCGTATGAAGCAGACGATTCGCGCACGCCGTAAACGTCATTTTAACGCCGAACATCAGCATACCCGTAAGAAGTCGATCGATCTGGAGTTCGTCGTCTGGCAGCGCCTGGCAGGGCTTGCACAGCGCCGGGGTAAAACCTTGTCTGAAACGGTTGTTCAGCTGATTGAAGATGCCGAGAATAAAGAGAAGTATGCGACGAAGATGTCCAGCCTGAAGCAGGATCTGGAAGCAATGCTGGGCAAAGAGAAGTAGGCGATACCGCTGCTATAATGTCGGTTGCTTTAGATTCAGACCAAAAAAAACCCCGCAGAGCGGGGTTTTTTATTAGACGAGAACTTAAGCCTGAGGCTGAGTTACAACGTCTTTGCTACCTTTAACTTCGATCTCTACGCGACGATCTGGTGCCAGGCAGTCGATCAGCGCAGCTTTCGCTTTCACGCTGTCACAGGTGTTGCCAGTAACTGGGTTAGATTTGCCCATGCCACGTGCGGAGATTTTGTCAGCTGGGATACCTTTAGATACCAGGTAATCAACAACGGACTGTGCACGTTTTTCGGACAGACCCTGGTTGTAAGCGTCAGAACCGATACGGTCGGTGAAGCCCAGAACCACTACGGAACCTTCTTTAGGATCCAGGTTGCTCAGCTGGGAGTACATCTGATCCAGAGCCTGCTTACCTTCTGGTTTCAGAGTAGCTTTGTTGAAGTTGAACAGAACGTCAGACTTCAGAGTGAAGTGTTTGGTCTGTACTTCTGGAGCTGGAGCCGGAGCTGGAGCGATTACTGGAGCTGCTGCATCCTGCTGGCCGAAGCGGTAGGAAACGCCTACGCTCAGCATGCCGTTGTCAGGACGTACGCCAACGCTGTTTGCGTCGCCGATGTTGTTAACCCACTGGTATTCCAGACGGGTAGCGATGTCACGAGTAACAGCCCACTCAACGCCGCCAGCGAATACTGGGGAAACGCCGGTGTCGTGGTTGTCACCACCATTTTTGTTGCTGGAGTCAGCACGCCATACCATGCCGCCCAGACGGGTGTAGATGTCCAGGTCGTCGGTTACTGGGTAGCCCAGTTTAGCGGTCAGCTGTACGCCCTGAGCTTTCAGTGCGCCATTGTTTTCGCTGCCGGTATATTTCATACGGCCCAGCCAGTCGTAGCCCATTTCGAAGCCAACGTACGGGTTAACCTGGTAGCCACCGAACGCGCCTGCGCCCAGCTGGCTTTCATGGGTAGAACCGTTGTTGTTCAGGGAGCTGTTGTACCAGCCGGTGTCATGGAACTGGGACCAACCCAGTTTACCACCTGCGTACCAGGTGTTGTCTTGCGGAGCGGCCTGCGCTACAGAAGCGAAGCCTGCCAGTGCCACTGCAATCGCGATAGCTGTCTTTTTCATTTTTTGCGCCTCGTTATCATCCAAAATTTGCCATGAAGTTCTAAATAGACTCACGGTTAAATCCTTCCACCGGGGGCGTGGCTTAATAAAATACTCAGCAGATAACTGCGGTTAAGCTTGAGCACCCCTGGCGATGTAAAGTCTACAACGTCGCTCGAAACTTACAAGTGTGAACTCCGTCAGGCTTATGAAAAAAAAAGAGTTGTATATGCAATATTTAACAAATATGTCGAAAAATTAATCGATATAAAATACCGCGAACCGCACCAGACAAGCATTCTGTCTAAAATCAGCCGAAAAATCGTGGAGATAAAAAAACCGCAAAAAAAATCCCAGGAATAATCCTAATTTCACTCAATGATACAAATTTGAGTGAATTTTTAGCCCATTAAATTGTCCTGTTGAATGAGATGCGGACTGAACTGGTCGCATAATGAGCACCATCGCGTTACCTTCCTCCGCAGCACGTTGTAATCGGGCATGTTCTTCTGCTGATAATTCATCCGTCAGCCAGCCGATAACCACACTATAATTTCCAGTCTGGGATGCCCGAACCATAGAATCAAGCATGTCATATGAGGACATCTGGCGCAGTTGCATGACTTTCGTTAGCGGCAGACCGGATGACTGTACCCACTCGCGGCTTAACTTTTGTTGCGGCGTTAGCCAAAGCTGCCAACGGGACTGCTGACCGAGCTGCTGCAGCAACGGTAAGAGTAATAGTTGCGCCATCATTGGCTGATCTTCCCGATAAAGCACTTCGCTGATTAACGCAGCAGACGGCGCTTTTACAGAGGTAAAAGTATGGGAAGCGGTAGTGGTTGCCGCAGCAGAAGAACGATTTACAACACCAGAAGTATACATAGTTAATCCAGCCCTGTGGGTTACTGTATGAATATACAGTACTACCCTGAAGATTAAAGATCAACCTCATTTTCTGAAAGCAACTCGCAAAAATGCACTCTAAATGCCCCCGATGGTAAATTCACCTTGCCGCGCCGAAAGAACGCGCCTATGTTGCTTATTATGCCTTCCATTAATTAATTTAATGCATCCATGTCCATGATTATTAAGGATTAATCATGAAGAAAATATCGTATAAACGGATTTATCAGTCCCAGAAGTACTTTTCGCTGTTGGGCAAAATCAAGTCACGGGCGCTGTTCGGCGGCTACAGCCTTGCCGTCAACAATGCGGTGTTTGCAATGGTTTCTGAAGGGGAGCTGTACCTGAGAATGTGCGAGGAGAGTGCGCCATACCAGGCTAAGCATTCGCCTCCATTATTAACATTACGCAAAAGAGGATGTTCACAGCAGTTAAAATATTTCCATGTCGACAATATGCTTTGGTCCGATCAGCCGACGTTATTACAGCTTGGACAGTTCTCGCTGGCAGACGCACGGCGGGAGAAAATCCGGCAGGGGCCGCAGAGGATTAAAGATCTTCCCAATCTTTCTTTTCATATGGAGCTGTTGCTGAGTGAAGCGGGCATTAAGGATGTTCGAATGCTACAGCAGATAGGTGCGGAAGAGGCATGGCTCGCGCTTCGTCGCATTCGCAAACAGATCAGTATTAATGTGCTGTATTCATTGGAAGGGGCGATTGTTGGGATTCATGCCGCAACGCTCCCGGCGCCGCGGCGCCAGGAGTTGCTGGAATGGGCATTAGCCAATGCCCGTACAACTGATGTTATGCCATAACCTGCTTTTGCAGGCGGCAGATTTCAGGTAACAACGAAATCATCAGGCCGATTTGTTGCAACACTAATGGCTCTTTGCTGTCCGGGCGAGGATCGAGATGTTGGATTCGCGCGGCTAAGCCGCTTAATGCCTGCTGCACCCGCTCTTCATCGGAAGGCTGGTGGTGCAGGGCATCGTCGACGTAGCATACCGCATCGTCCAGAAGAGCCAGTATTTCCGCCGTAGCCAGTTTTTCCCTATGGGCTCCCAGGGCGGAAATATAGCTGGTGAGGGTATGGTTCAGACACAGCAGACGAAACGCCGTCTCCCGCATTTCTGCGGTCACTCTCGGTTCGCTCGACATATTAGAGACCACGGAAGCTAACTCTGCGTCGCGATTATGGGCATCTCGTCGTGCGATTCGATAGGCCAGCCGGTTATCGCGCCCCTGGTGGTATTGTTCAAGAATCGCATCCAGATAGCGGCAGTTGGCATCCACCGCGCGCTCCAGCACGCGAGGAAGGTTGCGGAACTTCCAGTCAGGCCAGATAAAGCTGACGGCGGCCCAGGCTATACCGCAGCCAATTAACGTATCCACCACGCGCGGCAGCGCTACTTCGAAGCCCTCGCCGAGCAGATTAAAGCACAGCAGTACCAATAACGTGATAAACATCGTCGCGTGAGCATACTGAACGTTGCGAAACGCAAAAAACAGAACGCCGGTGACAACAATCAGCGCCAGTTGGCCCTCAAGCGAAGGCACCAGCCATAGAATTGGTAGCCCAAGCGCCACGCCGACCAGCGTACCGATGATACGTAGCGCCAGGCGGTGACGGGTGGCGTTATAGTTGGGCTGGCAGACAAACAGGCTGGTGAGCAGGATCCAGTAGCCATGCTGCAAGCCAGTGAACTGAATAAACGCATAACCCGCACATAGCACCAGCGACATACGCACCGCGTGACGAAATAGCGCCGACTCCGGCGACATATTGCGGCTCAGGCGCGAGCGAATGTCGGCAAAACCGTGCAGGCTGTCGTCCGCCAACAGGGTTTCCGTTTCGTTTTTCGCCTGCGACTGCAGTTGTTCAGACTCGATGGTCGCCAACTGCGCATCAATGGCGCGCAGGTTGTTGAGTAAAAAACCGAGCGCTTTCATCTGTTCTGGCGCGGCGCCGCTGGCGCGAACGCGATCTAATGCAGCATCGAGGTGGGAAAATGCGCGCTCAAACCGGGCATCGTGCTGGTAGGGCGTACGCAGCAAAATGGCTTTTGCCAGATCCTGACAGGCCATCGATTGCATGGAGAGCAGCCGTTGGAAGCGGAACATCACGTCGCTGTAGCGGAAGGTATCGCGCAGTGCCTGATACTGGATATGCGATGAACTGGCGCGTTCATGAATATCCTGAGCAACAAAATAGTAGTGCAGCGTTCGACGCGTGCTGCGCTGCCCGCGGTCACCGCGCAGGCGCGTTAATAAAGACGCTTTGGTTTGATTGAGCGTTGCCATTAGCTGACCATTCGCTAGCGCCAGTTCATACAGCGGCGCCTGGTCTTTATCATCCAGGTCCGGGTCAAACAGGCGCGACTTCAGCTCAAGATAGCGTGAAAGCTGTTCATAGCTGCGGGCGAGATTATCCTGCAACGGACGGATAGGAAAAATCAGGTGGCCGGTTAGCGTCAGCACGTTATACCAGACGGCACCGGCAATCAGCAGCACCGGTTGTTGATACCAATGCGCGTAAAGTGACACACCAAGCATGGTATAAATGGCAATCAGCAGCGCGCCAAAGGCGATGGTCGCATAGCGCTGCCCCAGGCCGCCGAGCAGAATAAAACCGATGGTCGAAATGGTTAAACCCAGCGCAAACATCCACGGCCACGGAAACAGCAGTTCGACCGATGCGGAAGCGATAAAGAAGCAGATAAGGGTGATGACCAGATTTCGCAGTCGCCCGGTGAGTCTGTCATCAAGGTCGGTCAGCGCCGCGGCAACCACCCCCAGGGTGAGCGGGATGGTGAGTTTGGCATCGCCCAGCCACCAGGGTAGCGCGGTCGTGCCGACGAGCGCGATAAAGATTCTGGCGTTGTAGAGCCAGGTACTGTTCCATGTATAGCGGCGAAGCAACGGGCTTAGCATAGCGATTAATCGTCCTGATTACTGAAAACGGCGGCGCGCATTGGCTTCACGCGCCGCGCGTGCTACTTCCACTGGCACCACGCGTCGGCCAACCGGCCAAAGGGCGATGGCGGCAATTTTAAAGTTAGCGATACCGACGGGGATACCAATAATGGTCACGCACTGGGCTATCCCGGCGACGATATGTGTCAGGCACAGCCACCAGCCAAACAGCACGAACCAGACGATATTCAGCACGGTTCCGCCCGCGTTCATCACACCGTTTTTGGCGGTAGGGTCCAGTTCGTCAACATGAACGGCTTCGTTGCCAAAAGGCAATAACGACAGTTTGGTTATCTCCCAGCAGGAGCGGGTCAGCGGCAGCGTGATAACCAGAATGATGCTGGCCAGCGTCGCAAACAGCCAGCCCAGCGTTGTCAGAAATCCACCTAACACAAAATTCAAAATATTCAGAACTGTACGCATAAATCCCCTGTGCTGCGTTGTGAATAATAAGACCTGATGATTGTAACGTTTTTTTGCGCTGGAGCACCTATTCTCTGGCGGTTACACTGTGAGGTATCGAAAAAGTCAGGATTCGACACAACATGGAATTAAAAGCAACGACGCTGGGCAAGCGCATGGCGCAGCACCCTTACGACCGGGTTGAGATCCTCAATGCGGGCGTCAGAGTTTCCGGCCCTCAACATGAATATCTCATTCCTTTCAACCAGCTTCTTGCGATTAACTGCAAGCGCGGCCTGGTGTGGGGAGAGCTGGAGTTTGTGTTGCCTGAGGACAAAGTTGTGCGCCTGCATGGAACCGAATGGGGGGAGACGCAGCGCTTTCACCGTCATTTAAGCGGCCTCTGGCAGCAGTGGGGCGTGGAGATGAGCGACATTGCTGCTGAACTGCTCGAAAAGCAGTTGGCGATTATCGCTGGCAGCAGTGTGGAAACGCAGTGGCTCACGCGTCAACAGGCGAAAAAGATACGCGAGCAGATTGTACTGGCACTGGAAGGTTTACCGCTGCCGACCGATCGCCTTGAGGCGTTTGATAATTGCCGTGAGCTGTGGCGGCAGTGCCAGGCATGGCTCGCGGATAAAGAGAACGGCCGCGCACAGCATAATCAACGTTATACCGATGCGATGCTTGAGCAGTACCATGAGTTTTTCGAACAGATAGAGTCATCGCCGCTGAATGCCTCCCAGGCCAGAGCGGTGGTTAACGGCGAACGCTCGCTGCTGGTGCTAGCGGGGGCCGGTAGCGGTAAAACGTCCGTGCTGGTGGCACGTGCGGGCTGGCTGCTGGCGCGTGGTGAAGCTTCAGCAGAACAAATTCTGCTGCTGGCCTTTGGCCGCAAAGCGGCGCAGGAGATGGATGAGCGCCTACAAACGCGCCTGCATACCGATGCTATTACAGCGCGAACCTTCCACGCGCTGGCGCTGCATATTATTCAGCAGGGCAGCAAAAAAGTTCCCGTGGTCAGCAAACTGGAGAATGACGCGACTGCCCGTTATGCGCTGTTTACCCAGTGCTGGCAGCAGCAGTGTCGGGAGAAAAAAGCCCAGGCCAAGGGCTGGCGGCTGTGGCTCCAGGATGAACTGGGCTGGGATGTCGCCGAGGGTAATTTCTGGGAAGATGAGAAGATCATCAAGCGCATGGGAAGCCGCCTTGATCGCTGGGTAAGCCTGATGCGTATGCACGGCGGGTCTCAGGCGGAGATGATTGCTGGCGCGCCGGAAGAGGTACGTGATCTGTTTGGCAAACGCATCAAGCTAATGGCTCCGCTGCTGAAAGCGTGGAAAACGGCGCTGAAAGAAGAAAACGCCGTCGACTTCTCCGGGCTTATCCATCAGGCTATTAATATTCTGGAAAAAGGGCGTTTTGTCAGCCCGTGGAAGCATATTCTGGTTGATGAGTTTCAGGATATCTCCCCTCAGCGTGCCGCTCTGCTGGCAGCGCTGCGCAAACAGAATTCGCATACCTCGCTCTATGCGGTGGGCGATGACTGGCAGGCAATCTATCGCTTTAGCGGCGCGCAACTGTCTCTGACGACCGCCTTTAACCACTATTTTGGCGAAGGCGATAACTGCGCGCTCGACACTACCTACCGTTTCAACGGCCGTATTGGTGAGATTGCCAATCGCTTTATTCAGCAGAACCCGCATCAGTTGAGTAAACCGCTCAACAGCCTGACGGCGGGTGACAAAAATGCGGTGACGTTGCTGGAGGACGATAAGCTTGATGCGCTGTTTGATAAGCTCAGCGGCTATGCCACCGAGGAGCAGCGGATTCTGGTGCTGGCGCGCTATCACCATCTGAAACCGGCTGCACTGGAAAAAGCGGTGACCCGCTGGCCGAAGCTGAATATCGACTTTATGACCGTTCACGCCAGCAAGGGCCAGCAGGCCGATTACGTTATCGTGCTGGGATTACAGGAAGGGTTTGATGGTTTCCCGGCCCCCGAGCGGGAGTCGATTATGGAACAGGCGCTGCTGCCTGCACCGGAAGATTTCCCGGATGCCGAAGAACGTCGTTTGCTATACGTGGCTATCACCCGCGCGCGTCTGCGCGTCTGGCTACTGTTTAATGCTAAACAGCCGTCACCGTTCGTCGATATTTTGAAGCAGCTATCGGTGCCAGTGGCACGTAAACCGTAAGATAAGCCGGAGCCGCTGTTGCGACTCCGGGCCTGGCGGACGCTTATTTCAGGCGTTCGGAGAGGTAGCGCTGATAGTCGGGGATAAGAATATCGACCGGCTCGCTGAAGTTCGGTGACTGGATAATAAAGTCGGCGGTGGACGCATTGGTGGCAACCGGGATGTTCCAGACGGTTGCCAGACGCAGCAGCGCCTTAACGTCCGGGTCGTGCGGTACGGCGTTTAGCGGATCCCAGAAGAAAATCAGCACGTCGATTTTACCTTCAGAAATCAGTGCGCCAACCTGCTGATCGCCGCCCATCGGGCCGCTCAGCATGGCTTTCACTTCCAGACCGGTGGCGCGTTGCACCAGGTTACCGGTGGTGCCGGTGGCGGACAGCGTATGCTGCGCCAGGCAATCCCGGTGGCGCTGCACCCATTTCATCAGCATATCTTTGCAGTGGTCGTGTGCCACCAGAGCAATGTGTTTACGCGCCGGTAAGGTGCGGGTCGTCAGTTCCATAAAGCCATTCCCTAAGTGTGTAATCCAGACAGATTACTGCAAGCAAATCAGCCTGCAAGCTCTGAATCGCAAAAATTTGACGCGCGACATCAGCGCGCTCGCGTACACTTAATCTATTAGCCAGGAGGATAATGATGACAGAAAATGATATTGCCAACATTTTGACCAACACCCACACCATTGCGCTGGTAGGGGCGAGCGACAAACCTGATCGCCCGAGCTATCGGGTGATGAAATACCTGCTGGATCAAGGCTATCGCGTGATCCCGGTGTCACCGAAGGTGGCGGGCGGTACGCTGCTGGGGCAGAAGGGCTACGCCACGCTTGCCGATGTGCCAGAGAAAGTCGATATGGTGGATGTGTTCCGCAATTCCGAAGCCGCATGGGGCGTGGCACAGGAGGCGATTGCGATTGGCGCCAAAACGCTGTGGATGCAGCTTGGGGTGATTAACGAACAGGCGGCCGTGCTGGCGCGTAACGCGGGTCTGCAGGTGGTGATGGACCGTTGCCCGGCGATTGAGATCCCTCGTTTGGGCCTCGCAAAATAAAGAAGTTCACCGTCGCTTCATAACAAAAAACCCCGCAATGCGGGGTTTTGTCATTAATGCGGCAACTAGTTACGTAGCCGCGGTGCCTGTAGCTGTCGGCGGATGGTACGCGCCAGTTCATCCATCGTAGGTTGCTCTGGGTGATCTTCTCTCGTTTCACTGCTTAACTGGGCTTCGGCCAGATAGGTATGCACCGGCTGGCCTTCGTCATCTTCCATCACCACGTGATACCACGGCAAAGCACGAAGCTCGTCGCTTGCCGCCAGATCGTCGGGGTCAGGATCGTCAAGTGAGTAAACCGGGTCGATATCTACCACCACGCCCAGGTAGCCCAGCAGGGAGTGACGCACCTGCTGGCCAATACCGAATTTGCTGGTAATCATCATACTCACCTCCCGGGAAATGGCGTTATCTCTGTATCTCTACATATATAGACACCATTTCGCTTTTCAAGTTACATGACGCGGCAGGCAAATCCTTTCAGGTACAGTCCTTCCGGGTAGGTTGCAATCACCGGGTGATCGGCTGCCTGACGGAACTGCTCTATAAATTGTACATCACGACCGGCATCAATTGCGGCGTCGGCGATGATTTTCTGGAATAAATCCGTCGTCATCAGGCCGGAGCAGGAGAAGGTCAGCAGCACGCCGCCTGGATTCAGCAGTTGGATCGCCAGCATATTAATGTCTTTATAGCCACGGCAGGCACCCATCAGCTGGCTTTTGTTTTCCACGAATTTCGGTGGATCCATCACGATCACATCGAACTTCTCACCCTGGTCGCGGTATTTACGCAGCAGCTTAAAGACATCGTCGCGAACGAACTCGGCTTTGCTCAGGTCCAGCTTGTTCAGCTCGACGTTTTGACGTGCAACGTCCAGCGCTTCCTGAGAGGTGTCCACGCTAGTCACCTGGCTGCAGCCGCCCATCAGCGCGGAAACCGCAAAGCCGCCGGTGTAGGAGAAACAGTTCAGAACGCGTTTATCCGCCACATAGCGACGCGTTGCCAGACGGCTGTCGCGTTGGTCGAGGTAATAACCGGTTTTATGGCCACCCTGGATATCGACCAGCAGCTTCATGCCGTGCTCTTCAATCGGCAGCAGGGCAGGTGGCAGCTCGCCGGTCACTGGCCCTTGGGTCAGCTCCATGCCTTCTTTTTTACGTACCGCAACGTCGCTACGATCGTAAATCGCACATTGCGGATACAGCGTTTGCAGGGCGCTAATCAGCGCTGCACGTTGGTATTCGGCACCGGCGCTCAGCAACTGCAGCACCAGGAAGGAACCGAAGCGGTCGATAGTCACGCCCGGCAGGCCGTCAGACTCGCCGGCGATCAGACGGTAGCTGTCCAACCCGTCTTTCTGCGCCAGCCAGTCACGCCAGGTTTGCGCTTGCTGCAGGCGACGCACGAAGAAGTCGATATCGATGGTTTCGTTGGCATCGAAGGTCCACACGCGAGCGCGGATCTGCGAAGCCGGAGAATATGCGCCACGGGCTAACCATTTACCCTGATGATCAACAATATCAATGGTCTCACCGAGGCTGGCTTTGCCTTCCATGCGAGCAACCGCACCGGAAAAGACCCAGGGATGACGGCGCAGCAATGATTTTTCGCGCCCTTTGGCTAACACTAAACGTACACTCATAGTTTTTTATCTGACTATATAGGAAGGGATCAGGCTGCATTTTCCCGACTTCGCTGCACAAATGCAACGAACAGCGGAAGAATGTCAGGACAATTGGCGGTAGAGTGGTGTTAATCGTCTGAACCATACCGGAGGAGAACCGCATGGATAAATGCGTGATTTGTTGGGTTTACGGCCAGGTGCAGGGCGTCGGTTTTCGCTTTTTTACCCAGCAGGAGGCCGTGCGCCTTGGTCTGCGCGGCTATGCGTTGAACCTGGATGATGGCAGCGTGGAGGTTGTGGCCTGCGGCAATGATGAACAGGTTGAGAAGCTACTGGCATGGTTAAAAGCGGGCGGGCCGCGCAGCGCCCGGGTTGATAAAGTTCTGGCCGAACCTCATCAACCCGAAAAAGCGTGGAACAACTTCAGCATTCGCTATTAAATGCACTTCACAGGCTTAGGCAGGCCCGCGATTTTGGTGGCCTGTTTAGCCGGGCCTTTCGGGAACAGGCGATACAGGTAGCGGCTGTTGCCTTTCTCTTCGCCGAAGGTGTTCGCCATCGCTTTGACCAGCATACGAATGGCCGGGGAAGTGTTGAATTCCAGGTAAAACGCACGCACAAAACGCACCACTTCCCAGTGCTCAGGGCTCAGTTCAATACCTTCGTTGGCGGCAATCGCCGCCGCCAGCCCTTCGCTCCACAGCGTAGTGTCTTTAAGATAGCCTTCGCTATCGGTCTCAATTTCGGTGTTTTCGTAGATAAGCATAATATTTCACGCAACAAACAGATGGCGGGAAGTGTAGCAAATAAAAAGGCCCCGCATAAGCGAGGCCTTGAGTCCGTTGAGTCGGGGTTAATCGCGGCTTGCGAAGCCCAGAATGCTCAGCAGGCTGACGAAGATGTTGTACAGCGAGACGTACAGGCTAACGGTAGCACGGATGTAGTTGGTCTCACCGCCGCGGATGATGTTGCTGGTCTCATACAGGATGGCACCGGAAGAGATCAGGATAAACACCGCGCTAATCGCCAGGTGCAGGGCAGGCAGCTGCAGGAAGATGTTCGCCACCATACCAATCAGCACCACCACGATACCGGCCATCAGCATACCGCCGAGGAAGGACATGTCCTTACGGGTGGTCAGCACGTAGGCCGAGCAGCTAAAGAACACCAGCGCCGTACCGCCCAGCGCCATCCCGATAACGTCACCCATGCCCGCAGACAGGTAGGCGTTCAGAATCGGCCCCAGAATATAGCCCAGGAAACCGGTGAAGGCGAAAGCGGACAGAATGCCTACCGGCTTATCGGCCGTTTTATAGGTCAGGAACATTAACCCGTACATGCCAACCAGCGTCAGGATCAGGCCCGGAGATGGCAGCATCAGCACGGTGCTGGCCGTGGCGGTAATGGCGGAAAACGCCAGCGTCAGGCTCAGCAGGAAATAAGTATTACGCAGGACTTTGTGTGTGCTCAGCAGCGATGAGCGGTCACGCGATGAAGTAATTATGCGATCCATGAGTCACTCTCTTATGACAGATGTTATTAGTGGCATAGAATAAGAAATCTCTCTTTTATTCCCAAATGATTTTACCCATCTTTACTCTGCCGAATCAGGGTATTACTGGTCGGTCACAGATTCTATCAATAAAGCCAGAAAGAGCGAGATCAATCTCTTATAGGTTGTTGAAAGCCCTTGCGTTATCACCGCTTCATGCCAAGAGTGAAGAGGGTTATAACGACAAGGCAATGGAAATGAAATTAAAACACAATAACAACATCACGATCGCGCTACTGGCGCTAGGTTTAAGCGGTGCTGCACAGGCTGCAAACGTACCGGAAGGTACTGCATTGGCGGACAAACAGGAGTTGGTGCGTGGCAACGGCAATGAGCCAGCTTCGCTTGACCCACATAAAGTGGAAAGCGACGTTGAGTTTAACATCCTCAACGATCTGTTTGACGGGCTGGTGGCGGTGAAACCCGATGGCAGCATTGAGCCAAGGCTGGCGGAGTCCTGGGACAATAAAGACAACACCGTCTGGACGTTCCACCTGCGCCCCGGGATTACCTGGTCCGACGGCTCTGCAATTACCGCGCAGGATGTCGTCTGGAGTTGGCAACGTCTGGTTACCCCGGCCACCGCATCCCCTTACGCCAGCTATCCTGGCAATATGCATATTGTGAACGCGGCGGATATTGCCTTAGGCAAGAAAGCCCCGGATACCCTCGGTGTGCAGGCGCTTAACGACACCACAATCGAAGTGACCCTGACGCAGCCTAACTCGGCTTTTCTCGCCATGCTCGCGCACCCGTCGATGGTCCCGCTGGATAAAGTCCTGATCGGCCGCTTTGGTGATAAATGGGTGAAGCCAGAGCACTTTGTGGGCAGCGGAGCCTATACGCTCTCACAGTGGGTCGTTAATGAGCGCATTGTGGCCGAGCGCAATCCTCGTTACTGGGATAATACGAAGACGGTGGTCAATAAGGTGACCTATCTGCCTATCCGCTCTGAAGCTTCTGATGTAAACCGCTACAAGGCGGGTGAAGTCGATATCGTTTATACCTTACCGATTAACCAGTTCAGCCAGTTGAAAAAGACGCTCGGCGATCAGGTGGACGTTAAACCGCAGCTGGCCACCTATTACTATGAGTTCAACACCACGAAACCGCCGTTTAACGATGCCCGCGTGCGTCGTGCGCTGAATATGGCGCTGGATAAAGACATTATCGCCGACAAGGTATTGGGGCAGGGGCAGAGCCCGGCGTGGGTGATTAGCCAGCCAGATATTGGCGGCGTGAAGCTGCACGGGCCTGAATACGCCTCCTGGCCGCGCGATAAGCGTCTGGCCGAGGCGAAAAAGCTGCTGGCGGAAGCCGGGTTTAATGAAGCGCACCCGCTGTCATTCAATCTGCTGTACAACACCTCGGAATCGCATCAGCGTATAGCCATTGCCGCCGCCTCGATGTGGAAGAAAAATCTCGGCGTTGAAGCCAAGCTGCAAAATCAGGAATGGAAAACCATGCTGGATGCGATGCATACCGGTAATTTTGACGTCGTACGCTACGCCTGGATTGCGGACTACGATGATGCGTCGACGTTCCTCAATACCTTCCGTACCGGCGACAGCGAGAATACGGCAAAGTACAGCAACCCGGACTACGACGAGGCACTGCGCGATGCGGCCAGAACGCAAGATGTCGCTCAGCGCGCACGTGACTACCAGAAAGCCGAAGATTTGCTGGCGCGCGATGTACCAGCCATTCCGGTTTATCACTATGTGCGTACGCACCTGGTGAAACCGTGGGTTGGCGGTTTTGCGCCGGATCGCCTGGGGAATTTCTCCACCAAAGATATCTACATCAAAAAGCATTAAGCGGAAATTCGAGGAATAAAGCGTCGTAAAAATAGCCATTTTGTTGTTTTTTCAGACGAATAACAACATTTTGGCTGTTTTTCAGGCAAACGAACGTTTTGGTGCTTTACAGGTCCGTTCGGGATGTTTATAGTGCGCCTCATTGGAAGCGTGGCCGAGTGGTTGAAGGCACCGGTCTTGAAAACCGGCGACCCGAAAGGGTTCTAGAGTTCGAATCTCTACGCTTCCGCCAAATTAGAAAAGGGCTTGTCGAAAGACAAGCCCTTTTTGCTATGTGTCGTCTACTTAAACACAGTTTTATCACCTTGTGTACCCCACTTCGCCTCATCGCAACTCCCCGCGAATTATTAAATCATCCTTAACTAAAATTTATTAACCGTATTTGAGTTTAATTCAGGCTCATTCCTTGTGACGTTCTGATTTTATTAAAAAATGTTGGTTGTACCCCTACCAAATATAAGTGTTTAAGCCGCTGGCAATTTCAAAATGTGATAAGAATAATCTGATCTTAATATCATGCTAACGACTTTTATGGGATGTGCTGTCGATGGATAATAAATATAAAATGACCTTGTTGGCCTTTGGGGGCCTTGCGCTGAGTGCCTGTTCAACTACCCAACCGCCGAAAACAAAGATTGTGGATACCAGAGTAGTTAAACTCAGCAATGGTTCGAAAATTGACGTTCTGACGCAAAATGCGATCAATGGCGATGTCATCGAAGACACGAATAATTCGCTTAATCTTGTCGCTAAATCTGATAATGCAAAGGTTGTCGCGTTGAAAACGCTGCAGTTTGCAGCGGTGCTGTTGGGCGGGGGGAGCTCTCAGGTTAATACATTTAGTAAAGACCAACTCAAAGGCACCTATGTTGGTAGCGTTCAAAACAGAACGATGGAGTACGTTAATCCAGAGCTGGACAAGCTTCTGACAAGTGCGGATATCCCTTCTAATGTAAATAAAGAAATTATCATCCAGCCGTATAAATATAAGCTCTTGTACGAAGGCTTAGATACCAGTGATTATACTTTCTTCTATTCAGCGACAATAAAGAGCGGTGATTATTATCATACGTGTTCGAGCAGCGATCTACTCTCTGCTGAGCGCACAAGACCTATCAGCGACTGGGAAAAAAATAATTATGAGTTAACGCAAACCGTCGCTAAAAAAATCATCGCGGAGTGTTTCAAGACAATTAACTCACCGGCAGAAAAAACGAAGCTTATCGCTGCACTCAGTTCGACCGGTACAGCGAAGAGTATGTAAGCTAACGAGCCTGGGGAGGGGACTCCCCATGACATTTGAGGCTCCGCTTCTCGCTAGCCCGTGACCCCTCGAATAAACGCCTTTACCGCAGCACTCGACTCCTGCGCGCGAGACACCAGCATCAAATTGGCGTTCAGTTCAATATCATCCAGGGGACGATAGGTCAGGCCAGGAATGTGCACCTGCTGTAGTGGGGCCGGAATTAACGCTACCCCCAGCCCGGCCGCAGCGATGGCAAGTACGCTTAGCGTACTGCTGGAGCGCTGTGCAATATGTAACTGGTCGCCCAGCCTTTCTTGCAGCAGCAGGCAAAGCCGTTCATGAATATCGTGCGCTTCATAAAGAATAAGCGCTTCCCCGGCGAGCTGTTCAGGGAAAATGCTCGCGTGAGCGGCCAATGGGTGAGCGTCGGCAAAGGCCACCAGAAACGCCCAGCGCCCAATGGGCTGTGCGATAATGCCCGGCGATGCGGTTTTGCTGTTATCGGGGGCGTAACCAACATCAAGCTCTCCTGCCAGAATGGCATCTACCTGCAACTGAGGGGCCATCTCTTCAATCACCAGTTCAACGTCCGGGTAAGCATGATGAAACTCGCGCAGGTCGGTCGTCATCTTGCCGCTAAAAATCGCGTTGCCGGCAAAGCCCACCCGCACTCGTCCCGTCTCTGCCCCGTTGGCCTATCTGCTGGAGAAAAGCGGGTTCCCGCTTGGTCGAGTATTCGCCACACGCGGCAGCGAGCTGGAAGCGAAAATGAAAGCAGAAGGGCAGCGCTGGCTAGCAGCCTGAGGCTGGAGCGTTGATGCGCGGCTGTCGCCGAGGCGGGCCGCGCTGAATGTGCGAAAAATATGCCCTGACACCGATATTTTTATATCGATATTAATATGTTTGTCAGGCGTTTCTCATACTAAAATATATTCACTGCGCTAAAGTGGTATTAATTACTGATCTGGAATAACGCAACAATTGTTAAATTTCATGGTCGCTGAGGCACATAAGGATAAGTTCTGTTACGGTCAGTAATGTAAACTGTTTGTTTATTAAAAGACCGTGACTATTATGATTTTAGTTAATTTGTTTTTACGCTGCTTCTTTTTATCGCTGGCGACCGGCGCGGCTATTTTATGCCTGCATATCGATGTCAATATTCTCAAAAATACCCTGTCTGAGGTCTCGCTCACCGAGATTGTTCAGGAGACTATCCTCTTGCTTATCGTCCTGATCCACCTCGTGGCGGCACGTAAGCAACCCGATATGCGTCAATGTAATACCCTGATTGCTGGCTTCTTTATGGCCATGCTGATCCGCGAACTCGACGGCATTTTTGACCTGATCCACCACGGCAGTTGGGTAAGGTTTGCACTGGCGGTCAGTATTACGGCGCTTATCTACGCGTTTCGACAGCCTCAGCGGGTATTACATCAACTCACTCTGTATACAGCAAAACCCGCCTTCGGGATGATGCTCGCGGGATTATTAGCCACCCTGGTGTTTTCTCGCCTGTTTGGTATGTCGTTGCTCTGGCACTCCCTGCTGCAGGATGGCTACGTTCGGGAGGTGAAAAATATGGTGGAAGAGGGGACGGAACTCTTTGGCTATATTCTCTGCCTGGCGGCTTCGGTAGAAATATTTCGTCGGCAGAAAGCAGGCCACCGTTAAATTTTCCACCCAATAAATCATCGCGTTTACGGGCCTCCTATGGGAGGCCTTTTTCGTACCCGTCGCCGGGCGAAAGCACGACCCCAGAGCAAGTGACCGGCGTTTTCGCAGAGGGCACCGTTTTATGCGCGAAAGAGGTCTGAAGAGTAAGCGTATGTTTTGCGCCGCTTAATAATTGCAGGTAGGATGCTTCGCGGCAGTTTTATCCCTACGCAGAATGACGGGAAAAACCGCGCGGGTTGTCGTGGATAGGCGTTCCGTATTCATTCGATAACCTTATGCATTCCATACATCAGACAGGTACAGGGTAATAATGGAAACACAACACTCACAGGCCGCGGAGCAACGCGCGGCAAAACGACGCTGGCTGAACGCCCACGAAGAGGGTTATCACAAGGCGATGGGCAACCGACAGGTACAGATGATCGCCATCGGCGGCGCTATCGGTACCGGTTTGTTCCTCGGCGCAGGTGCGCGTTTGCAAATGGCAGGTCCGGCGCTGGCGCTGGTTTACCTGGTTTGCGGCATCTTCTCGTTCTTTATTCTTCGCGCGCTGGGTGAACTGGTATTACACCGCCCGTCGAGCGGCAGCTTCGTCTCCTATGCCCGTGAGTTTCTCGGCGAAAAGGCCGCCTATGTGGCGGGCTGGATGTACTTCGTCAACTGGGCGATGACCGGCATTGTTGATATCACCGCAGTGGCGCTCTATATGCACTACTGGGGCGCGTTTGGTGACGTGCCGCAGTGGGTGTTTGCGCTGGGCGCGCTGGCGATTGTCGGCACCATGAACATGATTGGCGTGAAGTGGTTCGCCGAGATGGAGTTCTGGTTTGCGCTGGTGAAAGTGCTGGCGATTGTGGTGTTCCTCGTCGTCGGGACCGTGTATCTGGGCAGCGGCAAACCGCTGGACGGCAATGCCACCGGCTTCCATCTGATAACCGACAACGGCGGCTTCTTCCCGCATGGCCTGCTGCCTGCGCTGGTGCTGGTGCAGGGCGTGGTATTTGCCTTTGCCTCCATTGAACTGGTCGGTACCGCAGCGGGCGAGTGTAAAGACCCGCAGACCATGGTGCCGCGCGCCATCAACAGCGTTATCTGGCGTATCGGCCTGTTCTACGTGGGTTCGGTGGTGCTGCTGGTGTTGCTGCTGCCGTGGACGGCTTATCAGGCGGGGCAGAGTCCGTTTGTGACCTTCTTCTCTAAGCTCGGCGTGCCTTACATCGGTAGCATCATGAACATCGTGGTACTGACGGCGGCGCTCTCAAGCCTTAACTCGGGCCTCTACTGCACCGGGCGTATCTTACGCTCGATGGCGATGGGCGGTTCCGCACCGAAGTTTATGAGCAAAATGAGCCGCCAGCACGTGCCGTACGCAGGCATTATGGCGACGCTGGTAGTCTACGTGGTGGGCGTGTTCCTGAACTATCTGGTGCCGTCTCAGGTCTTTGAAATCGTGCTGAACTTCGCTTCGCTGGGCATTATCGCTTCGTGGGCGTTTATCATGGTGTGCCAGCTGCGCCTGCGTAAGGCCATCAAAGAAGGCAAGGCCGCGGACGTGAACTTCAAGCTGCCGGGCGCGCCGTTTACCTCCTGGTTGACGCTGCTGTTCCTGCTGAGCGTGCTGGTACTGATGGCGTTCGATTATCCGAACGGCACCTACACCATCGCCTCGCTGCCGCTGATTGCTATTCTGCTGGTGGCCGGATGGTTCGGGGTTCGTAAGCGTGTAGCGGAAATTCACAGCACCGCACCGTAATCTACGATAAGGCCTGACGTTGTCAGGCCTTTTTCCTGGCAGCTAAAAGCTCATGGCTAACCCCACGCCATAGCCGCTGGTGCCGTTGCCAAACATATAGCGCGCCACCAGACGCGTGCGGGTAATAAAGACCGGGTACTTACTGCTGTCCATCTCAATCCCAATCCCCACCGAGCTCAAACTATCAAACCCTAACGTGCCGCGCTGTTCGCCGAGGTACTCGGTATGCGCCCCTTCCAGCACATAGCGCACCGGGCTCTTCAGCAGCGTCCAGTCGAAAAGCGGGGCGCGGCGGCGTAGATAAAGCCCGAGGTTTTGTGCCGTGGCACTGCCCTCAACGGCGCTGGAGGTGTTGCCGAAGGTTTGCAGATTCATGCCCGTGTAGCGCAACTCAACGTCAATATCCTGCGCCGGGGAGACCAGCTCATAGTCGAGCATTAACGAACCGCCCAGGCCATAGGCGTTGAGCCGGCCGCCGTCGAGAAAGTCATACTCGGCGTTGCGATGCCGTTCCAGCGCCCATTTTCCGACCCGCAGATCGCTCGCCATCGTGCCGAGCATCACGTTGGCAATCGGACGCAGCACCAGATTGCCGCCCCAGCGGTCGCGGTGCAGGCTGAAATCCCAGCCGATACCGCCGGTGGCCGTCAGGCTGTTCCATTTGGTCGGAATACGTCGACTTTGGTCGCCATCGCTGATGACGAACTGCGGGTCGTAGCGGCTGTAGCCCATCGCCCCTTCGAGATAAAGCGGAAACGTGTCGCCCATCGTTGCGCCGCCGCCAAACTGGGTGATCGACAGCTCGGTTTTATCGTCGGAGCCCGAGCCGATATTGAGGTCGCTGGCGGTAATATCCGGCACAATCATGTAGCTCATCAGCGTCAGCACCGCATCGGCCCGCTGCTTAATGCGCTGACCGTCCGCCGCTTGCAGCGCGGTGCTGAAGGTCAGCGAAGTCAGCAGAAGCATGAACATGCTGGGAAATGCCGCGATCATGGTCGGTGAAGCCTCAATCGGGTGATGATGGATTAACTATAGAGCAGGATCTTGCCGCAGTAAGACAAAACCTTACACTCGCGGCCTTGCGCATTGTTGAGGATTGTTTATGATTCGGCTGTTCTGAAACGTCTGGTAATTTATGCGTAATCGTCGGCTTCTTGCTAAAGGGTTCTTGATAGTGACCTGCCTCGCTATGGCGCTTTGCCTGGTGCAGCGGGCGGTCTATCTGCACCATTTTCTTGAGCAGGTCGGCAACCCGGTTCAGACTCTCTCCACGCCGGCAACGGACGAATCCCAGGTTGGGCCTTCGCCGTGCCAGCTTAGCGCCAACTCGCTGTTGTGCGCGCAGCCCATTTTCTTCGACGGCGCGCTGCCTGCCGTTATCATCTTCCTGGCCCTGATTCAGCTATTCGCTGAAGTGCGTACGTTTGTCTTCCGCGACGTGCCCAGACGGCCGCCCACGCTTCGCATACACCTCAAAAACTGCGTGTTCCGTGAATAAATCATCGTCCTGACGACGATTGATTATTTAATTCACGGAGAAAAAACATGTTGAATATCTTCAGGGGATTACTCCTCCTGTTGCTGGCCTGCGTGGGTACCGCTCACGCAGCCGATACCGGGTGGCTTACGTCCCCGCAAAATGACCACGCTAAGATTCGTTTCCAGGCGGAAAGAGGGCAGGACCGCCTGTATGGCTTGCTGACCGTTGAGCTACAGTCCGGCTGGAAAACCTACTGGCGATCGCCGGGAGAAGGGGGCGTGGCGCCCGAAATACACTGGAAAAACGGTGAAAAGGCGCAGTGGTACTGGCCGGTGCCGTCCCGCTTTGATATTTCGGGGCTGACCACCCAGGGCTACCATAACCGGGTGGTGATTCCGATGATCATCACCGGGAATCCGGGGGATGTGCTGGACGGCACGCTGACGCTCTCAACCTGCAGCAACGTCTGTCTATTAACGGACTACCCGCTGCATCTTGATTTTAACCAGCCGGTCGACGGCCAGTTCCAGGACGCGTTCGAGCAGGCAATGCGCACCATCCCGGCGGAAAAGGGTATTTCGGAGGATCTTGCGGCGCACCTTGAGGGCGATCGTCTGGTGATCACCGGCACCACTGCGGGAACGTGGCGTTCCCCGGAAATCTATTTTGACCCGATGGACGGCGGCATTATTCCCGGCGACCCGAGTATCAAAATGCACGGTGCGGAGCTGGTTGTGAGTGCGCCGGTGACGGACGAGTGGGGCGAAAAACCGGCAACGCTCGCGGGGAAAACGCTCTCCTTTGTCCTCACCAGCGACGGAAAAGCCCAGCAAACCACCCTGACAGTAGGGGCCGATCAAACCGCCAATGCGCCCGATGCAGCCAGCGTCAGTATCATGCAGATGTTGCTGTTCGCGCTGCTCGGCGGGTTTATCCTCAACCTGATGCCCTGCGTCCTGCCGGTAATGGGGATGAAGCTGAGCGCGGTGCTCCACGCCGGGTCGGATACGCGCAGTATCCGTCTGCGATTCCTCGCGACCAGCGCCGGGATCCTTGTCTCCTTTGCGCTGCTGGCGACGATGGTCACGGCGCTGAAGCTGACCGGCGCGGCGCTGGGCTGGGGGATTCAGTTCCAGAACCCGTGGTTTATTGGCCTGATGGTCGCCGTCACCTTTATCTTCGCGCTGAACCTGTTCGGCACCTTTGCCGTGCTGCTGCCGTCATCCATGGTCGGCAGGATGGCCACCGCCGGTGGCAACGGAATGCTGGGCAGTTTCTTCGAGGGGATGTTTGCCACGCTGCTGGCCACACCGTGTTCGGCGCCGTTCCTCGGCACCGCCGTGGCCTTTGCGCTGGGGGCTCCGCTTCAGGATCTCTGGCTTATTTTTATCGCGCTTGGTATCGGGATGGCGATTCCCTGGCTGTTGGTGGCGCTGCTGCCAAAAACCGCTGCGCTATTACCACGTCCAGGGCGCTGGATGGCGATGCTGAAAACCATTCTGGCGCTGATGATGCTGGCTTCAAGCCTGTGGCTGGCGTCGCTGCTGAGCCTGCATTTGGGTGACCGGGTCAGCGATATGGTGATTCTGCTGCTGGCCATCGTGGCGCTGGTGGCCGTTCTGTTCACCGGCCCGCGCAGCGGTGCGTCGTTCTATCTGGCGGTGATTTTGCTCACCGGCCTTGGCGGCTATCAGCTGCGTGGGCTGATTCAGTCGCCGTCAGCCTCGTCCACCGAGGCCAGCGCGGACATTCGCTGGCAGCCGCTCAGCGAAGCGGCGATTGATCAGGCGCTGGCACAGGGGAAACGCGTTTTCGTGGATATCTCCGCCGACTGGTGCGTGACCTGCAAGGTGAATGAAATGCGCGTGCTGAACCAGCCGGAGATCGTCGCGGCGCTGAATGCCCCTGATGTGGTGGCGCTGCGCGGTGACTGGAGCAAGCCTTCCGCATCGATCGCCGCCTTCCTGCAAAAGCGCAACCGCTACGCCATCCCCTTCAATGAAATCTACGGGCCGGGCCAGCCCGAGGGCGAGATCCTCTCGCCGCTGCTGGACCAACAAACGCTGCTCGCCGCCCTGAAACATGCCAAAGGTTAATGAATCATGAAATACACGCTTCTGTTTACGCTTTTAATGACCGCTTCACTGCAAGCCGTTGCCGCGCCAGCGCTTACGCCAGCCCAGGAGGCTCGCGTCCAGGAATTAGTGCAGGAGACGCTGCTTAAACACCCGGAAATTCTGGCCGCTGCGGCAGAAAAGCTGGATCAGCAAAGCGCCGAGGCCAGCCAGCAGCAGATGAAATCGGTCATCGCGCAGAACAGCGATTTTCTCTACCGCGACCCCAACTCCCCGCGTATCGGGGCGGCGAAACCGCGTCTGACGCTGGTGGTCTTTACCGACTATAACTGCCCATACTGCAAGAAATTTGATCCTTATCTGGAGAAGATCGTGGCGAAATACCCGGACGTTGCCGTGGTGTTCAAATTCCTGCCTTACCGCTCGGAAAGCTCGGTGACGTCGGCCCGGGATGCGCTCACCGTCTGGCGCGCTCACCCGGAGCAATTTATGAAGTTTAACGACCTGCTGATGGCGAAAAAGGGTTATCACGACGATGCCAGCATCGCCCAGGCCAAGCAGAAAGCGGGCGTGGTGGTGAATGAACCGGACAGCGAGAGCTTTGAAACGGTGAAGAAAAGCCTCGCGCTGGCGCAGCAGTTGGGTATTCAGGGCACGCCCGCCACGCTAATTGGCGATGAAATGCTCTCCGGCTGGGTTCCTTATGAGCAGTTTGATGCTATGGTCAGCGACGCGCTGAAAAAACAGTAAATTCACTTTCGGGGGAGCGATCCCCCGTTCAGAGAGAGACGATGATGAAATCGATTATTCTAACGTCACTGGCGCTGCTCCCGGCGTTCGCCTACGCCAGCGCGCCGCTTCCCGATATCGTGAAGCGCTTTAGCGAACAGCAGAACATCACCATCATTAAAGAGGTGGAGGCCCCCGGCGGGCTGAAAAGCTGGGTCGGGAAGTATCAGGATATGGGGGTGAACCTGTTCCTGACCCCTGACGGCAAGCACGTGGTATCGGGGTACCTTTATGACGACAAAGGTAAAAACCTGAGTGAAGGCTACTTTACCGAAGCGATTTACGTACCGATGGGCCAGGAGATGTGGAAAACGCTCAATAGCGCCCACGCGCTGAAGGAGGGGGCCGATACCGCGCCGAGAAAGGTGTTTGTGTTTGCCGATCCTTTCTGCCCTTACTGCAAAACTTTCTGGGCGGCGGCGCAGCCGTGGGTTGAGGCGGGTCACGTCCAGCTCAATACGCTGCTGGTGGCCTTCCTGAACCCGAAAAGCGGGCGCAACGCGACGGCCATTCTTAACGCGGCGGATCCGGTAGCGGCCTGGCGAGACTACGAATTGTCTAACGGTAAGAAATTGCCGCGTTTTGACGGCGTCACGCCGCGCGAAACCTTCAATCTGCTGCAACAGCATCAGAAGATGATGGATGACTTAGGCGCGAACGCCACGCCGGCGATTTACTATATGAACGACAAGAACGAGCTGCAGCAGGTGGTGGGGATGCCTGATGAGAAACAGCTTGAGGCGATGTTTGGCCCGAAACCCTGATATGACGCGTAGCCCCCTCACCCTAACCCTCTCCCTTCCAGGGAGAGGGCCGGGGTGAGGGTAATGCGCAGAACCAGGGAACAGGGAAAAATAGCTACAATTAAGCGCTAATAAAAGCAGGTAATTTACCAAAATTACCCCTGTCAGATTATTTAATTATTTCAGATATACTACTTTGTGGTTATATTGTTTAACTGGTATCTCAAATGACACTTATTTACATTCAGCTGGCGAATCTTTAACAGGAATAACGCTATAATGCCGCCGCTCTAAGGAAAAACATCAATCATTCATTACCAATGAGTCATATGCTATGGATAAGCAAATGTATATCATCACCCGAAGTCAACGCTATCTGCAGACCAAACCCCCTTCTACGCCATAATTGCCCCCGCTGTTTCTCACAGCATCTACTATTTTTTCTCCTTACCGCTCGACGGTTATTTTCCCTGTCTAGCGTATAGGTCACGCTGCGTCTTTCAATACGCTTATTCGTACAGCAAAATTTAAATCATAAATTTTGTTATTCTGCTGTGCGCCAAAATAAAGGAACGTCTTTATGGAATATCATTCCAGGGACCACCATAACCAAAATATATCGCTGCCCAGCGGCGAACACATTGAACGCCTGATTACGGACGTTTATTCGGCCCTGTGCTCCGAGCAAGAGGGTGCCGTTTCGACGGTCTATCCGGCGTTAACCCGCGTCGACCCGAACCTGTTTGGCATCTACCTCAAAGGCGTGGACGGCTACGAGTTCTCCATCGGTGACGTGGAGACCGAGTTCACCATCATGAGCATCTCCAAGCCCTTTATCTTTGCGCTGGTGTGCCAGGCCATTGGGCCGCAGGCGGCGCGCGAACGGCTTGGCGTCAACGGTACCGGGATGCCGTTTAACTCGGTATCGGCCATTGAGCAGTCGACCACAAAACTGACGAACCCGATGGTTAACTCCGGTGCCATTGCCACCACCAGTTTTACGCCAGGAAAAACCAAAGAAGAGAAATGGCACTATATCTACAACGGCCTCTGTGGATTTGCCGGGCGTAAGCTGACATTAAACGAAGAAATATATCAATCCGCCTGCCAGAGTAATTATCGCAATCGCGGAATTGCCCATCTGCTTTATAGCTACGGACGCCTCGGATGTGACCCGGAAATGGCCACCGAACTCTATACCCGTCAATGCTGCCTGAATATTAATTCCCGTGATTTAGCTGTAATGGGAGCAACCCTTGCCGACGGCGGAATTAACCCGGTAACCGGAGATAAAATTATTAATAATGCCATCTGTCATTATACCCTCGCCGTGATGCTGACGTCGGGAATGTATGAAACCTCCGGTGAATGGCTATATGAAACCGGGCTGCCTGCCAAAAGCGGTATCGGTGGCGGCATTGTTGCCGTCTCACCGGGAAAATGTGCGTTAAGCGCTTTCTCTCCGCTGCTCGACGGGGCCGGAAATAGCGTTAAAGCGCAGAAAGCCATTCGATCATTATCGCGCTGTCTGGGGATGGATCTGCTGGTTGCTAAACCCTATACCGATAACCGTAGCCTAACGGCGCAGGAGTAACCAATGAGCACAATAACCGCAGAACAACAGCAGCGCTCCTGGGCACCAATGATCGCCATCGCGCTGGCCCAGGTGCTGATGTCATTTAACGTCGCTTCGCTGCCGGTCGCGCTTAGTGGCATGGTCAACAGCTTTAACGTGCCGCCAACCGATATTGCCACCGGTATTATTATGTACTCGCTCTCCGTCGCCGCGTTTGTGATGGCGGGTTCGAAACTCAGCCAGCGCTTTGGCCCGGTCATCGTCTTTCGCGTGTCGGTGCTGGTCTTTGGCGGCGCGCAGATTTTCATGGTTATCAGCCAGAACGTGCAAACCATGATTGCCGCGCAGGCGCTTTGCGGGCTTACTGCCGCCGCGCTGGTGCCATCGCTGGTGGCGCTGATTGCGGAAAACTACAAGGGTAAACAGCAGGCGACGGCACTCGGCTCACTTGGATCCGCCCGTGCGGGTGCGGGCGTAGCGGCATTTCTGATTGGCGGCGTCTTTGGTACCTGGATCGGCTGGCGCCCGGTGTTTGCCGTGATGATTGTCCTGGCGCTTATCACCTTTGCCCTGAGCTTCCGTCTACGTAAAGACGAGGGTGACCCGAGCGTGCAGATAGACGTGATTGGCCTGTTGCTGGCTGCCAGCGCCATTGTGCTGCTCTCGCTGGGATTCAATAACCTGAACGGCTGGGGGGGCCTGATGGCGAAACCCGCCGCGCCGTTCACTCTGAACGGCCTGTCACCCGCGCCGGTGATGATTGTGGTGGGCTTTATCCTGCTGCAAGGGTTTGTGATGTGGAACCGTCATATCAAACAGCGCGGCCGCACGCCGTTGATTGCGCTGGAAGTGATGGACTCGCCGTCTGAGAAAGCCGCCGTCACCGTGATGTTCGCCGTGGTGGCGCTGGAGGCGATGCTGAACTTCACCGTGCCGCTGTATATCCAGATTGTGCAAGGACGTACGCCGATGGCGACCACCGTGGCGATGCTGCCGTTCAACCTGTCGGTGTTCTTCTCCGCGCTGTTGGTGATTAAGCTGTACGACAAATTCACGCCGAAACAGATTGCCACCTCGGGGTTCATCGTCTGCTGCGCGGCGCTGGTCTGGCTCTCCTGGGTTGTCACCAATAACTGGAGTGAATGGCCGGTGATGGTGGGGCTGATTGTCTTCGGCATGGGGCAGGGTGCGCTGGTCACGCTGGTGTTCAACGTGCTGGTCAGCTCCTCACCTAAATCGCTGGCAAGCGACGTAGGCGCGCTTCGCGGCACCACCAGTAATCTGGCAAACGCCATTGGTACGGCGGTTGCGGGCGCGCTGCTGGTTGGCCTGCTCAGCGCCAGCGTGATGAAAAGCGTGGTGGCCTCGCCGGTGGTGACCGCCGAACTTCAGGCGGAGGTGAATCTGGATAACATTAACTTTGTCAGCAACGAGCGTCTGGCGACGGTGCTGGAAAATACCTCGGCGACGCCTGCGCAGGTGCAGGAAGCGATGGACATCAACGAGACGTCCAGGCTGAAGGCGCTGAAGCTCGGGATCCTGATCATGGCGCTGATCTCCGCACTGGCGATTCTCCCGGCTCGCCGACTGCCGGGCTACTCGCCGGGCAATATTCCGGTGTAGCAATACTTTCCCGGCGTTGAGGTTATTCGACATGCCTCAACGCCGTTTATCTTCGAATTAAGGATTTCATGATGACGCGTATCTCTTTCTGGAAGGGCGTAATGGCGTGGGTCAAGCTCGCCTCGCTGCTTTTTTTCACCCTGTTTGTGCTTCTTGCGCTGCCGCATCTGGGCGTCGCTGGGATGAATTTCTCGGTGCAGTTTTTATCGTTCAAGCTGGTGATTGTGCTGTTTATCATCGCCTATCTGGCGTTTGTCTTTTCTTATGGCCGGCTGCGCTTAAAGCGTCGTGGTTTTTTAATGGCGGGCGTGGGGCATATTCTGGTGGTGGCGGTATTTAGCCTGCTGTTCTATCCGATTGTCGGTTTTGCGATTGCGCTATTTTATCTCGTGGCGGCATATAAGTTTGCGAGCGTTAAGATTGGCTGCCAGTGCAGTGAGATGGGCTAATTATCGTGATGGGTTACCGATGCGGGCGCATCGGTAACCCATCAAGCCATCAGGACGGGTCTTTAATGCCGTCCAGCAGCTTTCTTACCCGTGGGCCAAGTATCCAGAACAGCGCCAGAATTATCAGCAGCAGCAGTGCCGACAGCCCTTTATGGTTATTGATGAGGATAAAAATCATTGCCAGTGTCAAGGCGTGAATCCTTATTGTTGTGCGTTGTGTATTTTATGCCGCGTAGGGATTAACCCCAGACGCGAATAAAGTTAGTTGCGATAGTGATAATCACCCACACCAGTAAATAATAACGGCGGGAATCATTACGTGATTCCAGGGCGGCGAAATAGTTAGCGCTATAAAATGCTGAAATAATAATGGCGACGGTGATGACAATATGCCAGACACCTTCTCTGATGCCGATAACGGCGCTAATGGAGGCAAAGCAGATAACGATAGCAATGCCGTTCAGGGCATTACACATCAACCAACCCCACAGGCTTGATGGCCTGCTAAACATCTGTTCAAGTCTTAAAACCAATTAATCATTCACCCAGTCAATATAAGAGCGCTATAAAATGCATTTTATAACCTGACCGGGCGTTGACTAAAATCAAGATTGATGGTTTCTACAGGGAATTAATTTGAAACTGATATATATCAATTTACACGATATTTTGTGAATTTGCGTTTGTTTTGAAAATATTAAAACCCGCAAATCACTATGATATATAAAGATAAAGTGAGGAGGGCTAGTGTTTTATTTTTAACGGCATTTTAATTTTGTTACCTATTTGGTATAGGGTTTAGTACTACTGTTTATCGAATGATAGTCACTGCCTTTATTATTATTTTAGCTGAATATAACCAACGTTAATAGCGATTTCAGAATAGCGATCGTTGATCGGTAAAATAGAATAAAAAAGGCGCCAGTGAAAAATTCCACTGACGCCACACGTTTTTTTACTTCTCAGGCGTATAGCTCAGAATCACCTTATCATCCGGAATATGGGTGAATTGGGTAATCAGCTGATGGTAATCCGCCAGGGGATCGACATCTTTAAACTGCGTTGGATAGAAAATCTTACTCAGCGTCTCGATGGCGATAATGTTGTACGGGTTGTTATAGAAGTGGTGATACAGCGCCCCGGTATGCCCTGCGACAACCGCCGGAATGCTGCTCACACCCTGACGCGCCAGCAGCGCGTTAAAGGCGCTGACCACATCGCTTTCCGGCACGTTGTAGCCGAACGGAATAATCGCCGTGCCTTTGCCCGGGCGTTTAGAGCCGGTCATCAGGTAGTAGTCCGGATTCATGGAGATGATTTTCTCCACCGAGATATTGCCGGTGGCGCCCGGCAGCAGCTGCGAACCAATGTTCACGCCGCCTGCGGCTTCGACCAGACCGCCCCAGCCGTTGCGCGCATGGGTGAAGCAGCAGCCGTTATCCAGCCCGGCAACCCCGGCAATCGGCTCGATAAACACTAATGGCTTCTTCTCAACCTTAGCCAGACGCTGATGAATGGTGTCCAGGCGCTGCTGATAGAAGTTGATATAGGCCTGTGCGCGGTCGCTCTGACCGAGTACTTTGCCGAGCATTGCGATGCTTGGCATGGTGTTCTCAACCGGATGCAGTTCGTAGTCAACGAAAACGACCGGCACGTGGAGCGCCTCGAGCTTCGCCAGCACGCCGCTTTGCACCAGCGATGGCTTAGCGCGCAGCTGGGCAATCATCAGATCCGGGTGGCGAGAGATTACCGTCTCCAGGTCAACGTTGCCCTGGTCGGAGAATTTCATATCGAGGATTTTATCCGCCTCGGGCCATTTACGCTTTAGCACGTTCCAGGTTTCGGTATCCTGTTTTTTCGGCAGGTTGTTCCACGCCACCACTTTGGCGAACGGATTGTCGCGCTCCAGCACCGCCAGCGTCAGAATATCGCGGCCGTCCTGCAGAATAATGCGCTGCGGCTCCTGCGTGACCGTGACCGTCCGGTTGTCCATATCCTTGACCGTTACCGGCCAGTTACCCGCCATCGCCAGCAGCGGTGAAAGCAGCAGCGCTGCGCCTAATAGTGCCTTCTTCATCGTCATGATTTCCCCGTCTTACGATTATTGTTATGTCGTTAATCCATCGACCACCACGTGCGGTAGCCCTTGTGAACAATGTTCGACCCGGCCACGCACGCCATAAACGGTCGCCAGATTTTGTGGAATCACTACCTCATCCGGTACGCCGCTTGCTACCAGCGCACCATTTTTCAGCATCACGGCATATTCGGCGTGACGCAGGGCAATGTTGATATCGTGGATCACCACCACCGTGACGATATTGCGCAGCCGTGTCTCTCTGGCGACGATATCCATCACATGAAACTGGAAATTGAGGTCGATGGCGCTCAGCGGTTCATCGAGCAGCAGCAGATCCGGCTGGCGGATCAGGGACTGCGCCAGGCCAATCAGCTGTTTCTGGCCGCCGGAGAGTTGGTCGAGGTAGTGCATCGCCAGATGGGCGACGCCGAGTTTTTCCAGAATGGCGTAGGCTTCCTGCTCGGCGTTGCCTTCGTGGTAGCCGCTGGCGCGACGCGCCACGATAACCGACTCCAGCGCGTGCAGATGCACACCGGCGGGCAGCGACTGCGGCAGATAAACCACCTTCTGGGCGCGTTTGGAGGGCATCAGCGTCATCAGGTCTTCGCCATTCAGCGACAGCACGCCCTGCGCCGGGTTGAGATCCGCCAGCGCCCGCAGCAGCGTCGATTTACCGGAACCGTTGGGGCCGAGCAGGGCGGTAATCTTGCCGCGCGGCAGCAGCGGCGTGGTCAGGCCATCGATGATTTTCTTTTTGCCATACCCGGTATGGAGGTCGCGAATAGAGAGGCCATCCATTACAGCGTTCCTCGGTGGCGAATAATAATGCTCAGGAAGAAAGGCACGCCGACCAGCGAGGTCACGATGCCCACCGGAATAATGACCCCGGTGACGATATTTTTAGACACCACCGACGCCAGCGACAGAACCAGCGCGCCAATCAGCATGCTGCCGGGCAGGTAGAAGCGGTGATCTTCGCCAAACATCATGCGGGAAATGTGCGGCGCGACGAGGCCGATAAAGCCGATGGGGCCGACGAAGGCCACGGTCAGCGCCGAGATAATGCTGATGCGCAGCAGCGTCGCCAGACGCAGTTTACGCACGTTAATGCCAAAGCTGACGGCGCGGTCTTCGCCAAGGCGCAGCGCGGTCAGCTTCCAGGCGTTTTTCAATGACAGCGGGGTGATAATCAGCAGCGCCACCGCCAGAATCGCCAGCTTGTCCCACGAGGCGCGCGCCAGGCTGCCCATCGTCCAGAACACCAGACCCTGCAAGGTGTCCTCGCTGGCGACGAACTGCAAAATGGAGATCAGCGCGTTAAAGGTGAAGACCAGCGCGATACCAAACAGCACCACGCCGGAGGTGGCAACCCGCGTCCAGCGGCTGATGCCGTCGAGAATAAAGCAGGCCATCAGCGCAAAGACAAAGGCGTTCACCGAGATAAACCACTGGTCGGGAATGCCCGGAATGCCGAGTCCCAGAATAATCGCCAGTGCCGCGCCGAACGAGGCGGCGGAGGAGACGCCGAGGGTAAACGGGCTGGCCAGTGGGTTGTTGAGGATGGTCTGCATCTCCGCCCCGGCAAGCCCTAAGCCCATGCCGACCAGAATCGCCATCAGCGCGAACGGTAAACGCAGCTCCCAGACAATCACGCGGGTGCCTGCATCGGCGGCGTCGGCGTGGAACAGCGTCTGCCACAGCGTCGACACGGAGATGCCCGAGGGGCCGAGGGTGAAATCAAGCAGCAGGGAGCAGAGGATACAGAGCAGCACGACACCGGCAAGCAGGTAACGCTGCATAACCACCCGACGATAGCGGGCGGCAATCGCCAGCGCGGGGGAGTCGGCGCTGGAGGCAAGGCTGGAATTCATCGGATAACCTTATGGAACAGGGTAAATTCAGTGAACCTCCCGCCTGTCCCGAGGCGAAAAATGCAGGATATCCAATATCCTGGAGAGAGCTGGCGACAATATATTGAATTGATAATGCTTATCAATTCAATATGAAAATAATTAGCGTTCCATTGATTGTTTGTTTAACTAATCCCCTCACCCTAGCCCTCGCCCCTCTGGGGAGAGGGCTAGGGTGAGGGGAAAAGCACCGCAATAACCACGTAATTTACAAGCCCAATCTCCCCACCCAATAAATGTGACCGCCCCCGCGAACCCAACAGCATGCCGGTTTTGTCCTGCTTAATGTCACCTCTGTCCGTTGTGCCTGAACGTCATCCAGCATTTGATGAGGCATCGGATTTTCCGACCGCAATAGCCTGGAGGATGAGAGAGATGACCCATCAGATTACCCTTCGTTTTGAAGACGGCGCGATGCAGACCCTGGAGTGCCGCAAGGGTGAGACCGTTGCTGATGCCGCGCTGCGCGCCAGAATCAGCATTCCGCTCGACTGCCGCGACGGCGTCTGCGGCACCTGTAAGGCCACCTGCGCCTCTGGTGATTATCAGCACGGCGACTACGTGGACGACGCACTCTCCACCGAAGAAGCCCGCGCGGGTAGGGTGTTGACCTGCCAGATGCGCCCGTCCAGCGACTGCGTGGTAGAGATTGCCGCCGCGTCAGACGCCGCCTGTGTGGCTACGTATCAAGGGCATATCACCGCCAGCCGCGCGCTGTCACCGACAACGTTAACCTTCTCCATTGCGCTCGACGACCGCCAGACGTTGAGCTTCTTGCCTGGCCAGTACGTCAGCGTGCAGGTACCGGGCAGCGACCAGACGCGCTCGTACTCATTCAGCTCCGGGCCGCGAGAAACCGAGGTCTCGTTCGTGGTGCGTAACGTGCCGCAGGGGCTGATGTCGACCTGGCTGAGTGAGCGTGCTCGCGTGGGCGATGCGATGTCGTTTCGCGGGCCGATGGGCAGCTTCTACCTGCGCCCGGTGGAGCGTCCGCTCCTGTTCCTGGCAGGTGGCACCGGGTTGGCACCGTTCCTGTCGATGCTGGCCGCGCTGGTGGATGACAACGCTACGCACCAGCCGGTGCACCTGATTTTTGGCATCACCCGCGATGAAGACCGGGTGGCGATTGAGACCCTCGATGATTACGCCCGACAGCTGCCAAACTTCAGCTACCGCTGTACCGTCGCCGACCCGGAAAGCGCCGCGCCGCACAAGGGCTACGTCACCCAGCATATCGATGCGGGCATGCTGAACGGCGGTGATGCCGACGTTTACCTCTGCGGCCCACCGCCAATGGTGGATGCCGTGCGTCGCTATCTGGACGCCGAAGGGCTGACGCCGCGTAATTTCTACTACGAGAAATTTGCGGGCGCAGGGCAGACGGCACCGAGCGTGGAGGCACCGATTGCCGCGGCAGATGTGGACGATGCCTTTGACCTGCGTCTGGCGCTGGAGCTTGGCGCGGTGCAGTTAACCATGGGACGGCTCAGCGGAGAGCAGCTGACCACCTTCCGTCGTCTGGCCGAGGCCACGGCGGCATTCGTCTCCGGGCGGCGCTTCCTTGATGTGCCGGGCTACGTGGAAGCTAACCACGCCTTCCATCAGTTCCTGATTGAGGCCACCCGCAACGCGCAGCTGATTGCGCTCTACGCCCAGCTGACGGTGCGTGACTATATCGACCGCGCGCTGACTGCCAGCGTGGAGATCGTCGGCGATATCGTGCAGCAGCACCGGGATCTGGTCTCGGCCTTCGAATATGGCGATATTAACGCCGCCCGCGACGTGCTGGCCCAGCACGCGCAGCATTCGCGTACCACCATGAGCCGGGCGCTGGCGCTGAAAACGGCCCCTGCCGCCATTGGCCTCCCCGTTGCGCCGCCCGCGCCGGAGCCAGAAGCGCCGCGCTGCCCGTTCCATGATCTTCAGCCCTCGCTGCCGCCTTACTCCCACGAACTGGCGTGGCCAGAAGGGCTTGCGCCGTTCAAAGTGGTGGATGACGGTTCGCAGGGCGACCCGTATGAGCACTATCGCTGGATGCGCGAACACGCGCCGGTGCTGCGCTGTCAGTCGGCCACCACCGACGTCTGGTTCCTGTCGCGCTATGACGATGTTTACCAGGCGATCCGCAACCCGAAGCTGTTCTCTTCAGAAGTGGTAAGCCCGCCGCCGCTGACCTTCCTCACGCTGTTCGATGCGCCGGGGCATACCCGCCTGCGCAAAGTGGCGCAGCCATCGTTTATGCCGCTGTCGCTTGAACCGTTTATCCCTGAAATCGAACGCCGCGCCGAAGTGCTCATCGACCAGATGCTGGCCAACGGGGGGGGCGATGTGGTGGAAGATTTTGCCATTCCACTGAGTATCGCCACCATTTCGGCGATGATCGACGTGCCGAACGAAGACGAAGAGAAAATGAAGTTCTGGTCGGACGAAACCTTCAGCTACTTTGGTCGCCTGGCACGTAACGCCCCCGGTACCGGCACCGACGAGCAGAGCGCAATGGCCTTCTTTGCCTATCTGAAAGAGGCGATGGAGCGGCTCTATCTCAGCAACAGCCAGTCGATTGGCGGCCATATTGCCCGCATGTGGAAAGCGGGGCTGTTGAGCGAAAAAGAGGCTAAAGAGCTGTGTGCTTTCGTCTTTATTGCCGGGCATGACACCACCACCATCCTGGTGGCGAACGCCTTCCGCATGTTTGCCGAGCAGCCGCAGTTGGTGGCGCGCCTTCGCGAAAACCCCGATGACGCCGACCGCTTTGTGGAAGAAGTGGCGCGCTATCGCGGCACCGTCCAGCGGGTCAGCCGCATCACCACCGAGGCCACCACCGTAGCGGGCGTGACCATCCCGAAAGGCGCGGTGATACGCCTGCTGCTGTCGGCGGCCAACCGTGATAGCCGCAAGTTTATCGACGGTGAGAGCTTCAATATCGACCGCGACAGCAGCGGGCATCTTGGCTTTGGCAACGGCATTCACAAGTGCCTCGGCCAGCCGCTGGCCAAGCTCGAAACGCTGATTGCCGCGAAGCTGGTGGCGCGCAAAGTGGGGGAGATGGGTCTCGACCCGGCGCGTCCCATCCAGTATGTCCGCGGCAACAACCTCACCAACTCAGGGCCGGAACACCTGTTTGTACAGATGCGCGCGCGCGAAGATTAAACGGCGTGCGACAGGCGGCCCTGCTCCTGAATACGGTATTCAGTGGGCCGCAGCCCGGTTTGCTTGCGGAAAAAGCGGCCAAAGTAGGCCTCGTCGCGAAAGCCCAGCTCGCGGGCTATCTGCTTGACGCTGAAGCTGGAGTAGACCAGCAGCCGCCGGGCTTCATGCACGGCGCGGCGGTCGATGGCCTCAATGGCGGAGATGCCGAACGCTTCCCGGCAAATCCGCGTGAGCTGGCCGGCGGAAATGCCCATGGCACTGGCGTAGCTGGCCACCGGCTGACGGGTACGGCAGCGATCGTCGAGCAGCAGGCGAAAGCGCTCAATGCGGGCAACCAGCGCAGCGCGTGAGGGGTTACCCGCCAGACGCGCTTTTTCGCTCAGGCGGGCAATCTGCACGAACAGGGCGATGGTCAGCGCCAGCCCGGCGGTGTACTGCCAGCGTTCCGGGTGCTCTGCCTCACGACCGATGGCATCGAACAACGCTTCCAGCGGTGCGCCACGGGGGCTCGCCGGGTCAACGGCCAGCACCGCAGGCGTGCGCACAAAGGCCAACAGCTCAGGGGCGGCGGTCATGGCGATCGACTCAATGGCCGACTGGGCGGTGGTGATCACGTGGCCGTCAATGTCATCGCGAAAATGAAAGCCGTGAACGGAACGTGCCGGAATAACCACCAGACACGGCGCTTCCAGCTGCCAGGTCTGACCGTCTATCGACGTCTCGCCGCCGCCGTGGGTGATATACAGCGTCTGGATTAATGCGTCGTGAAAGTGCGGTTCAATCTCAAACCCAAAGCGGCTGGCCCGTGACGGAATGCGCTCGTGATGCACGCTATCCACGGCGGTGGGATCGTCCTGCGCGCCGTAAAGGGCGTAGTTGGGTAGCGTTCGGCGGGCGTTAGCGTGAGCAGGCATGATGCCGGTTTTGTCCTGTTGAGATGAAGGGAGCCTTGATGGCGAATAATGTTAATTCGGTGATAAAACGCGCAATCGCGCAAGTGCTGAATCTTCATCTTGTGATGTGAGTCGGGCGGAAATACGTCGCTTCTCTATAGCAGTGAACGCAAAAATTTGCGCCAGAACACACTTCTTCGCAATTGTCGAAAAGTGCAGGTTTTGGTGTGAAAGTGCCCTTCTTTTTCCCCGGTGGGCTGTGAAAAATGCATATGTAACGTTTTTATAACATCAGCAAAATAATAAAAATCATTCATCTGCGAGGTACCCTATGGCTGTAGAACTCCCCGTCCGCGAGTGCGATGTGCTGGTGATAGGCAGCGGCGTCGGCGGGCTGTCGGCCGCGGTCACCGCGGGCCTGAATGGGCTGGATGTCCAGGTTATCGAAAAAGAGACGGTCTTCGGCGGCACCACCGCGTTTTCCGGCGGTGTGCTGTGGATCCCCGACAACCATCTGGCACGCCAGCAGGGCATTGAAGACAGTCTGGCCGCCGCGCGAACCTACCTGCAGGGCGAAGCAGGGGATAGCTTCCGCCCGGAGGTGGTCGATGCCTTTCTCAAAAACGGCCCGGAGATGCTGCGCTATTTTGAAGAGCACACTCGCTTTCGCTGCAACCTTTACCAGTACCCGGACTACCATCCCGATGCCCCCGGCGGTGTGATGCGCGGGCGTTCAGTGGTACCGGAGGCGTTTGATATTCGCGAACTGGGCAAGTCCATGCCGCGCCTGCGCAAACCGCTGCGCACCATCACATTTATGGGGATGATGTTCAGCTCCTCAAATAACGACCTGAAGCACTTCTTCAACGCCACCCGCTCGCTGAAATCGTTCGCCTACGTGGTCAAACGCCTGAGCCGCCACCTGCTGGAAGTGGCGCGCTACGGGCGCGGGATCACCGCCAACGGTGGCAATGCGGTGGTGGCCCGTCTGGCCTGTTCGGCGTTGGATCTCGGCATACCGATTCACACCGGGGTGGCGGCGAAGGATTTGATTGTTGAAAACGGCATCGTGCGCGGCGCGGTGGTGGAGATGAACGGTGAGCGGGTCAACCTGTACGCCCGACGCGGCGTGGTGCTGGCCTCCGGTGGCTTTGCCCGCGACGAGCAGCGGCTGAAAAAACTCTACCCGCACGTGCGTCGCGGTGGAATTCAGCTTTCGCCGACGCCGCCCGGCGTGGATACCGGCGACGGGATTGCCATGGCCGAGCGTATCGGCGCCCGCTTTGACGACAGCTACGCCAACGGTGCGGCGTGGATCCCGGCCTCAAAGGTGCAGATTGGTCGTCAGTCGTACGTCTTCCCGCATCTGGTCGACCGCTACAAGCCTGGTTTTATCATGATTAATCGCCACGGCGTGCGCTTTTGCAACGAGGCCGACTCCTACCACGACGTTGGTATCGCGATGATTGAAACCTGCCGTGACGATAGCGACACCTTCGCCTGGCAAATCTGCGACCGCCAGGCGCTGCGAAAGTACGGCATGGGGTTTGCTAAACCGGCACCGATCCCCGTCTCGGTCTACCTGAAAAGCGGCTATCTGCTGGAAGGGAAAACCCTCAGCGAGCTGGCGCAGAAAATGGGCATTCCCGCTGACGCGCTGGCAAACACCGTGCGCGACTACAACGCCGACGCGCGTCAGGGCAAAGACCCGCAGTTTGGGCGCGGCGAGTCAGCCTATAACCGCTACCTCGGCGACGCCAACCATCAGCCGAACCCGTGCGTCGCGCCGATAGAGCAGGGGCCGTTCTACGCCGTGAAGCTCTATATGGGCGATCTCGGCACCTTCCACGGTCTGAAAACTGACGGCGAAGCGCGGGTGCTGGATAACCAGGGGTTGCCGATTACGGGCCTTTACGCCGCCGGTAACGAGATGGCGAGCATGATGGGCGGCAGCTATCCGGGCGCGGGGATCACCATTGGCCCGGCGGCCACCTTCGGCTATATCGCCGCCCGCAGCATGGCGGCACGCGGCGACACGGCGCAGTTACCCGAGCGCGAAGCCTCATAAATCAGGAGAACACGATGTCTACACTTTTTAGTCCCCTACAGGTCGGCCCGCTGACGCTGGCGAACCGCATTGTTGTCCCGCCGATGTCGCAATACTCCGCACAGGCGGACGGTGTGGCGACCCCGTGGCACGCCCAGCATATTGGCGGCCTGGCGATTTCCGGCGCGGGTATGGTGATCTGCGAGGCCAATGGCGTCACGGCGGACGGGCGCATTACCCCGCATTGTCTCGGGTTGTGGAATCGCGAACAGGGGCAGGCGCTGCAAAAGCTGCTGGCCGACATTCGCACCTACAGCAACACGCCGATTGGCGTGCAGCTCAACCACGCGGGCCGCAAGGCGGGCACCAATGCGCCGTGGCGTAACCAGGGTGCCTCGCTGACGGACGAAGAGGGCGGCTGGCCGACGGTGGCCCCTTCCGCTATCGCGTATAAACCCGGCTGGCGTGTACCGCAGGTGTTAGACGACGCGGGAATGGCGCGCATCACTCAGGGCTTCGTTGACGCCGCCCAGCGGGCGCTGAACGCCGGGGTCGATTTTATCGAACTGCACGCGGCCAACGGTTATCTGCTGAACCAATTCCTCTCGCCGCTCAGCAATCAACGTGAAGATGACTACGGCGGCAGCCCGGAAAACCGTATGCGTTTCCCGCTACAGGTCGCCCGCGCGCTGCGTGAAGTCTGGCCGAAAACCCGCCCGCTGGGCGTGCGCTTTAACGGCGGTGAATTTGCTGACGGTGGGCTGTCGCTTGATGAAGCGGTGCAGTTTGCCCGCGAACTGCACGCGCTGGGCTACGACTATCTGCACGTGTCTGGCGGCTATAACATCTATCACCAGACGCCAAATGCCGACCAGCCTGGCTATATGGTGCCGTTCGCCGAGGCGGTGAAACAGGCGCTGCCGCAGGCGGTGGTGATTACCGTCGGGCTGATTTACGAAGCGCAGCAGGCCGAGGCGATAGTACAGGAGAAACGGGCGGATCTGGTGGCAATTGGCCGCGGGATGCTGGATGACCCGAACTGGCCGATTCATGCGGCTATTGCGCTTGGTGAAACCGCGCCGTGGCCGAAACCCTACGACCGCTTTGGGCCGCTGGGCTGGCCGACGCATCAAGTTCAGGAGGCTAAATCATGACCATGCCGATTATCGATCACCGTATCTACACTATCCGTCTGCGCAAAATGAACGAGTTTCTTGAGGTGTTTGACCGGCTGGCGATGCCGATATTGCGTGAGACGCTGGGCAACCCGCTGGGGTTTTACACCAGCCTCGTCGGGCCGCAGAACCAGTTTGTGCACCTGTGGGGTTATGAGAGCCTGGCGGAGTATGAGCGTCGCAGCCGCCTGCGCGATACGCATCCGGATTTTGCCGCCTATCTTAAAGCTTCTGAGCCGTTTATTGTGGCGCAGGAGACGCGGTTGATTCGGGCGACGACGTTACCCTCACCCCGGCCCTCTCCCTGAAAGGGAGAGGGAGAAAATCGACAAACAGCACCAATCGGTTCCCTTGCCCCTTTGGGGAGAGGGCTAGGGTGAGGGGAAACCCTCTCCCCACTCCAACGGAGGCACCATGAACCTCGCCAACAGCATCCCGGTTTTCAAACTCTACGGCGAAAGCTGGCACTGGCCGACGCCGGACCTCCTGCACTGCGAATCGATCCAAAGCCGCAGCAGCCTCTACGACTGGAGCATCCGCGCCCATCAACATACCGATCTGGTGCAGATCCTCTATATCCAACAGGGCCAGGGTGAAATCGAAATTGAAGGCGTTCGCCAGCCGTTCACCGACGCCTGCGTGCAGGTCATGCCCGCGCTCTGCGTCCACGGTTTTCGCTTCTCACCGGGAACTCAAGGATATTCGCTGTCGCTTGCCGCACCGCTGGTGGCGAAATTTGAACAGCTGTTTGGTCGCCCCTTGCAGGTGCTAAACCGCGCCGTTCGCGTACCGGTCGGTGATGCGGGGGCGCACATCCATACTCTGTTTCAGAGTTTACAGCAGGAGTATCAGGCCGATAACGACGCACGCGACATGATGCTGCATTCGCTGCTGAGCGCGCTGATGGTCTGGCTCAACCGTCAGACCAGCGGGCCCGCGGAGGTGAGTGATAAGGTGGAGCGTAAGCGCGCCGCCATTCGCCGTTTTAACCAACTGGTGGAAAATCACTACCGCGAACATCTTCCGCTGGCGCACTACGCCCGCCAGATTGGCATGTCCGGGGTGCATCTCAACACCCTCTGTCGAGAGTTTCACGGCTGCAGCGCGCTCAGCGTGCTGCACCAGCGTCTGTTGCTGGAGGCCAAGCGCAGCCTGCTTTATACCAGCATGACGGTCAGCCAGATTTCGGACTACCTCGGCTTTAGCGACGCTACCTATTTTTCCCGCTTTTTCCGTCGCAGCACCGGCCTCTCGCCGCGTGATTTTCGCGAGAAGCCGACGCAGGAATGTGCGGAGCCTGCCCCGGCAATGTAGCGTTTAGCGGGTAAAGCCCGGACGCGGCAGTTTGCCCATCAGCATGGTCGGCAGGCCGCCGTCGACGCCAATTTCTGCCCCGTTGATATAGCTCGATTTGTCACTCAGCAGGAACAGCACCGCGTTGGCGATATCTTCCGGTTTGCCGATTCGCTGGCTGGCGGTAAACGCCTCGCGGCTTTCACGTACCCCCGGCTGCGCGTAATACTCAGCCGTCAGCGCGGTTTCGATCATTCCCGGCGCCACCAGGTTACTGCGAATTCCGTCCTGACCCCACTCCACGGCAATCTGCTGTGACAGCAGACCTACGGCGGCTTTACCAGGGCTATACGCGCCGCTCCACGGCTGCGGAATGCGCCCGGAAATGGAACCAATATGCACCATGCTGCCGCGCTTTGCCGCCCGCATATCGTGGGCGAATTCGCGGGCGCACAGCAGATAGCCGGTCAGGTTGACGTTGAGCTGGGCTTGCCACTGCTCAAGGCTTATCTCCGCCAGCCCTGCCGGGCGCAAAATTCCTGCCGCGTTGACTAAGCCATCGCACGGGCCGAGCAGCGAACGCACGCTCAGCGCGGCTTCTTTAACCTGCTCTTCGCGGCTAACGTCGCAGGCCACCGCCACGCGTTTTCCTGGCAGATGTTCAAGTTTCTGCCGCACGGCATCGCAACGCTGCGGGTTGCTGTCGAGCAGCGCGACGTTGGCGCCCTGTTGTGCCAGCGCGGTGGCAATGGCTTCGCCGATGCCGCTTGCCGCGCCGGTGACGGCAAAAACCTTGCCGCTGAGGTCGAGCCAGTCCTGGGAAGCGTGCTGTTCAATCATGGTGTTCTCCACGTTTTCGTTGTGTACAGATGCTCTGCCATTGTTGGAGGCGCGGTGGAGAAAGGGAATGCACGAATGAAAACCAGACGGGGACTTTTGCCTATGAGATGGGCTAATCTGTGAATTCAGCACGTCATTCCGCCACCATGAGGCCCAAGATGGACCATCCCGCCGCGCGTACTATTCTCGACCTGTATCAGCGTCACGCCGAAGCGTTTTACCAACAACGCTCACGAACGCTATTTGAACAACGCTGGTTGGATAAGCTGCTGGCGGCGATGGGAATGACCGGGAAAATGCTCGATCTTGGCTGCGGCAACGGTCAGCCGATTGCCGACTATTTTATCCAGCAGGGCTGCGCATTGACCGGGGTAGATGGCGCTCCGGCGATGCTAACCCGCGCCCGTGCGCGTTTTCCCGAACAGCGCTGGCTGCACCACGATATGCGGACGCTAAATCTTGCTGAAACCTTCGACGGCCTGATTGCCTGGGACAGCTTTTTCCACCTCACCCAGGATGACCAGCGCCGCATGTTTTCCGTTTTTGCCCGTCATAGCCATCCAGGCAGCGCCTTGATGTTCACCAGCGGTACTGGCCACGGTATCGCCATGGGGGAATTTGAAGGGGAACCGTTGTTCCACGCGAGTCTGGCCCCCGACGAGTATCGGTCGCTGCTAGCGGAACACGGTTTTGCGGTGCTGGAGATGAAAATAGAAGACCCCGAGTGCGGCGGGCATACCGTGTGGCTGGCAAAGCGAGGGGAGCGCTGAGGCTCACCCCGCTTCGTGTTAGTGAGAATGACTTCGCAAGAACGTGGCGTGGATAAGGTCGGTCAGTAAATTACAGACGATAAACACGCAGGCGGCGAAAATGGTGGTGCCGATCACCACCGGGAAGTCGCCGTCCAGCGCTGCATCGATGGCCAGTCGCCCGACGCCGTCGAGGCCAAACATCTTCTCGGTGACAATCGCACCGCCCATAATGGCCGCCAGCTCCAGCCCGGTGAGCATCAGCACCGGGCTAAGCGCTGGTTTTAGCGCATGGTCAAAATAGACGCGCCACTCGCGCACGCCTTTTGCCCGCGCGGTGCGGATATAGTCCCGATGCAGCACATCAAGCATGCTGCTGCGTAGCACCCGCTGAAAAATGCCGATCTCCGCCAGCGCCAGCGTGAGCCACGGCAGGATCAGATGGCGCGCCCACTGCCACGGGTCATCGTGAAACGCCACGTATCCTCCCGCCGGAAACCAGCCAATGTTGTGCAACGAGAGCTGATAGAACAGAAAGAAGATAATCAGCATCCCGCTGAGAAACGTCGGCAGCGACAGCGCGAGGTAAGCGAAGAGCGCCAGCAGCCGGTCGATAAACCGATCCCGGTAGCGCGCCGCCAGCACCCCCGTCAGCAGCGAAACCGCCGTCCAGATGACCAGCGCCCCCAGCGCTAACGACAGCGTGATGGGCACTTTTTCCAGAATCAGCTGCGTGACCGGCGTCTGAAAGCGGAACGAATAGCCGAGCGCGGGGGGCCAGTGCAGCATCCCCACTGGCGCCCCCTGAATATCCGGGCCGCGTAGCAGGAAGTAGCGCAACTGCTGATACCAGGGATCGTTCAGGTGCAGCGCGCGGGCAATGGCTTCAATGGCCTCCGGCGTCGCATTGCGCGGTGCCAGCATGACTGCCGGATCCTGGTAGGCGATGCGGGTCAGCACAAAGGCCACAATCAGCACCAGCAGTAGCGTCAAGCCGGTGCGCAACAGGGCTTTAATGAGTGAAAAGAGGGTCATGACGATCGGCGCTCCAGATGAGGGTCGAGGACGTTACGCAGGCCGCTGCTCAGGCAGTTAAAACCCAGCACCGTCAGGAACAGCGCCAGTGCCGGAGCGGCTAAAAACCAGGGCTGCACCTGGTACATGGCCGAACGCTGCACGTCGGCAATCATGTTGCCAAGGCTGGCGGCAGGGGCCGGGATACCCACGCCCAAAAAGGAGAGGGTCGCTTCGGCGATAATGTTGGTCGGTAGCTGAATCGCCCAGTAGATCCCCATCGTGGGCAGCACGCCGGGGACAATATCGCGCCATAAAATGCGCCACGGCGACACCCCCATCAGCGCGGCGGCAGAGACAAACTCCTGCTGGCGCAGATCCAGTACCAGCCCACGGCTGAGCCTCGCGAAGTAGCCCCAGGAGAAGAAGGTAATCACAAAAATAACCACCCACACCGGGTCGACGCGCGGCCCGCTCTCGCCGCCCTGATTGAGCGCCAGCAGGCTTAACGCCGTCACCACAAACGGGAAGGAGAGCACCAGATTTATCAACTGCTGGCAGATCGCATCGGTTCTGCCGCCGCGATAGCCGCCCACCAGCCCGACAAACAGGCCAATTATCATGGCGAGCGTGGTGGCGGGCACGGCGATAAACAGCGACACGCGGGCGCCATAAAGGGTGCGCACCAGCACATCTCGGCCATTATCGTCCGCGCCCAGCGGAAAGGCGGCGGTGGGGCCAATGGGGATCCCCATATCCGACAGCGCGCTATCGCGAAACTGCTCGGTCTCACCGTGGCCCAGCCAGACGGCGACCAGCGGAGCCACCAGCGCCGCCAGCACCATCAGTGCTACGATAATCAGCCCCCAGCGGGCGCTGGGCTCGCGCCACAACCGTCGCCATAGCGCAGGGGCTGACTGCGCTGGCGAATCAAAGAGCAATGGCTGCGTCATAGCGTAACTCCTCCGTTTCAAGCCAGGCACGGCCCGGAATGGCCGCCAGCAACTGGCGCGTCCACGGCTGTTGCGGCTGCTGGAATATCTGTTCAGTGCGGCCCTGTTCGATAATCCTCCCGGACTGCAGCACCAGCACGCGGTCGCAGAGCGCCGCCACGGCGTCGAGGTCGTGGGAGATAAACAGAATGGAGAGACCGTAGCGCTCGCGCAGACGGCTAAACAGCGTGATGATGCGGTGCTGGGTGGTGATATCCAGCGCCGATACCGCTTCGTCGGCCACGATAAGCCGGGGCTTCATGGCCAGCGCTCTGGCGATGACCACGCGCTGCCGCTGCCCGCCGGAAAGCTGCGACGGATAGCGGGAGGCCAGAGACGCCGGTAGTTCAACCTGCTCCAGCAGTTCAGCCACCGCCGTTCGCAGCGCCGTGGGCGACAGCGGTTGGCCCTGTTCGCGCAGGGCGGTCAGCTGGAGCGGCTGCGCCAGCGTATCGTCGATGCGCCGACGGGGGTTAAGGCTGCTGTACGGATCCTGAAATACCATCTGCACCGCATGGCGAGCCGGATGATGGCTGCCCGGCGTCCGCCAGGGCTGACCGGCGAAGGTAAGGTGCCCACTGTCGGCGCGATCGAGCCCGACCACAATCCGTCCCAGCGTGGTTTTACCGGACCCCGACTCGCCCACCAGCCCGAGGATCTCCCCCTCATGCAGCGTGAAGCTGACGTCATCCAGCACCGGAGCGGTGGGCGCACGCGACCACCATCGCGACGCTTTGGCAAAACGCCGCGAAGCCTGATGAACTTCAAGCAATGGCTTCTCTTCACCGCCGCCAACCGGCGAAGAGGAACGGGGATGCCAGCCCGCCTGCAGCAGCGAACGGGTGTATTCATGCGCCGGTGCGCTAAACAGCGCCGACGTTGTACCTTGCTCAACAATCCTGCCCTGCTGCATCACCACAATGCGGTCAGCAATATCCGCCACCACCCGCAGGTTGTGACTGATAAAGACCAGCGCGCAGCTGTGCTGCTGTTGAAGGCGCTTGAGCAGGCGAAGAATTGACGCCTGCACGGTGGCGTCCAGCGCCGTGGTGGGTTCATCGGCGATAATCAGCTTCGGGTTGAGCGCAATGGCGATAGCGATCATCACCCGCTGGCGTTGCCCGCCGGAGAACGCCGCCGGACGGTCATGGTAGCGGCGAGCGGCATCGCGAATGCCCACCTCATCGAGCAGCGCGACGACCCGCGCCCGCAGCGCCCGACGGCGCATCCGCTGGTGGGCGAGGATAGCCTCTTCAACTTGCCGGCCCACGCTTTTGAGCGGGTGCAAATTGCTGAGCGGATCCTGCGATACGTAGCCGATTTGCGCCCCGCGCAGCTGGCGTTTCTGGTTTGCCGTGAAGGTGTGCAGCGGCAGGTCATCAAAGACAATTTCTCCCTGCACGCGCATCTCTGACGGTAACAGCCCCAGCACCGCCAGCAGGCTCAGGCTCTTCCCTGAGCCTGATTCGCCGACCACAGCCAGGGTTTCCCCTGGCTCAACGTGAAAACCGACTTCCCTGACCAGCGCGGTGTGCGAGTCAAGGCCAATCGTTAAGTCGCGTACATTGAGTAGTGGCATCACGTCTCCGTTACGGCTTCAGCGCAATATTGGTGATATCGGCCTGGGTGGCCAGCGACGACCACGTCCAGTGGGTCACCCGGTCAGAGGTCACCGCAATACGGCGCTTCTCAAACAGCGGGATCCACGGCAGGTCGGCGGAGACCAGCTGGTCGGCCTGCTGCCAGATAGGGCCCGGGTTATCGGAGCCATAGGCCTGTTTGGCCAGCTGATTCAGCTTGTCGTTGCTGTAGCAGATGGCGTAAACGTTGCCGCGCCCGCACGGTGAGGCATCCGAGTTCAGCCAGCCGCCGAGCAGCATGCGGGTTGCCGGGCCTTGCCAGTCAGGAGAGGTCTGTCCAAGCGCCAGATCCCAACGGTTTTCCGGGCTTTGCAGGTAAGCCATAAACTGCGGCGGCGGCACCGGGATCAGGTTCAGGCGAATACCGGCGCGGGCCAGATCTTCTTTGAGGATCACCGCCAGGGTGCTGAACTGATTGTTGGCGCGGTAGACCAGATCCAGCGCCAGCCCGTCGTTAAGCCCCGCTTCCTTAAGTAACGCTTTGGCTTTCTCAGGGTCGCCTTTGCTGTCCGGCGTGGCGTACGGATCAAAGGTCTGGTGGCCGAGCAGGGTGCTGGTGATGATTTGCCCCAGCGGCAGAGCGGCAATTTTCCCACCCTGCGCCTGAACCAGGTGCGCTTTATTCACCGCATAGGCCAGCGCCTGACGGACTTTCAGATTGCGCAGCGCCGTGGCCCCGGCGCTTTTAGCCTGCGGCTGGGCGTTGATGGCGATAAAGTTTGCCGCACCGCTGTTGGCGGCGTGCAGGTTCGGGCTTTTTTGCACCAGATACTGGCGCACGGCGGCCTGCGGCGGCACGTCGAGGTACAGCGATAAATCGGCGTCGCCCGCTTGAATACGCTGGATCACGCTATCTTCGTTATTGCCGGTAAAGCTGACTTCAATGGCGTCTACCCAGGCTTTACGCGCCGGGTCTTCCGCATGGTTATAGTTCGCGACTTTTTTCAGCACCAGCTTCTGCCCGCTGGCGTAGCTTGCAACCTCATACGGCCCGCTGGACGGGAAGTTTTTGCGAAACTCCTGCGAGTCCGGGAAATAGCGCGAGGCGACCTCTTCCGGCAGCGGCGTGACAAAGTTCATCGACAGAATGTTGAGGAAATCGTAGTTCTTGCTGTCGGAGCGCAGCACCAGCGTTTTATCATCCGGCGCGCTGACGCCAGCAATATCGTGGCTGTCGATATACGCTTTGCTGGCCGCCAGATCGCCGGGGGCAACTTTGCTGAAATCTTTGCAGTAGTCGGCAAAGCCGGAGAAGGCGAGGTTAAAGTAGTTCACCGCCGCCACCTGTTTGTTCGGGTCGCAGAAGCGTTTGATGGCGTAGACAAAATCTTTAGCCACAATCGGGCGAGTGGTCGGCCCGGCGTAGTGAATGCCGTCGCGCAGATGGAAGGTGTAGGTTTTACCGTCGGCGCTAACGTCCCACGATTTTGCCAGATCGCCCACCAGCGTGGTGTCATCCTTCAGGCTTTTCGGCGAACCAGGGTAGGTGACCAGTTGACGGGTGACCGCCCGCAGGATCTCCCAGGAGTCGACCGAATAGCCAGTCAGCGGATCAAAAGCGTCCAGATCCGGCTGTAGCGAGGCTATCTTCAGCGTGCCGCCGGGTTGGGGGGCTGCCTCATCGGCCAAGGCCGGGGCCGCTGTGCCCAGTAACAGGGCGACGGAAAGCGTGTGGCCCATCAGAGGCCAACGAATGCTGTGCATAAAAAATCTCCAGAAAAATTAGAAGAAGATCCCCGACCAGGGATGTTCATGACAGGCCAGCAGACGTGCTAAGCGTGCTGCAGCCTGAGAATGGTGAAGGTTGATACGCCGGGCGGCGGCAAGCTGCCACGGGGTGTACTCGCCGAGCAGCAGCATTGCCAGGCTATCGATACTGAGCGATAGATCGGGTTGGCTGGCGCTGCGCTGTACGCCGTCTGGGGTCAGCCGCCAGACGCCGTGGTTGGCAGGCAGCCACGGATCGTCAATCGCCAGCGTGACCGCGTCGCCGTCGCCATAGCGCCGGGCATTGAGCGTTTGCTCAAGGTCAATCACTCGTAGCCAGCTCTCATCAACCAGGGCGTGCTGCTGTACCGCCCGCGGGTTGTCCAGCAGCAGCGGCAGGGCATCATCCACCGGGCGATGCGGCAGCTCGACGTAGCGGGCGATATCGAGCTGTAGCAAAAAGCCCAGTAGCTGCGCCTCCAGCTGCGGGTCGGCGGCGTGCAGATCGTCCACCACCAGCGTGCGCTCGGTGCTGTAAAGCCAGTTTTCCTCAGCCCTGGCGTGATAGCGGACAAAACCCTGCGGCTCGCCGTGACGCAGCACGACGGCCACATAGTGGTTCAGGTTGCTGTGCGCCAGCCGGTGCTGCTGCAACGCCCACCACTGCGGCCAGCGGCTGAGCGAACCGGCGCGGACGAGCGGGAAACGTGCCTCGATATCCTGCAATACCGCCCAGCTGTCGGCGGCGACAAGCAATCGGATGCCGCCGTCTGCCGCTGGTAGCGCGGGAAGTTCTCGCTTATCAATGCGCAGATCCTGCGCCGCCGTGGCGACACCGTAACCAAAGCGACGGTAGAGGGTTCCCTGCGAAGCGCGCAGCGAGGCCACGGCAACGCCCTGCTGGTGGAGATCCGCCAGTTGGCGGGCAAACAGCGCTCGCAGTACGCCACGTCGGCTAACGTGTGGTAACACGCCGACGTGGGTGACGGCGGCGTGAGGCACGCGCTGGCCTCCCGGCAGAGTCAGTTCGCCGGGGAAGCTGTTGCTGGTGCCCACCAGTTGCCCGTCGAGCCAGGCGCCGTAGACCCTTCCCGGCACCACGTAGCGCTCAGCCCACTCGCTAACCGGCGTAACGCCACCCGGCAGGCCAAACATCGCCTGACGAAACACGGCGGCAGCGGCGAGCAGGTTCGCGGGGTCGTCGATAATCCGAATCTCCGGCATGGTCATGTCCTTAGCGCTTCGGCGGCGCGTAAACGCGCGGCGTCGGCAGCTTGCCGCTTAACACATAATCGCCCACTTCGCGGGTGCGGTAGGCCACCGGGTCGTGCAGGGTGTGGGTGCGTACGTTGCGCCAGAAAACGTCCAGCCCGTACTGGTTGCTGGTGGATCGCCCGCCGGTCAGTTCATAGATTTCATGGCTGATTTTCAGCGCCACGTTGTTGGCAATGACCTTGGCCTGGTCGGTCAGCAGGGCCAGTTCGCCCCATTGCGCTTCGGTCAGGTCGTCGCCCGCGTGGAAGGCATCCTGGAAGGCCTGAGCGGTTTTTTCCGCCAGCGCAATCCCGGCGGCCAGTTCGGACGCGAGTTCACCCGCTTTCAGGCGGTGGTACGGGTCTTCCAGCGCGCTTTCGACGCCGGATTCAGGCCACGGGCGCACGGTGTCGCGGAAGTAGACGGCGGCCTGCTTCAGCGCCCCTTCGGCAATGCCGAGATAGAAATGAACGAAAATCAGCTGGCTGAACTGGTTGCGCAGGGCGTTGCGCAGCAGTGCGCTTTCCGGTTTCTCTTCCAGCCCGGTCAGGCGGTCCTTCTCCTGCAGGCGCAGGCGGTTAAACTCCAGCGTGCCGCTGGCGGTCAGACGCTGCCCGAGGTTATCCCAGTCGTCATTAAAAGTGATGCCCGGCTGGTCGGCGGTGACCTGATACTGCACCAGTTGGTCTTCCACCCAGACGGCGATGGTCATAACCTGAGAGACGGCCGCGCCGGTCGCGAAGGTACGGCGTCCGGTGACGTACAGGTCGCTGCCGTCCCACTCCAGCTTCAGGCGCGGATCGCGCGGGTTACTGATGCTTGACTGGAACCAGCCGTCGTTGGCGACGCCGCGGGCGATAAACTCCCACTGCTCGCGGTTGCCGAGAATGTAGCTCCACACGCCGTTGGAGTAGTGGTAGGTGATGAGCTGGCCCAGCGAGCCATCGGCGGCGGAAATGATGCGGCCAATTTCCAGCGCCTGCACCAGATTGGCACCGCCGCCGCCGAGTGATTTCGGCACGGCCAGCTTCAGCAGGCCGCTCTGGCGCAGCCAGTCAATCTCTTCAAACGGGTGCTTATTGGCCCGGTCGCGTTCCTGTAAGGTCGCGTACAGGCGATCCGCAACCTCCTGGGCTACCGCTTTCCAGTGGGCAAATTCCTGGTTATCAAGTCCTGCATAAATGTCCTGAGCGTGGCTCATGGTTTCTCTCCTGAGTGCTTGTTTGCGATGTTTTTATGGTTAATTACGGTGTTGCCAGCAATCCGCTGCGGCGTAGCAGGGCTCCTGCGCCCTCGGCAAACCAGTAAGCCTCTTCAAGGTGCGGCTGACCGGATAAAATAAAGTGCGCAATGCCCATGTTGTGGAAGGCCTGGATCTTCTCCGCCACCTGCTGATGGCTGCCGACAATGGCGGTACCGACGCCGCCGCGCACCAGCCCGTAGCCGCTCCAGATGTTGGGCGCAATCTCCAGCAGGCGAACGTTCTCTGGGTTCACCTGCTCGGCAGAAATATCGTCCAGCAGCGCGCTCATCCGCTTTTGACCGACGGATTCGGTGCGTCCCAGTAGGGTTTGCGCACTGCGGATGCGCTCCGGCGTAATGCCGTTCAGCAGTCGCGCCGCTTCACGCCAGGCCTCCTCTTCGGTATCCCGGCTGATGACGTGAAAACGAATGCCGAAGCTCGGTGTGCGACCCTGAGCGCGGGCCAGCGCCCGCACGGTGTCCAGCTGCGGGGCGACCTGCTCGGGCGGTTCACCCCAGCTAATCCAGGTATCCGCCTGCGCGGCGGCAACCTGTTGTGCCGCCGGGCTGGAACCGCCGAAAAAGACCGGAGGGACGGGCCACGGCGAGGGCAGCAGGGTGGCCTGTTCCAGCTGATAGTGTTCGCCGTGAAAGTCGAACGGCTGGCCGTTATTCCGAGCATGGCTAACGCCTTTAAAGGCGGCAATAAACTCGCCGCTACGGGCGTAGCGCTGGTCGTGATCCAGCCTGTCGCCATAGCGGCGCTGCTCGACCGGGTCGCCGCCGGTGACGATATTGATCATCAACCGTCCTTCGGTCAGGCGCTGGAAGCTGGCGGCCTGGTGTGCGGCAAGCGTTGGCGAGATAAAGCCGGGGCGGAACGCGACGATAAATTTCAGCCGTTCGGTGTGCTGGCTGATGGCCATGGTGGAGAGCCAGGCATCTTCACACCAGCTACCGGTGGGGGTGAGCACGCCTTCAAAGCCCAGCCGTTCAGCGCTGCGGGCGATATCGGTCAGATAATCGAGCGTCGCCGGGCGGAACTGACCGCCGATGCCGCTGATGTGCTGCGAGTCGTCGCCCGCGCCAACGATCCCCCGGCTGTCGCCGTTCGTTGGCAGATACCAATGCAGGTGAATGCTCATTTCGCCTCCGCCACGTAGTGGGTATCGAGATGGCGGAATTGGGTACCGGGGTGATCGTCGCGCAGTTTTATCTGCCCCTCGCCCTGTAAACGTTCGCGCAGGGTGAGCGCCGCACCGTCGGCACGACGCATGCGCCCGCGCGCCTGTAGCTCAGGCACCACCCAGCGGACAAAGTCTTCAAAGCTGCCGGGGCTGATGGCGTAGGCGAGGTTGAAACCGTCGACGCCGGATGCATCGGCAAATGCCTCCAGTGCGTCGGCCACGGTCTGCGGGCTGCCGACCAGCGTTGGGTGAATGCCGCCGATGGCGATATAGCGACTGATGTCACCCACCGTCCACTGACGTTCGGCATCGATGCGGGTCAGCCCGGCCAGCGCCGAGCGGCTGGCGTTGGTTTCGATATATTTGAGCGGTTCATCCAGCGCCCAGCCGGACCAGTCCACCCCGGTCCAGGCGGAGAACAGCGCCAGCGCGGCTTCCTGGCTGGCGTAGCTGAGGTAATCCTGGAATTTGGCGTGTGCCTTGTCGTCATCGTCGTCGACCACCACGCTAATGGCGGTAATAAAGCGAATGGCGTCAGCGGCGCGTCCCTGTTGATGCGCCAGGGTGCGAATTTTATCGATGTTCTGGGCGATAGCCTGCGGCGTGGTGCCGCCGAGAAACACCACTTCGGCATTCTGCGCGGCAAACAGGCGACCGCGATCGGAGGTGCCCGCCTGGAATAGCACCGGCGTACGCTGCGGGCTAGGCTCGGAGAGGTGCGCATCCGGCACCGTAAACCAGCGCCCCTGGTGGCGGATAGGGTGCACTTTGCTCGGGTCGGTATAGACTCCAGCGTGGCGGTCGCGGCGGACGGCATCGTCTTCCCATGAGCCTTCCCACAGCTTGTAGGTGACCTCAAGAAACTCCTGCGCGCGTTCATAGCGCTCGTCATGATCCATCTGTTTTTCCAGCCCGAGGTTACGGGCGGCGGATTCCAGCACCGAGGTGACAATGTTCCACGCCACCCGGCCTTTGGTCAGGTGATCAAGGGTGGTGAATTTGCGAGCCAGCAGATACGGATGCTCATAGGTGGTCGAGAGCGTTATACCAAAGCCTAACTGACGCGTGGCGGCGGCCATCGCTGAAACCAGCAGCAAAGGATCGTTGACCGGCGACTGCGCGGCGGTACGCAGCGCCGCGTCGGGCTTGCCCTGATAGACGTCAATCTGCCCCAGCGCATCGGCGATAAACATGGCGTCAAATCCGGCGTCGTCCAGCAGTCGGGCGATATGCAGCCAGTAGTCGAGAGTGGTGTACTCGCTTGCGCGATCGTCCGGATGTCGCCACAGCCCAGCGGAAACGTGGCCGACGACGTTCATCATAAATCCGTTGAATAACAACTGTTTTTTGGCGCTTGTCATAGTGCGTCCTTAGTCAAATGGGTCAGGCAAAACGTTTTAACGCTGTATCTGCGTTACCGGATGGCAGCAGATAGTTGGCGTCCAGCAGCTGCTGGGTGACCGGATGGCGGTCGGCGGCGTACAGCTCGTGGCGCGCGAAATCGTCCACCACGACGCCGTGCGCCATGACCACGATGCGCTGGCAGAACTGCGACACCAGCGCGAGGTTATGGCTGATAAACAGACAGGTCAGCGCATGCTGCTGGTGCATCCGGGTTAAGAGGGTCATGACCTGCGCCTGAACCGTGAGGTCCAGCGCGGAGGTAGGTTCATCCAGCAGCAGAATGCTGGGGTTAACCACCAGCGCTCGGGCGATATTGGCGCGCTGGCGCTGGCCGCCGGAAAGCTGATGGGGGAAGCGCTGCAGCAGCGCGGTATCCAGACCCACTTCTGCAAATAGCGCCGCCGCCCGCGCGATGGCCTGCGGGCGGTCTGCTACCGTTCCCAGGCGAAACTGCGGACGCACCAGCTGCTCTTCCAGCGTCAGGCGCGGGTTAAACGACGCGAGGCTATCCTGAAAAACGCACTGTAGCTGGCGGCGCAGCGCGGCAACCGAGGCCGGGTGACTGTCGTCCACTACGTTGCCCGCCAGGCGTAGCTCGCCCCGGTTGGCGGGTATCAGCTGCGCCAGAAGGCGCGCCAGCGTGGATTTTCCAGAACCCGATTCGCCGATAATGCCGACAATCTCACCGCGCGCGACGTCGAGATTGACGCCGTCCACCACCGTGGTCGCGACTTTTTTCGGCCACCAGCCGGCGGTTTCCCGGCGCCAGAAATCGCGCCCCAGATTACAAGCTTGCAGCAGCGGCGTACCTTCAGCGCGCGGGGTGAGCACCGGATCGGCGCTAGGATAAGGCACCGCCGCCAGCAGCGATTGGGTATAAGGGTGCTGAGGTGCGGCGATCAGCGCCTTCGTGGCGTTGCTCTCGATGATTTTCCCCTGCCGCATGACCGCCACGCGGTCGCTGAGTTCGGCGACGACGCCGAAATCGTGGGTGATAATCAGCATCGCCATTTGCTGCTGTTGGCACAGCGCTTTGAGCAGTTGCAGCACCTCGCGCTGCACGGTGGCATCCAGCGCCGTGGTCGGTTCGTCGGCAATCAGCAGGCGAGGGCGGCACATCGCCGCCAGCGCGATCAGCACCCGCTGGCGCATCCCGCCGGAGAGCTGGTGCGGGAAGCGCGACATCACCTGCTCCGGCTCACCGATTTTCATCCGCGTGAGCCACGCCAGCGCGGCTTCGCGCAGCGCGGTGCGGCCAAGCTCCGGATGCAGGCGTTTCAGGTTGTGCTGAAGCTGTTTGCCGATGCGCCACGACGGGTCGAGGGTCGAGAGCGAGTTCTGAAACACCATCGCTATCTCGTGGCCGCGCAGGCGGTTTAGCCGCGTGGTGGACTGATGCAACAGCGGCTGGCCATCAAAGGTGATGCTGCCGCTGACCGTCACCTGCGAGGCCGGGAGCAGACCGAGGATCGCCGCCGCCGTCACGCTCTTGCCAGAGCCGGACTCGCCCGCCAACGCCAGCACTTCGCCGGGCGCAATGGTCAGTGAAATATCGTCGACCGCCTGCACGTTCTGCTGATGGAACAGCACGTTCAGGTGGGAAAGGGTTAATAGGCTCATTGTCGTCTCTCCTTACTGATAAGGATCGAGGAGATCGCGCAGGCCATCTCCTAACCAGTTAAACGCCAGCGACAGCAGGACAATCGCGACGGCAGGCGCGGTTGCGATATGGGGCGAGCCGAAGATCATCATCTGTGCGCCTTCGCCTACCATTCGCCCCCAGTCAGCCTGCGGCGGCTGGACGCCAAGCCCCAGGAAACTCAGCCCGGCGAGGAACACCACCATGCCGCCGAGCAGCGAGGTGGTGTACACCAGCAGCGGGGTGGCGACGTTGGGTAAGATTTCGCGAAACAGGATGTCGCGGTTGCTCGCCCCCTGCGCACGCAGCGCTTCGACGTACTCTTTCGCCACCTCAGTGCGGGTGTCGCGATAGACCACGCGGGTGAGGTAGGGGATCACGCTGCAAATCAGGGTGATGATGAGCGTGGGATAGCCGCTGCCCAGTACCGCCGACAGACCAATCGCCAGCAGCACCATCGGGAAGGCGAACAGCATGTCCATGGTGCGCATAATCAGCTCGGAGAAGGCCGAGGCGCGAAAGCCCGCCAGCAGGCCGAGCGCCAGGCTGACCAGCGCGGCAAAGACTATCGGTAGCACCGAAGCGGCGAGAATGGTGCGCCCACCCCAAATCAGGCGGCTGGTGATATCGTGCCCCTGATTATCAAGACCCAGCAGGTGTCCCGGCGTGCCCGGCGGCGCAAGGCGCAGCCCGTCGAACGCCGCCAGGGGGTCATAGGGCGCAACCCACGGCGCAGCGAGCGACAGCGCCACGGCGGCCAGAAAAATCCCCAGGCCGAGCAGCGCCAGCCCGTGTCGGGAGAGCCGACGCAGGAACGTTGAAATTGTCATGATTAACGGGCTCCTTCGTGGCGGGGATCCAGCCAGTCCTGTAGGACGTCGCTTATCAGGTTAACGGCGAGGAAGCAGGCGGCGATCAGCATCACGCCGGTCTGGATGGTGGGGTAATCCTGACCTGCCGCCGCGTTATACAGCTGCGTGCCAATCCCCGGCCAGGCGAAGATCTTCTCGATAAAAATCACGCCGCTGAGCAGGTAGCCAATTTGTAAGCCGGTAATGCTGATGATAGGTGCCAGCAGGTTGCGACCCAAGTGACGCCACAGCAGGCGGGGCGTGGAGTAGCCGAGCGCCCGGTAGGTGCGGATATAGTCGGCCTGCATAATCCCGATAACGCTGTTGCGTACCTGACGGGCGAGGATCAGCATCGAAATCAGCGCCGTCGACAGGGCCGGTAAAAACAGGTGATGCAACAGGTCGGTAATGCCCCGGTCTCCGCGCATGTCATACATGCCGGATACCGGGAACCAGTGCAGCTTGACGGCAAATAGCCAGATGAAAAACACCGCCAGCCAGAAGATAGGCACGTTGTGGGCGAGCTGAACCACCAGCATCACCAAACGGTCGCGGCGCGTTCCCTGCCATAGCCCGCATACCACGCCGATAATCACGCCGGGGATCAGGCACAGCAGCACGGCGGCAACGGTCAGGATAACCGTGTTAGCAAATGCCCCGCCGAGCACGTCGGCGACCGGTGTGCGCATGGTGAGCGACATCCCCCAGTCGCCGCTAAACAGGTTTTTCACCCACAGCAGATATTGCACTGCTGCGGGTTTATCCAGCCCGTAGACGTGACGAATCTGCTCGATGGCCTCGGTGGAGAGCTGACCGGCCAGCGCGTTGGCGATCGGGTCGCCGGGCACCAGCTTGGCAATCAGAAACACCAGCAGCGAGATCAAAAACAGCAGCGGCACCGTCTGCGCAAGCCGCAGCAACAGCAGGCGGGTCATGGTTTCAACCACACTTGGGTCAGGTCGTAGAAGTTCTGCGCCGGAACGTTAAAGCCCTGTACGGCCGGTGAGGTGGTAAACACGCGGTTAAGCTCCAGCAGCGGGACAAACGCCGCCTGTTGCTGGAACTGCTGGTTGACCTGGTGCCACAGCGCCAGCGCTTTTGGTTTGTCGGTGGTGACGCTCGCCTGCGCAATCAGCGGCGCGACGCCAGTAATCACCTTCTCGCCTTTGCCGCGCGAAACCACATAGTTTTTCCAGGCGACGTTGAGCCATTGCGGGCTAATCAGCCCCCACTCCATGGTGAACAGCCCGGTGTCGTCCGCCAGATTCGCCAGATGCGAGCTGTAGGTTATCCACTCCTGTGAGACCACCTTCACGGTAATGCCCACTTTGCTGAGATCGCGTTGGATCCACTCGATAACCGGCTGATTCTGGTCGTAGGTGATGATGGTAAAGCTGACTTCACCCGGTTTGAAGCCCGCATCGGCCAGCAGCTTTTTGGCCCCTTCCGGGTCGTACGCGTAGTCTTGTTGCGATGCCAGGAATGCTTCGTTGGAACGGTTGAGAATGCTGTAGCTCGCCACCGCGTGGCCGTTCAACAGCGATTTCACGAGTTCCTCACGGTTGATGGCTTTAATCACTGCCTGACGTACCGCCAACTGGCTGGTGTACTTATTGGCGAAGTTCCAGCCGAGGAACAGCTGGTTGGCTTCGGTACTGTCATGCACCGTGTAGCCGCTTTGCGACAGCAGATCGACGGCGTCGGTTGGCGTGCGGGAGAGAATATCGACCTGGCCCGATTGCAGGGCGCTCACGCCGGTGCTGCCGTCGAGGATAGGGCGGAAAATCAGCCGTTCCATATAGGGTTTTTTGCCCCACCAGCCGTCATTGCGCACCAGTTCGGTACGATCGTTACGCACCCGCAGCACAAAGCGGTAAGGCCCGGTACCGGTGGGGTGATCCGCCAGTCCGTCCTGTCCCCATTTCTGGAGGGCCGCGGGGCTGAAGATGCCGGACACCCAGTTGCCCTGCGGCAGGAAACGCAGGAAATCCGGGAACGGTTGGTTAAAGGTGTAGCGCACGGTGAGTGGGTCAACGACCTCAATGGCCTTCAGATCGTGATAAACCTGCGCCATGGTGGCCTGCGAACGGGCGTCGAAGTACTCAAACTGCGGATCGGTAAAACGACGGACGTTAAAGCGTACCGCTTCGGCGTCAAACGCGGTGCCGTCGTGGAATTTCACCCCGTCGCGTAAATGGAAGGTAAAGACCGTCGCATCGTCATTAATTTCCCAGCGGGTGGCCAGACCGGGAATAATTGGCGGTGTACCTTTCGCTGCCGGGACGGATAAATCTTCCGCGACCAGTGATTCATAAATATGTTTATCCACCCGATAGGTTTCATAAGAATACTGGCGGTTGGGATCGTAAATAGTGGGTTCCAGTGCCTGGCCAATAATTAACGTCTTGCCATAGCGCGACTTTTCATCCGCATCATCGGCAAATGACAACGCAGGGATGCCTAATCCCATCACTAACGTGGTAGAAACGGCTGTGAGCTGTAATAACTTACGGCGGGATAGCGATATCCCGGCGATAATTTCGTTTTTTTTCATAGCGATGTCCGATGTGCAAAGCAGGTGTTTTTTATATTTAGTCAGTCATTTTTTATGTTGGTATCAAGACTGAAGGGCGATACTAGCATCGGTTAAAAAAGAGAATAAATGCGCATTTCTTATTTTGTTTTCTCTTTTTTTGATTTGCGTTTTTTAGCTTTGATATGCCGGATTTAATCATTGTCGATGCACCGGGTTTTATTTATGGTCAGTTTTTTTATTTCGGTAAATAAAATGCGTAAGAATATTATTCTCAGTGGATTTACCATGGCGGCGGTCTCGCATATTAACTATGGGATGTGGCGCGACCCGCAGGACAACAGCCATCGCTATACCGATATCGCGTATTGGGTGGAGCTGGCAAAACTGCTGGAAGAGCAGGGGTTTGACTGTCTGTTTATCGCCGATGCGCTGGGGCTGATTGATAGCTGGCAGGGAAGTCCGGCGGCGTCGCTGGCCCAGGGGATCCAGTCGCCGCTTATCGACCCGCTGCTGCTGGTCTCGGCAATGGCGGCGCACACCTCACGACTGGGCTTTGGCGTGACGGTATCCACCACCTATGAACAGCCCTATCTGCTGGCACGAAAATTTACCACCCTCGACCACCTGACGAAGGGGCGCATCGCCTGGAACGTGGTGACCTCGCAGCTGGAAAGCGCTGCGCGTAACCTTGGGCTGGAAAAGCAGATGGACCATGACGAACGCTATGAGCGCGCCGATGAGTTTCTCAACGTCAGCTATAAGCTATGGCAACATTCGTGGGAACGGGCGGCGCTGAAGCGCGATAAGGTGGCCGGGGTCTATACCGACCCGCAGCGCGTTCATCCGGTGGCCCACAAGGGGCGCTGGTTTACGGTGCCCGATGCCCATCTTTCCGAACCCAGCCCGCAGCGCACGCCGGTGATTTTTCAGGCCGGGGGATCGCCGAGCGGTATTGATTTTGCCGCGCGGCATGCAGAGGTGGTGTTTGTCGCCGGACTGGATGCCAGCGGCGTAAAAAAACAGGTTGCGGCGATTAAAGCGCGGGCGGCGGAACACGGACGCGCGCCGGGGGCGATAAAGTTTATCAGCGCGGTGACGGTGATAACCGGCGCAACGGAAGAAGAGGCTCAGGTGAACTTTGCCAGACGCCGCGCGCACTACGATCTGCAGGGAGCGTTGATTCACTACGGTGCCAGCACTGGGGTCGATCTCTCCGGCCATTCGCTGGATGCGCCGCTGGAGTGGCAGCAAACCAACTCTAATCGCTCCATGCTTAAAATGGTGACCGGTGAAGAAGGGCAGCCGCGCAAAACGCTACGCGAGGTGTTTCAACCTGAAGAGGGACTGGGGCGGCAAAAAACGTTTGTTGGCAGCGGTGAAAGTGTGGCGGCGCAGCTTGAAACCTGGCTCGACGACAGCGATACCGACGGTATTAATCTGGCACAGTGGCTATCGCCGGGGTGCTTCGAGGATTTTGCCCGCTGGGTGATACCGGCGCTGAAACAGCGCGGCCTGTTGAGCGAGAAACCCACGGGCCCGACGTTGCGCCAGCGGCTTTTCCCGCAGGGCGCCGCTGAACCGGCGAGCGACCACCCCGCTCAACAGAAATAGGGATGTAGAGCGCTTAAGAATGTGGGCGCCGCGGGATAAGACTCGCCTCTCCGCTTTTCAGTGGGCCTCTCTCCAGCGCCCACTGGATAAACGCTTTTTTCGGTAGCGCTTTGCTGTAAAGCCAGCCCTGCCCGGCCGGGACGCCGTGCGCGCGCAGCCAGTCGCGCTGATGTTCGGTCTCAATCCCTTCTGCAATCATGCTCAGGTTCAGCGATTTGGCGATTTCAATGATATGGCCGGTAACCACTTTGTGCTCCAGCGCATCAACAAAGGCTTTGTCGATTTTCAGCGTATCGACCTCCAGCTCCTGAAGATAGCTCAGGCTCGAGTAGCCGACGCCAAAATCATCGATGTACACCTTGTGACCCATTTCCCGGTAGGCCTGCAGCACCGGGCGCGCGGTTTGCGGCGCGATCAGGTCGCGTTCGGTCAGCTCCAGCGCAATCTGCGTCGGTGCCACGTTCCACTGCTGAATTTGCTGGCGCAGCAGGTCGGGCAGGGTGGGGGAGCTCAGATCGGCGGCGGTGATATTAATCGACATCGTGACCTCAGGATGCTGCGAAAGCCAGTGGCCCAGATCGTTAAATACGCAGCGCACGATATGCTCGGTCAACTGGCAAATCACGCCGGTTTGTTCCGCCACGGCAATAAAGAGGTCCGGCGGCAGCCAGCGACCATCGGCCTGCTGCCAGCGGGCCAACGCCTCGGCTCCGATCAGCCGCCCGTCCTCGAGCGACACCACCGGCTGATAGTGCACGGTGATCTCTTTGGCTTTTATTGCGGCCAGTACGCGGGAATGGGAAGACTGCAGGCGGCGCAAAATGCGCAGGATTAAGAAAGAGGCCAGCCCGCTAATTAACAGCCCCAGCGGCAGCCAGAGCATCAGTTGGCGATGCCAGTTGGTCGATAGCGGTTTCACCGAGGACCAGGTCAGCAGGATCGCCCCAACGTCCGGCAGCACGCGCTGGCGGTACACCGTCTGGTCATACTCCATGACTGGCTGATAGGCTTGCAGATGGTGTTCCCAGATGTCCGGATCGAGCGGGTAGTTGCTGGCGACGATGCGGTGGCTTTGGGTGTTGATAAGCGCGGCGTGAATCGGATAGGTCGGGTTCGGCAGCACGTCAATCAATGAGTCAGGGTCAACCATCACCATATATTTACCGTGGCTTACCGCCAGCATCGGGGCATCGGTCTGCAGGTCGTGGCGTGAGGTGAGAAAGACCGTGTAGCCCGCAGGCGTGGTGAATTCGGTGCCGGGGACCTTTTCAGACAGCGTGTTGCTCAGTAGATCGCACGCGCCGTTATGCTTATCAAGGTAGAACACGCTCTGAATGTACTGATGGATATAGGAGATTTTCTGGATCTCGCGCAGGTGAGCCAAGGTGCAGGGCTTGCCCTGAAAACGGTTCACTTCCTCAAGCGCGGTTTTGGCCTGCAGCTTCACGCGCTGGGTACGCGCCAGTACGCGCTCGGTGTAGCTGCTCATCTCCTGATTAAACAGTTCGTTGGCCTGACGGTTTGCCAGCCACAGACTAAGGGCAATGGGCAGGAAAATAGCGATAATCAGCACGCCTGTGATCAGGCTCACCAGACGTTGCGTGGTCATTATTTTTCCTTTGTTGAGGTCAGAAGGTGTAATAGATTCGCGCGCTAATGATATCGCTGCTGAAGCGGTTCAGGCTAGCACAAAGGGCGGATAATACCGATTATCAGGAATTATGCGTATGGTTACGCGGTGAATTACCCCATCAGTAGTAGGTGTTATTAAGCTTATCGTGCTAATCATCACGTTTTTCGTCAAATGCGGTTGTGAATATAAATTCATTTTGTTGCATCAAAATGCGATTTTGATGACACGACTCTTGCTGCAGTATTGGGGCTATCACGCCGCAAGGTGTGCTGGAAAAACACATTTGTATGACAAATTGGCCTGATTCTAAAGGCCTGCCGCCGGGTAGGCGGTAAAGGCGTACGCGGATATGTACGAATATGACAATCTATGTCCGCGCGCAAAATAGATTTTTCATTCAGTTTTTATTTTCCGGAAAAAAGGGTTACGGGTGTGGCCTGTTACTTTAGTTGATTAAAATCAAGAAACGTCTCATACGATTTAATCAGAATAAACGCAAATTCCAATGAGTAGACGAACATGGAAAACAATAGCCATTCCTGGCCGCATATCAGACGTATTACCCATATTATGATGGTAAGCCAACGTAGCTGCTTCGACTTTCATATCTTCAACTCTAAATAACCTCCCTTCAATGGTGTGGGTCGGAACGCTATTCCGCCACGTCATGTCTGTTTTATCACTATTACGCCCTTAAGCACCGGAATCTATCGTGTATTGCGCATCAGCATAACGCCGCGCTGTGCCTGTTATTTATTTCTGGTTTGTGGCTTTCTCTTTTTCACCGCAAGGTGAGGAATCGTCACGCGTAATTAAATAAAACAAACAACCCATTAAAACCTATTTCTGATTATCCGACAAATAAATGATGTCGGAGGGTCTCCCCTTATTTATTGTTATGTACCGAGAAAATGATGAACCAATTTAATAACAAGATTGCGGTTAGCTCGACCATTACTTCCTGCTTCACCAGCCGCCGTGAAAACTGCGATGTGCGCGGCACCGACTTCACCGACGTTTCCGCCGTGGTGCTGTCGGTGGCGGACGCCACTAACGGCATTCTGAAAACCATCGAAGCGACCGGTTTTGGCCTGCCGGTGTTTGTCGCCGTCTGCTGTGAAGACACGCTGCCGGCCGACGTACTGCCGCGCGTCACCGGGGTCTTTGAACTGTGCGACGATAACGCCGACTACTACGGCAAACAGCTCGACGCCGCCGCCGATCGCTACGAAAGCGAAATGCTGCCGCCGTTCTTCAGCCGCATGGTGGATTACGTGGGCAAAGGCTACGCGGCCTTCGACTGCCCTGGGCACCAGGGCGGCCAGTTCTACCGCCGTCACCCGGCAGGCCGCCAGTTCTTCGACTGGTTCGGCGAAACCCTGTTCCGCTCTGACCTATGCAACGCCGACGTGGCGTTAGGGGATCTGCTGATCCACGAAGGCGCGGCCTGTGCAGCGCAGCAGCACGCAGCGAAAGTGTTCAACGCCGACAAAACCTACTTCGTGCTGAACGGGACGTCCTCCTCGAACAAAGTGGTGCTGAACGCGCTGCTGGCACAGGGCGACCTGGTGCTGTTTGACCGCAATAACCACAAATCGAACCACCACGGTGCGCTGCTACAGGCCGGGGCGACCCCGGTGTATCTGGAAACTGCGCGTAACCCGTTTGGCTTTATCGGCGGTATCGACGCCCACTGCTTCGATGAAAAATACCTGCGTAAGCTGGTGGAAGAGGTGGCGCCGGAACGTAAAAACCAGCAACGCCCGTTCCGCCTGGCAATTATCCAGCTCGGCACCTACGACGGCACCATCTATAACGCCCGTCAGGTGGTGGATAAGATTGGCCACCTGTGCGACTACATTCTGTTTGACTCCGCGTGGGTTGGCTACGAACAGTTTATTCCGATGATGAAAGACTGCTCGCCGCTGCTGCTGGATCTGAACGAAAACGATCCGGGCATTCTGGTGACCCAGTCGGTACACAAACAGCAGGCGGGCTTCTCTCAGACCTCGCAGATCCATAAAAAAGACAGCCATATCAAGGGCCAGCAGCGCTACGTCAGCCATAAGCGCATGAACAACGCCTTTATGATGCATGCCTCTACCAGCCCGTTCTACCCGCTGTTTGCGGCGCTCGACGTGAACGCCAAAATGCACGCCGGTGAAAGCGGCAAGCGCCTGTGGCTGGACTGCGTGAAGTTCGGCATCGAAGCGCGCAAGCTGATTATGGAACTGTGCCAGCATATCCGTCCGTTCGTCCCGCCAATGGTAGACGGCAAGAAATGGCAGGATTACGACACCGAAGAGATGGCGGGCGATCTGCGCTTCTTCAACTTTATTCCGGGCCAGAGCTGGCACGCCTTTGAGGGCTACGCGCAGGATCAGTACTTTGTTGACCCGTGCAAACTGATGCTCACCACGCCGGGCATTAACGCGGAGACCGGCGAGTATGAAGCGTTTGGCGTCCCGGCAACCATTCTGGCGAACTTCCTGCGTGAAAACGGCATCGTCCCGGAAAAATGCGACCTCAACTCGATTCTGTTCCTGCTGACGCCGGCGGAAGACATGGCGAAGATGCGCCATCTGGTGGCGCAGATTGCGCGCTTTGAGCGTCTGCTGGAAGAGGATGCGCCCCTGTCTGAAGTCTTACCGGCGCTGTATGCCAACCATGAAGCGCGCTATCGCGGTTACACCCTGCGTCAGTTATGCCAGGAGATGCACGATCTGTACGTCAGCTACGACGTTAAACAGCTGCAAAAAGAGATGTTCCGTAAGGATTATTTCCCACGCGTCGCCATGAACCCGCAGCAGGCCAATATGGAATTTGTTCGCGGCAACGTGGAATTAGTCGCGCTGAAAGATATTGAAGGCCAGATTGCCGCCGAAGGCGCGCTTCCTTATCCACCGGGCGTGCTGTGCGTGGTCCCTGGTGAAATTTGGGGTGGCCCGGTTCAGCGTTATTTCCTGGCGCTGGAAGAGGGTATCAATCTGCTGCCAGGCTTCGCCCCAGAATTACAGGGCGTGTATATCCAGGAAGATGCTGACGGCTGTAAACGCGCCTATGGGCACGTCATTAAGCGTTAAGACCAGATTATCTCGTTAATTATGTTTACCCCTGCCGCTCGGTGAATTGCCGGGCGAGCAGGGGAATCTGAGCGTTAATAAAAAAGATAACGCTGATTAAATAAGAGGACAGCTTATGAGTACGTCAAAAAATAAAATGGGGGTGGTTCAGCTCACCATTTTAACCGCCGTCAATATGATGGGGTCAGGGATTATTATGCTGCCGACGAAGCTGGCTGAAGTCGGTACCATTTCGATTGTCTCCTGGCTGGTGACCGCCGTGGGTTCAATGGCGCTGGCCTATGCCTTCGCCAAATGCGGGATGTTCAGTCGTAAAGCGGGCGGGATGGGCGGCTATGCCGAATATGCGTTCGGTAAGTCCGGCAACTTTATGGCGAACTACACCTACGGCGTATCGCTGCTGATTGCCAACGTCGCCATCGCGATTTCGGCGGTGGGCTACGGTACTGAACTGATGGGCGTGAACCTGTCGCCATTTGCCATCTGTCTGGCCACCATTGCGGTGCTGTGGATCTGTACCGTCGCTAACTTTGGCGGGGCGAAAATTACCGGCCAGATCAGCGGCGTGACCGTCTGGGGCGTGATTATTCCGGTGGTCGGTCTGTCGATTATTGGCTGGTACTGGTTCAGCCCGCATCTGTATGCTGCTTCCTGGAACCCGCACCATACGCCAACTTTCTCGGCTATCGGTTCCTCTATCGCCATGACCCTGTGGGCCTTCCTGGGGCTTGAGTCAGCGTGTGCCAATACCGACGTGGTGGAAAACCCGGAACGTAACGTGCCGATCGCCGTGCTGGGCGGGACGCTGGGGGCGGCGGTTATCTACATCATCTCAACTAACGTGATTGCCGGTATCGTGCCAAATATGGATCTGGCGAACTCTACTGCGCCGTTCGGCCTGGCGTTTGCCCAGATGTTTAACCCAACGGTGGGTAAAGTGATCATGGCGCTGATGGTGATGTCCTGCTGCGGTTCACTGCTCGGCTGGCAGTTCACCATTGCTCAGGTGTTCAAATCGTCTGCTGACACCGGCTACTTCCCGAAAGTGTTCTCCAAAGTGACCAAAGCTGACGCGCCGGTCAAAGGGATGCTGGTTATCGTGGTGATTCAGACCGTGCTGTCGCTGATGACCATTAGCCCGTCGCTGAACAAACAGTTCAACGTGCTGGTGGATCTGGCGGTTGTCACCAACATCATCCCGTACATCCTGTCGATGGCGGCGCTGGTGATTATCCAGAAAGTCGCGAAAGTGGAACCGGGCAAAGCGCGTATCGCCAACCTGATTGCTTTTGTCGGCGCGTTGTATAGCTTCTATGCGCTGTACTCTTCCGGCGACGAAGCGATGATGTACGGTGCCATCGTGACCTTTATCGGCTGGACCCTGTACGGCTTTATTTCACCAAAATTTGAACTGAGCAACGCGGCGTAATCGGGAGAAGACCATGTCTCTGTGGCAAGCGACCTTTATTTTTGCGAAGAAAGAGTATGACGCTGAGTTCCACGCGCTGAACGATATCATCGAACAGGCGACGCTGGCCTCAAGCGGCTATCTGGGGATGGAAAGCTACCAGAGCGCCGATGGCCTTAGGCTTATCAACAACTATTACTGGTCAGATAAAGCGGGGATGGAGGCGAGTATTCACAACGCCCACCACGTTGAAGCCAAAGGTAAAAGCGAGCGCTGGCTGGCAGGGTATCAGGTGATTATCGCCGAGATTTCCACGGTGCATAATCATGCATTGAGCCATCCTTTGCAGGCGGTTAGCCGGTAGTTTGCATAAAAAAGTGTGCGGACGAGCCCCTCGCCCCTCTGGGGAGAGGGGGAAAACCATTCAACGCCTTCCCTAATGGAAGGCGTTTTTACGTTTACATCTGAGAGAAGACGTTCATGATCACGCCGCCGGAGATGATCAGCACCATCGCCAGAATAGCGGGCAGATCCGGCTTTTGCTTATAGAGGATCATCGAGAAGATGGTCACGCCGACGATGCCAAAACCGCACCACAGCGAATAGGCGACGCCAACCGGGATGGTGCTCATCGCGCGGGTCAGCGCGAAGTAGCACAGGCTGTAGGCGCAAACGACCAGCACCGATGGCCCCAGCTTGCTGAAGCCGTTGGTCTTTTTGATCATTGAGGTGCCGGTGATTTCGGAGCCGATAGACAGCGCCAGCCATAAAAATCCGAGATTAAACATAGTGAATTCCTTTTGCGTTAGTTGGCGACGTTTTTGTCCAGGGTAGAAGCGGCAGGCTTGGCGGGCGTCTCTTCGCTCTCCTCACTGCCCATTTTGGAAAACAGGTTCATGATGACGATGCCGCTGGCGATGATCACCATACCGATAATAGCGGCGGTGTCCGGGTGCTGGCCGTAGAAGGCCATGCCCAGCGTGGATACCACCAGGATGCCGGTGCCGGACCAGGTCGCATAGGCCAGGCCCACGGGGATATCTTTCACCGCGCGGGAGAGCGAGTAGTAGCAGGTGCAATAGAGCACCACCAGCAGGGCGAGCAGCAGTATTTTGGTGGTGCCTTCGCTGCTACCGAACATTTTCAGGGTTGAGGTGGCCGAGGTTTCTGACACGATAACCAGCAGCATCCATAGCCAGCATTTTGTTTTTGAAGACATCTTCTACACTCCAGGTTTTATTATCGAGGTAAGGTTATTTTTTCTTCGTTTTGACATAGTCGACGGCGGCATCGGTCAGCACGACGTCAGGTCTTGCGGCCAGCGACGGATTATTGACGATATCTGTGACAGTCAGATAACGACGGGTTGCCGCTAACGGTGCGAGCGCAGGTGCGGTGACGCCCGTTGTCAGTTTCTCCAGCAGTTCGTTCATGGTGCATAGCGTCACGCCGCACGCCGCCAGGCGGGCAAGAGTTGCGTCGATATGCGCAGTATAGGCGCTGTCGATGACCGCGCCGCGCAGCTGGTTTAGCTCGCTGTGCGGGCAGCAGTGGTAGCGCAGCGCCAGCACCGGAATGCCCGCCAGCAGCGCCTCGTGCAGCCGACGCGCCACCGGGCTATGCAGCGTGCCGTTGACCAGATCTGCCGCCTGGGGATAGTCGAGAAACGGCAGCAGCAGCGCCTTATAGCCCATCGGCGGCTCACCTGACAGCGGCAGAACCTCCCCAAGCTGATGCCACGCTGCGGCATCCTCAAGGGTTTCGTCCATCGCCAGCACCAGCCGCTGCCCGCAGCCTGCCAACCGTTGGCGAATAGCCTGACGGTAGCCGTCGGCGGCGGTGACCATCACCAGCACCGGCGGCTGTAAACGCTGGAGGATCTGCGCCACCAGACTGTCGATCTGTTGCTCGCTCATCAGCCGCTCCTTTAGCCTATCAGCGTGACCGGCGCGCCGTTCTTCAGCCCGGCAGCGTTGGCCTCTTCGGTGTCGATATGGAACTCAAGGGCGAAATCGTCACGCACGCGCACCACCACTTCATCGAAGGTAAGCTGTCGTTCTCCATGGCTGCGAACGCTGACCTTCTGGCCGTTGCGAACGTTAAGCGCACGGGCATCCTGCGGCGACATATGAATATGCCGCCAGGCGCAGATCACCTGCGAGTGCAGCTCAACGTGGCCTTTTGGCCCCACCAGCAGCGCATCACCCGCGTTCTCTAGCTGGCCGGATTCCCGCACCGGGGCTTTGATTCCCAGCGCGAAGCAGTCGGCGCGGGAGACTTCCAGCTGCGTGATCGGCCGGGTAGGGCCGAGCACGCGAACCTGAGCCAGCGAGCCTTTCGGCCCGACCACGGTGACGCACTCCTCGGCGGCAAACTGCCCCGGCTGGCGCAGCGGCTTAAACGGCGTTAGCGCATAGCCTTTGCCGAACAGCGCTTCGACATCCTGTTGCGACAGATGAACGTGGCGGTTAGAGACGCCCACCGGGATGGCGGGCGTAGCCTCGTGCAGTCGGGCGCTGATTTTTTCCTGTAGCAGGGTGTCAATCATGCCTTTTTCCCTTTCTTATGCGCGGCGTTTTTCTCTTCCACAACCGGGGCTGGTGCGGCGGGTGCTTCCGGTTCAGCGACGTCCACCGGCGGTTCGATAACCGGTTTAACGGGCTCGACCGGTTTCGTCGGCGCAGCGGGCTCGGTCTGCACCCTCGGTGGATGCCCTTTGAGGGTGCTCAGCGCTTCCACAATGCAGCGTTCCGGACGAGCGATGACCAGTGAATTAACCGGCAGATTCGTCGCCTTAACCACCTCCACGCCGCGTTCGATAGCGGCGTGGATGGCGCTGATCTCTCCTTCAAAGCAGACGCTCACCAGCCCCGACCCCACCTTGCGATAGCCGATGCAGGTGACGCCTGCGGCTTTACAGGCGGCGTCGACGGCCTGGATAGCGGCGACCCATCCTCGTGTTTCAATGACGCCTAAACTTTTCATTCTCGGCTCCTTTAGTGACGTACTAAGCGAATATCAAAATCAAATCCGGCGAAAAAGGCCTCCAGCTGGTTCAGCTCTTCCACGCTGTACGACGGGTCCTGAAGAATCGGGTAGGGCATCTCCAGACGTTCGTATTTTTTGCGTCCCAGCTGGTGGTACGGCAGCATATCGATGCGGCGGATGTTGCCGCGCTTCGCCAGTTTCTGTACGTAATCGATAGCCCCGGTGATCGCTTCCCACGAATCGTTGTAGCCGCGCACCAGCGGCATGCGGATAATCACGTTCGCGCCGGAATCGACCAGCCATTCGAGGTTGCGGCGTACCCCTTCGTTACCGATGCCGAACAGCGTTTTGTGGTGATCGCTGTCGATCTGCTTGATATCGAATAAGAAAGTGTCGGTGACCGGCGCCAGCTTCTGGTAGTTCGCCAGCGGGGTGGTGCCCTGGGTTTCGACGGCGGTGTTGAGCATCATTTTTTTGCATTCGCTAAACAGGGCGACGGCAAAATCGGTCTGCAGGCTCATCTCGCCGCCGCCGATGGTCACGCCGCCGCCGGAGGAGATATAGAAGTCGTAGTCCTGCATGATGACCTCCATCAGCTCGCTGACGGTGACATCTTTGCCCATGATATCCAGCGCGTTCTGGGTGCAAATCTCTTCACATTTGCGGCAACCGATACAGTCTTTATTGCGGTTGACGAAATGCTTCATTTCGCCGTTTTCTTCCGCGCGGTAGTGAATGCCCGCCGGGCAGACGTTCACGCAGTCGCCGCAGTTAATGCACTTGTCCTGAGAGAACATCACCTGAAACTGGCTGCTTAACCCTTCCGGGTTGGCGCACCATGGGCAGAGAATGTTGCAGCCCTTAAAAAACACCAGCGTGCGAATGCCGTCTCCGTCATAGATCGAATACTTCTGAATATTAAAAATTCGACCCGTTAATTCCTGCGTATTGCCCATCACGCTTGCCTCCTGAAAATTCTGGACGTCCTTGTCCTCATACGTTCCGTTACATCAGAACTTCTCAATCACCGTACGGCTGATGATCTCGTCCTGTACCTCTTTGCACAGCTCAACGAAGTAGGCGCTGTAGCCCGCCACGCGCACGATCAGGTCGCGGTATTTTTCCGGCTCCAGCTGGGCTTTCTTCAGCACTTCGTTATCGACGTAGCTGAACTGCATCTGGCCGTTGCCGAGAATTGACGCGGTACGCAGCAGGGTGATAAGCCCGTGGCGGCCTTCCGGGGTATCAAGCAGCCCTTTGAGGAACTTGAAGTTGTGCACCATGCCGATGTTCATGGTTTCCACGTTCATCTTGCTGACCGACTTGATGATGGCGGTTGGGCCATGTTTGTCCGCGCCCTGGGTTGGGCTGATGCCGTCGGAGAGCGGCATCCAAGCCAGACGCCCGTTCGGCGTGGCGTTGGTCAGCTCGCCGATTGGCGTGTTGTTGGAGATAGAGAGCGTGCCGTGGCTCAGGGTGGAGTAGAGCATTTTGTACTTGCGGCACTCGCGCTCGGTCCACTCGGTAATGTCCAGCGCGTACTGGTCAACGTAGTTATCGTCATTGCCGTACTTCGGTGCGTTCAGGCAGTCGCGGCGCAGCCCTTCAAAGCCTTCAAAGTTCGCCAGCATCGCATCGCGCATCTGTTCAAGGGTGTATTTCTTATCTTCGAACACCAGCTTGCGGATAGCGGCCATCGAGTCGACGTAGGTCGCCAGACCGGAGAAAATCAGCCCCGGACCGTGGTTGACCATCGCGCCACCGGCGGCCACGTCTTTGCCTTTTTCCATGCAGCCTTCGACCAGCAGCGACATCAGCGGCTTCGGCGCTACGTCGCGGTGCACGCGTTGGCTGATCACCGTACCAATCGCCGACAGGCGCACGATGTGGGCAATCTGCTGTTTCACCGCTGCGTCGAACGCCTCGAAGGTGTGCAGGTCGCGCAGGTCACCGGTATCCAGCCCCTGATAGCTATCGAACAGCACCATGCGGCCACGGTTTAAGACGAACTCAATGGCGATTGGCCATTGGGTGTAGCCGGTGGAGGTCCACTGGTAGATGCGGCCGGATTTCTGCGGTTCCACGCAGCCCATCAGGCAGTAGTCACGCGCGTCTTCGAAGTCGAAGCCTTTGCGCAGCATCATCTTGATGTGGGAGTCATCGAAGTGACAGGCCGGGAAGCCCATACCCGCTTTCACCACGTCGACGATTTTTTCCATGTACTTTTGCGGTGACTGGTTATGAATACGGCAGGCCAGCGACGGCTGGTAAACCTTCACAAAGCGCACGGCGTCCATGATCAGATAGGTCAGGTCGTTACAGGCATCGCCGCCGGAACGCTTCTGGCCGCCAACGGTCAGGTTGATAAACGGCTGGTAGCCCGCGAAGTACTTCGCCCCCAGTTCGCTGGACATCCACATCAGTTCGGCGCATTTGATGATAAATGCCTGCAACAATTCCAGCGCGGCATCGTGAGTCAGACGGCCTTCGCGGATATCGGCTTCGAACATCGGGTAGCAGTATTGGTCAACGCGGCCCAGCGACAGCCCGGTCTGGTTCTCTTCGATTTCAAACAACGATTCGACGGTCCAGATACTTTGCAGCGCTTCCTGCAGGGTTTTCGGCGGGTTTGCCGGCACGTTCTGGTTCACTTCGGCGATGGTCAGCAGTTCAGCGCGACGCTGGGCATTCTGCTCAACGGCGGCCAGTTCGCGGGCGCGGGCAGCGATACGGTGGGCGTAGCTCACTACCCCTTCGCAGGTTTCAATCGCCGCTTTGTAGTAGTAAATACGGTCGATGTCTTCCGGGTTTTCCATGCTCAGCGTTGCCAGGTTCGCCTCGGCATCGGCTTTGATGCCGTTCATCCCTTTGGTGAACAGCAGCACGTCGTAGCCCGGACAGGTATCGCCGCCGCCGTTGATCTGGTGGTAGGAGAGGTCGCTGACGAAGGTTTCGCCGCTGAAGGACCAGACGCCCGCCTCGCGGTACTGCGCTTCGCAGATCTCATCGAGGGAACGGCCTTCCCAGAACGGCACGATCTCTTCGCGGATGGTCTTTTTATCTTCTTCGCTGATCTCAAACGGATCCTGCGGACGGGTGCTCATGGTGTCGAGTTCGTCGCGTACCCAGCGCCAGGCAATATCCGGCGAGAAGGCCCCGGCGCGCGGTTTGCCACACGGATGGCCGACGATCAGTTCATCGTCCTGAATCAGAATCGGCGCGGTTTCACAGGCGTGGCGGAACGCTTTGGCGCGCAGCAGAATGGTCGGCATCCCAGGGTTGGCTTTCACCACTTCGGTAAAGGCCAGCGCGCGGTAGATGGAGACGCTTGGGCGCACGGTCAGGTAGTGGTTGCGCAGGCGCTGCATGCGCGGGGTCAGCCCTTCCGCCGTGGTGGTTTCACTGCAGTTGGCGAACGGTGCAGCGGAAACGGGCTGCTTGCCGCTGAACAGACGCACCGGCAGATGCAGTGCGCTGAGGTTGTGCTGGGCACTCAGGAACATCTCAGACAGGGCGTTGATGTTCGCGTTTTCAAGGCTCGCGCCGTGCAGCAGGGCATCGAACATCGGGTAGCCGTCAATCGCGCTGGCGGCGCGGACTTCGCTTAATTCTGCGAGCTTAAACCACAGCGACTCAACGATTTCATACGCCTGAGCGTCGGTCAGCGCGCCGTTGGCAATATCGTGCTGGTAGTACGGCAGCAGGGCTTTGTCGGCGCCTTCCGGGTTAACCGCGTAGCTGCCGTTATCGAGCTGCAGCGCCAGCTGGAACAAATAGAATGCCTGACAGGCCTCTTTAAAACTGCGCGCCGGATGGGCCGGAACGTGGTGCAGAATCGCGACGCTGTCTAACAGCTCGGCTTTGCGATACGCGTTGGTTTCAGCGGCGGCCAACTGCTCGGCGCTGTGGGCGAGATTTTGTGCCAGCGCCATCAGGGCGTCACAGGCGTAAATCGCGGCGCGGCAGCCGTTCACTTCGTCCATGCCGCTACGGCTGACGGCGCTGCCGAGCGTACGGGTTTTCTCTTCCAGCTGGTGTTTAATCGCCAGCACGCCTTTCTCGACCACCAGCTTGTAGTCCGGGGAGTCGAGGTCGCTGTTCAGATTGAGGAACTGGAACGCCGATGGGCGACGCGCGGCGGCTTCATCATGGAAAATCGCGCCGTGCGGCTTGCGGGTCTGGTTACCGACGATCAGCTCATCGGCGCTGATGGTGAGCGGCAGCTGACGCATCAGTTCATAGAAGCGGCGCGCCGGTTTGACGGCGGCGGGAACGCCAGCGATATCGCCGTCCAGCCCGTTCAGCACGGTCGCGTGTTCGGTGCACAGGGTGCTGGCGTTGGCCAGTAAACGTTCAGCCAGCACTTTGACGCGCGGCGTTAAGCTGTAGTGTGCCATAGGTAAGATCCTCTCGTTCTTGTTATCCGTGGCGCTGAACGGCGCTGCCGCTCCATGCCTGGCGATAAAGTTCGGTTAATGCCTGCGCGTCCGGCGTGCGCGGGTTGGTGGGGGTGCAGCTGTCGCGCAGCGCCTGACCGACCATCTCCGCTAAGCGACGCTCAAATGCCTCGCCGTCCACGCCGGTGCCGTGAATACCGGCGGGCAGGGTCATTTCATCTTTCAGTGCTTCAATGGCGACCAGCAGGCTGGTGACGCCTTCGCGGGCGGTGCTCGCGGGCAGACTCAGCAGGCGGGCCAGATGCGCATATTTGTGCGCGGCCTCGGTATCGCACTGCCCCTGATAGTCAGCGTTCCACGCCACCACCTGCGCCATCAGCAGGGCGTTGGCGCGACCGTGCGGGACGCGAAAGACGCCGCCGAGCGCGTGGGCCAGACTGTGGGTGATGCCGAGCGACGCGTTGGTAAAGGCCATGCCCGCCATACAGGAGGCGTTGTGCATTTTCTCCCGCGCCTGCAAATCCTGGCCGTTGCGCCAGCAGGTTGGCAGGTAGCGGAACACCTGCTGCACCACCTTCTCGGCCAGCGCATCGGTAAAGTCGCTGGCGGCGCGGGAGACGTAAGCCTCCAGCGCGTGGCACAGCACGTCCATCCCGGTATCAGCGGTGATGGACGGCGGCACCGACGCCACCAGCGTCGGGTCGAGAATGGCGATATCCGGCAGCAGCGACGGGTCGACCAGCACCAGCTTCTCGGCGTGAGCCTTCACCACCGAAAAGCTGGTGACTTCCGAGCCGGTACCGCTGGTGGTGGGGATGGCCACGAAGCAAGGGCGCTGGCGACCGGCGTCCGGGCGGGTTTGCGCCAGGGCGAAAATAACCGCTTTGGCGGCGTCAATCACCGAACCGCCGCCCAGGGCGACCACCAGATCCGGATAGCGGCTGTCCATCAACTTCATGCCGCGTACTACGGTGGCGATGTCCGGGTCAGCCACCACGTCATCCCAAATTTGCAGCGCAATGCCGCGCTCGCCGAGGATCTCCGTCACCCTAGCGGCGAGGCCAAACTTGACCATCGCCTGGTCGGTGACCAGCAGCGCCTGGTGGGCACTGACATCACGCAGGGCTGACAGCGCGTCCTGGCCGAAGCAGATCCGGGGTTTCAGCAAAAATTCACTCATTGGGTTATTCACTCCTTAAGCGTCCCGAAACACGTTCTCGACAATGGCTACCACCGCCATCGCTTTATAGCGGTCTTTGTTGAGCGCGAAGTACTCCTCGGCCAACACGATGTCGTGCATCCCCGCGCCGACGCTATCGACGGCGACCCAGGAGCGGTCTTTCATCGGCTGCTGGTTGTCATCCAGTTGAGTGATCAGCAGCAGGTTGCTGCCCCGTAGCTCATCGCTCTTTTGTGTGGCCACGACATGTCCGGTAACCTTTGCGAGAATCATTGTTTTTATCGCCTTATATCAATGCGTTACTTGCCTAAACGCTCAAGCACCTGACGGATCACGCGCTCCACGTTCTGCTCGCTGATGTCACCTTCTACCTCTGAGGCGGCTGCCGTCGCGAAACGGTTGTCGCCGTGGGTATTGAGGGTGGCGGCTGGGGCAGGGGAGGTGAAACGCGCGTCGTCAACGATGCTGCGGCGCGGGTCAACCGGCTGGCTGGTGATGGTCGGCTGCGGTTCCACGCGGCTGCTTGGTGCGCGCAGTTCGTCGATAGAGCGCACGCCGTAGCCCACTTTGCGGATATTGAGCAGGTTCATCGGGCCGACGTTATCGGAGCTGGAGCCGCCGCCCACCGCGCCGCAGCCTAAGGTCAGCGCCGGGGTGATGTTGGTGGTCGCGCCGATACCGCCCAGCGCTGCGGGCGTGTTGATCAGAATGCGGTTAACCGGTTTTTCAAGGCAGAACTGACGGATAACGTCCTGGTTGCGGGTGTGGATCACCAGCGTATGGCCAAGGCCTTCGTTGGTCAGCAACTCCACCACGCGATGGCAGGCGGCTTTCCAGTCCTCTTCCACGTACAGGCCAAGTACCGGGCACAGCTTTTCACGCGAATAGGGGTTTTTCGACGAGACGGTGGTCTGTTCGGCAATCAGCACGCGGGTGCTGGCCGGTACGCAGAAGCCAGCCATCTGGCTCAGATAGAGCGCCGTTTTGCCGACGACTTTCGGGTTGATGGTGCCGTTCGGACGCAGCAGCAGGGCCGCCATTTTCGCCGCTTCGCCTTCGTTCATAAAGTACGCGCCCTGGGCTTCCAGCTCGCGATGTACTTCATCGTAAATACAGCCTTCGACGATGATTGACTGCTCAGAAGCGCAGATCACGCCGTTATCGAAGGTTTTGCTGGTGATGATATCTTTCACCGCGTGAGGAATATCGGCGCTGCGCTCGATAAACGCCGGGCCGTTACCCGGGCCGCCGCTGATGGTTGGCGTACCGGAAGCGTAGACCGCGCGCACCATGCCTTCACCGCCGGTCGCCAGGATTAGCGACACGTCTTTGCTGTGCATCAGTTCGGAGGTGGCTTCCAGCGTCAGTTCGCTCACGCCGTCAACGATGCCGGCCGGTGCGCCCGCCGCTTCTGCCGCGCGTTTGACAATCTCAATCGCTTTCCAGCTGCACTGACGTGCGCCCGGATGCGGCGAGAAGATAATGGCGTTGCCGGCCTTCAGGGCAATCAGCGTTTTGTAGATGACCGTTGAGGTCGGGTTGGTTGAGGGAACCAGCGCGCAGATAACGCCGAGCGGCACGCCCACGTCCATCACTTTTTTCTGTTGATCGTCATGAATGATGCCGACGGTCTTCATATCTTTGATGGCGTCGTAAACGCGCAGCGAGGCAAAACGGTTCTTCAGGACTTTATCCTGCCAGTTGCCGAAGCCGGTCTCTTCCGCGGCCATTTTCGCGAGCGCTTCGGCATGGTGCGCCGCTTCCTGGGCCACGTTTTTCACGATGGCGTCGATTTGCTGCTGCGAAAAGGTGGCCATTACCGCTTGCGCTTTTTTGGCGTTGCGCACCAGTTCTCGTGCGTTCTGGCGAGAGAGCAAATCGGTATCCAGTTCAATCATGAGTCTATCCTTCATCAGACGAAAAGAGTGCAGACGGGGCGTGCCCGGTCAGGTCATGCTTTATGCTGCGATGCGATTTTTTCGATGTCGTTATGCGGGCGGGCGATGACGCGGGAGGTCACCACTTCGCCGATGCGTTTTGCGGCTTCCACGCCGGAATCCACCGCCGCGTTAACCGCGCCGACGTCGCCTTTCACCATCGCGGTGACGAGGCCGGAGCCGACGTTTTCATAGCCGATAAGCTCGACGTTGGCGGCTTTGCACATCGCATCTGCCGCTTCGATACAGGCCACCAGACCTTTGGTTTCAATCAGACCAAGCGCTTCTTTCATCATTTTCTCTCCGGTTATTCGCTAATTTTGTAGTGCGAGACAATCTTGTTGATGTCGTTATGTGGACGCGCGATAACCAGCGAGGTCACCACTTCACCAATGCGCTGCGCCGATTCCACGCCGGAATCCACCGCCGCTTTCACTGCGCCGACGTCGCCTTTCACCATCGCGGTGACGAGGCCGGAGCCGACGTTTTCGTAGCCGATAAGCTCGACGTTGGCGGCTTTACACATCGCATCTGCCGCTTCGATACAGGCCACCAGACCTTTGGTTTCAATCAGACCTAATGCATCACCCATTTGCGTTCTCCTGGCCTTAAGCCTTGTGTTTAATGACAATTTTGTTGATGTCGTTATGTGGACGCGCAATCACCAGCGACGTCACCACTTCCCCAATGCGCTGCGCCGATTCCACACCGGAATCCACCGCCGCTTTCACCGCGCCGACGTCGCCTTTCACCATCGCGGTGACGAGGCCGGAGCCGACGTTTTCGTAGCCAATCAGTTCAACGTTGGCGGCTTTACACATCGCATCCGCGGCTTCAATGCAGGCCACCAGACCTTTGGTTTCGATAAGCCCTAATGCATCACCCATTGCTTCACTCCTCAAAACAGGTTGTGTGATTTCAGGAAAACCGTCCGTGTCACGGCGTTAACCCACGGCAGCGGCGTTCGGGAATCACTATAGGGACTAGCGGTTATGGTGGAATTTAAATCTGGTCGTGAGTCTGATTTAGATAAAAACTCTGCCATTTAGCCTTTTATGGCCGCTGATTTATCTCTTTATGCTGTGGCGCGGGGTGGGATTTTGACGAAAGTAAGGTGCTTTTTTCAGCGCTCATGGCGTCAGTCATGAATGTTATGAAATTGCTAAATTTATACAAAAGTCGGGTAACATAGCGCAGGGGCAACTGTGGTGAGGTTCAAATTTTGGCGGCGAGGCTAAACGCAAAAGATGCGCTTTTTTGCGAGGGGTAAGCGGCGGGAAAAAGCGCGTGCGCGATGGATCACAGTTTGCCGTTAGTGCACCTGAACAGCGTTAATTATTCAGAGGGGATTATGCTGAGGGGACTTAACCATCTGACCCTGGCGGTCAGCGACCTGACGCCAAGCGTCGCTTTTTATCACCGGTTACTGGGGATGCGCCTGCACGCCCACTGGGATGGCGGGGCCTATTTGTCGTGTGGAGGGTTGTGGCTTTGCCTGTCGCTGGATAACCAGCGCCGCAACACGTCGCCCGAGGATAGCGATTATACCCACTACGCCTTTGGCGTGGCGGAAGCTGATTTTGCAACGATGGCCGAGCGGCTGGCGCAGGCCGGAACGGTGGTGTGGAAGGATAACCGCAGCGAAGGGGCGTCGTACTATTTTCTTGACCCGGACGGACACAAGCTGGAACTGCACGTTGGCAGTCTCGCCCAGCGACTGGCCGCCTGTCGTGAGCGTCCTTATCAAGGCATGGTCTTTTATGAGGACGGTGAGGTTTAGTTCAGCGCGCTACCTGACTTCAACGTACAGATCCACAACGGTGAGTTGATGGAGCTGAGCAGAATTGCCTTGTCGTTAAGCTTCTGGGCGTTGAGAAACAGCCCGTCGTGGCTGTCGGACATCTCGCGCATAAAGTAGGCGAAAATCACGTCCGGCGACTCATCGATGGACGAGGCGCTCGACTCCCATTGGTTGATACGGTAGTGGCGTTCGGTGGCGGAAATGCGTTTGCTGCTGTAGCTGAATTTGACGTAGCGCTGCAGATAGAGCCAGCCGGCGGCCGAATCGGTATAGCCCTCGACCACCATTGAGCCTTTGCCGTGGCTGCCAAAGTTGAAGTGAATGTTGCCGTTCACGTTCTCTTTTTCCATATTTTCAAAACGCATGATCCCTTTGGTGGAGCAGCTCATCACCCCGGCGTTTTCATCGGGCAGAAGACGCCAGGCGCTAAACCCGGCGACCACGATAAAGATGAGCAGAGAAAGGGCAAAGAACGTACGCGGCGCGAGTTTCATTACGGCTTCCAGGAGTAGTAAAAGTAGTTGTCGCAGTAGCTAAACGGGTTATCTTCATGCATCGCGCAGTGGGCGAGAAATACGCGCCCCAGGCCGTTGGTCTCCAGCCTGTCGCCGTAGAAGAAGAGGAAGCGCTCGCCGGGTTTGCACTCGACTTTCAGCCGCTCACGCACCTCATCGAAATTTTTCACATAGGCATCGGCGCTGACCGATCGCAGCATCTCATCGCTGGCCAGCAGTTCGCACTGGCTATGGGTGATTTGACTCAGGGTGATGGGGCGTGACTCTCGCACCCCCACCAGGCTTAGAATAAGCAGCAGCAGCGCGATGGTCAGCAGGCAGGCACCAGCGATATACCAGCAGGTGCCGCGCGCATGCATCGTAGCGGGAGGGGTTTCCAGCGGCGGCTCTGGCGCAGTTTCGCCGACGATGACCGGCGGTTCCGGCGCGGGGGCGGGCGGAGGGGTGTCGTCCAGCGCCTCAATGACCACGTCCGGGTTGAGCTGCAAATAACCCCGCGACACGGTGACGATAATGTTGTCGATTCCGTAGTGGCGGAAGGTTTTGCGCAGCATGCTCAGATATTGATTCAGGTTGCTGTTCGACGAGGTTAACCCATTGTCATCCCAGACCTTCTTGAGTACCTCTTCCCGGCTGACGATTCCGGTGTTATGCAAAAAGAAGAACAGCAGGGCGCTGGCGGTGATAGACAGCTGGCTGTCCGGCTCATCGCTTTGCGGCAGCGTTATCGTGCCATCCGTTGCGTCATAAATAAAACGGGCATTGATGTTGTAGCGCATCGCGGCCTCAGCCTATGTGCTTCACGCGGGAAGCGTCATCTTATTAAGAGATTCGACCAACGTTCGTCGGTGCTCGGCGCACATGGTGATCCCTTCCGTGAGTTCCGATAACCAGATGCCGTCTGCTGCATAGCGCACCAGCGTACCGGTGGGGCTATTATCCAGCGCGTCGCCGCGCGCAAGGTGATCGAGCATCCAGTCGCGCCAGCATTTTCGCAGCACCGGTTCATCCGGCATGGCCAGCGACAGCACCATCAACTGGCGGCTTTCGTGCGTATCCGTCAGGTCGGCAAGGTAGTTCAGATAGGCGCGGGTAAAGCGACCATAGCTGACGCCATCCTGTTGCATCAACGCGACGATCGCTTCTTCCATAATCGCCAGCAGCCGGGTAAACAGCGCGTAAATCAGCGCCTGTTTATTGGGAAAGTGGTGGATTAACCCGCCTTTACTGACGCCAGCTTCCCGGGCGACAGCGTTCAGCGACAGGGCGGCAATGCCGTCTCGTCCGGCAATCATCGCTGCCGACTCCAGCAGCAGTTGATATAAACGGACCGGATCTTTTTTGCGGTGTTGGGCTTCCATGTTCATGGCCCGAATCATACCGACCAGACGGTATGATTATTTTTGACAGCGATCAAAGCGAGGAGGATGTCCGTAGAAGGATTGTGGGTAATGCGTGAGAGGTCACAATTTGCGGTAGAAATCAGTTGGTTCCCGCGCTATCTACACATATCGATGACGCATCACCTGGATCATTTCACACTGCCATACGATTCCTGGGGAGGGGTATCGAAAATTTACGCACTTGCGCACAGTGTTTCGGTGCATTAATATTTTGCTTAAGGAAACCAAGGAGGCGCGATGGAATGCCTGGTATGCTTATAAACATTGGAGGTTTTCGAGACCGTTGGCTTGAGGATTTTTTTAAGCATGCAACATCGCATAAAAAAATCCCGACAGACATACATGCCGCTCTGGCTCGGAAGTTAGATATCATTAATGCGGCGGTAACTTATAAAGACTTAATGTCGCCGCCCGGTAACCGTTATGAGGAGCTTGAAGGAAAACTCAAAGGTTATTCTTCGATAAGGGTTAACAAGCAGTACCGATTAATTTTCCGGTGGGTAAATGGTAAAGCACAAGATTTATACTTAGACCCACATGAATACTAATCCCAGGAATGAATCGGCTGAGCCATTTTTATTGCAGCTAAGCTGCCGACTATCATGGAGTAAATTATGAATCAAGCAACCAGAAAGCCGACCACAGTAGGGGACATCCTCCTGTTTGAATACCTGGAGCCGCTTGACCTTAAAATCAACGAACTAGCGGAAATGTTGCAGGTACACCGCAACACGGTCAGCGCGTTAGTGAACAATAATCGTAAGCTGACTATTGATATGGCGTTTCGCCTGGCTAAAGCGTTTGATACCTCAGCTGAATTCTGGATTAATTTACAGGTTGCTGTTGATGTATGGGAAACCGAAAACGACGCCCGTCTGCAGGTTGAACTTAATCAAATTGTTACGGCAGAAGAGTTTCTAGCCGCACGCGCTAAAGCAAATAAAAACGCGGCGTAAACGAGGGTTCAAACTCACTTTCTGTTAATGATAAAGGCCGCTAGATTTTTTTTCTGCGGCCTTTTTGCTTTTACTACAGTAACTTACTTCTGCGCAGCGCTTTTAGCTTTCGCTTTTGCGTTATCGCAGGCCGTCTGGTTTTTCGCACAGGCGTCTTTAGCCGCTTTCGCTTCTTTCTGCGCGTTGGCTTTTGCCGTGCTCTTCGCCTGAGCGCACTGGGATGGATTGTTCTGGCAGGCGGTTTTTGCGTTGGCGACTGCCTGACCGTTGGCGGCATTCGCCGCACCCATTGCCAGCAGTGCGCAGGCGCCTAACATCATCGCGATCTTTTTCATGTTGCTTACTCCGCCGCAGCCTGGGCCAGATCGTTTTGAACCTGCTTACGCTGTTCCGCGGTCAGCACCTGGCTTAAGTCAAAGTAGTATTTCACTTTGTAGTAGCGAACCTGCTGATCAACTTTGCTGAATGCCGCCAGCTGTTTGTTCACGCCCGCTTCATCCCATTTGCCGGACTGGATCATGTCGATGATCATGCCGTCTTTAACATCCTTCATGGAGATAGCCTGAACGTTTTTCTCCAGCTGCTGGTGCAGGGTTTTCATTTTGGACACCTGAGCATCGGTCAGCTTCAGATGCTGAACGATAGGGTCCTGAGCTGGCGCTGGGGCAGCGGTGGTATCAGCAGCCTGAGCGGCGAAGGTCGCGCCAGCAAGGGTGGCAACCAGTAAAGCGGTGCGGGTAAATTTTTTCATTGTAGTCATCCATCAAGCATTCAAATTGACGCCGAAGCGCCAGGCAACGGAGGAAAAACCCCCTGATTTTTGTCGGGGTAATGATAGGTTGCCAGTCAGCCTTGATGCTCGCGGATTGTTGTGTCTGTTGGTAACGATGGGAAACAATGACTCTATGAAATCATAACTGTTTACGTATTAAGACCTTCTTAATGTTGCGGTTTTATTTTCGACCATTTCAGCAGTAAAACCACGCCAATGGAAAGACGAAATTGTGCAAAGCATTTGCGATATCTGGCGTTACTTATCAAATTTTACCTTTAGATAACAATTACTTTCGCCAAATGATATTTGGTTATAAAGCATAGCGAATCGTTATTTGTTCCGCGGAGGGCGGTGTGGGAGCGTAAAAAGACAATACAAAAACAGGGGTATCCAGAAAGATTATGGCAAAGACAAAACAGACCGTTGCACAGCTCGCACTTATCACTGGCCTGGTGGCTGCCGGCCTGACCACCTTCACTGCGCAAGCCGATCAGCTGGCGGATATTAAGGCCAAAGGCGTGGTTAAAGTGGCCACCTTTGATGCCAACCCGCCGTTTGGTTCCGTGGACGCGAAAACGCACGAACTGGTGGGCTACGACGTGGATTTCGCCAAAGCGCTGGCTAAATCGCTGGGCGTGAAGCTGGAACTGGTGGCGACCAACCCGGCTAACCGTATCCCGTTGCTGCAATCCGGCAAGGCGGATCTGATTGTTGCTGACATCACCATTACTCCAGAACGCGCACAGGTTATCGACTTCTCTACCCCATACTTCGTTACCGGCCAGCAGTTCCTGGTACCGGCGACCGGCGGCGATAAGCTCGACGATTACAGCAAGGCGCGCATCGGCGCGGTGAAAGGCACAACCGGCGAGCAGACGTTGCATCAGCGCTTCCCGCAGGCGCGCGTGCTCTCCTATGACGATATTCCGCTGGCACTGACCGCGCTGCGTAACGGCAACGTGCAGGCGATTACCCAGGACAGCACCATTCTGGCAGGCCTGCTGGGCGAAGCGCCGGATAAAGCCAAATTCAAAATCCTGCCGGATTTGCTCAGTAAAGAAGAGATCGGTGTAGGCGTGAAAAAAGGTGAACCGGCGCTGCTGAAAGCAGTGAATGATGAGCTGGTGGCGCTGGAGAAATCGGGCGATGCGGCGAAAATCTACGACACCTGGTTTGGTCCTTCCACTAAAGCGCCGCAGCCGCGTTCCTTCACCATAGAAGCAAAATAATATGTTGTCGGCTTTACTTTCTCGTTCCGCGGCGAAGTCCGCGGATTTTTCACATCTGCAGAATGCCAGCGTGACGTTCCGCCAGGCGGTGAAAGAATATGGCAGTCATCGAGTGCTGAACGGCATCGATTTGACGATTAATCCCGGCGAAGTGGTGGCGATCCTTGGGCCTTCGGGCTCGGGGAAATCAACGCTGATTCGCCTGATAAACCAGCTGGAAAGCCTCAGCGGCGGTGAAATCCTGATTGACGATAAGCCAACCAGCCAGCTAAGCGGCAGGGCACTGCGCCAGCTGCGCAGCCGAATCGGCTTCGTCTTCCAGCAGTTCAATCTTTATGCCCATCTGACGGCGGCGCAAAATATCATGTTAGCGCTGGAGTCGGTACATGGCTGGAAGCGCAACGATGCCCAGCGGCGCGCGCGGGAGTTGCTGCAAAAGGTCGGGCTTGCAGAAAAGGCCGATGCGATGCCTTCGCAGTTATCCGGCGGCCAGCAGCAGCGCGTGGCGATTGCTCGGGCGCTGGCCTCCTCGCCACAAATCATCCTGTTTGACGAACCGACCTCGGCGCTGGACCCGGAAATGATCGGCGAAGTGTTGCACGTGATGCAGTCACTGGCGCACAGCGGGATCACCATGATTGTGGTGACCCACGAAATGCAGTTTGCCCGCGAAATTGCTGACCGGGTGGTGTTTATCGACGGCGGCGATGTGCTGGAGGTCGCGCCCCCGGCGGCGTTCTTTGCCAATCCACAGCATCCGCGTGCACGACGTTTTCTGCAGAAGGTGCTGGACCCGCTGCATCAGGAGCGGACGGGGTGATGATGCATTTTGACTGGCAGGGGGTGCTCAGCGGGCAGCCTCTGCAATGGATTATCTCGGGATTTCTCACCACGCTATGGGTGTCGCTTGCCGGAATTGTGCTGGCAAGCGCGCTGGCGGCGCTGTTCTTATTGCTGCGCCTCGCCGGAGGGCGAGTGGGGCAGGGTATCACCGCCTGCTGGGTATCGCTGTTTCGCAATACGCCGCTGCTGGTGCAGCTGCTGTTCTGGTACTTTGCAGCGTGGAACTTCCTGCCGCAGGGGCTGCGGGATTTTGTCAACGACCCGCACGACTGGTCGATTCTGCCCGGCAACGTCTGGTGGCTGACGCCGGAGTTTCTGTGCTCGGCCTGGGGTCTTGGCGTCTTTACCTCGGCATTTTTAATTGAGGAAGTGGCGGCGGGGCTGCAAAGCGTGCCGAACGGCCAGCGTGAAGCGGCGCTGGCGCAGGGGTTTTCTACTGCCGGGCTGCTGCGACATATTTTGCTGCCGCAGGGGCTGGCTAACGCCTGGCAGCCGGTGGTGGGGCAGTATCTGAACCTGATGAAGCTCTCGTCGCTGGCGAGCGGCATTGGTTTTGCCGAGTTGACCTACCAGGTGCGGCAAATCGAAAGCTATAACGCGCATGCGCTGGAGGCTTTCGCGGTAGGCACCGTGCTCTATCTGCTGACCGGCGTAGCGCTTGGGCTAGTGTTGAGCCGTCTGGGCCCCAAACCGGTAGGGCAGCCTAAGCGCGTGCGAAAATCGGCGGCGAGCGTCACGGGAGGGGTAGCAAATGAACGCTAATCTGGCGGTAATTTACGACAACCTCGACTATCTCTTATGGGGGCGGCTGGCCGACGGTGAACCCGGTGGCGTAGCGCTAACGCTGATGATGGCGATAGGCGCAGGCGCGCTGGCGCTGCCGGGCGGTATTCTGCTGGCCTGCGCGGCGTGGCGATTCTCCGGCATGACCCGGCGTTTGCTCTATCTCTGGGCGGAGGTGATACGCGGTATTCCGCTGATCTTCGTTATCTTCTGGCTGTGGTATCTGCTGCCGATGCTGACCGGGAGCGACCTACCGGGCGCGGTGACGGTGACCCTGGCGCTGGCGTGGTTTACCGCTGCCTCGGTGATGCACTCGGTGCTGGCGGGGCTGCGCGCGCTGCCGACCGGGCAGTATGAAGCGGCGCTGACCCAGGGCTTTAGCGCCGGGCAGAGCCTGCGGTTGATTCTGCTGCCGCAGACGCTGCGCAACGTGCTGCCTTCGCTGGTGGGGATTTTTATCAGCCTGCTGAAAGACACCTCGCTGGCGTTTATCGTCAACGTACCGGAATTGACCACGGTAGCGGGACAGGTAAACAACCGCGTGCAGATCTACCCGACGGCGATATTTGTCTTTATCGGCGTGGTCTATTATCTGCTGTGCTTTGGGCTGGAAAGGGTGGCGAAACGCTGGCAGCGGCGGGTGGCGATATAAAAAACAAACCCGGCGTCGCGATGCTCGGCCGGGCTACGAATGACAGGGTGTGGTAGCCCGGCCGAGGCATTTATGCCGACGCCGGGTTTAGCACATCACACGTTTTTACGTTCGATGGTTTGCTCGCCCCAGAAGAGCGCGTCTTTGTCCGTTTTACTGAAGGCCAGTTCGAGAACGGCATCGCTGCCTTCTTCCCAGATTTTTTCTGCCGTCTTTTCATCATATTTCGCCAGCTCAAAAATCGCTTCGGCGATTTCGGGTGACGTGTTGCGCAGACTGGCCCATTCACCAATGTGATGAGCCTTGCCTTCTTGTGTCGGCATATCGCTTCTCCCTTAAATCATTAGCCTTTCATTTTGACGGCCAGGCCTGCCACGTATTCACCCTGGTAACGAGCGATGGACAGCTCTTCCTGGCTTGGCTGGCGTGAACCGTCTCCGCCAGCGATGGTAGTCGCGCCGTATGGCGTACCGCCGCGAACCTGAGAAACATCAAACAGCTCCTGGGCTGCGTAGCCAATCGGCACAATCACCATACCGTGGTGGGCGAGGGTCGTCCAGGTTGAGGTAATGGTCTGTTCCTGACCGCCGCCGGTGCCGGTCGAGCTAAAGACGCTGGCCAGTTTGCCGTACAGCGCGCCGGACGCCCATAGGCCGCCGGTCTGATCAAGGAAGGTGCGCATTTGCCCGGCCATATTGCCGAATCGGGTAGGGGTACCGAAGATAATGGCGTCGTAATCAGCCAGTTCTTGTGGGGTGGCGACGGGAACCGCCTGCGCTTTGCCGCCTGCTTTGGCAAAGGCTTCTGCTTGCATGGTTTCTGGTACGCGCTTGATGGTGACGTCAACGCCGTCGACCTTATTAGCGCCTTCGGCTACCGCTTTAGCCATCGTTTCGATGTGTCCGTACATAGAATAATAGAGCACCAGAACACTTGCATTTCCACTCATCTTAACTCTCCTGTGTCAAATTCGTCGGTTTCTAACAAGCATGTTTAAGCATAGTCGCTAATGACGGATTCGCTGCAACGATTCGGCAATTTATCCGTGCCTTTGTGGCATGATTTTTTGCCGCCACTGCGCGCTTTGACGTACGCTGACACACTTTTATCTGACCGGCTTTCCTCCACCATAAGAGTCAATTACGCACCCGTAAGACGCCCATTTGGCAAAAACGGCGGGCAGATATGACAAAATGTGACCAATTCGCCTGCGCTGCCGCTGCGACGGCTAATCTTATTACTACCCGTGCAGCACGGCGGGTGAACGCGCTTTGAATTACGTAATGCACTATGTCGTTCTCTCAACCGGAGGTCAGTAATGGCAAACCATCGTGGCGGTTCCGGCAATTTTGCCGAAGACCGTGAAAGAGCATCAGAAGCAGGTCGTAAGGGCGGCCAACACAGCGGCGGGAACTTCAAGAACGATCCCCAACGCGCCTCGGAAGCGGGCAAAAAAGGCGGGAAAAACAGCCATGGCAGCCACCGCAACAGCTAGCGGTGCGTGAAATGTCTGCCTCTCTCCTAACCGCCGGATAATCCGGCGGTTTCTTTTTCTGGCCGTAACCCGCAAAATAGGCATTGATGCCGTAAATAACAAGGAGAGGGCGCATGGCTCAGGATGCAGTAAAGAAAGGTGGCAAACGTTCGCAGGCCGTGAGTGCGAAAAAGCAGGCCATCCTTACCGCCGCGCTGAATACCTTTTCACAATACGGAATCCACGGTACGCGCCTTGAACAGGTCGCGGAACTGGCCGGGGTGTCGAAAACCAATCTGCTTTACTACTTCCCGTCAAAAGAGGCGCTTTATGTGGCCGTGATGCAGCAGATCCTCGATATCTGGCTGGCGCCGCTAAAGGCATTTCGCGAAGATCTGGCGCCGCTGGTGGCGATTAAAGAGTATATCCGTCTCAAGCTTGAAGTCTCACGCGACTACCCGCAGGCCTCTAAGCTGTTCTGTCTGGAGATGCTGCAGGGGGCACCGCTGGTGATGGATGAGTTGACCGGCGACCTGAAAGCGCTGGTGGCGGATAAATCGGCGATTATTGCCGCCTGGGTTCAGGCTGGAAAGCTCGCACCTATCGACCCGCATCATCTGATCTTTATGATCTGGGCGACGACCCAACACTACGCCGATTTCGCCACCCAGGTGGAAGCAGTGACCGGCAAAACCCTGCGTGATGAAACCTTCTTTCAGCAGACCGTCGATAACGTCCAGCGGATCATCATCGACGGTATTCGCGTCCGTTAGCTGGCGGGCGGCAGAGGGCAGCTCAGGTCGCCCTCTTCACACTGTAGCAACGATGAGAGAAATGCCTCGCGCTCGTTGGTTTTGTCGGTCAGGCACTGGCTGTTTACCATCGGTTGCGCGGTGCCGCCGTGGCTACTGGAGCTGATAAACGCGCAGTCCGCGTCCCGCAGCGTAATCCACGCCGACTGGGCTTTCTTCAGTAAATCTCGCTGCGCGGGCTCCGCGCGCTTCAGCACATCCTGCCAGGTTTGATTGAGTTTTTTATCGGCTGCCTGATACTGCGCGGCGGAACAGGTATTCAAATCCGCCTGCGTGGTGGCATCGGCACATTCGTCCGCCAGGGCATAACCGCTGGTCAGCAGCAGGGCGAAGGCGGGTAAGAGACGTTTCATCGGTTGACTCTCCAGATTATTCATACGGCGCTTAGGCTCAGGATATAACACGATTTTACCCCCGAATCTCCTCCAACCACCGTTCGTTTTTCCGAATTTGAAAGGTGGCGCAACGATCGACTGGACGCCTTTGGTGTAGAAGGTTGATGATCGCGCATTCGCATGGGAGAGGAAAGGGAGATGACAGTGATGTCCGGCACTAACGTTCAGCCTCGGTTAAAGCTTTTCACGCTGGCGTGGCCGATTTTTGTGGAGCAACTGCTGCGGTTGATGCTCGGGTACGTCAGCGTTTTTATGCTGGGGCACTATTCCGACGAAGCCGTTGCCGCCACCGGTGTTGCCAACCAGATACTGGCAATTTCGGTGATCTTTTACGGTTTTTTGACCGTCGGTGTGCAGATTGTGGTGGCGCAACTGATTGGCGCGAAGCGGTTTAAGCGCGTTGAGCGGGTGATCACTAACGGGCTGGTGGTGGCTTTTCTCATTGGCGTGGCGATGAGCCTTATCTTTATCCTGTTCGGCGATGCGTTTCTGCGCATGCTGGGGCTCAGTGAGGTATTGGTGGTCGTGGGGTCGCCATTTATCCGCATTATCGGGGGCATTTCGGTGGTTATCGCTCTCTATTCGTCCATTTTGCCGATTCTGCGCACCCACGGCTATGTCCGCCAGGCGATGCTGGTGCCGATCACGGTCAGCGTAATTAACGTGGTGTTCAACTATCTCTTCCTCTACGGCAAGCTGAGCTTTCTCGACCTTGGCGTCACCGGGGTGGGGATTGCGGTGTGTATTGCCAACATCATTGGCATGCTGATGTCGGCGTGGATGCTGAAAAAATACATCGGCTACGTGTTCCGCTGGCAGAAGTTGAAGCAGTGCTCGCGAAAGATGCTGGGGGCTATTCTACGCTACGGCCTGCCGTCGGCGGGGGAGAATCTCTCCTATGCGGGGTCACAGCTGGTGGTAACGGCGATTATCGCCTTTCTCGGTACCGAAGCGCTGACCACTAAGGTGTACGCCTCAACGATCAGCCAGTTTGTTGCGCTGTTTGCCATGTCCATCGGCCAGGCCTCGCAGATTATTATCGGCCGCGCGGTGGGGGCGCGGGAGATAGACGCGGCGTACCGCCAGGGGATTAAAAGCTGGCGACTGGGGCTGATGGTGGCCTTGTCTATCAGCGTGGTTATCTACCTGCTTGCCGAGCCGATTATGCAGCTCTTTACCCCTAATCAGGAGATTATTGCCCTGACCAAAAAGCTGTTTATGCTGTCGATTTTGCTCGAGCTGGGGCGCGCGACCAATATCATCGTTATCAGCAGCCTGAACGCCACCGGCGACGTTCGCTTTCCGTTTATCTGCGGGATTATCGTGATGTGGATTGTCAGCCTGCCGTTTTCCTACCTGCTTGGCGTGTATATCGGCTGGGGGCTGGTGGGGGTGTGGATAGCCTACATTATTGATGAAGGGCTGCGGGCGATGCTGATGTACCGGCGCTGGCACAGCCGGGTGTGGACGACGAAATCTGTTTTTTAGTCGGTGGGTTTCCCGGGGTCGCTTGCGCTCGCCCGGGCTACATTCGTGCACATTTGTAGCCCGGGCGAGAGCGACCCCGGGATGTCCGCCTAATTAACCAATCGTCATCAGGCTGGCGTTGCCGCCCGCTGCGGCGGTGTTCACGCTGAGCGAACGCTCGTGATACAGACGCTCCAGCAGCAGGTTAGTTTCCCCGCGAGCAAAGCCCTGCACCGAAACAATCGCCCCGTCGCGCGCCGCCACCTGCTCGCAGAGTTCGCGCAGTTGGTCGGAATCACCGTGGTAAATCACCGCATCAAAGAAGGCGTTCATCAGCGTTTCCGGCTTCGCAAAGTGGATACGCTCGCTCACCGCTTTCGGCAGCGATTTCACCAGCTCACGCTGCAACGGCGCATCCTGCCACAGCACTTCGCTGCCGACCGCCATTACCGCCGAGAGCTGCGTCAGCAGATCCGACTCATTATCGGCTACGCACAGCACGCGCTCACGCGGTACCAGCGTCCAGGTGTTGCGCTCGCCGGTTGGTCCCGGCAGCACGCGTTGGGTACCGGCCTGTGCCAGTTCGCTATACCGCTTGCTCTGCGCCAGCTGTTCCGGACGACCGGCCATCCAGCTTTGCAGCTCGGTGAGCGGTTTTTCCAGCAGCGTTTTCAACTGCGTATCGACGACCTGACCGGCATCCTGACGCGCCAGCGTTTTCGCCAGCGCCGTTTCCGGGCGGCTTGCCAGCAGACGGTACAAGTACATCGGGCCGCCCGCTTTCGGGCCGGTGCCGGAGAGGCCTTCACCGCCGAACGGCTGTACGCCCACGACCGCGCCGACCATATTACGGTTGACGTACAGGTTGCCGACCTTCGCACTGCCGGTCACCTGAGCGATAGTTTCATCAATGCGGGTATGCACGCCGAGGGTCAGCCCATAGCCGGAGGCATTAATCTGTTCAACCAGCGAATCCAGCTGATTACGGCTGTAGCGCACCACGTGCAGTACCGGGCCGAAGACCTCTTTTTTCAGTTCGTCGAAGCTGTCGAGTTCAATCAGCGTTGGTGGAATAAAGGTGCCGCTCTGCCATTCGCGGCTGTCTTCGGCGTTTTCGCGCGCGGCCTGGAAGACGGTGCGGCCTTTGGCGCGCAGGGTCTGGATATGGTGTTCAATACCAGCTTTCGCTTCGGCATCAATCACCGGCCCGATATCGGTGGTCAGACGGCCAGGGTTGCCCATCCGACACTCCGCCATGGCGCCGCGCAGCATGGTCAGCGTGTGGTCGGCGATATCGTCCTGCAGGCAGAGCACACGCAGCGCCGAGCAGCGCTGGCCTGCGCTATCGAAGGCTGAGGCCACCACGTCAACCACCACCTGCTCGGTGAGCGCGGAAGAGTCGACGATCATCGCGTTCATACCGCCGGTTTCGGCGACCAGCGGCGTTGGGCGGCCCTGAGCGTCGAGACGGGTGGCGATATTGCGTTGCAGCAGGGTAGCGACATCGGTAGAACCGGTAAACATCACGCCGCGCACGCGGGCATCGCCGGTCAACTGCGCGCCGACGGTTTCACCACGGCCTGGCAGCAGCTGCACCACGCCTGCCGGTACGCCTGCTTCCAGCAGCAGGGCGATACCCTGTGCGGCAATCAGCGGGGTCTGCTCGGCCGGTTTGGCCAGCACGCTGTTACCGGCGGCAAGGGCGGCGGCAACCTGGCCCATAAAGATAGCCAGCGGGAAGTTCCACGGGCTGATACAGACTACCGGGCCCAGCGGGCGGTGGGTTTCGTTATCAAAATCATCGCGAACCTGACCGGCGTAGTAGTGCAGGAAGTCAACAGCTTCACGCACTTCGGCAATGGCGTTGCTGAAGGTTTTCCCGGCTTCACGCACCAGAATCCCCATCAGCGGCTGCATCTGATCTTCCATCAGCACCGCCGCACGTTCCAGAATCGCGGCACGTTCTTGCGGCGGAGTGGCAAACCAGATTGGCGCGTTGTTCACCGCGCTGTCCAGCGCCTGCTCCACTTCACTGGAAGTCGCTTCGCGGACATAGCCCACCACGTCTTTTGGCTCAGCCGGGTTAATCACCTGCACCATATCGCCGTCGGCAACCGGATGCTCCAGCATCGGCTTCGCCGTCCACTTATGCAGCGCGCTATTGAGCAGCGACGAGGAGAGGGAGGCCAGACGGTGTTCGTTGGCGATATCCAGACCAGCGGAGTTGACGCGGCCTTTACCGTAGAGATCACGCGGCAGCGGGATCTTCGGATGCGGCAGACCGGACGCGCCTTCCTGTAGCGCCATCTTCTCGACCGCCAGCACCGGGTCGGCAACCAGCTCGTCCAGCGGCAGGCTGCTATCGGCAATGCGGTTAACGAATGAGGTGTTGGCGCCGTTTTCCAGCAGACGACGCACCAGATAGGCCAGCAGCGTTTCGTGAGTACCTACCGGGGCATAAATACGGCAAGGACGGTTCAGCTTGCCTTCCGCCACTTTACCCACCACCTGCTCGTACAGCGGTTCGCCCATGCCGTGCAGGCACTGGAACTCGTACTGGCCCGGGTAGTAGTTATTGCCCGCCAGTTGATAAATCGCCGCCAGGGTGTGGGCGTTGTGGGTGGCGAACTGCGGATAGATCAGGTTCGGCACGCCGAGCAGTTTTTTCGCGCAGGCGAGATAAGAGACGTCGGTGTACACCTTGCGGGTGTAGACCGGATAGCCTTCGAGGCCGTCCATCTGCGCGCGTTTGATTTCGCTATCCCAGTAGGCGCCTTTCACCAGACGGATCATCAGGCGGCGACGGCTGCGGGTGGCGAGATCAATCAGGTAATCAATGACAAACGGGCAGCGCTTCTGATAGGCCTGAATCACGAAGCCAATGCCGTTCCAGCCCGCCAGCTCTGGCTCAAAGCACAGTTTTTCCAGCAGATCGAGGGAGATCTCTAAACGATCGGCCTCTTCGGCGTCGATGTTAATGCCGATGTCGTACTGGCGCGCCAGCAGGGTCAGTGATTTCAGGCGCGGATAGAGTTCGTCCATCACGCGGTCGTACTGCGCGCGGCTGTAGCGCGGGTGCAGGGCGGAAAGCTTGATGGAGATGCCCGGGCCTTCATAAATGCCGCGCCCATTGGAGGCTTTGCCAATGGCGTGAATCGCCTGCTGATAAGAGACCATATAGGCCTGCGCATCGGCGGCGGTCAGCGCGGCTTCGCCGAGCATATCGTAGGAGTAGCGGAAGCCTTTTTCTTCGAGCTTACGGGCGTTGGCCAGCGCTTCGGCAATGGTTTCGCCGGTGACGAACTGCTCGCCCATCAGACGCATCGCCATGTCCACGCCTTTACGCACCAGCGGCTCACCGCTCTTACCGATAATGCGGTTCAGCGAGCGTGACAGGCTGGTTTCGTTGTGAGTAGAGACCAGCTTGCCGGTAAACAGCAGCCCCCAGGTGGCGGCGTTGACGAACAGTGACGGGCTGCGGCCAATGTGCGACTGCCAGTTACCGTTGCTGATTTTGTCGCGGATAAGGGCATCGCGGGTGGCTTTATCAGGAATACGCAGCAGCGCTTCCGCGAGGCACATCAGCGCCACGCCTTCCTGAGAAGAGAGGGAAAACTCCTGCAGCAGGCTCTGTACCATCCCGGCACGGCCGCTGGCGGTTTTCTGGTTGCGCAGCTTTTCCGCCAGCTTCCAGGCTAACTGATGCGCCTGTTCGGCAATCGGCTGCGGCAGACGGGCCTGCTCCATGAGCATCGGCACGGCGTCGGTTTCGCTACGACGCCAGGCGGCGGTGATCGCCGCACGGGTCACGGATTGCGGCAGGATCTGCTCGGCGAATTCGAGGAACGGTTGGTGGATTTCTTCCGCTGGCTGGGCTGATTCATCGCTCTCGTTCGCGGCACCCGACAGCAGCGCAGGCAGCTCAGGCAGGACTTCATCGTTTTCCAGCTTTTCCAGATAGTTAAAAATCGCCTGCTTTATGAGCCAGTGAGGGGTGCGGTCGATCCGTGTCGCCGCACTCTTAATGCGCTCACGCGTTGCGTCATCCAGCTTAACCCCCATGGTGGTGGTGCCCATGCCATCTACTCCTGTTGCTCGGTTGTCATCGTAATTGCGTAACAGGAATATCTATCATGTTGCAACTTTGTGCAACCGTGTTAAATGTGACGGCCGTTGCAGGCTTAAAAATGAATTAATTGTTAATGGTAAAACTTATGGCAAGCGGCTCTGGAAATAGGTATCGCGAGCTGATTTTATGCGCCACTTAACAGTTATTATCGGTGCAACCGTAAAAAGCGTGAGGGAGTGCAACCTATAGGAAAATGCTATCAGCGGGCTAATGCATTCGATGTAAATGCGGTGTTAAATCGTTTGTGAAAAAATTCCGCTTCCGTCAGGATACGGTCGCTTCAAATGATTGCCCCGTTCCGGCAATGATAAAGACGGCAAATTGGGATATTGCCGACGCATAATTCTGGAGAATTTAATGACTATTAGTACACCGATGCTGGTGACCTTTGTTGTTTATATTTTTGGCATGATCCTCATTGGCTTCTTTGCATGGCGCAACACCAAAAATTTCGATGACTATATTCTCGGCGGCCGCAGCTTGGGCCCGTTCGTGACTGCGCTTTCAGCCGGCGCCTCTGATATGAGCGGCTGGCTGTTGATGGGCCTACCGGGCGCCATCTTCATCTCCGGTATCTCGGAAAGTTGGATTGCCATCGGCCTGACCGTCGGTGCGTGGATTAACTGGAAGCTGGTAGCCGGGCGCTTGCGCGTGCACACCGAGGCCAACAATAACGCCTTAACGCTGCCGGACTACTTTACCGGGCGCTTTGAAGATAACAGCCGCGTGCTGCGTATTATCTCCGCGCTGGTTATCCTGCTGTTCTTCACCATCTACTGTGCTTCCGGGATTGTTGCCGGTGCGCGTCTGTTCGAAAGCACCTTCGGCATGAGCTACGAAACCGCACTGTGGGCGGGGGCGGCAGCGACCATCCTCTACACCTTTATCGGTGGCTTCCTCGCAGTAAGCTGGACCGATACCGTGCAGGCCAGCCTGATGATTTTCGCGCTGATCCTTACCCCGGTGATTGTTATCTTCGCGGTCGGCGGCATGGGCGACTCGCTGGAAGTTATCAAACAGAAGAGCATTGAGAACGTCGATATGCTCAAAGGGCTGAACTTCGTCGCCATCATTTCACTGATGGGCTGGGGTCTGGGCTACTTCGGTCAGCCGCATATTCTGGCGCGCTTTATGGCTGCCGATTCCCACCACAGCATTGTGCACGCCCGCCGTATCAGCATGACCTGGATGATCCTGTGTCTGGCCGGTGCGGTTGCCGTGGGCTTCTTCGGCATTGCCTACTTCCAGAACAACCCGTCGGTGGCCGGGCCGGTAAGCCAGAACGCCGAGCGTGTGTTTATCGAACTGGCGCAGATTCTGTTCAACCCATGGATTGCCGGGATCCTGCTGTCGGCTATTCTGGCGGCGGTGATGTCAACCCTGAGCTGCCAGCTGCTGGTCTGCTCAAGTGCCATTACCGAAGATTTGTACAAAGCGTTCCTGCGTAAAAACGCCAGCCAGAAAGAGCTGGTATGGGTAGGGCGCTTTATGGTGCTGGTGGTAGCGCTGGTGGCTATCGCGCTGGCGGCAAACCCGGAAAACCGCGTGTTGGGTCTGGTGAGCTATGCCTGGGCAGGCTTCGGCGCCGCGTTTGGCCCGGTGGTGCTGTTCTCGGTGATGTGGTCGCGTATGACTCGCAACGGCGCGCTGGCGGGGATGATTATCGGTGCTGTTACCGTAATCGTCTGGAAGCAGTTCGGTTGGCTGGGGCTGTATGAAATCATCCCTGGCTTTATCTTTGGCAGCGCCGGTATCGTCCTGTTCAGCCTGTTGGATAAAGCACCGTCGACCAGCATGCAGGAGCGTTTTGCGAAAGCAGACGCGCATTATCACTCTGCGCCGCCGTCCCGCTTAAGTAGCCCGGACGAGGTGCGGTAGCACCGGTTCCAGGGTAGCTCGGTGTACGATCCCGGCGTCGCTTGGCTCGGCCGGGCTACCCTTCTAAATGCCCGCAATACTGCGGGCTTTTTTATGTCGGTGCTTGATAACTCACGCAACTATATCGACGCTATTTTTTTACATCTCGTCATTATTTCCCTCACATTTCGCTTGTGTTTATTTTTGGCTTAATGATAATCACTATCACTCACATTTACCTGTCTTTGCAAAAGTTGACGGCGTTACACATTTAAGGATGTCCACATGTTTGTGCCTTTTCTCATTATGCTGCGCGAAGGGTTGGAAGCAGCGCTGATTGTCAGCCTGATTGCCAGCTATCTGAAGCGCACGCAGCGCGGTCGCTGGATTGGCGTCATGTGGATTGGCGTGATTCTGGCCGCCGCGCTGTGCTTAGGTTTGGGCATCTTTATCAACGAAACTACCGGTGAGTTCCCGCAAAAAGAGCAGGAGCTGTTTGAAGGACTGGTGGCCGTGGTGGCGGTGGTTATTCTGACGTGGATGGTGTTCTGGATGCGTAAGGTGTCCCGCAACGTCAAACAGCAGCTCGAGCAGGCGGTGGATAACGCGCTGCAAAAGGGCAATAACCACGGCTGGGCGCTGATTATGATGGTCTTTTTCGCCGTGGCGCGTGAAGGGCTGGAGTCGGTCTTCTTCCTGCTGGCAGCATTCCAGCAGGATCTCGGCATCTGGCCGCCGCTGGGGGCGATACTGGGTCTGGCAACGGCCGTGGTGCTGGGCTTCCTGCTTTACTGGGGAGGTATTCGCCTCAACCTCGGCGTGTTCTTCCGCTGGACGAGCCTGTTTATTCTGCTGGTCGCGGCTGGGCTGGCGGCTGGGGCGATTCGCGCCTTCCACGAAGCGGGCCTATGGAACGCTTTCCAGGACGTCGCCTTTGACCTCAGCGGCACGCTGACCACGCACTCGCTTTTCGGCACGCTGCTGGAAGGCATCTTTGGTTATCAGGAAGCGCCGAGCGTCAGCGAAGTGGCGGTCTATTTCCTGTATCTGATTCCGGCACTGGCGCTGTTCTTCTGGCCGCCGCGCGCTGCTACATCAACATCACGTATCGCCCCATAAGGCAGAAAACGGCTGTTTAGTGACTACTACTTATCGAAAGGGATGGACCATGACCAAGAACTTCCGCCGCAGCGCGTTGCAGACGGGCATCGCAGCACTCTTCTCTACGGCGTTTATGGCACAGGCTGCCGATATTCCGCAGGTTAAAGTGACGGTAAACGACAAACAGTGTGAACCGATGTCCATCACGGTGAACGCCGGTAAAACCCAGTTTATCATCCAGAACCACAGCCAGAAGGCGCTGGAGTGGGAGATCCTGAAAGGGGTCATGGTGGTGGAAGAGCGTGAAAACATCGCGCCGGGCTTCACTCAGAAGATGACCGCGAACCTGCAGCCGGGCGAATACGACATGACCTGCGGCCTGCTGACCAACCCGAAAGGCAAGCTGATCGTCAAAGGCGAAGCGACCAAAGACGCGGCGAAAGCCAACGCGCTGCTGGGCCTGAACGACGCCATTACTGCCTATAAAGCGTATGTGACCGCCGAAACGGCTGAGCTGGTGAAAGGCACCAAAGCCTTTACCGATGCGGTGAAAGCGGGCGATATCGCTAAAGCGAAATCCCTGTACGCTTCTACTCGTCAGCACTACGAGCGTATCGAACCGATTGCCGAGCTGTTCTCTGACCTCGACGGTAGCATCGATGCCCGTGAAGACGACTACGAACAGAAAGCGGCGGATCCGAAATTCACCGGCTTCCACCGTCTGGAAAAAGCGCTGTTTGGCGACAACAGCGTGAAAGGCATGGAGCACTATGCCGACCAACTGAATACCGACGTGCTGGAGCTGCAAAAACGTATCTCCGAGCTGGCTTTCCCACCGTCAAAAGTGGTAGGTGGCGCAGCGGGTCTGATTGAAGAAGTGGCGGCGAGCAAAATCAGCGGCGAAGAAGATCGTTACAGCCACACTGACCTGTGGGACTTCCAGGCTAACATCGATGGCGCGCAGAAGATTGTTGACCTGCTGCGTCCACAACTGCAGAAAGAGAACAGCGCGCTGCTGGCGAAGGTTGATGCTAACTTCAAGAAAGTGGACACCATTCTTAGCAAATACCGCACCAAAGACGGCTTCGAAACCTATGACAAGCTGACCGATGCGGACCGCAATGCGCTGAAAGGGCCGATCACCACTCTGGCGGAAGATCTGGCGCAGCTTCGTGGGATCCTGGGTCTGGACTAAGCAAGATGGCAAAGCAGCACTCTGACGACCTGAACGAACCGTCACGTCGTCGTTTATTAAAAGGGATCGGCGCGCTGGGAGGCGCGCTGGCAATTTCCGGCGGTTGCCCAGTGGCGCACGCGGCGAAGGCCAGCGAGGCGCCGACGACCAATAGCCGGATGGAAATCCAGCCGTTTTACGGCGAGCACCAGGCAGGCGTACTGACGCCGCAGCAGGCCGCGATGATGCTGGTGGCATTTGACGTGCTGGCGGCGGATAAAGCAGACCTTGAACGTCTGTTCCGTCTGCTGACCGACCGCATTGCCTTCCTCACCAAAGGTGGCCCGGCACCGGATACACCGAATCCACGTTTGCCGCCGATGGACTCCGGCATTCTCGGTGCGTTTATCGCCCCGGATAACCTGACCATGACGGTATCGGTCGGCCAGTCGCTGTTCGACAGCCGTTTTGGTCTTGCGGATAAAGCGCCGAAGAAACTACAGAAGATGACGCGCTTCCCGAACGATGCGCTGGATGCGGCCCTGTGCCACGGCGACCTGCTGCTGCAGATTTGCGCCAACACGCAGGACACGGTGATCCACGCGCTGCGCGATATTATCAAGCACACGCCGGACTTGCTCAGCGTGCGCTGGAAGCGGGAAGGGTTTATCTCCGACCACGCGGCGCGCAGCGAAGGGAAAGAGACACCAATCAACCTGCTCGGTTTTAAAGACGGCACGGCTAACCCGGACGGCCGCGATAAGCCGCTGATGGACGAGGTGGTGTGGGTGACCGGCGATCAGGGGGAACCGGCGTGGGCGAAGGGCGGTTCGTATCAGGCCGTGCGCATTATTCAGTTCCACGTTGAGTCCTGGGATCGTACGCCGCTCAAGGAGCAGCAGACGATTTTCGGGCGCGACAAGCACAGCGGCGCGCCGCTGGGCATGAAGAACGAGCACGATGCGCCGGACTACACCCGCGACCCGAACGGCGATGTGATTGCACTGGACAGCCACATTCGTCTGGCTAACCCGCGGACCAAAGAGACCCAGTCGAGCCTGATGATGCGTCGGGGATACAGCTACTCGCTGGGCATTTCCAACTCCGGCCAGCTGGATATGGGGCTGCTGTTTGTCTGCTACCAGCACGACCTTGAAAAAGGGTTCCTGACGGTGCAGAAACGCCTGAACGGTGAAGCGCTCGAGGAGTACGTGAAGCCGATTGGCGGCGGGTATTTCTTTGTGCTGCCGGGGGTGGCATCGGATAAGAGCTATCTGGGTAGCACGCTGTTGCAGGCCTGAGTGCAGTCCCGGCGGCGCTACGCTTGGCCGGGCTACATTGTAAGGCACGCATTTGTAGCCCATATAAGGTGTTTGCGCCGCCATCCGGCAGTGCGCATTTGTAGCCCGGGCGAGCGCAAGCGACCCCGGGATTTCCCCTAAACTTCAGAATATCGCCAAAAATCAGTCCTTTTTTTTCATTTCCCCTCTGATTGATATAAAACTGTCACATAAATGTCAGATGCTATCTCTGAAAGCCATTGTTATATTTATGTAAAAATTATGTTGCATCTTTTGTTGATTTGGATGTAATAATAAATATAGCGGTAGTTTCCGTTTCACTATGGAGATCGCGAATGGTAGCGTCCTTGACTGGACTAAGCAGAACCTCAACCCGCACCATCCCGCGCGGAGGCCCTCTCTCCGGCAGCGATTTCGTCACTTCAATTTTTCATCCAATTCGAATTCAACCCGTTGTTCCCGACGTATTGCGCGGTGCGCGTAGCCGTGCGTATTCGTCATTTCGACAGGCAGTTGCTATGGCTTACAAGGAAGCCAAACCTCAGACGTTCGTGCGCATAATCGTGCTGATATCAGCGCGTGTGATGCATACACGAAATCATTCAAGTTGCATCAAGGCGGCAAGCGAGTGAATCCCCAGGAGCTTACTAAAGTAAGTGACTGGGGTGAGCGAGCGCAGCCAACGCCGAGGCGGCTTGAAGGATGAAGTGTATAAACCTACAACTCAAGGTGCTATCCATGGGAAGACAAAAAGCAGTGATCAAAGCTCATCGCGAAGCAAAACGTGTGCTGAGACGTGACTCACGCAGCCACAAACAACGTGAAGAAGAATCGGTCACCTCGCTTGTGCAAATGAGTGGTGGAGTGGAAGCAATCGGTATGGCGCGCGATAGTCGCGACACCTCGCCGATTGCCGCCCGCAATGACGCTCAGGCCCACTACCTGCATGCTATCGAGAGTAAGCAGCTGATCTTCGCTACCGGCGAAGCGGGCTGCGGCAAGACCTGGATCAGCGCAGCGAAAGCTGCGGAGGCGCTCATTCATAAGGATGTGAATAAGATTATCGTGACGCGTCCCGTCCTTCAGGCCGATGAAGACCTGGGGTTCCTGCCCGGAGACATCTCGGAGAAATTCGCCCCTTACTTCCGCCCCGTCTATGACGTGCTGGTGAAACGACTGGGCGCCTCCTTTATGCAATATTGCCTGCGCCCGGAAATTGGTAAGGTAGAGATCGCGCCGTTCGCCTACATGCGCGGACGTACATTTGAAAATGCGGTGGTGATTCTTGATGAGGCTCAGAACGTTACCGCGGCGCAAATGAAGATGTTTTTAACCCGCCTCGGGGAGAACGTCACGGTTATCGTGAATGGGGACATCACCCAGTGTGACCTGCCGCGCGGCGTTCAGTCCGGGCTCAGCGATGCGCTGGCCCGTTTTGAAGAAGATGAGATGATAGGCATTGTTCGCTTCACCAAAGATGACTGCGTACGCTCGGCGCTCTGCCAGCGCACGCTGAAAGCCTACTACTAACCGCTGTAACGTCTGCAAAGCCCGGGAAACCGGGCTTTGTTATTTTTGCCTGTTGCAAATACAACAGCAGCAGCAACGGCGTGTTGCAAATCCCACTCTCTGGTACTCGCGGTTAAGCATAACTGCCTGAAATACGGGGCTGTTAAAGCTGGCATAAACATTGCTATCAACACATATAACCTAAAAGTTAAAAGATGCAATCATTCATTCCTTAATGGGATATGCATGAATATCAATCAGATATTGCATTTTTACCGTGCTGATAACACCACCCGAGACCATGCTATGTCAGAGACGCAAATAAACCCCGACTACACCCGCGCGGCACCCCATGCGCACGTTATTACCCGCGATGAAGAGGCGATTAGCATCGCTCACGAGATTGCCGCTTTTCTGCAGCCCGGCGCGTCTGAGCGCGACCTCAGCGGCGTGGTGCCGCCCGAGGTGGTTAATGCCTATTCCAATAGCGGGCTGTGGGGCATCACCGTGCCGCGCCGTTTTGGCGGTGCAGAGGTGTCGGCCGCGACGCTCGCGGCGGTGATTGCCATTATCTCCGCCGCTGACCCTGCGCTGGGGCAAATTCCGCAGAACCACTACTGCCTGCTTGAGGATATTCGCCTGCAGGGGGATGAAGAGCAGCAGCGCTATTTCTTTGACCTGGCGCTGAAGGGCTATCGCTTTGCCAACGCGCTGTCGGAAACCGGCGGCAAAACGGTGCAGGACATCCAGACGCGGATTTGCCATACCGCTGATGGCCTGCGGATAAACGGTCGTAAAGGCTACTGCACCGGTTCGTTGTACGCCCATTGGCTCGGGGTGCTAGCACTGGACGATGACGGACACGCGCAGCTGGCCTTTGTACCGCGCGGGACAAAGGGGCTGACGGTGGTAAACGACTGGGCGTGCCTGGGTCAACGCACCACCTCAAGCGGCACGGTGCTGGCTGAAAACCTTCACGTGGAGCCGTTTAACCTGATACCGACCTGGAAATCCTACGACACGCCAACGCTCGCCGGGCCGTTTGCGCAGTTGACCACCGCGGCCATAGATGCCGGGATCGCCCGCGCGGCGCTGAACGATACCGTCAGCTTTGTGAATCAGTTTGCCCGACCGTGGATTGATGCCGGTGTCGAACGGGCGGGGGATGACCCGCTGACCGTCTACCAGATTGGCGCGCTCGATAGTCGCCTGGCCGCCGCCGATGCGCTGCTGGAGCAGGCCGGTAAGGTGCTGGATCGCTATAAACATGACCTCTCGGAGGAGACGGTGGCACTGGCATCGATTGCCGTGGCGCGTGCCAAGATTTTCACCACCGAAGCCGCGCTTGAGGCCGCCTCGCGGCTGTTTGAGTTGGGAGGCACCCGCTCGACGCACCCTCGCTACAACTACGACCGCCACTGGCGTAACGGACGCGTGCATACGCTGCATGATCCGGTGCGCTGGAAGTATCACCTGCTGGGCAACTGGGTGTTGAACGGCAAGCGCCCGGCGCGTCACGACTGGAACTGAGGAGAGAGCATGCTCGCTTTTCTGGCCGGAATTGACTGGAACGATGTGGCGCAGGCGGGGCTGGATACGCTGGTGATGCTCGCCTGTGCACTGGGATTTACGGTGCTGATTGGGCTGCCGCTGGGCGTCATCCTCTATCTGACGGGGCAGCCCCGGCTGCTGTATGCACCGCTGCTGCATCGGGTGCTTTCTCTGCTGGTGAACGTAATGCGTTCACTGCCGTTCATCATTCTGCTGATTGTGATGATCCCGCTGACGACGTTAATTACCGGCACTTCGCTGGGCGTGCAGGGCACTATTCCGCCGCTGGTGGCGGGCTGCGCGCCGTTCTTTGCTCGCCTTGTTGAGACCTCGTTGCGCGAAGTAGACCACGGGCTGGTGGAGGCCAGTTGGGCGATGGGGGGCAACACCTGGCAGCTTATCTGGCACACCCTGCTGCCGGAGTCGCGCGGTGGACTGATAGCAGCGGTAACGGTAACCGCCATTGTACTGGTCGATTACACCTCGATGGCCGGGGTGATTGGCGGCGGTGGTTTAGGCGACCTGGCGATTCGCTTTGGCTATCAGCGTTTTCAGACTGACGTGATGGCGGTGACGGTCGTACTGCTGATTGCGCTGGTACAAATTCTTCAAATGAGCGGCGACCGCCTGGTGCGCCGCATGAGCCGTAAATAAGATAATAGACAGGATGAAATGATGAAAAAAACCGTGATAGCCGGGCTGATGGCGCTGTTCTCTTTATCTGCGGCGGCCAATGAAACCCTGGTGGTGGGCGCGACGCCGGTGCCGCATGCTGAAATTCTGAATTTTGTGAAGCCGCAGCTGGCAAAAGAAGGGGTGGACCTGAAGATTAAAGTCTTTAATGATTTTATTCAGCCAAACCAGCAGCTTGCTGAAAAGAATCTGGATGCGAACTACTACCAGTATCGTCCGTTCCTCGATGATTATAACAAGACACGCCATACCAATCTGCTGCCGGTGGTGGGCGTGCATATCGAGCCATTTGGCGCGTACTCGACCAAATACACCAGCATTAAGGACCTGCCGGATGGCGCGCGCATCGCGATCCCTAACGATCCGGTGAATACTGGCCGGGCGCTGGTGCTGCTCAGCGAGGCTGGGCTTATTACGCTCAAGAGCCCGGAAGATCCTCAGTCGACGGAGAAAGATATCACCGCCAACCCGCACCATTTCAAAATTCGTCCGCTGGAAGGGGCGATGCTGGCACGGGCGGTAAGCCAGGTTGATCTGGCGTTTATCTTTGCCAACTATGCGCTGGAAGCCGGAATTGATACCGATAAAGCGCTGATTGTGGAAAAGGGGAAAAGTCTGTACGTCGAATATCTGGTCGCTCGCCCGGATAACATCAACGATCCCGGTATTCAGAAACTGGCGAAGGCGCTGAATTCCGATGCGGTGCGCCAGTTTATTCTGACCCGGTACAAGGGAAAAATTGCGCCCGGATTTTAGGAGTGACGACCATGACACAACATATCCGCCTGCGCGGGATTAGCAAAGCATACCCGAACGGTGTGCAGGCGCTTGACGATATCAACCTGGAGATTCAGGCCGGGGAGATCTTTGGCATTATCGGGCGCAGCGGCGCGGGAAAATCGACGCTGCTGCGGCTGTTTAACCGCCTGGAGAACGCTGACCGAGGGGAGATGACGATAAGCGGTGTGCCCATTGGTGAAGGCGCACGCGGGCAGTTGCGGGATTTGCGACGCCGGGTGGCGATGATTTTCCAGCACTTCAATCTGCACGCCACCAAAACGGTGGCGGAGAACGTCGAGCTGCCGCTGCGTATGGCGGGTATCCCTGCCGCCGAACGTCGGCATCGCGTTGACGATATGCTGCGGCTGGTGGGGCTGGAGTCGCTGCGCAATAGCTTTCCTGGCCAGCTTTCCGGTGGGCAAAAGCAGCGCACTGGGATAGCGAGGGCGCTAGTCACGCAGCCGGAGATTTTGCTGTGCGATGAGGCGACCTCGGCGCTCGACCCGGAAAACACGCTGGCGGTACTTAGCCTGCTCAAAGAGATTAATCAGCGGCTGGGGTTGACGATCATCCTGATTACTCACGAGATGGACGTGATCCGTACGCTCTGCGATCGAGTCGCGGTGCTGGAAAAGGGCAGGGTGATTGAGCAAGGGGCGGTGTGGCAGGTGTTTGGCGACCCGCAGCATGAAGTGACGCGCGGGATGCTGGGCACGTTGCATCACGGGCGCGAGGAGAATCGCTGTCTGTTAGCCGAAGGACAGCAACTGATCACGCTGCATTTTAACGGCGTTAACGGGCGGGAGCCGGATTTGCAACAGATTGCGCGGGCGCTCGGTGGCAGCCCGCAACTGGTGTACAGCAGCTGCGAGCCGATTCAGGGGCGGATCGTTGGGCAACTGCGGATTCGCGTCGATTCGCCCCTGACGGCGGAGTCTTTGCGGCTGGCGGCGCAGGTGGCGGATAGGGTGGCGGTGAGGTAGACCGAGCGATTCCCGGCGGCGCTGCGCTTGGCCGGGCTACGATTTGAATGTAGCCCCGGCGAGGCGTTTACGCCGACCCCGGGGAACAGGCGGTATTGGTGCTGGCCCTGTGCAATAGGCGAAAAAAAAGCCCGTACTTTCGTACGAGCTCTTTCTCAAAGATGGCGGTGAGGCGGGGATTCGAACCCCGGATACGTTGCCGTATACACACTTTCCAGGCGTGCTCCTTCAGCCACTCGGACACCTCACCATATTGTTTTGCTGCTCACCGTAGGTGGTCAACGGGGCGCTACTATAGGGAGTTGACCTGAAACGGTCAAGCATAAATTCAGATTTATTTATCGTTCGGTTAAGCAATGAACACCGCCCCGCCGAAAAGCGGCGGGGCGGGTGGGTTAACGCTGAGAATCAAGCTGTTCGTTGTTTTTCACGACGTCCTGCGCCTTTGCGTAGCTTTCAATCAACAGCTGATACGCCGGGAAGATTTTGGTATACACCTCGGCCCATTCGGCGGCATCCGGGCGGTTCCAGGTACGCTGCAGTTCAGAGGCGACCGCCGCGGTATCCATTGGCACTACGCCTGCCTGCGCCACGCGGGCCAGCGTCACTTCCTGCGCCATCTTGCTGTAGGTGCCGGAAGCATCAATGACCGCAAACACTTTATAACCATCGGCGACGGCGGCAATAGCTGGGAAGGCCATGCAGACGCTGGTGATCGTCCCGGCGATAATTAACGTTTTGCGACCCGTGGCCTTCACGGCAGCCACGAACTCCGGGTTATCCCAGGCGTTAATCTCGCCTTTACGCGCAATATAGTGCGCATGCGGTGCATTTTCGTGAATCTCCGGGATCAGCGGACCGTTCGGACCTTGCGGCACTGAGGCGGTGGTGATCACCGGCAGTCCGGCAAGCGTCGCCATTTTCGCCAGTGCCGCAGCGCGAGCGCGCAGCTCTGGCATCGGCATATCGCCCACCGTCTGGAACAGGCCGCTCTGATGGTCGATTAACAGCATCACCGCATCGTTAACATCAATCACTGGACGCGCGCCGTTGAAATTTGCTGGAGTAGACATGTTATTCACCTCTGTATTATCAGATTTGACCAAAGCGGCCGGAGTTAAAATCGCGAATGGCTTCGTCGATCTCGGTTTTACTGTTCATCACGAAGGGGCCATAGCCCACAATCGGTTCGTTGAGCGGCGCGCCTGCCAGCACCAGCAATTTGGCGTCGCTGCCGGCGTGCAGATGAACGCGCTTACCTTCCTGGCTGAGTACGACTAGCTGCGCTTCCTGAGCGGGAGTTTCGCCGTTCACCGTGACGCTACCTTCCAGCACCACCAGGGCAGTGCTCCAGCCGTCAAGCTGCTCGAAAGAGACCTCTTTACCTTCCTGAAGCTGCATATCCCAGACGTTCAGCGGTGAGAAGGTGTTGGCCGGGCCAACTGCCTCCTGGTAGTGACCGGCAATCACCCGCAGCGACCAGCTGTTATCCGGCAGCTCTACCGTTGGAATCGCGGCCGCTTCAATACTCTGGTAGCCCGGTGCGGTCATCTTGTCCTTCGCTGGCAGATTGACCCACAGCTGGATCATCTTCAGTTCGCCGCCGCGACGGGCAAACTCCGCCGAGTGAAATTCCTGATGCAGAATGCCGGAGCCTGCGGTCATCCACTGCACGTCACCCGGGCCAATCACGCCGCCTTTACCGGTGGAATCCCGATGCTCTACTTCCCCGGCGTAGACGATCGTGACCGTCTCGAACCCATGGTGTGGATGTTCTCCCACCCCGCGCTTCGCACCGTCTGCCGGGAAGCTGTATGGCCCGGCATAGTCGAGCAGCAGGAAAGGACTCAGGCTTTCACCGTGAGACTGATAGGAAAATAACGAACGAACCGGGAAGCCATCACCCACCCAGTGCGGACGTGGCGCGGTATAAACGCCCGTAATCTGTTTCATTTGTTTCTCCTGCGTAATGAGCTTTGATGTGGATTAGCTTATATTCAGATGTAATGACTCGGTAGATAGCGGAAATGACCTACACTGTTGCAAAAATAGAACAATGAGGTGGTGATGCAGGATCTCAATGATTTCGCGTGGTTTGTTCACGTGGTGGACAACGGCGGCTTCGCTGCGGCGGGGCGCGCGCTGGATATGCCAAAGTCAAAGCTCAGCCGACGCATTGCGCAACTGGAAGAGCAGCTTGGGGTGCGGCTGATCCAGCGCACCACCCGGCAGTTCACGGTGACGGAAGTTGGGCAGACGTTTTATCAACACTGTAAAGCGATGTTGATTGAGGCAGAGGCAGCGCAGGAGGCGATTGCTGTGCTCCAGGCAGAGCCGAGAGGCTGCGTGAAGCTGACCTGCCCGGTCACGCTGTTGCATGTGCACGTTGGGCCGATGCTGGCGCGCTTTATGGTGCGTTATCCGGGCGTGCAGATTCAGCTTGAAGCGACAAACCGACGGGTGGATCTGGTGGCGGAGGGGATTGATGTGGCGATTCGCGTCAGGCCGCGTCCTTTTGATGACAGCGACCTGGTGATGCGCGTACTCGCGGACCGCGGTCACTGTCTCGTCGCCAGCCCGTCGCTGGTGGCGAAGATGGGTAAGCCGCAGGTGCCGGACGAACTCAGTCGCTGGCCGGGGTTAAGCATGTCGGCAGGCAAGCATGTGCATCGCTGGTCGCTACATGGCCCGGATGGCGCAAAGGCCGAGGTGCACTTTACACCACGGCTGACGACCAGCGATATGCTGGCGCTGCGTGAGGCGGCGGTGGCGGGTGTCGGGGTGGTGCAGCTGCCGATCCTGATGGCGAGAGAACAGCTGGCCAATGGATCGCTGGTGCGCGTGCTCGATGATTGGGAACCGAAGCGGGAGGTGATTCACGCGGTCTTCCCTTCACGGCGAGGGCTGCTGCCTGCGGTGCGCGCGCTGGTGGATTTCCTCAGCGAGGAGTATGCGCTGATGATCGAAGAGTGAATTTACATTTCATTTACAATCGCGTGCGGGTTGTGATATTGATGCTCCGTTGCTCTTTTTCGACGGTCTGAAACACGCCGCAGGTAAATGATGAATTCACATAATGTTCCTATTGATATCCCGCCAGCGCTTGCCGAACAGGCGCTTGAAAAAATGGGTTTTCGCGCTTATCCGGCGGTTAGTGAGTCTGGGTTGGGGCAGATTTACCAGGCGTGGTGCCGTTCCGTACCGTTCGACAATATTCGTAAACGAATCCTGGTATCGCAGGGCATTCAGGGCGCCTTACCGGGCTTTACGCCGGAGGATTTCTTTTCACACTGGCTGCGCTTTGGCACCGGTGGCACCTGCTGGGCGAGCCACGGCGCGCTATATGCGTTGCTGAAAGCCGTGGGATTCCCCGTACAGTTTGGCCTGTCCACGATGCGCTCACCGCGCCCGGTAAGTGCAGACTCCCCTGGGCACGGCACGTTGTTTGTTCCTCTGGATAACACTCTTTTTATTGTCGACACCACGATGCTTCACGGCCAGCCGTTACCGTTGCAGGCCTGGCACTCCACGCATCCGGTATGGGGCACGCGGGTGCACCGTGATGAGGGATTCTGGTGTGTGAACTGGAAACCGCTGGGGCGTTCACGCATAGATTGCCAACTGCTGGAGATGGATGCTGCCGAAACGGAATACCCGCAGCGACATGAACGCAGTCGCCACAGCAGCCGCTTTGACGGCGCGCTGCTGATTCGTCTGGCGGGTCATGATTCGATTACCGGGATAGTAAAAGGTGAAAAGGTTTTCAGAGAAGCCAGAGGGAAGGAGACGTTCGAGACGTTGTCGCACCGTCAGCAAAAGGCACTGCTGGTGGAACGGTTTGGTATTGCGGAAGAGATTGCGGCACAGGTACCGGCGGATGAGGTGCCGCAGTAACCAGGACGCGGCAATGATTAAAAGAGATATTCTACGGTGTTCTGTTTGTACTATTACATCTAACAAATTGTGACTAATTATTTTGATGATATATTTTAAAATGTGTCATCCGGATAACGTTGTTATTTTTACTATTTCAGTGGGTCATAAATAAGCATCTCATTGAATCTCTGTTTATACTTTTTATGAGGGATAACTCTAAGCTCGAGAGGTTGAATATTTGTCCGGTAAAAATAATGAACTTACGATGGGTTATACTCTGGGTATCGCTGTATGCCGTACTGTGGACTATCGTCACGGTATCACTCGATCCCGCGGTGCCCTATGATGCCGTAGAGGCACTAAATTGGGCGCAAAACGCCGAATGGGGCTCGCCAAAAAATCCGTGGCTGGTCGGCCTGGTCATGCAGTCTGCACTCCATTTACCCGCGCATATTTACTGGTATGCTGCGCATTTTCTTGCCATTGCAATAGGGATGGTCGGCAGTTGGGTATTTGCACACAGGCTTACTGGCAGCAAAAAGCTGGCCTGGGTGGCATTGTTAACCCTTAATTTATCAGGGTTAATTAACTTTGATATCATCAGCTACAACGATAATTATCTGTTGGTGATGCTATGGCCGTGGATGATGTATTGCTATCTACAGGCTATTAGCCGAAGCCCGTATTGGTGGCTTGCCTTTGCTCTATTGGCCGGACTGGCAACCATGTCAAAATATTCTACGTTGATTCTGGTCGGGTCTGTTTTTCTCTCAACGCTTGTTGTGGCGGATATTCGTCGCTGTTATCGGCATATTGTCTGGTATTGTGCGTTAGCATTAGGCGTACTGTTAATTACCCCTAATATCCTGTGGCTACAGGCGCATAACTTTGCTGCGCTACATTGGGTAAATTCAGAAATGCACCCAGGGATTAATCCGGGGCTTTTTACCTGCTTAATATCCATTTTTTACCCCCTGCTGATTTCTGTCGCTATTCTCTATTTTTGTGGCGTGCGCTTACGCTGGCCAGCGTCATGGGAAGGTCGGGTGGTGCTGGGAGTCTACCTGATTCCGCTGACAGCGCTTTGCTGTTGGTTTTTCTTCTTCAACAGCGGCAGATTAACTGAATGGCTGCAGCCTTTTTTCATTCTGGCACCGGCGCTAATGATCAGCTGCGTCAACCGAACGTCCGTCATCGTTCCACGCGCCGCGTTTGTAACTTTATTCAGTGCTGCACTGCTGGTCCTTGCGGGTTACTGTGGTGTGATGTACGCCAACGTGGCTAATGCAGGGCAAAAGATGAGCGGTGTTATCCCGTTCAGCGATACGGTAAACCGCCTCTGGTTTCAACGCTACGGTACTCCGCTGAAGTATGTCGGTGGGGAGCGTCTGGCAGAATGGTTAACGTTTTACGTTCCTTCCCGGCCTAAAATCATCACCAAATGGAACAACATCACGCAGCCAAATATCTACAGTGCGGATATTCGTCGCGCGCAGTTGTTGCATGATGGTGTTGCGCTGATTGGCCGCGTAGGGGGCTCATGTTCCACGGAACATTTTGGTACGGCTCTACAGGCGTGGCCGCATATGCAAATTGATATGAAGATACCGATCGATTTTCAGACGGACCCGTCTCATGACGTTCAGACCGTTTGTATTGGCTTTGTGCGTCCGGTGGGGTGATGAGCGATTCCCGGCGGCGCTGCGCTTGGCCGGGCTACGGTTTGAATGTAGCTCGGGGTCGGCGGTATTGATGCTGGCCCTGTGCAATAGGCGAAAAAAAAGCCCGTACTTTCGTACGAGCTCTTTCTCAAATATGGCGGTGAGGCGGGGATTCGAACCCCGGATACGTTGCCGTATACACACTTTCCAGGCGTGCTCCTTCAGCCACTCGGACACCTCACCATATTGTTGTCCCGTGTTGCTGGGACGAGCGCTAATGTAGGGAAAAGGCTCCTCACCGTCAATAAACTTTTTAAAAAAATCGTGCGTTTACACAAACTTCAACCAACATGCTTCTTAAACAGACATAAATCGTATTTTTTGCGATCGCCTCCGCATTTTCCGGGACAGGCAAAAGAAATTTGTTATTCTGTTAAACCACAAAAATAATCAAAAACAGCGCCGATCCATCCCGGTAACGGTGCACTGAGCAGGAGTCATTATGGAGATCATCTTTTATCACCCCACGTTTGATACCCCTTATTGGATTGCCGAGCTAAGCAAATTGCTGCCGAATGCCCGCATTCGCGGCTGGCAGCGTGGCGATGATGCACCTGCCGACTACGCGCTGGTGTGGCATCCGCCGGTGGAAATGCTGCAAGGCCGCAGTCTTAAAGCCGTGTTCGCTCTGGGGGCTGGCGTTGACTCGATCCTCAGCAAGCTCAAGGCGCATCCGGAAATGCTGCCGGAATCTATCCCGCTCTTCCGCCTGGAAGACACCGGTATGGGCATTCAAATGCAGGAGTACGCGGTCAGCCAGGTACTACACTGGTTCCGTCGCTTTGATGACTATCAGGCGCTGCAGCGTCAGTCCAGCTGGCAGCCACTGCCGGATTACACCCACGACGAATTTGCCATCGGTATTATGGGCGCGGGCGTGCTGGGTTCAAAAGTCGCTGAGAGCCTACTGGCGTGGGGCTTCCCGGTTCGCTGCTGGAGCCGTAGCCGTAAGGAATGGCCGCAGGTGACGAGCTTTGCCGGGGAAGCCGAGCTGAATGCCTTTTTACAAGGGACGCGGGTGCTGATTAATCTGCTGCCTAACACTGCGGAAACGGTGGGGATTATTAACCGTCAGAATCTGTCCCAACTCCCGGATAATAGCTATGTGCTGAACCTGGCGCGCGGCGTTCACGTTGTGGAAGACGATCTGCTGGCAGCACTCGACAGTGGCAAGCTGAAGGCGGCAATGCTGGACGTCTTTAGCCGTGAGCCGCTGCCGCAGGAAAGCCCGCTCTGGCAGCATCCGCGCGTAACGATGACGCCTCATGTTGCCGCCGTGACTCGCCCTAAAGAGGCGATTGCCTATATTGCCCGGACTATCACGCAGCTTGAGCGCGGTGAACAGCCAAGCGGGCAGGTCGATCGCGTGCGCGGCTATTGATGTCCCTGGCTAATAAACATGAGGGTTTCCTGCTATCCTTGGCTTACCACGAGAAAGGAGAATGTGATGTATCCTGTTGACCTACATATGCACACCGTTGCCAGCACGCATGCCTACAGTACGCTGCACGACTATATCGCCGAGGCGAAGCGCAAGGGAATTAAACTCTTCGCCATCACCGATCACGGCCCGGATATGGCCGATGCCCCGCACTACTGGCACTTCGTGAACATGCGCATCTGGCCGCGTATTGTTGATGGGGTCGGGATCCTGCGCGGTATCGAGTCGAATATCAAAAACACCGCGGGCGAGATTGACTGCTCTGGGCCGATGCTGACATCGCTCGATTTTATCATTGCCGGTTTTCATGAGCCGGTTTTTGCGCCGCAGGATAAGGCGACGCATACCGAGGCGATGATTGCGGCAATGGCCAGCGGCCACGTTCATATGATTAGTCACCCGGGTAACCCGAAATTCCCGGTTGATATTCCGGCTATCGCAGCAGCAGCAGCGAAGTATCATGTGGCGCTGGAAATTAATAACTCTTCCTTTGTGAGTTCGCGCATCGGCAGTGAGAGCAGCTGCCGCGCTATTGCTGCAGCCGTGCGCGATGCGGGGGGCTGGCTGGCGCTGGGCTCTGATTCACACACCGCCTTTACGCTGGGTGAATTTACCGAATGCCAGAAGATCCTTGACGCCGTGGAGTTCCCGCAGGATAGGATCCTTAACGTCACCCCACGACGTTTCCTGAATTTCCTTGAATCGCGCGGTATGCCGCCGATTCCTGAATTTGCTGAATTTTAATGACTGAATGGATTAACCAATGAACGAGTTTTCAATCATCTGCCGCGTGCTTGGCTCGCTGTACTATCGTCAACCGCAGGACCCACTGCTGGTGCCGCTGTTTACCGTGATTCGCGACGGTAAACTGGCCGCGGACTGGCCACTGGAGCAGAATGAACTGCTGGCTCGTCTGCAAAAAAGCTGTGATATCCAGCAGATTGCCGCTGACTATAATGCGCTGTTCGTGGGTGATGACTGCAGCGTTTCACCGTGCCGTAGCGCGTGGGTAGAAGGGGCGACGGAGGCGGAAGTTCGCACTTTTCTGACCGAATGGGGAATGCCGTTAGGGGACAGCCCAGCTGACCAGATCGGTACGTTGCTGCTGGCAGCTTCCTGGCTGGAAGACAAAGCGGAAGATGACGATACCGAAGCACTGGAAACCTTGTTCGGTGAGTTTATTCTGCCGTGGTTTGAAAGTTTCCTTGGCAAGGTTGAAGCCCACGCCACCACTGCGTTCTGGCGTACGATGGCACCGCTAACGCGTGAAGCCATTGCTGCGATGTGGGACGAACTGCAGGAAAGTGAAGAAGAGTGATTTAAATCACATATTCTATGCAACTGAAATAAAGATCATGAGCAATCTGTGCTCATGATCTCATCAAAAAGCCAGGCATCTGCTAAGATGCTCGCCATGAACGTTATCTTCGCTATTGCAATCACAACAGGCATTCTCTCCGGTCTTTGGGGATGGGTTGCCGTGTCTCTGGGTTTACTAAGCTGGGCCGGATTCTTAGGCTGTACGGCTTATTTCGCCTGCCCGCATGATGGGCTGAAAGCGTTGGCTATTTCTGCCTGTACGACAATGAGCGGTGTCATCTGGGCACTGGTTATTATCTATGGCAGCGCGCTGGCTCCCCATCTGGAAATTTTGGGTTACGTCGTGACGGGTATTGTCGCGTTCCTGATGTGTATCCAGGCGAAGCAGCTGCTGCTCTCGTTTGTCCCGGGTACTTTTATTGGTGCCTGTGCCACTTTTGCGGGGCAGGGGAACTGGCGTCTGGTCGTTTCGTCGCTGGCAGTGGGGTTGATCTTCGGCTATGCGATGAAAAACAGCGGGCTGTGGCTGGCGAATCGTAAAGCGAAAGCGGAACCGTCGAACGAATCGGCGCTGTAGTAGACCTATTACATGTGAAAAGCGGCGGCAGGGGAAAATCCTGTCGCCGCTTTTTTATTGCTGTGGTAGTGCATTAGTTCTTAAAATTATCGTTCGCCCAGGATACGGCCTGGGTACGGTTCTTGACCGAGATCTTTTTAAATAGATGATATAGATGTGTTTTCACCGTGCTTTCGCTAATAAATAGCGACTGCGCAATTTCGATGTTAGAAGCGCCAATGCGCAGTTTGTTCAGGATCTCTTTCTCCCGGAATGTCAGGATCGTACTCTCCTGATTATCGTAACGATAATTACCGGAATGCATAATCAGGTAGCTCGCGAGCTTACGTGAAAAGTAGCATTCTCCCTCCATCACTTTCTGTAACCCTTTGACCAGAAAGTGTTCTTCATCATGCGCATAAAAGATGCCGTTAATATGCGGCCAGCTTTCAATCTCCTGATAAGCATAATCTTCAGGGGTATTGAAAAGTAAGAGCTTTATACCGCTATTAATTTTACAGAGTTCTTCCTGCCAGGCCTTGACCAGCTTTTTATCGATTTCGATCATGTCAAAAAGCACGATACCATCCGATAAATTATCCAGGCTAACCATGTGAATATTAATGATTTTACTATTCATCCTTAACGTCTTTTTCAGGCTCTGAGAAAGGGCACAGGACTGAAGTGACGGCCTGGTGATGAGTGAAAGAGTCTGGTTCGTTAACGTGAGCTCTTTTTGCATGATGAGACCCCTAATTTTTTTACAGCAGGCAAAATTATAAAGGTATCTTGTTAAGCATTACTGAAATGTGGCTGCTGTTTTGACAAATGTTAAGAATTAATAATTAAAAGACATGTCTGCTTAATTTAAAATTTAGACGCTACCAATTCTAAAGCAAGAAATAATCGTGAAACAAGATGTAAAAATAAATTGCAAAATGTAAATAAAGCATGTTTCTTAAGCTTTTAACATCATATCTTAATGATCATACATAATCTCTCTTTTTGTTTTTAATTTTATGTTATCTAAGGTTTTTATGTCTTATTGAAATTGTCTATCAGCCTTCTCTTATCCATTTTGTATGATGAATTTGCATGATATTTGTCGTTTTTAACACTTTCGTTGTGCCCACGATTTTTTAACGCTTTGTTTTCTGGTTAAGTTATCCGAATGCAGGTGATAGTGAGCTGTTAATACTAAAGGTTGATACTGTGAAAATTAAATCAAACTTTATTATGAGATCCTCATGCTTATCAAATATGCATACTCATCCATATAGCATCGAGACCAGCATTAAATCGATGTAAGAACTTTACATATTTCTATGACGATACCATTGATATGGTGAGGCGGTATATCTTCACGATATTTTATAGAACGACACATCCCGACTAAATGCAGAATAACGAAGCCGCAAGTAATTGTGATAATTACTCATGGTTCTGACACTGACATTTATTAGTAGACACAATCTTATTGATTGCTGTGGATGGCTGTTTGTTTTATTCGCCCACGTGTCATTTGCTTTTTATTATGTTTGTAACCTCTTGAATAATTGATCATTCAGCTTCTTGAATGTCGATTTCTATCGCCTGGAAAATTTGTAATTTGTGAACGGGTGTCGTGATGAATACCGACCTGAATTTATTGATTAGCGAGCGATCGGTTATTACGGCAATAGCACACAGCAACTAATAACGCGTGAAAGGGCTTATCATGAAAATGAAGCAAATCGCCATAATAGTGGCGCTCACCGTTTTATACCCGGCAACCACAATATATGCCGTAGCGGCGAATGGTAACGGCGGTGGTAATAGCGGTCAGAGCGGTAACGGCAACGGTAACAACGGCAATGGAAATGGCAATGGAGGTGGTGGCAACGGAAGCGGGAATAATGGTAACGGGAACGCGAATGGCAACGGTGGCGGCGGCGATAACGGCGGCGGTCACGGCGGCGGAAGTGGCAACGGAGGCGGTAACGGCGGTGGCAACGGCGGTGGCAACGGCGGCGGCAACGGAGGCGGTAACGGCGGTGGCAACGGAGGCGGCAACGGAGGCGGTAACGGCGGTGGCAACGGCGGCGGCAACGGAGGCGGCAACGGAGGCGGTAACGGCGGTGGCAACGGAGGCGGCAATGGAGGCGGCAACGGCGGCGGTGATGGAGGCGGTAACGGAGGCGGTAACGGAGGCGGCAACGGCGGCGGTAACGGAGGCGGCAATGGAGGCGGCAACGGCGGTGGCAATGGAGGCGGCAATGGAGGCGGTAACGGCGGTGGCAATGGAGGCGGTCACGGTGGCGGCATTGGCGGCGGTGTCGGTGGTGGTATTGGCGGCGGCAATGGAGGCGGTCACGGTGGCGGCATTGGCGGCGGTGTCGGTGGTGGTATTGGCGGCGGCAACGGCGGCGGTCACGGTGGTGGCATAGGCGGCGGTGTCGGTGGCGGTATTGGCGGCGGTCACGGTGGTGGCATAGGCGGCGGTGTCGGTGGCGGTATTGGCGGCGGTCACGGTGGTGGCATGGGCGGCGGCATCGGCGGCGGTCACGGTGGTGGCATAGGCGGCGGTAACGGCGGTGGCCACGGTGGTGGCATGGGCGGCGACAACGGCGGCGGTCACGGTGGTGGCATGGGCGGCGGTAACGGCGGCGGTCACGGTGGTGGCATGGGCGGCGGTAACGGCGGCGGTCACGGTGGTGGCATGGGCGGCGGTAACGGCGGCGGCCACGGCGGCGGCCACGGTGGTGGCATGGGCGGCGGTCACGGTGGTGGCATGGGCGGCGGTAACGGCGGCGGTGAAGGTGGCGGACACGGTGGTGGCCACGGTCACGGGCATGGAGGCGGTCACGGCGGTGGCAACGGAGGCGGTAATGGCGGTGGCAATGGAGGCGGTAATGGCGGTGGCAATGGAGGCGGTAATGGCGGTGGCAACGGAGGCGGTAATGGCGGTGGCAACGGAGGCGGTAACGGCGGTGGCAACGGAGGCGGCAACGGCGGTGGCAATGGCGGCGGCAATGGAGGCGGTCAGACAAGCGGAAGTCCTGGCGCAACGACAGGTTCATCGGATAGCTTTGTGAGCCTGAGTTCGACAGTAACGCCTTGTAACCAACCGGGTCCATACGGTTGTAATTACCGTTAACGAAATATTTATGGGGCCGCAACGTTATCCGTTGCGGCCTTTTTTATGTTTCTTTTCCACTCTAAGAGTGTTGGATAGCTGATAGTATTATTTCTAAACATACAAAATATCTATATAAAAGATGCTTGAAATCAACGAGTAAGGACACTAATGTTAGTGTAATGTTTACAAAATGTGTATTCGGCGCGGATTTCAGATCAGGAAGTATTGATTCACGGACGATCTTGAATGAGGGGCGTTGTCATGCAAACATTCGGTCACTATTTCAGCCTATCTCTTCCGCTGCTGACTCTGTTGTGCAGCGTTCAATCACATGCTGCGTCTGACGGCATCATCCATTTCACTGGACAAATTGTCGAGTCACCTTGTGATTATCAGGCCAATGCTCGGCAGGTCAGCGTAAGCTGTTTTGAAGAGGGAACGCCGCGCGTAGAGACAATAAATGTCAAAGATTTATTTCAAGGACGTAAAGTGACCAATGCGAAAACAACCGCCAGCTTACGTTGGGTGAACCCTGAAAAAAATCTGGCAATATTGACAGTAGAGTATCAATAGCCTGAAACGAAGTTGCGGTCAGCGTTGTCTATGGTAGACAATATTTTCGTCTTAGTCAGAGGATAGTTAGCATGACCGTACGAATTCAGGTGCAGCAAGGAGATATTACCCACCTCGAGGTGGATGTTATCGTCAATGCCGCCAATCCCTCATTAATGGGCGGTGGTGGCGTAGATGGTGCAATCCATCGTGCGGCGGGTCCAACGTTGCAGGAAGCCTGTGCGGTTGTCCGTCAGCAGCAGGGAACCTGTCCACCAGGGCATGCGGTGATCACCCACGCGGGAAATCTGAAGGCAAAAGCAGTGATTCATACCGTAGGGCCGGTCTGGCAGGGTGGGGGAGAACACGAAGCCTCATTGTTACAAGAGGCTTACCGCAATAGCCTTCAGCTGGCGCTGGATAACGGTTATCGCACTATCGCTTTCCCGGCTATCTCAACGGGAGCCTACGGATATCCAGCAGACGCGGCGGCTGACATTGCCGTCAGTACGGTGGCGGCATTTCTGACCCGTCGCAGCCTGCCGGAAATTGTCTATTTTGTCTGTTTTGATGCAGCAACAACACATTTGTATCAGCACTTACTCAGCCAGACCCGGATCCCAGGCCTGGCTAATGACGCCAACACTTAATGACTGGCCACCTGTGCTTTCGTTGCCTTTTGCTGCGACTTCCCGGAAAAGAGGAAACGCAGCAAGGGGATACGCAGGTGGATCTCGTAGAGAATTAACGCGCAACCCACCACGAAAATCAGGCCGGTCAGGAAGCCCAACGTATTTGAGCTAATGGTCGGCATGATCCAGGCACCAAAGAACAGCGTCAGTGGGTGGTGCACCAGGTAGATAAATAAAGAAGCATTGACGAAATAGGTCACGCGGGCGGACTGGAAGTTCAGCATACGATGCCCGAACGAGAACACCACGTTGACCATCCATACCCCCAGCACCATCGTAATCACGTATTCCGTTTCATACATCCATGCATCACCTGAGCCAAAGTGCTGGTTCAGGCGGTAGGCAATAAACCCGAATAGCGCCGCGACGATGCACCATGGGGATGGGGTAGTAAACAGCGTTTTCAGCTTCGGATGAATAAAGGCCAGTGCGCCAAGAATAAAGAAAGGCACATAAAACAGCGTCTGCATGACCACAAAGTTGAATAGCCCGTCGCTGAGTACCGGCGGGTAAAGCAGGAAGATAGTCCGGCGAATGGCGGCATAAACGATCCCCAATGCTAAAAACATCAGAGTCAGCTTCGCCATCGACATATGATCAAACAGGTCTTCACGCCGGCGAATCTGCCGTCGGCGCATCAGGCGGAACGCCAGAATGCCGAGGGATGTCAGCACCACCAGAACTAATAGGAACCATAGATGCGACACCAGTTCCCACGCCAACGTATTATATTTGTCGTAGAAAGAGAGCGTATGCCAGCTTTCCGTCTTACCCTTAACGTACTGCAGCATTAGAAATTGCGGTAACGTCAGAAGAGGGATGGCGGTAAGCATCGGAATACCGACGCGCTCCACGCGCACTTTCCACCATTTTTTGATCGGATAACGCAAATACAGCATATAGGAAAAGTAGCCGGAGATAACAAAGAACACCTGCATGCGAAAAGCATGAACAAAATCATTGAATAACGTCAACCACCAGGAGGGGGTAGCGCTGTTCATATGCCAGGTGTGGCTGGAGTAGAGTAGGGAGATGTGAAAGGGTATCCCCAGGAGCATCAGCCAGGCTCGAATGGAGTCGAGGAAATATTCACGCTGTGCGGGTTTGTTATTCATAGGGTTAGGTACGATTCTCAGACTAATCGCCTTACCGGATAAGACGATAAAGTTTACATTCGTTGGCAACCCTACACTAACTCTGGTTACCTGTCTCCAGGATAAGCACTCAAAGTGCAAGCAGCGGTTAACAGTTGTTTACTCCATAAGCCACTGCGCTGAAGAATACGGGGATTATGTTGTCGGATTGCTTGAATTTCCAGTAAAATGGATCGGATCGATTTAAGCACACAAAGGGGGAAGTGCTTAGTTATATGAAACATAAACCACAGATGATGAAACTGCGCTGGTTAGGCGCAGCCGTAATGTTGTCCCTGTGTACTTCATCTGCATGGGCATTCACTATTGATGACGTTGCAAAGCAGGCAAAATCGCTGGCTGATAAGAGCTATGAAGCACCAAAAAGCAACCTGCCTTCCGTCTTCCGCGATATGAAATATGCGGACTACCAGCAAATCCAGTTTAACCACGATAAGGCGTACTGGAATAAGATAAAGACCCCATTCAAACTCGAGTTCTACCATCAGGGTATGTACTTCGACACGCCGGTGACCATTAACGAAGTTACGGCGACTTCCGTGCGTAAAATTAAGTACAGCCCGGATTACTTCACGTTCGGTGACGTTCAGCATGACAAAGACACCGTGAAGGATCTGGGTTTCGCTGGTTTTAAAGTGCTGTACCCAATTAACAGCAAAGATAAAAACGACGAAATCGTCAGCATGCTGGGTGCCAGCTATTTCCGTGTTCTGGGGCAGGGTCAGGTTTATGGTCTGTCCGCCCGTGGTCTGGCTATCGATACCGCATTGCCGTCCGGTGAAGAGTTCCCTCGCTTCCGTGAATACTGGATTGAGCGTCCAAAAGCCACTGACAAACGTTTGACTATCTATGCGCTGCTGGATTCTCCACGTGCGACCGGAGCCTATCGCTTCATTATTATGCCTGGCCGCGACACCGTCGTTGACGTGCAGACCAAAATTTACCTGCGCGATAAGGTCGGCAAGCTCGGCGTGGCGCCGTTGACCAGTATGTTCCTGTTCGGGCCTAACCAGCCTTCTGCGGCGACCAACTATCGTCCGGAGCTGCATGACTCCAACGGTCTGTCTATCCACGCCGGTAATGACGAGTGGATCTGGCGTCCGCTTAACAATCCTAAGCACCTTGCCGTCAGCAGCTTCGCGACCGAAAACCCGCAGGGCTTTGGTCTGCTGCAGCGTGGCCGCCAGTTCTCTCACTTTGAGGATCTGGACGACCGCTACGATCTGCGCCCAAGCGCGTGGATCACGCCGAAAGGTGACTGGGGTAAAGGGACCGTTGAGCTGGTTGAAATCCCGACCAACGACGAAACCAACGATAACATCGTCGCTTACTGGACGCCGGACAAGCTGCCGGAAGCTGGTAAAGAGATGAACTACAAGTACACCATCACCTTTACCCGTGACGAAGAGAAACTGCACCCGACCGATAACGCGTACGTGATGCAGACTCGCCGCTCTACCGGTGATGTGAAGCAGTCCAACCTGATTCGTCAGCCGGACGGCACGCTGGCCTTCGTGGTTGATTTTACCGGCGCAGATATGCGCAAGATGCCGCAGGATACGCCAGTTACGGCGCAAACCAGCATTGGCGACAACGGTGAAATCGTCGAAAACAGCGTACGTTACAACCCGGTAACGAAAGGCTGGCGTCTGATGCTGCGCGTGAAGGTGAAAGATCCGAAGAAAACCACTGAAATGCGCGCTGCGCTGGTCAACGCTGACCAGACGCTGAGTGAAACCTGGAGCTATCAGCTGCCTGCAAATGAATAACACAACGAAGTATATCGACGCATTGTCGCTTACGGATGCAGAAAAAGCGGCGCTCCCGAACAGTTCCCTTCGTGCCGTGCACGAAGCGCTGGACGATGAGCACCAGGCATTTGCCCGTGATGATGACACGCCGCTGGCCTCGGTCAAGGCGCGTCTTGAAGAGAGCTGGCCAGATTCTCTGGGCGGCGATCAGCTCATCAAAGACGATGAAGGGCGCACCCAGCTGCAGGCCATGCCGAAGGCGACGCGCTCCTCAATGTTCCCGGATCCGTGGCGTACCAACCCGGTAGGTCGCTTCTGGGATCGTCTGCGTGGCCGTGACGTCACGCCGCGCTATCTGTCTCGTCTGACGAAAGAAGAGCAGGAGCGCGAACAGAAATGGCGTATGGTGGGCTCGCTTCGCCGCTATACCCTGCTGATTCTGACGATTGCGCAGACCGTCGTGGCGACCTGGTACATGAAGACCATTCTGCCGTATCAGGGCTGGGCGCTGATCAACCCGGCGGATATGGTCGGGCAGAACCTGTGGGTCTCCTTTATGCAGCTGCTGCCGTACCTGCTGCAAACCGGGATCCTGATTCTGTTTGCCGTGCTCTTCTGTTGGGTCTCCGCCGGTTTCTGGACGGCCTTAATGGGCTTCCTGCAACTGCTGATTGGCCGCGACAAATACAGCATTTCGGCCTCGACGGTCGGCGATGAGCCGCTGAACCCGGAGCACCGGACGGCGCTCATTATGCCTATCTGTAACGAAGACGTGTCTCGCGTATTCGCCGGTCTGCGTGCCACCTGGGAATCGGTGAAAGCCACCGGCCAACAGAAGCACTTTGACGTCTACATCTTGAGCGACAGCTACAACCCGGATATCTGCGTAGCAGAGCAAAAAGCCTGGATGGAACTGATTGCCGAGGTACAGGGCGAAGGGCAGATCTTCTACCGTCGTCGTCGTCGTCGTATGAAGCGTAAAAGCGGTAACATCGATGACTTCTGCCGTCGTTGGGGTAATCAGTACAGCTACATGGTCGTACTGGATGCCGACTCCGTGATGTCCGGCGACTGCCTGACCAACCTGGTGCGACTGATGGAAGCGAACCCGAATGCGGGTATCATCCAGTCTTCCCCACGCGCTTCCGGGATGGACACGCTGTACGCACGCTGCCAGCAGTTTGCCACACGCGTTTACGGGCCGCTGTTTACCGCGGGGCTGCACTTCTGGCAGTTGGGTGAATCCCACTACTGGGGTCACAACGCTATTATCCGCGTGAAGCCGTTTATTGAGCACTGTGCGCTGGCGCCGCTGCCGGGCGAAGGTAACTTTGCCGGTTCGATCCTGTCGCACGACTTCGTGGAAGCGGCGCTGATGCGTCGTGCAGGGTGGGGCGTCTGGATTGCCTACGACCTGCCGGGCTCTTATGAAGAGCTGCCGCCGAACCTGCTGGATGAACTTAAGCGTGACCGTCGCTGGTGTCAGGGTAACCTGATGAACTTCCGCCTGTTCCTGGTGAAAGGGATGCACCCTGTTCACCGTGCCGTGTTCCTGACCGGCGTCATGTCCTACCTCTCCGCGCCGCTGTGGTTTATGTTCCTGGCTCTGTCGACCGCACTGCAGGTGGTACACGCATTGACCGAGCCGCAGTACTTCCTGCAGCCGCGTCAGCTGTTCCCGGTCTGGCCACAGTGGCGACCTGAGCTCGCGATTGCGTTGTTCGCCTCGACGATGGTGCTGCTGTTCCTGCCGAAACTGCTGAGCATCATTCTGGTGTGGTGCAAAGGGTCGAAAGAGTACGGCGGTTTTGTTCGCGTAACGCTCTCCCTGCTGCTGGAAGTACTGTTCTCCGTACTGCTGGCACCGGTTCGCATGCTGTTCCACACCGTTTTCGTGGTCAGTGCGTTCCTGGGCTGGGAAGTGGTATGGAACTCGCCGCAGCGTGACGATGACTCCACGCCGTGGAGCGAAGCCTTTATGCGCCATGGTTCTCAGCTGCTGTTGGGTCTGGTGTGGGCGGTCGGTATGGCATGGCTGGATCTGCGCTTCCTGTTCTGGCTGGCGCCGATCGTCTTCTCGCTGATCCTGTCACCGTTCGTTTCGGTGGTCTCCAGCCGCTCAACTAACGGCCTGCGCACCAAGCGCTGGAAGCTGTTCCTGATCCCGGAAGAGTACAACACGCCGAAGGTGCTGGCCGATACCGAAACGTATCTGGAGCAGAACCGCGCTCGCGTGCTGGACGATGGCTTTATGCATGCGGTATTTAACCCATCGTTGAATGCTCTGGCAACGGCAATGGCTACCGCGCGTCACCGTGCGAGCCACGTGCTGGAGATTGCCCGCGATCGTCACGTCGAGCAGGCGCTGAACGAAACGCCGGACAAACTTAACCGCGATCGTCGTCTGGTGCTGTTGAGCGACCCGGTCACGCTGTCTCGTTTGCATTACCGTGTTTGGGCCGCACCGGAGAAATATTCTTCGTGGGTGGCTGAATACGATAAGCTGCAGCTAAATCCGCTGGCGCTGAAAACCAAATAGTGGAGTGCTTCCCCGGCGGCGCTTCGCTTGGTCGGGCTACGTAACCTGTAGCCCGGACGAGGTGCGAAGCACCGACTCCGGGGAAATTCCAGCACCAATATTTGCCGTAAGGAAATACCGGCCATCAAGCCGGTATTTTTTTGTCTGTTTAATGAGGTAAACGACGTGATAAGAATGATACTGGTCGCCGCCATGGCGATAATGCTTACCGGATGCGGCAGCATTATCAGCCGGACGATCCCGGGCCAGGGCCACGGGAATCAGTACTATTCGGGTGTGAAGTGGGATCTACGCGACTCTGCCTGGCGCTACGTCACCATTCTCGACCTGCCGTTCTCGCTGGTCTTCGACACGCTGCTGCTGCCGATTGACGCAAGCCATGGTCCTTACGAATAATTAACGCTCGTCCCACTCATCGGCGGCAGTCTGGCCCTCTTCGGTATCCTGCGAGGGCTCAAGCTGATACTCGCCTTCATCCCATTCGTGCAGCGTATTTTCTTCCAGCCATTCCTGACGTAACTCAATCTCGTCAAAATCACCGTCAAACACGCTTTGTGCCGCCTCACCGCTGAGCATCGGCACACACTCGCCTTCTTCATCTTCTTCGGCGAAGAACTCGGCCTGCCACATGATGTCACCATCCTGTAGTATGTACTTTTGCATATTGAACTGCTCTACGTCCGCTTCATCTTCCTCAAGTCCGGGGTTATCGGCGAGGAACGTTTCACGTGCCGCATCAATAGCTTCTTCGAGCGTGGCGTATAAAGTCATCTCAACTCCCTGCAATGTGGTGAGGTATTCAGGGAAATAATAGCTTAACTTTTGAGTTGTACACGTCCGGCGATTTGATTTAACGCAAACCGCCGGATGATGTGTTTAAGAACGGGAAGGGACGGGGCTGCGACGCAGGCTAAAACCGGTATAAATGGCGTTGAACAGCACGACGGCGGCGGTTACGCAGAAGACCGCGCGGAAGCCGTAGTTTGCCGACACGGCGGCACCAATCAGCGGCCCGGTGACGTTACCAATATCGCGGAACGACTGGTTATAGCTGAAAATTCGCCCGGCAATCTGGTTGCTGGAGTTATAGACCAGCAGCGTTTGCACCGCAGGTAGCAGCGCGCCGTCAGCCGCACCCAGCAGGAAGCGCAGGATACCGAGCTGCAGCGGGTTCTGCACAAACGACATCGGGATCAGCAGCAGCACGGAGACCACCAGCGCCACGATAAGAATCTTTTCCGGGCCAATACGGTCGCCGAGCTTACCTAAACGCGGCGCGCAAATTAGCGCCGCCACGCCGGGCACCGAGGCTATCATGCCGCTGACAAAGGCAATATTGCTGATATTCCCTGCAAGGTCACGTACGTAAAGTGTCAGAATCGGGGCGATAGAGCCGGTGGCGACCTGGATAATCAGCGTGGTGACGAACAGGCTCAGCACCAGTTCGCGGTTTTTCAGCGAGCCAAACACCTCTTTGACGTGCAGCATCTCTTTTTTCGATACCGGCGTGAACTGCTCGCGGATGAAGAACAGCGTCATCACGAAGCAGACAAACAGCACCGCGGCGGTCATAAAGAACACCGGACGCAGGCCGTAGTTATCGGCAAGAAAACCGCCGGCCAGCGGCCCCAGCAGCGCGCCGCTCACGGCACCAGTCGACAGCGTGCCCAGCGCCCAACCGCTCTTGTGACGCGGAATTTGGGTGGCAATCAGCGCGTTGGCGTTAGGAATAAATCCCCCCAGAAGCCCCAGCAGTGCGCGCAGAATCAGAAACTGCCAGATATTCTGCGCCAGCCCCATTAACAACATGACGATAGCCATACCCAGCGCCGAGCGCAGCAGCATGATTTTACGCCCTTTGCGGTCGGCCAGGCCGCCCCATAGCGGTGACGCGATGGCAGAGAACAGGAAGGTGATACTGAAGACCAGGCCAGACCACATATTCAGCGAGCTGTGGCCGGTCACGCCGAGCGCTTCAACGTAAAGCGGCAGGAAAGGCATGACCAGGCTGAATGCTGCGCCGGTTAAAAAACAGCCGAGCCAAACGACAGCGAGGTTACGCTTCCAGTTAATGGGGGCATCTGAGGGTTGCATAGGGTTCCGCAGGCGAAATGTCGCCAAAAGAGAGTGTATTTATAAGCCTGCTAATTATGCTCCTGTGTTCATATCACTGCAATGTGGTCCGCTTTTAAAGCTAAAACAAAAACGCGCAGCCGGAGCTGCGCGTATAACGTTAGTACAGGGAAGGTGCTCCTTCCGGGCGCGTTTTAAAGCGCCGATGCAGCCACATGTATTGCTCTGGGGCCATCATGATGCATTTTTCGACGATGGTGTTCATCCATGCGGCGGTGACTTCGGCATTCTCCAGCGGCGGGTCGCATTCCGGTTCGAGAATAATCAGTTCGTAGCCTTTGCCGTTCGGTTTACGGCGCGGCACAAAGGGAACCACGCACGCTTTTGACATTTTTGCCAGCATCCAGGTGCCGGATGTCGTGGCGGCATCCTTCACGGCGAACAGCGGTGCAAAGACGCTGGCGCGCGGGCCGTAGTCGTGGTCCGGCGCATACCAGATAATTTCGCCGTTCTTCAGCGCGCGGACCATGCCTTTCAGGTCTTTACGGTCAATCATATCTTTGTTTGACCGCATGCGGCCCCAGGTTTGCAGCCAGTCGATGACCGGATTATCGTTGGGCCGATAGACGCCAATCCCAGGGTTATGAATGCCGAACATACGGGCGCCCATTTCCAGCGTCAGGAAGTGAATACCGATCAGCAAAACGCCGCGGCCGGAATCCTGCACGGCGCGGATATGCTCAAGGCCGCTGGCATCCATCCAGCGGTTGATGCGCTTAGTCGGCCAGAACCAGGCGATCCCGGTCTCCATCACGCCCATCCCTACCGACTCAAAATTCTTAACCACCATCTGATGACGTTCAGCTTCGCTCTTTTCCGGGAAGCAGAGCTCAAGATTGCGGTATGCAATTTGCGCTCGGCGCTTCATCAACAGCAGGGCCAGACGGCCGATAGCGTTCCCGAGGCGATAAATAACCGGATACGGCAGTTGAACAACTAACCAGAGCACGCCAACACCCAGCCAGGACGGCCAGTAGCGGGGGTGCAGCAACGCTGTGGTGAATTTAGGTAACTGGGTCATGTCTTTCCTGTTATTACGAGCAACTGGCTCTATTGTCGCACTATTTTTCCGTCAGCCAAAACGACCGCGTCACGACTGTTGTCTATTCATACAACTATTTTGCAGAGCATTAGTAATGGTGAAGAGAATGTAGCGCAAAATGTGGGGATGTAAATTAACGATGATTGCTATATCATGCGCCCCGATTATTCCCATCCATTCTATTTTGCAGGATAAGAACACCATGCCAGTGTTACATAACCGCATTTCGAATGAGACGCTGAAAGCGAAGATGCTGGCAGAAACTGAGCCACGCACCACCATCTCATTCTATAAGTACTTCACTATTGTTGACCCAAAAGCGACGCGTGATGCGCTGTACGTCGCGCTCTCGGCGCTCAATGTCTTTGGTCGCGTTTACCTGGCCCGCGAGGGGATCAACGCGCAGATTAGCGTACCAGAGAGCCAGGTTGAAGCACTGCGTGACTGCCTGAACCGCTTTGACCCGGCGCTGAAAGATCTGCGTCTGAACATTGCGCTTGATGATGACGGGAAATCGTTCTGGGTGCTGCGCATGAAGGTTCGTGAGCGTATCGTGGCCGATGGGATCGACGATCCGACGTTTGATGCCAGCAACGTGGGTGAGTACCTGAAAGCGGCGGAAGTGAACGCCATGCTCGATGACCCCGACGCGCTGTTTATCGATATGCGTAACCACTACGAGTACGAAGTAGGACATTTTGAACAGGCGATGGAGATCCCGGCCGACACTTTCCGCGAGCAGTTGCCGAAAGCGGTTGAGATGATGCAGGAGCATAAAGACAAGAAAATTGTCATGTACTGCACCGGCGGCATTCGCTGTGAAAAAGCCAGTGCCTGGATGAAGCACAACGGCTTTAATCAGGTCTGGCATATCGAAGGCGGCATCATTGAGTACGCTCGTCGCGCTCGTGAACAGGGTTTACCGGTACGCTTTGTGGGTAAGAACTTCGTCTTTGACGAACGCATGGGCGAACGAATTTCCGACGATATCATTGCCCACTGCCATCAGTGCGGTACACCGTGCGACAGCCACACCAACTGTCTGAACGATGGCTGCCACCTGCTGTTTATTCAGTGCTCGACCTGTGCAGAAAAATACGAAGGCTGCTGTAGCGAAAGCTGCCAGGAAGAGCACAAACTTCCTGAAGAAGAGCAACGTCTGCGTCGTGCCGGGCGCGAAAACGGCAATAAAATCTTTAATAAATCGCGCGGTCGCCTGAATACCCGTTTAGGCATCCCGGATCCGCAGACCCAGAACGATTAATTGAAGTAGAGCCAGGCGATGTCGAGCAGCGCTAACAGCAGCCAGAGCATCAGATACAGCATCAGATGTTCGCGGACGTTGTTGAGCAGAAAGTAGAACAGGCGACGCATAGTATTCTCGATATAACGGCCCCGATGATTCGGGGCCGTTTTTTTAAGGCTTTCGTTAGCCGTTAAAGCGGGACAGCGAAAACGGCGATAAATCGTACTCCGGCGTTTTCTGCTGCGCGAACTGCGCGGCAATTTCCCCCAGAACGGTGGCGAACTTAAAGCCGTGGCCGCTCAGGCCACCGATAAACAGCACATCGGGCTGGCCGGGCAGGGTGTCGATAATAAAATCTTCATCCGGCGTGTTGTCATAGGTACAGGCCGCGCCGTACAGGCAGCCGCCAATGCCCGGCAGGATCTGCCGCAGGAAGCTGAACGCTTCGGAACCGTCGGTGGCGACGCTGCCAAACGCTTTACGCTCTTCCGGGATGTTGATGACCTGGCCGCCGTTGTGTTTACCGATTTTCAGCTCGTTCTCCACCGCCGGGAAACCGTAGAACTGGTCGCCGTTCGGCAGCTCGCCGGTAAACGCCGGGAAGTTGTTTTTGCGGCTGTAGCGGCCATCTGCCTGGAACCAGGCAAATACTTTGCGCACTGGCTGGATAGGCAGGTCAGGGTAAAGCTGTTTGACCCAGGTTCCCGCCGTCAGCAACAGTTTTTTGCCGCGCCAGCTTCCCTCGGAGGTCTCAATGGTTACGCCGTTCGTATCGCTATGAATAGCGGTAACCGGGCAGTTGAAAAGCTGCGCGCAGCCGGCTTCTTTTGCCATGGCAATCAGCGTTTTCACCGCCAGTTCGCTTTTCAGTACCCCTGAGCCTGGCTCAAAGATGGCACGGTAGTCTGCGGGGACGCGAATTTCGGGCCAACGGGACATGACCGCCGCGGCATCAAGATGTTCAACTGCCAGAGAGAACTGTTCAGCACTCTGGGCGACGGTGTTCAGAAAGGTGGAGTCAGCGGGGCCAAGGTTAACGACGCCGCTTTGTTCAAACAGTGCTTCGCCGCTGGTTGCGGCTAGCTCGTCCCATAGCGCCTGGGCGCGAAGAACCAGCGGGACGTATTTCTCACCTTCACCATAGGCATGGCGCATCAGACGGGTATCGCCGTGATGACTTCCTTGCTGGTGCGGTGGCATATGGGCATCGGTCATCAATACATTTAAACCCGCTTTACGGGCGTAATAACCTGCCGCAGCGCCGACGGAGCCGCTACCAATAATAATAAGATCGTATTCCATAGTGATTCCCGACACGATGATAAAGCGCGAAGCCAGAGACTGGTAGAGTAATTAACCGACAGTTGTTATACAAGGGTGAAAATAATTAAGGCACCCGTAGGTGCCTGTTGGTCGTTAATACGACGAAAGTATCAGCGTTAATGCCTGCGATACTCATTGACCTGGTAATCGCCAGACTCAATCTTGGCAATCCCGGCTTCCAGTATGGAAATAAACTGACGTGCGACATCGGTGGTTAGCCACAGGGTCTGGCCAACTTCAGCTTCTTTATTGCTCGATTGATTGGGGTCTTGGTAGTGCAGGCGCAACATCATGGCATCGTAGCTATCAACGGTGCTGATGTCCCATCCAACGAGGGGATGGGTCTGGATGACTTCATTATTCTTTTCCATCATAACCCCTTCTTCATGTGTTAAAAGGCAACAACTCTCGAGGTTCAATGCAATTTTTTGTGAAGCTTTATCAGTATACAACAATTCAATAAATACTCGAGAATTGAAATCAAAAGCAACATAAATTCCTGAATAGACCGGTCGTTCGCGCAATAAACAACCATATTGTTCATTGTTTTTGCGGTTAATCTAAAAGATGGGGATAAATGAGAAAATAACAAGCAGAAAAGAACGAAAAAAAGCCGGGGCGACCCGGCAAAAACACAATGAGGGAGCAAATCTTAATCGGTGATGAACCAGTCGTCCGCGCTCTCCCAGGTTTCCTGGAGGATCTCGCTGATGCGGTCTTTATCTTCTTTAATGCCGCCGATGACGGAGAGGTTGTTGTTGGCCGCGTAGCGCACGCTGACGGTGCCTCCGCTGTCCGGGAATTGGTCGTTAATACGGCGGGAAAGTTCGCCTGCCAGCGCGTCTAGCGCACCTGCAGGCAGTGCAGTGGTTTTTGCAACGGTAACTTCAATACGCATAATTGCCCCCTGTGTAATATACTGTATATTTATACAGTCACCTTGCGGCTTTTACAACAGGGGGCGCGAAATTATTTTTTCACCGTCCAGCGCAGCGTTTCACCAGCCAGGAACGGCACCAGCGTATCGTCGCTGAGCGCGATGGTTTCGGCAACCTGACTTTCTTCGCGCACCAGTTCGACAAAATCCTCGTTTACCGGTAGGCCGTAGAAGCGCGGGCCGTTCAAAGAGCAGAAGGCTTCAAAGTGCTGCAGCGCGTTCATCTCTTCAAACACGGTAGCGTAGCTTCCCAGCGCCGTTGGGGCGTTGAAACAGCCGGCACAGCCGCAGCTAGCCTCTTTGCGATGGCGGGCGTGCGGCGCAGAATCGGTGCCGAGGAAGGCGCGAGTAAAGCCGCTGGCAACCAGTTCACGCAGCGCCTGCTGGTGGATATTGCGCTTAAGAATTGGCAGGCAGTAAAGATGAGGGCGTACGCCGCCTACCAGCATATGGTTACGGTTGAACATCAGGTGCTGAGGGGTAATGGTGGCGGCAATCAGTTCGTTGCCGTCGCGCACGTACTCGGCCGCATCTTTGGTAGTGATGTGCTCGAAGACGACCTTCAGGCCCGGCAGGCGCTGGCGCAGTGGTTCCATTACGGTGTCGATAAAGCGTGCTTCGCGGTCAAAAATATCAATTTCCGCGTGGGTGACTTCACCGTGCACCAGCAGCGGCATTCCCAGTTTTTCCATGCGTTCAAGCACCGGCATAATCGCATCGGTGCTGGTGACGCCGTGGCTGGAGTTGGTAGTGGCATTCGCCGGGTACAGTTTGGCTGCGGTGAATACGCCTTCGTTAAAACCGCGCTCCAGTTCGTTCGGATCGAGGGTGTCGGTTAAGTAGCAGGTCATCAGCGGCGTGAAGTTATGCCCGGCTGGAACAGCGTCAAGAATGCGCTGGCGGTAGGCGATAGCCGCATCTACGGTGGTAATTGGCGGAACCAGGTTCGGCATGATAATTGCGCGGCCATACAGTTCACTGGTATACGGGACAACCGTTTTTAGCATCTCGCCATCGCGAAGATGGATATGCCAGTCGTCTGGGCGGCGAATTTTCAGAACTTGCGGTAATGCGGTCATTTGAGGCTCCGGCTGGTGGGAAATCAGTCATTTTTTGCCGGGCACTAAGGATAAGCGGAAACGTTTTCCTTTGCATCCTTTTCTGTGAAATTTGTTTGCGAAAGAAGAAAACCCTCTCCTTGAGGGGAGAGGGTTTAAAAGGGGGCGTGCCGGGAAATTAGTCCGTGAACGGGATAATGATTTCGCCCGGTTTCACCTCAATACCCTTGGCAAATTTCTTCGCCAATGCTTCACCCTGGCTGGCATCTTCTTTCAGCACGTAGGCCGGTTGCTTATTAAAGTACGTGCGCAGCGACTGGTTGAGGTAAGGGATCAGCGTCTGTACCACCGTCTGCATCTTCTCCGGCGTGACTTTCGCATCCTGGATCTCCATCTCCTGAAGGTATATGGCGCCTTGTTCTTTGTTGAACACCGGCAGCGCTTTCAGCGTCAGGGCGATATTCGCTTTCTGGCTGCCAAAGAGGGAGTTCATATCCAGTTTGGCATCGCCGCTCAGCGTCACTTTGTTCGGCTCTTCACGACCAATTGCGCTGGAGAGGTTGCTCAGGACGATATGGGCATCGGCTACGCCGGGTACGCCAATATCTTTCGAGAAATTATTCCGCTTCTGTAACGCCTGGTTAATCTCCTGCTCGCTAACGGAATATTGCGTGAGTTGATTACAGCCAACCACCAGGCCGCTAACGATCAGTGCGGCAATAACAAACAATTTTTTCATGAGGTTCCTCAAGGTAAAGCGTTCGGTGCATCCTGACATAAAGCAGCATACCCTGTTAGTAGAACTCTGACAGCGGAAAATGCTGAAAGTGCCGTGGCGAAGGCGCTGTGGGCCACGCCATGGGCGGCTTTTACGACGGAACGTTTACCTGTAGTTCCATTCAACGGCCTGTATACGGTGCAATATCAGGCCCGTTTTTGTTTGGCGTCAGTGTCCTCAGCATTGCCCTGCGTGGTTTTCTCACTGAGAAAATCGGCATCATTTTCAGCATGATTGTCATCGTTCATCGCTTTTTTGAACCCTTTCAGCGCCGCACCAAAATCAGAGCCCAAAGAGGCAAGTTTTTTGGTACCGAATAACAGCACAACCAGAACGACAATGACTAACAGTTTGGTGACGCTAATTTCGCCCATCATGACACCTTAATAGAAAAAATCGAGAGAATAACCGTCGGCGTAATGAACCGGTCGCCTGAGTATTTGGGATGCGAATTTTCGCAAACCCAAGATTAATTTATTTGTCTCTTAATGGCATTGATTTCGCACCGTTCGTCTTTATGCATGAGGGCGCGTAATGTCACGACTCGTGATAAAGAGAGAGGCGCGGTAACATCTTCATTTTGCCGGACTATCTCACTTTTTCATGTATTGCCAGCGATAGGGCTTTTTTATCACAATGCATCATGACAGATTGTTGTTTTCATTGACCGCCGTGGGCAGGTAGAGTGAGACGACCAGGGTATACGTTGGGTACAGGAGTAGTGAGATGTTTGGCTATCGCAGTAATGTGCCGAAAGTTCGGTTGACCACCGACCGGTTGGTGGTGCGTCTGATTCACGACCGGGACGCCTGGCGTCTGGCCGACTATTACGCCGAGAATCGGCAATTTTTAAAGCCCTGGGAACCGATTCGTGACGACAGTCATTGCTATCCTTCCGGCTGGCAGGCGCGTTTGTCGATGATTAATGAGTTTCATAAGCAGGGAACGGCGTTCTATTTCGCGCTGCTTGACCCGGAAGAGAAAGAGATTATCGGCGTGGCGAACTTTTCCAACGTGGTGCGTGGCTCGTTTCATGCCTGTTATCTCGGCTACTCCATCGGCCAGAAATGGCAGGGGCAGGGGATGATGTATGAAGCGCTGACCAGCGCGATTCGCTATATGCAACGCACTCAACATATTCACCGCATTATGGCCAACTACATGCCGCATAATAAGCGCAGCGGCGACCTGCTGGCGCGACTGGGCTTTGAAAAAGAAGGCTACGCGAAAGACTATCTACTGATTGACGGCGAATGGCGCGATCACGTGCTGACGGCGTTGACCACCCCACAATGGACTGCTGGTCGATAAGGAGACCCGAATGAAATATCAACTGAGCCCGCTGGAAGCCCGCGTCATTGGCTGTTTGCTGGAAAAGCAGGTCACGACGCCGGAGCAATATCCGCTCTCGATAAACGGCGTGGTCACGGCCTGTAATCAAAAAACTAACCGCGAGCCGGTGATGACGCTCAGCGAAGCGGAAGTGCAGGATCAGCTGGATACGCTGGTAAAACGTCACTATCTGCGTACGGTGAGCGGTTTTGGTAATCGTGTCACCAAGTACGAACAGCGCTTCTGCAACTCTGAATTTGGCGATCTGAAGCTGTCGACGGCGGAAGTGGCGCTGGTGACCACGCTCTTGCTGCGCGGTGCCCAGACGCCGGGCGAACTGCGCGGTCGCGCGCAGCGCATGCATGAATTTACTGATATGGCAGAAGTCGAGAATACGCTGGAACGTCTGGCGAATCGCGAAGATGGCCCGTTTGTGGTGCGTCTGCCGCGAGAACCGGGTAAGCGGGAAAGCCGCTATATGCATCTGTTCAGCGGTGAGGTTGATCTTCAGGCGGTAGCCGCCCAGAGCGATGCGCCAGCGGCGGACGATAGCCTGCTGGCCCGCGTCGAGATGCTCGAAGGGGAAGTTGCCGAACTTAAACAGCGTCTGGATTCACTGCTGGCGCACCTCGGGGAGTAAGTCTTATGGCGAAGATTCGCATTGGTGTGGTGGGGCTTGGCGGTATTGCGCAGAAAGCCTGGCTGCCGGTATTAAGCGCCGCCACGGACTGGACGCTGCAGGCTGCGTGGTCACCGGGTAAAGAGAAAGCGCTGAAAGTGTGCGAAACCTATCGCCTGCCTTATGCCGACTCATTGACTGCATTAGCCGCCCAGTGCGATGCGGTCTTCGTGCACAGCTCGACGGCCTCACACTACGCGGTGGTGAGTGAGTTGCTGAATGCTGGCGTCCACGTCTGCGTGGATAAACCGCTGGCCGATAAGCTTGACGATGCGGAGCGGCTGGTGGCGCTGGCAGCACGGAAAAACCTGACGTTAATGGTCGGCTTCAACCGCCGCTTTGCGCCGCTTTACCGCGAGCTCAAAAAGCGTGCCGGAGAGATGTCGTCGTTACGGATGGATAAACACCGTGCCGACAGCGTTGGCCCGCATGACCTGCGCTTTACGCTGCTCGATGATTATCTGCACGTGGTCGATACCGCGCTGTGGCTGGCGGACGGTAAGGCGACGCTGCGCGATGGAGTACTGCAAACCACTGACGAAGGGCATATGTTTTATGCCGAGCACCATTTCAGCCAGCCGGGGCTGCAAATCACCACCAGCATGCACCGCCGGGCGGGCAGCCAACGCGAGTGGGTGCAGGCGGTGGCCGACGGCGGGCTGTTTGAGGTGTCGGATATGCGCGAGTGGCGTGAAGAGCGCGGGTCCGGCATTGTAACCCGGCCGATTCCGGGCTGGCAGACCACGCTTGAGCAGCGCGGGTTTACCGGCTGTGCGCATCATTTTATTCAGTGCGTTCAGAATCAGACGGTTCCTGAAACGGCAGGGGAACAGGCGATAGCGGCGCAGCGAATGGTGGAAGGGTTGTGGCGTGAGGCGATCCGCGAGTAGGTTTATTCCGGGTTAGCGCTGTAGGCCACTAACCTGCTGTAACATCTGGCAGTAGCAATTCATCCCGAACCCGGTAGACTAACGCCACTTTTTTAGCGCTCATCCATCGGGCGCTTTGATCCGGGTTGTGGAATCACAAGTTAATGAATCTATTAAAATCGCTGGCTGCCGTCAGCTCGATGACTATGTTTTCGCGCGTACTGGGATTTGCGCGTGACGCGATCGTAGCGAGGGTGTTTGGCGCCGGAATGGCGACCGATGCCTTTTTTGTGGCCTTTAAGCTGCCAAACCTGCTGCGCCGTATCTTTGCCGAAGGCGCGTTCTCGCAGGCGTTCGTACCGATTCTGGCCGAATACAAAAGCAAGCAGGGCGAAGACGCGACTCGGGTATTTGTCTCTTATGTCTCGGGCCTGCTGACGCTCGCGCTCGCGCTGGTGACCGTGGTGGGGATGCTGGCGGCACCGTGGGTGATCACTATCACCGCACCGGGCTTTGCTGACACGGCGGATAAATTTGCGCTGACTACCCAACTGCTGCGCATTACCTTCCCTTATATTCTGCTGATTTCGCTGGCCTCGCTGGTCGGGGCCATTCTCAACACCTGGAACCGCTTCTCGGTGCCGGCGTTTGCGCCGACGTTCCTCAACGTCAGTATGATTGGCTTTGCATTGTTCGCCGCGCCGCACTTCCACCCGCCGGTTCTGGCGCTGGCATGGGCGGTGACCGTCGGCGGCGTGCTGCAACTGGCCTATCAGCTGCCGCACCTGAAAAAAATCGGCATGCTGGTGCTGCCGCGCATCAACTTTAAAGATGCCGGTGCGGTACGCGTGGTGAAACAGATGGGGCCGGCTATCCTGGGCGTCTCTGTAAGCCAGATTTCGCTTATCATCAATACCATTTTCGCCTCCTTCCTTGCCTCAGGCTCCGTCTCGTGGATGTACTATGCCGACCGTCTGATGGAGTTTCCGTCCGGCGTGCTGGGCGTGGCGCTGGGGACTATCCTGCTGCCGTCGTTGTCGAAAAGCTTTGCCAGCGGCAACCATGATGAGTACTGCCGTCTGATGGACTGGGGTCTGCGCCTGTGCTTCCTGCTGGCGCTGCCGAGCGCCGTAGCGTTGGGCATTCTGGCGAAGCCGCTGACCGTGGCGCTGTTCCAGTACGGTAAATTTACCGCCTTTGATGCCGCCATGACTCAGCGTGCACTGGTGGCCTACTCCGTGGGCTTGATGGGACTAATCATCGTTAAAGTTCTGGCGCCGGGCTTTTATTCCCGTCAGGACATCAAAACGCCGGTTAAAATTGCTATCGTTACGCTGATTATGACTCAGGTAATGAACCTGGCATTTATCGGCCCGTTGAAGCATGCGGGGCTATCGCTGTCGATTGGTCTGGCGGCCTGTCTGAACGCGGCGCTGCTCTACTGGCAGCTACGCAAACAAAAAATCTTTACCCCACAGCCGGGCTGGGCAGGATTCTTAGTCCGTCTGGTCATTTCGGTGCTGGTGATGTCGGCAGCTCTGGTTGGCTTGATGCACGTCATGCCTGAATGGTCACAGGGCACGATGCCTTACCGTCTGTTGCGCCTGGTTGGCGTCGTGGTTGCCGGAATCGTCGCCTATTTCGCTACCCTGGCGATTCTGGGCTTTAAAATTAAAGAGTTTGCACGCCGTACGGCGTAATAGAAAGGCACTGCGCGGGGCACATTCTGTGGCCCCGCCGCAATTCAGACGGAATATCTCTTCGCGCTGCGCGCCACCGGGGCACCCGCTGCCTGACCATCCTTGCCGTAAAGTCCGGTTTCCTGGAAAGGCTTAAGTACATCAATCGCCTGCTGGTTACGAAGGATCTGTCCTTCCAGCAGCCAGCCGTTATGCTGATTAAGACGATGCAGTTGCTGCGTGGTCTCGGTAATCACCTGCCAGCGGTCGCTATACGCTTCGCGCGTTTCACGCTGGGCGTCCTGTTCGACGCGACGCTGCTTCTCCAGATAGTCTAACGTTGCCAGCAGAGAGCTTTTCTCTTCGGTGATGCTGGCAAGCTGCAGGCCGTTAACGCTGCCTGCGGAGAGCTGCAGTTGTTCAGCATCCATCACCGCTTTCAGCGAGTTCAGGATGCTGGTCATTTGGTCCAGTATGGCTGACAAACCGCTCATCTCTTATTTACTCTGCAGATAATCTTGTGTGTCCTGGATCAGCGCGTCGGCGATTTTGCCGGTGTCCATTTTTAACTCGCCGTTGCGAATAGCCGTTTTCAACTCTTCAACGCGCGCCATATTAATATCGCCGGCAGAGGAGCGGGTTAACGCCGTCTGGGCGTTACTTAACGTGACGCTGGCGCTGGTCGCCGTCGCCGTTTTTTCCGCACGCACTTTCGGGGCGCTGGTCTCAGGGGTTTCGCGTTGCTGGACGCTGGTCACCGCTTTCAGAGAAGATGTACGATCGATGCTCATGGTTCTTTCCTCATTGAGGCTCTTGTATGGCGCAGGCGCCGACTCTCTTAAATGTTAATTATCTATCGGCAAGCGACACATATTCTTTATAACGTTTATAGATTAATCAGAATATTCCCATCAGTATCGACCTGACCGCTCACAACCTGACCTGACGGCATGCGCACCCGTGCGTTCTGCGTGACGGCGGCGTTGTTCAATGCCTGACCTTCACCATTGATACTAAAACCTTCACCCTGGGCAATTACCATCACCTTCTGTCCGGCCTTGACGCGCCACGACTGGCGCACCATCGACAGCTGCAGCGGCTGGCCGATGGCGACGTCGCGCAGGCTCACGGCATCCTGCGCCTGTGAAAGGTTGAGCATGGTCCGCGGCGGCAGCTGATCGAGTCTCCCGCGCTTTAACGTGACGTTCTGCGCCGCAATGGGTGTACCGCGCACGATAGGCGCGGCGGCAACCACATAGTCGCCAATGGCCTGCACGTTGACCTGTAAATACTGTTTAGCGTTCCCGCACTGTGCCACCACCGTCAGATTTCCCCACAGTCGCGAATTGCCCGGCGTACTGAGCGCAGGTGCGTCGCAGGCGAGCTGAAGGTTTTGCGTGTTGCGCAGCTTCACGCTGACCTCATTGCTAAAACCGGTCAGACGCTGGGTGAAAAAATCGGTGAGCTGTGCCTGGAGATCGGCTGCCAGAGCCAATGGGCTAAAGACCAGTGCCGCAGCGGTGAGAGGGGCAATGAGCTGACGCATGGAACGCTCCAGTGAGTAAAGAATGCATGCATTTTACCCATCTTGTCGCGACATCAACGCAATAAATAGCGACGCATATTGCGTTTATTCCGGCGATGACGCGCGCGTAAGGAGATTTAAGCTGTCGGCTGAAACTTTGTCATTAGCGGAGGAGACATGCTCGACAAACTCGACGCCGCCTTACGTTTTCAGCAAGAAGCGCTCAACCTGCGCGCCGAACGTCAGGAAATTCTGGCGGCCAATATCGCGAATGCGGATACCCCCGGGTTTCAGGCGCGCGATATTGATTTTGCCAGTGAACTCAAAAAAGTGATGGCGCGCGGGCGGCCGGAAAGCAGCGGCGTATCGCTGACGCTGACCTCCGAACGTCATATTCCCGCCCAGACGCTCTCTACGCCAGAGACCGATCTGCTGTACCGCATTCCCGACCAGCCTGCGATGGATGGCAACACCGTCGATATGGACCGGGAACGCACGCAGTTCGCCGATAACAGCCTCCAGTACCAGACCGGCCTTACGGTTCTGGGCGGACAAATCAAGGGCATGATGAGTGTCCTGCAGGGGAACTAATCCATGGCATTACTCAATATCTTCGACGTCGCCGGGTCGGCGCTGACCGCGCAGTCCAAACGTCTCAACGTCGCGGCCAGTAACCTCGCCAACGCCGACAGCGTCGCCGGGCCGGATGGTCAGCCTTATCGCGCCAAGCAGGTGGTGTTTCAGGTGGATGCGCCGATGGGCGCGGCGACCGGCGGCGTAAAAGTGGCCGACGTGGTGGAAAGTCAGGAGCCTGACAAGCTGGTCTATCAGCCGGGTAACCCGCTGGCGGATGCCAAAGGGTACGTTCGCATGCCTAACGTGGACGTGGTTGGCGAGATGGTAAACACCATGTCGGCATCGCGCAGCTATCAGGCCAACGTCGAAGTACTGAACACCGTCAAAAGCATGATGCTGAAAACGTTGACGCTTGGACAATAAGGGAGATAACCGATGTCTGTCGTATCCAATATTAATGATACCTCCAGCAGCAGCTCCGCCTCTTCGGCGCTGAGCAGCACCGGGACCAACAGTTCATCTGACCTGCAGAGCAGCTTTCTGACGCTGCTGGTGGCTCAGCTGAAAAACCAGGATCCGACCAACCCGCTGCAAAACAACGAATTAACCTCACAGCTGGCGCAGATCAGCACCCTGAGTGGTATTGAGAAACTCAATACCACGCTCGGTTCCATCTCCGGACAGATTGACAGCAGCCAGTCGTTGCAGGCCAGTTCGCTGGTCGGCCACGGCGTGATGATCCCCGGCAGCACCATTCTGGCGGGGAAAAGTGCGGGCAGCGAAAACGAGAGCGTGGACACCACGCCATTCGGCATTGAGCTGACGCAGGCGGCCGATAAGGTCACCGCGACCATCACCGATGGTAACGGCAAAGTGATCCGGACATTGAATATGGGCGCGCAGACCGCGGGCGTTCATACCTTTACCTGGGACGGCAAGCTGGACGATGGCACGGCGGCACCGGACGGTGCTTACAACATCAGCTTTGCAGCCAGTCAGGGCACCACGCAGTTGGTAGTTCAACCGCTGCAGTTTGCGCTGGTACAGGGCGTTACCTTGGGCAAAGACGGCAACAAACTGGATTTGGGAACCTACGGCACCACCACGATGGACCAGGTTCGCCAGATTATCTAAGCCTTTAACAATTTCAGGAGAGACGTTATGGCCTTTTCACAAGCGGTCAGCGGTTTAAACGCGGCTGCCACCAACCTCGATGTTATCGGCAACAACATCGCCAACTCCGCCACCTACGGGTTTAAATCCGGGTCGGCCTCGTTTGCCGATATGTTCGCGGGTTCCAAAGTCGGGCTGGGCGTTAAAGTGGCGGGGATCACCCAGGACTTTACCGACGGCACCACCACCAGTACCGGCCGCGCGCTTGACGTGGCGATTAGCCAGAACGGCTTCTTCCGTCTGGTCGATACCAACGGCGCGGTGTACTACAGCCGTAACGGTCAGTTCTCACTCGACGAGAACCGCAACCTGGTGAACTCGCAGGGGCTGAACCTGACGGGCTACCCGGCAAGCGGCACGCCGCCGACCATCCAGCAGGGGGCAAACCCGGTGGCGCTGTCGATTCCGAACACGCTGATGTCGGCAAAAGCGTCGACCACCGGCACCATGCAGATGAACCTGAACTCGACGGATGCGGCGATTCCTTCAACCGTAACGTTCGACCCAAGCAATCCGGACACCTATAACAAAAAGGGTACTGTCACCGTTTATGACAGCCTGGGTAACTCGCACGATTTGAACGTGTACTACGTGAAGACCAGCGATCAGGGTAAGTGGGATGTCTGGACGCAGGATACCAGCGTTAGTACCGCCAAACCGGTGAAGGCGGCGCAGATGGCGTTCACCACTAACGGGACGCTGGATACGGTGACGAACTACAAAGAGGATGCAACGGATCCGAGTGGTTGGTCTCTGGTGACAACGGGGAGCAATCCTACCCCAGAAATCGCTATTCAAATAGACCCACTGAATGGCTCAGTAGCGGGAACCTTCAACCTCAGCTTCCTCAACTCCATGCAGCAAAACACTGGCTCCAGCGACGTTGTTGCCACCACGCAGAACGGCTATGCGCCGGGCAGCCTGGTGAGCTATCAGGTCAACGATGATGGCTCGGTGGTGGGTAACTACTCCAACCGTCAAAGCCAACTGCTGGGGCAGATTGTGCTCGCTAACTTCTCCAACACCGGTGGGCTGCAATCTGAAGGCGATAACGTCTGGTCTGCGACCCAGTCTTCTGGCGTCGCACTGCTGGGTACGGCGGGTACCGGTAACTTTGGCTCGCTGACCAACGGCGCGCTGGAAGCTTCCAACGTCGACCTGAGTAAAGAGCTGGTGAATATGATCGTGGCGCAGCGTAACTATCAGTCTAACGCCCAGACCATCAAAACCCAGGATCAGATCCTCAACACGCTGGTTAACCTGCGTTAATCGTCTAATAGGGTGACCTCATGGATCACGCGATATATACGGCAATGGGCGCGGCCAGCCAGACCATGCAGCAGCAGGCGGTCACGGCGAGCAACCTTGCCAATACATCAACGCCGGGCTTTCGTGCCCAGCTCACCGCCATGCGTGCGGTGCCGGTCGTGGGGCCGTCCGTTGAGACGCGTACTCTGGTGGCTGCCACCACGCCGGGCGCGGATATGACCCCAGGCCAGCTGGACTATACCGCGCGTCCGCTGGACGTGGCGATTCAGCAGGACGGCTGGCTGGCAGTGCAGTCGGCGGACGGGAGCGAAGGCTATACCCGTAACGGCAATATCCAGGTCAGCTCCACCGGGCAGCTCACGATTCAGGGCAACCCGGTGATCGGTGAGACCGGGCCGCTGAGCGTGCCGGAAGGTTCGCAGGTGACTATCGCTTCGGACGGCACCATTTCCGCACTGACGCCGGGGGATCCGCCAAACACGGTTTCCCCGGTCGGTAAGCTGAAGGTCGTCAAAGCCACGGCAACGGAAGTGGCGCGCGGCGATGATGGACTGTTCCACCTCACGCCGTCGGCGGTGGCGACGCGTGGGCCAACCTTACAGGCTGACCCAACGCTGCGCCTGCAGTCCGGCGTGCTGGAAGGCAGCAACGTAAAACCCGTGGCGGCAATGGCGGACATGATAGCCAGCTCGCGCCGCTTTGAAATGCAGATGAAGGTTATCAGCAGCGTGGATGAAAACACGCAGAAAGCTAACCAGTTGCTGTCAATGAGCTAAGGAAAACTATGATCAGTTCATTATGGATCGCGAAAACCGGTCTCGACGCGCAGCAAACCAATATGGACGTTATCGCCAACAACCTAGCGAACGTCAGTACCAATGGTTTTAAGCGCCAGCGCGCGGTATTTGAAGACTTGCTCTATCAAACCGTTCGCCAGCCGGGTGCACAGTCATCCGAACAAACGACGCTGCCGTCAGGCCTGCAGATCGGTACCGGGGTTCGTCCCGTGGCGACCGAACGTCTGCACAGCCAGGGGAATTTGTCGCAAACCAACAATAGTAAAGACGTGGCGATCAAAGGCGACGGGTTCTTCCAGATCCTGCTGCCAGACGGCTCCTCGGCCTATACCCGTGACGGCTCGTTCCAGGTTGACCAGAACGGTCAGTTGGTGACCGCCAGCGGCTATCAGGTACAACCGGCGATCACCATTCCGGCGAACGCCATCAGCATCACCATCGGTCGTGACGGTATCGTCAGCGTGACCCAGCAGGGGCAGACGAACCCGGTGCAGGTGGGGCAGCTGAACCTGTCGACCTTTATGAACGACACCGGGCTCGAGAGTATTGGTGAAAACCTGTACATCGAAACCCAGGCCTCCGGGGCGCCAAACGACACCACGCCGGGTCTGAACGGTGCGGGTCTGCTGTATCAGGGCTATGTCGAAACCTCTAACGTCAACGTGGCGGAAGAGTTGGTCAACATGATTCAGGTGCAGCGCGCGTACGAAATCAACAGTAAAGCGGTATCGACGACCGACCAGATGCTGCAAAAACTGACGCAGCTGTAAGGCGTAGCCGGGTATTTCCCCGGAGTCGCTTCGCTCGTCCGGACTACGACAGTGCGTGTAGCCCGGACGAGCGAAGCGACTCCGGGATCTCCCGGGATAACATTGAGATTCAGAAGAAGAAAGCAATGCAAAAATCAGCAGCGTTTCGTTATCCGCTTTTAACCGTTGTCGCACTCAGCGTGGCAGGGTGCGCCCTCGTGCCGTCCAAGCCGCTGGTGGAAGGGGCGACGACCGCTCAGCCCATTCCCGGCCCGGTTCCGGTGGTGAATGGTTCTATTTTCCAGACCGCGCAGCCGATTAACTACGGCTATCAACCGCTGTTTGAAGACCGCCGTCCGCGCAATATCGGCGATACGCTGACTATCGTGCTGCAGGAAAACGTAAGCGCGAGCAAAAGCTCGTCGGCGAACGCCAGCCGCGATGGCAAAACGAATTTCGGCTTCGACACCGTACCGCGCTACCTGCAGGGCCTGTTTGGCAATGCGCGCGCCGATGTGGACGCCTCCGGTGGCAACACCTTTAACGGCAAGGGCGGCGCGAACGCCAGCAACACCTTTAGCGGCACGCTGACGGTGACCGTCGATCAGGTGCTGGTCAACGGTAACCTGCATGTGGTGGGCGAAAAACAGATTGCCATCAACCAGGGCACCGAATTTATCCGCTTCTCCGGGGTAGTTAACCCGCGCACCATCAGCGGCAGTAACACCGTACCGTCCACTCAAGTGGCGGATGCGCGCATCGAATATGTCGGCAACGGCTATATCAACGAAGCGCAGAATATGGGCTGGCTGCAGCGTTTCTTCCTTAACTTATCGCCGATGTAACGAGGTGAACCATGTTTAAAACTCTGCTAACCCTGACGCTGGTGCTGATGACCAGCCTCGCGCATGCCGAACGCATCCGCGACCTTACCAGCGTGCAGGGGGTGAGGGAAAACTCGCTGATTGGCTATGGCCTGGTGGTAGGGCTTGATGGCACGGGTGACCAGACGACGCAAACGCCGTTTACCACCCAGAGCTTGAACAACATGCTCTCTCAGTTGGGTATCACCGTGCCAGCGGGCACCAATATGCAGCTGAAAAACGTGGCGGCGGTGATGGTCACCGCGCAGCTTCCGGCATTCGGCCGTCAGGGGCAGAACATCGACGTGGTGGTCTCCTCAATGGGTAACGCCAAAAGCCTACGCGGCGGTACGCTGTTGATGACCCCGCTGAAAGGCGTGGACAGCCAGGTATATGCGCTAGCGCAGGGTAACATTCTGGTGGGCGGTGCCGGTGCGGCCGCCGGTGGCAGCAGTGTACAGGTGAACCAGCTGAACGGCGGGCGTATTACCGGCGGGGCGACCATCGAGCGTGAACTGCCAACGCAGTTTGGCGCAGGTAATACCATCAACCTGCAGTTAAACGATGATGACTTCACCATGGCTCAGCAGATTGCCGATACCATTAACCGTCGCAGCAGCCTCGGCAATGCTACCGCGCTTGATGCGCGTACCGTGCAGGTGCGTGCGCCGGTGGGCGGCAGCGGTCAGGTGCGTCTGTTGGCGGATATCCAGAACCTGGAAGTGGGTACCACGCCGCAGGATGCGAAGATCATTATCAACTCCCGTACCGGATCCGTGGTGATGAACCGCGAAGTGACGTTGGATAGCTGTGCGGTGGCGCAAGGTAACCTGTCCGTTACCGTCAACCGCTCCGCGCAGGTGAACCAGCCGGATACGCCGTTTGCTGGCGGCCGTACCGTGGTCACGCCGCAAACGCAAATTGACCTTCGCCAGAGCGGTGGTTCGCTGCAGAGCATTCGCGCCAGCGCCAATCTCAACAACGTGGTGCGTGCGCTGAACGCGCTGGGGGCAACGCCAATCGACCTGATGTCGATTATTCAGGCGATGCAGAGCGCAGGCTGTCTGCGCGCCAAGGTGGAGATTGTCTAATGCTGACCGACAGCAAATTACTGGCGAGCGCCGCCTGGGACGCGCAGTCGTTGAATGAACTGAAAACCAAGGCCGGGCAGGACCCGCAGGCCAACCTGCGGCCGGTGGCGCGTCAGGTGGAAGGGATGTTCGTACAGATGATGCTGAAAAGCATGCGTGAAACGCTGCCGAAAGACGGTCTTTTCAGCAGCGACCAGACGCGGCTCTACACCAGTATGTATGACCAGCAAATCGCCCAGCAGATGACCGCAGGAAAAGGTCTGGGGCTGGCGGAAGAGATGGTCAAACAGCTGTCGACGCAGCAGCAGGAGCCGGCCGACAACGTCGGTCAGGTACCGATGAAGTTCGATATGCAGACGGTCACCAGCTACCAGAACGCCGCGCTGACGCAGATGGTGCGTAAGGCGCTGCCGAAGGCGCCGGACAGCAGCGATACGCCGCTCTCCGGCGACAGCAAAGACTTCCTCGCCCAGCTCTCGCTTCCAGCGCGGCTGGCGAGTGAACAGAGCGGCATTCCTCACCACCTGATTCTGGCGCAGGCCGCGCTGGAGTCCGGCTGGGGGCAGCGGCAGATCCGCCGGGAAAACGGCGAGCCGAGCTTTAACCTGTTCGGGGTGAAGGCGTCCGGTGACTGGAAGGGCAAGGTGACGGAAATCACCACCACTGAATTTGAAAATGGCGAAGCGAAGAAGGTGAAGGCCAAATTCCGTGTCTACAGCTCGTATCTGGAAGCGCTGTCGGACTATGTGAGCCTGCTAACCCGCAACCCGCGCTATGCGGCGGTGACCTCCGCATCAACGGCGGAGCAGGGCGCACAGGCGTTACAGAACGCTGGCTATGCAACCGACCCGCAGTATGCGCGCAAATTAACCAGCATGATTCAGCAGCTAAAAGCGATGAGCGACAAGGTCAGCAATACCTACCGTAACGATATCGAAAATCTGTTCTGATGAGCCTCAAGTTTGCCGTCCGCCATCCGATAAGTAATACCATGGTCTTAAGAAGGAGCGTTCATGTCCAGTTTAATTAACAGCGCGATGAGCGGGCTGAGCGCCGCACAGTCGGCGCTGAATACCACCAGTAACAACATCTCCAGCTATAACGTAGCGGGATACACCCGTCAGACGACGGTGCTGGCTTCTGCCAACAGCACGCTGGGCGCGGGCGGTTGGGTGGGCAATGGCGTTAATGTCTCCAGCATTCAGCGCGAGTACAACGCGTTTATCACCAACCAGCTGCGTTCTGCGCAAAATCAGAGCAGCGGTCTGGCGACGCGCTACGAGCAGGTATCGAAGATCGATACGATGTTTGCCAGTTCGACTAACAATATTTCGACGACCCTGCAGGATTTTTTCAGTAGCCTGCAGACGCTGGTCAGCAACGCCGAAGATCCAGCGGCACGTCAGACCGTACTTGGTAAAGCCGATGGCGTCGTGAACCAGTTCAAGGTTGCCGATCAGTATCTGCGCGACCAGGACAAGCAGGTTAATCTTGGCATCACCTCAACCGTTGAGCAGATCAACAACTACACCTCGCAGATTGCCAGCCTGAACGACAAAATTGCGCGTCTGACCGGCGTGGGGGCGGGAGCATCGCCAAACGACCTGCTGGATCAGCGCGATCAGTTGGTGAGCGATCTGAACAAGCTGGTTGGCGTAGAGGTGAACGTCCAGGATGGCAGCACCTACAACATCACTATGGCTAATGGCTACACGCTGGTGGCGGGCACGAAGTCGAATCAACTGGCAGCAGTACCGAGCAGCGCCGATCCAACGCGCACCACCGTGGCGTATGTGGATAATGTGGCGGGTAGCATCGAAATCCCGGAAAAGCTGCTGACCACCGGCTCACTGGGTGGCATGCTGACCTTCCGTTCTCAGGATCTGGACCAGACGCGTAATAGCCTCAACCAGATGGCGCTGGCCTTTGCCGATGCTTTTAACAAGGTGCATGAAGGTGGCGTCGACGCAGATGGCAAAAAAGGTGAAGCGTTCTTCAGCTTTGGCATACCAGCGGTGCTGCCAAACGCTAAAAATACCGGCGGCGCAGAGCTGGTGGCACAGGTAAGCAAGGCCTCGGCGGTACAGGCGACGGATTATCGCATCGTCAATACCAGTGGCGGCTGGCAGGTAACGCGACTGTCTGATAACACCACGGTGACGTTGGATACGACCAGCACGCCGACCTCACTTCAATTTGATGGCTTAACGGTAAATGTCGAAACGGCTGACCCAACTAATGGCGCAGCAGTGGGCGATAGCTTCATCTTAAAACCGGTTTCCGACACCATCGTCAATATGAAAGTGGAGATCAGCAGTGAGTCGCAAATTGCGATGGGTATTGCGGATGCTTCTGGTAATAGCGGTGGCGAAAGTGATAACCGCAATGGGCAAAAACTGCTGGATCTACAGACCAGTAAAATCGTTGGTGGCTCAAAGAGCTTCAACGATGCGTACGCGGCGCTGGTGAGTAGCATCGGCACCAAAACCGCCACGTTGAAGAGCAGCAGCACCACGCAAGCAAGCGTCGTTACCGAACTCACGCAGCAGCAGCAGTCTATCTCCGGGGTAAACCTCGATGAAGAGTATGGCAACCTGCAGCTGTACCAACAGTATTATCTGGCCAATGCGCAGGTGCTGCAAACCGCAAGCACCATCTTCGACGCATTAATTAATATTCGCTAAGAAGAGGGAACATCATGCGCGTCAGTACTTTAATGATGTATCAGCAGAATATGCGGGGCATTACCGACTCCCAGTCTGCATGGTTGGGATACGGTGAACAGATGTCGACCGGAAAGCGGGTTAACCGCGCATCGGACGACCCGGTTGCGGCTTCTCAGGCCGTCGTGCTGTCACAGGCTCAGGCGCAAAACAGCCAGTATGCGACCGCGCGTACCTTTGCTACCCAGCGCGTCTCGATTGAAGAGAAAACGCTGTCTCAGGTCACCACGGCTATCCAGTCGGCGCAGGAGAAGATCGTATATGCCGGAAACGGCACGCTGAGCGACGATGACCGTGCATCACTGGCAACGGATCTCGAAGGTATTCGCGATCAAATCCTCAACCTCGCCAACAGCACTGACGGTAATGGTCGCTATATTTTTGCTGGCTATAAGACGGATGCAGCACCATTTGATGCGGATGGTACCTACAACGGTGGGTCTGAGAACGTGCAACAACAGGTCGATTCCGCGCGTACGATGGTTATTGGCCACACCGGTAATCTGGTTTTTGATAAAGACCCTGCGAGTGCGAGCACTGATGCCGATAGCAACATTTTTGTGGCGCTCAACAAGGTGATTGACGCGCTGAAAACGCCGGTAGGTGATGATGAATCCTTGAAAGCGGTGTCATCTGAAGCAATTGACAGAGCGAACCGTAGCATGAAAGGGGCGCTGAACAACGTGTTGACCGTTCGCGCCGAACTGGGTACCCAGCTTAACGAACTTGATAAGCTCGATTCGCTGGGCGATGACCGTGCGCTGGCGCAAACCCAGCAGATGAGCAACCTGGTTGACGTAGACTGGAACGAAACGATTTCGAATTACACCATGCAGCAAACCGCACTACAGGCAGCGTACAAAGCGTTTACGGATATGCAGGGAATGTCGCTGTTCCAACTGAATAAATAAAACATGTAGGTTTTGACATATCTGGAAACTGGATATGTTTTTGTCGCCCGCGTCACTACCCCGTCGCGGGCTTTTTTTCATCGCTTACTGCGCATTGAGTGCGGCGTTACGCAGACGCCAGGTTTCGCTGATGCGAATGGCGAGCGCCACCAGACCAGCAATCGTCGCCAGTACGACCACGCCTTCCCAACCGGCCATCGCATAAACCTGCGTACCCAGCACTGAACCCACGGACATCCCGATAAACACCCCGGTGAACAGCAGCGCGTTCAGGCGACCACGAGCCTGCGGTTCAAGGCTATAGACCAGGTTCTGATGCGCCACCAGGCTTGACTGCAGGCCTAGATCAAAGCCCACGGCGGAGACAGCAATCAGCGCCAGTTGCGCCATCGGCGGCAGTATCGGGAGCAGCAGCATCAGGGCAAATGAGATGCTGACCAGCAGTGCACCCAACTGAGTGACCTTTTCGGCACCGACTTTATCCGCCAGACCACCTGCCAGCGGTGCCGCTAATGCCCCGGCGGCACCGGCGATACCGAACCCACCGGCAACGGCGCTGCCCATGTGGTAGTGCTCGGTCAGCATCACGGCAAGGGTAGACCAGAAGGCGCTAAAGGCGATAGAGAGAAAGCCCTGCGCCATGGCGGCACGACGCAGCGTCGGGTAGCGACGCCACAGGTGCGCCATTGAAGCCATCAGTGCCGGATAGCGCAGCTCTGAGTGGGCGGTAAAATTCGGCAGCACGCGCCACAGCAGGGCTCCAATCAGCGCAATGCTGACGGCAGCGGCCTGGTACATCACGCGCCAGCCGAACAGTTCACCCACCACGCCGCTCACGGTTCGCGACAGCAGAATACCCAGCAGCAGACCGGTCATGACCGTACCCACCATTTTTCCCTGCTTGCCAGCCGGAGCAAGGATCGCCGCCGCCGGGACAATATCCTGCGCCATGGTGGCCGCCATCCCGATAAGCAAACTCACCGCCAGCAGCGAGTGAAACTGCTGGGTCAGGCTGTAAACCAGCAGCAGTACCGCCAGCGACAGGCTTTTCAGCAAAATGAGCGTCCGGCGGTCGTATCGGTCACCGAGCGGCAGCAGAAACAGAATCCCCAACGCGTAGCCGGCCTGGGTCAGGGTAGGTATCAGCCCCATGCCTTCTACGCTCAGGTTTAAGGTCGAGCCCATCAGCGGCAGCAGAGGCTGGGCGTAATAAATGGCGGCGACGCTGAACCCAGCGCCCAGCGCGAGGATAAAAATAAGCAGGCCATTTGCCTGTGTTGATGCGGTGTGATTGTTCATGATGTTGTTGTCCTCAACGGTGTATGAGGCGCATTTTCCGCGTCTTTGGGGTAGAGCGGTAGCCGGCAAGGTGGTAAAACAGTTATACGTTTGACGTATAGGCAAGTCGATAATGAAAAGAAATGAGCGTATAGATCGCGTCGAGCTGATGCGGACCTTTATTCGCATTGTGGAGTCCGGTTCGCTCTCCGCTGCTGCCCGGCAGCTCCAGACCACCCAGGCCACCGTCAGCCGCCGCCTGCAATCGCTGGAGGAGATGCTGGGCGCGAGGCTGCTGCAACGCTCGACGCATGCCATGAAGTTGACGGACGACGGTGAGCGCTGCTATCAGCATGCCCGGCAGGTGGTGGAGTCCTGGCTGGCGCTGGAAGATGCCTTACAGTTTTCTGATGACCAGCCGGTCGGTACGCTGCGGGTACGTGCACCGCATGCCTTCGGTCAGCAACAGCTGTTGACGCCGCTGGTGGGCTTTCTGGCACGCTATCCGCAGCTGTCGGTGGAGTGGATGCTGCATGATAAAGCGGTGGACTTTATCAGCGATAATATCGACTGTGCGATCCGCGTGGGGGCCGACGTTGACCCGGCAACGGTATCGGTGCTGCTGGCGGAAGTGCCGCGCTGTATCGTGGCCTCGCCCGAACTGCTTGCGCGTTATCCGGCGGTGGACTGCCCTGAGTCACTCTCCGCGCTGCCGTGGATTGCCATCAGCACCTTCTATCAGCATGAGATCGTGCTACGCCATACCGAGAGTGACCAGACGGTGAATGTCGCGGTGGCGGCGCGGCTCAGCACTGACAGCCTGTACGTGGCAAAAAACGCGGCGCTGGCACACGTGGGCGTGGCGATTGTCTCAAGCTGGACGGTGGAAGCGGAATTGGCAAGCGGGGAGCTGATTGAGCTATTGCCGCAGTGGCAGGCCGCGCCGCTGCCGGTGCATCTGGTGTATCCGTGGGCGCGGTACTACCCAACGCGGCTGCGTAAGTTTCTCGATCTGATGCGGGAAGTGATGCCGCAAATTGCTGGCATGCAGCAGCCAAAAAAAGGGTAAAAAAAATCGGCCACCGGGGCCGATTTTTTATTTTACTCGCGGCGGTTATTCAACCGGCTGCGGGCGGGTTGGACCTGAGGTCGCGGTATGGGTTGCGCTGTGACCACCGGCGGAACCTTTACCGTCGAAGTCAAAGGTAGGGCGAACCCAGTCGCTGTGACGCGGCGCTTCAGGCACATAGGTTGGCGCAGGTGCGCGAGTCATTGGTGCCGTGGCATGGTGAGCGGCGGCAGGGGCTGGCTCGGCGACAACGGGCGCTTCGACAACCGGTGCCGGTGCAACCACTTGCGCTTCAACGACCGGAGCTGCTGCGACAACTGGCGCAACCACTTCAGGCGTTACCGCTACCGGAGTTTCAACCACTGGCTCTGCGACTGCCGGTTCGGCTTCCACGTTGGCTTCTTCAACCGGCGCTGCGGTTTCGGCAACCGGCTGTACCGGCGCTTCTTCAACAACGACTGGCTCTTCAGCTACAGCTACCGCTTCTGCAATGACCGGAACAGGCGCTTCTTCCTGCGCAGGTGCCGCTGCTTCAGCAACCACCACAACAGGTTCAACGACGACTTCTGGCTCAACCACTTCCGCAGGCTGTACCGGCGCTTCAACAGCTACTGGTGCAACTGGCTCAGCGGCAGCGATAGGCGCTACGGCTTGCTCAACGGTTTCTGCCACGATTGGTTGTGCAATCTCTTCCTGCTCAACCGGTGCATCAACGATGGCCTGATCCTGAACCTGTGCAACCGGGTAACGGATCCACACTTTACCGGATGCCAGTTCTGGCGACGCACAGGCGACGGTCAGCGGCATTGGTGATTGGGTCGGGTAACGCTCATCACGGTAACGACGGCGACGCTGGCCGCTGACGCGCAGGTGACGTGGAGAACGACGGGAGCGACGTGGCATACCGTTGTTATCACGACCTTCAGCGTTATCGTCCTGCTCGGCTTGTGCCGGAACATCAACGACGGCTGGCAGGTCAACTTTCGCCAGAGCGGTACGTGGTGCTTCTTCCTGCTGCGGTTCATCAGCAATCAGTTCACGTGCTGCGGTCTGCTCAGGGGTTTCGATACGCACTTTCTGCGACAGCTGGCGCGGCTTGCGACGCGGCATGTTCTGAACGCGCTCTTCCGCTGCGGCTTCCTCGGCAATAACCGGCTGTTCTTCGCGGCTCTGCGGCTTAGCTTCCTGCGGCTGCTGACGTTTTTCGTCGTTGCGGCGGCGGTTACGTTCGCGGCGGGACTGCTGCTGCTCGTCACGGGATTTCGCTTTCTCGCTGTCGTCTACGGCAGCGACCTGGCGGTTTTCACGTGCCTCACCGGTCTGCTGTGGCTTCTCACGACGGTTGCGACGGTTGTCCTCGCGGCCTTCACGGCTCTCGCGCGGTTCACGGCCTTCAGCGTTTTCACCACGGTCGTTACGTTCGTTACGCTCGTTGCGATCGCCACGGCGGTCGTTACGATCACCACGATCATTACGGTCGCGACGGTTGTTCTGACGCGGTTTGCGGCGTTCCTGTTGACGTTCCGGCTTGGCTTCCTGCTTCTCTGGCTGGGCTTCAACCGGCGTTTCCGGGGTACCGGCAAACAGGTTTTTCAGCGCGCCGAAGAAACGGGAAATCAGGCCTGGTGCAGCAGGTGCGGCAGCAGCGGTTGTTTTAGCCTGCGGCGCAGCGGCAACAGCACTGGTTTTGACAGCCGTTGGCTCTGGCACTTCAGGCATCACGAAGGTCGCCAGCGCTGGCTGTTCAGGCAGCTTACGCTCAACAAACTCTTCTTCTACCGGTAGCGCCATGGCTTCTTCATGCAGCTTCGGCAGCAGGTAGCTCAGGGTAGTGGTCTCTTCACCTTTACGCACGCGCAGTACGGAGTAGTGCGGGGTTTCCATCTGATCGTTTGGCACGATGATGCAGCGAACATCGCCCTGACGGGATTCGATGGCGCTGATAGCGGCGCGCTTTTCGTTCAGCAGGTAAGAGGCAATTGGCACTGGGACAATTGCATGAACTTCTTTGGTGTTCTCTTTCAGCGCTTCTTCTTCAATCAGACGCAGAATGGAGAGCGACAGCGATTCGTTGTCACGCACGGTACCGGTGCCGGAGCAGCGTGGGCAGACGTGGTGGCTGGATTCACCCAGTGACGGGCTCAGACGCTGACGGGACATCTCCAGCAGGCCGAAGCGAGAAATGTGGCTGATCTGGATACGCGCACGGTCCTGACGCACCGCTTCACGCAGACGGTTTTCTACCGCGCGCTGGTGGCGTACCGGGGTCATGTCGATAAAGTCGATAACGATCAGGCCGCCGAGGTCACGCAGGCGGAGCTGACGGGCGATTTCATCGGCCGCTTCCAGGTTGGTGTTGAATGCGGTTTCTTCGATGTCGCCGCCGCGAGTAGCACGTGCGGAGTTGATATCGATAGCGGTCAGCGCTTCGGTGCTATCGATAACGATAGAACCGCCTGACGGCAGACGGACTTCACGCTGGAAAGCGGATTCAATCTGCGATTCGATCTGGTAGTGGCTGAACAGCGGGATTTCACCGGTGTACAGTTTGATTTTGCTACTGAAATCCGGGCGGCCCAGCGCAGAAATGTGCTGACGCGCCATCTCCATCACTTTCGGGTTGTCGATCAGGATTTCGCCGATGTCCTGGCGCAGATAGTCGCGGAAGGCGCGAACAATCACGTTGCTTTCCTGGTGAATCAGGAACGGAGCAGGGCGGCTGTCAGCGGCTTTCTGGATAGCTTCCCAATGCTTCAGGCGGAAGCTTAAATCCCACTGCAGCGCTTCGGCGGATTTACCCACGCCAGCGGTACGTACGATCAAGCCCATGCCGTCCGGCAGCTCGAGGCTTGCCAGCGCTTCTTTCAATTCGGTGCGATCGTCACCTTCGATGCGACGGGAGATACCGCCAGCACGTGGGTTGTTCGGCATCAGCACCAGGTAGCTGCCCGCAAGGCTGATAAAGGTGGTCAGTGCAGCGCCTTTGTTGCCGCGCTCTTCTTTATCAATCTGAACGATAACTTCCTGACCTTCGCGCAGTACGTCTTTGATGTTCGGACGGCCATGGGCGTTGTAATTAGCAGGGAAGTATTCGCGAGCAATTTCTTTGAGGGGGAGGAAACCATGACGTTCGGCGCCGTAATCAACAAATGCGGCTTCGAGACTTGGTTCAATACGGGTAATTTTGCCTTTGTAGATGTTCGCTTTTTTCTGTTCGTGTCCTGGGCTTTCAATATCCAGATCGTACAGACGCTGCCCATCAACGAGGGCGACACGCAACTCTTCCTGCTGAGTTGCGTTGATTAACATTCTTTTCATCGTAACTTACTCATTATTCTTACATTGACGACTAAGCTGCGAGCAGAGTGTTGCCTTTCCGGGGTAAACCGATGGCCTCGTGACTATTCACGTCGCCAACCTCACGGTTGTCGCTCGCTTAAGAGGCGCAGAGTGTCGGTAGCCTGTGTTTCAAGCGGAAACACAGCGCAATTATTTGGGGAACAGCCTGGGATAACTCTCCAGAGAAGATTCCATTTATACTCGTTATCTTTCAGAAGGTAGAGGTCTGCACGGATGTTTCCCGTTGCGTTTTCTGTCTGCCATCTAAAAATCATACAGTATATGTACCGGTAAGGACTGCAACTCGCAGCCCGCTAACTGTCTGAACGATCAATACGTCTTACGCCATTGCTGCGTGGATGATCGGACGGACAAAACTGGTCATTCCGTAAATATCCTTGTTATTCCAGGTTCAACACGGAAAACAGATTCATTATTCCTTGCTAACCTGGTTATAGCAAGATGACTTTCACCTTTTATCACCCGGTTACTCACAGTTTTTTCACCAGTCCGATGAGATTGTTCTAATAACAAACAACTCATAGGGTGAAGCAACGTCAGAAATGGGTAATGATAAATATAAGCATAGAAAAATGAGTGGCGCTATTGAGCCGGGATATTTAGAATCGCGCACCATGAAAACTGAGACTCCGACCGTAAAAATGATTGCCATTAGCGCTGATGAAGCCGGGCAACGAATTGACAACTTTTTGCGCACCCAGCTGAAGGGTGTGCCGAAGAGCATGATTTACCGCATCCTGCGTAAGGGTGAAGTGCGGGTAAACAAAAAACGCATCAAACCAGAATATAAGCTGGAAGCCGGTGATGAAGTGCGTATCCCACCGGTGCGCGTCGCCGAGCGTGAAGAAGAGGCGGTGTCGCCGCATCTGCAAAAAGTCGCGGCGCTGAGCGACGTGATCCTCTATGAAGACGATCATATCCTCGTGCTGAACAAACCTTCTGGTACCGCCGTGCACGGCGGTAGCGGCCTGAGCTTTGGCGTGATTGAAGGGCTGCGCGCTTTACGCCCGGAAGCCCGCTTCCTTGAACTGGTACACCGCCTGGATCGCGACACCTCCGGCGTCCTGCTGGTGGCGAAGAAGCGCTCTGCGCTGCGTTCGCTGCACGAACAGCTGCGCGAGAAGGGGATGCAAAAAGATTACCTGGCGCTGGTGCGCGGGCAGTGGCAGTCCCACGTTAAAGTGGTGCAGGCACCGCTGCTGAAAAATATTCTGCAAAGCGGCGAGCGCATTGTGCGCGTGAGCCAGGAAGGGAAGCCGTCGGAAACCCGCTTTAAGGTGGAAGAACGCTATACCCACGCCACGCTGGTGCGCTGTAGCCCGGTGACCGGGCGTACGCACCAGATCCGCGTGCACACGCTGCATGCCGGTCACCCGATTGCCTTCGATGACCGTTATGGTGACCGCGAGTTTGATAAACAGCTCGCAGGCACTGGCCTGAACCGTCTGTTCCTGCATGCTGCTGCACTGAAGTTTACTCACCCGGGTACCGGTGAAGTGCTGCGTATTGAAGCGCCGCTGGATGACCAGCTCAAGCGCTGCCTGCAAGTGCTGCGTAATCAAAGCAAGCAGCAGTAACAGGCTGTTATAAAGTGAAAAGCGGGCTCTGAGAGCCCGCTTTTTTTATGCCATGTCGCTGACGCGAACGGCGACGCTTTTTTCTTTAATCGGCAGGTTCACCAGCGCGGCTAGCAGCGCCAGCGCAATATCCGCGTACCACACCCACGTCAGACTTCCTTCGTACTGCATCGCCACGCCGCCCAGCCAGGCACCGAAAAAGGCCCCAATCTGATGGGTAAACAGCGTGAAGCCAAACAGCGTTGCCAGGTAGCGGGTGCCGAAGAGCTTGCCGATGATGCCTGCCGTCGGCGGCACGGTGGCAAGCCAGGTAAAACCGATTGCGCAGGCGAAGATATAGAAGGCCGCCTCTGATTTCGAGGAAACCAGGAACAACGCAATCATCACCGCACGGGAGGCATACAGCACGGCCAGAATGTACTTCATCGGATAACGCTTGCCGAGAAAGCCCGCCATGATGCTGCCCGCAATGTTGCATAAGCCAATCAGCGACAGGCTGATAGCCGGAACGGTGGCATCGTGTCCGCAGAGTGCGGCTTCAGATGGCAGGTGGGTAGTCAGAAATGCGACGTGAAAACCGCAGGTGAGAAAGCCTGCGTGCAGCAACAGATAGCTTGGGTTACGAAAGGCGAGGGCAATCTGCTGTTTAAGTCCTGGGTCGGCCGCTGATGAGGTAGGTGCATGTGCCAACGGGCGTTTATCGCCGCGACACAGCATCCAGGACGGAAAGATGGTCGCAAGGGCGGCAATCGCCAGAAACACCAGCCCGGAGGCCATGCCTCGCAGGCCGATAATCAACTGCACCAGTGGGGCAAAGATAAACTGCCCAACCGAACCACCGGCGTTGATCAGGCCACTTGCCATGGAACCTTTATCGGTAGGCAGACGGCTGGCGACTACGCCAATCAGTACCGAGAAGCTGCCCGCAGCGGCACCTGCAGGGCTGAGCAGACCTTGCGCCAGGGTTAAGGGCAGAAACGACGCGGCCCACAGCGTGCCCAGTTGACCCAACGCAATCATTAGCGCACCGAGTACCAGTACGCTGAACGCGCCGCATTTATCTGCCCAGGCGCCAAACAGCGGCTGGAACGCTCCCCACATCAATTGACCAATCGCCAGCGCCATGCTGATTTCGGCGATGCTCATCGACGTTTCCATCACGATAGGGTGCACAAATAGCCCCACGGTCTGACGGATGCCCATAGTGATCATCAGGATCAGGCTGGCAAGCGTAATAGGAAGCCAAAGCGAAGCAGAGGGCGGCGAAGATGGGGCGCTCACGGAGCACTCCTTGGGTCAGGGAAAAGGGTGGCGAGAGAGTACTGAGTCCGGCAAGAAAAAGCTATGCCCTCAGACCTGATATCACACCGGGCTGAGGGCGAGGGGTTAAGGTTTCAACCATTTATCCAGCCACGGGAACACTTCCTCCTGCTGTTGCTGGTAAAAGACGTGACCTAACGCTGGCCAGGTTTTGGTTACTAGCATGTTGTCGGCTTTTTGCGAAGACCAGACGCGGTGCACTTTGGCAAAGGCATCGTTGACTGCGCTGGCCGGGAAAAGCTTGTCCTGTCCGCCGCTAAATATCAGCATCGGTTTCGGTGCGGCAATGCTTGCAATATCCGGAATATCCATTTTGGCCGCCATGCCCGGATGCAGCATATAAAAGGCCGACTGGCCGCGCAGCACGTTGTTACCCGGGGTCATCAGGCCGTTATAGGTACCAAACCAGGAGATAACCGCCGTGGCGGCGACCTTATCGGACAGCGCCGCCAACTGCCAGGCGCGATACCCGCCCATTGAGAAACCGAGCACGCCGATACGCTGGCTATCGACCCCTTTAAGCGAGGCGAGAAAGTCTACGGTTCGCATATCTTCATAGGCCACTTCACCCGCCAGAGAACGTCCCAGATTAAAGTAGTTGCTGGCCAGTGCCTGCTGCTGTTCATACTCCATCGGCCCGCGATCGCCCCAGCCGGGGCTGTCGATGGCGATAACCACGTAGCCACGCTTTGCCAGCTCATCGCCAATAAAACGCCCGCTGAAGAATTTATCGGCCCAGGCCTGGGCGCTGGCAAGCTGCTCGGCGTTACCCCATGGGCGGATGAGTTTCTCTTTGCCGATATCGAATTTTGAACCGTGGTCGTGGAGCAGGACGATTGCCGGATGTGGGCCCGGGGATTTTGGCGTCAGCATCAGCGCAGCGATGCGGTTGTCGTCGGTGATGTTAAGGGCCAGCTTTTCTGCGGTGTAGCTGCCTCGGTCTTCGCGGGCGATGTTTTGTGCGTCGAAGGGTTTGGTCGCGTCAGGAGTGAGAAGCGAGTGACGAAATAACTGACGGGCATGCTGCTGCCACGTTTTAAAATCGGAATAGTGCCCGGAAAGCCATGAATCCGGGTACTGCATTTGGCTTTTCATCTGTTGCCAGCTGGCGGGAAGGTTGCCTTCGACAATGCCCTGATGCTGCCAGTCATCAGCGGCATTGGCCTGCGTTGTGCTCAGCATTGCCAGCATAAATAACAGTTTAGGGGTACCACGCATTCTCTCTCCTTAAATTAAAACAATGTTTCAATGTGGAGTCTGAATTGTAATGGTGATGAAAAAATAAACTGTGATCGTGGGGGGATTTCCCGGCGTCGCTGCGCTCGGCCGGGCTACCTATCCCAAATGTAGCGACGCCGGAAATGCACTAATCTGCCAGCGGGTTAAAGCGCTCCCGACGGAGCATTTTGCACAGGGCAATCAGCGGTAAACCAATCAGCGTGTTCGGATCGCGCCCTTCAAGGCGGTCAAATAATGCAATCCCCAACCCCTCGCTTTTAAAGCTTCCAGCGCAGTTGAGCGGATTTTCTTTACGGATATAGGCGTTGATTTCTTGCTCACTTAAATGGCGGAAATGAACGTCGAACGGCTCGCATTCCGTTTGTAGCTGGCCATTGGCGGAGTTATACAGCGCCAGCCCGGTATAAAACGTCACCACATTACCACTGGCCTTTTTTAATTGCAGGCGAGCATTCTCTTCGGTGTGCGGTTTACCGGTGATTTCTCCATCGAGCAAACAGACCTGGTCAGAGCCAATAATCAGATGGTTAGGGAAACGCACGGCCAGCGCCTGGGCTTTGGCCTGCGCCAGTCGCAGGACCAGGCTGCGTGGGGTTTCGCCTGGTAACGGTAGTTCATCGACCTCGGGGGCGGCGCACTCGAAGGGCAGGCCGAGTTTCTCGAGCAGCTGTTTGCGATAGGGGGATGTCGAAGCAAGAATCAATTCAGGCATAATTTTTTAAATAGACGGTAGCGAATTAGATTCCGACATTTTAAACTATAGGCCGCAATGTGTGCGAATTATTGGCAAAAGGCAACCTGAGGCTGCCTTTTTCTTTGACTCTATGACGTTACAAAGTTAATATGCGCGCCCTATGCAAAAGGTAAAATTACCCCTGACTCTCGATCCGGTTCGTACGGCTCAAAAACGCCTTGATTACCAGGGTATCTATACCCCCGATCAGGCGGAGCGCGTCGCCGCGTCCGTAGTCAGTGTGGACAGTGATGTAGAATGCGAAATGTCCTTCGATATCGATAACCAACGCCTCGCGGTTCTGACCGGTGATGCGAAGGTAACGGTATCGTTAGAATGTCAGCGTTGCGGGAAACCGTTTACTCATCATGTCTACACAAAGTATTGTTTCAGCCCGGTCAAAAATGATGATCAGGTTGAGGCACTCCCGGAAGCGTATGAGCCGATTGAGGTTAACGAATTCGGTGAAATCGATCTGCTGGCGTTGGTTGAAGATGAAATCATCCTCGCCTTGCCGGTAGTTCCGGTGCATGATTCTGAACACTGTGAAGTGTCCGAGGCGGACATGGTCTTTGGTGAATTGCCTGAAGAGGCACAGAAGCCAAACCCATTTGCCGTATTAGCCAGCTTAAAGCAAAAGTAATTGAGGAGTAAGGTCCATGGCCGTACAACAGAATAAACCAACCCGTTCCAAACGTGGCATGCGTCGTTCCCATGACGCTCTGACCGCAGTCACCAGCCTGTCTGTAGACAAAACTTCTGGTGAACAACACCTGCGTCACCACATCACTGCCGACGGTTTCTACCGTGGCCGTAAGGTAATCGCTAAGTAATCACGCGAAAGCGTGATGAAGCTTAGTGAGGAATTTCCCCGTTAACGCGGGGAAACCCAAACCAAGCGGCGACGATACCTTGACACGTCTAACCCTGGCGTTAGATGTCATGGGGGGCGATTTTGGCCCTTCCGTGACAGTGCCTGCAGCATTGCAGGCACTGAGTTCTAATCCGCAACTCTCACTTCTTTTAGTCGGTAATCCCGACGACATTACGCCATTACTTGCCAAAGCTGACTTTGAACAACGTTCACGTTTGCAGATTATCCCTGCCCAGTCGGTTATTGCCAGTGATGAACGGCCCTCGCATGCTATCCGCCATAGCCGCGGTAGTTCAATGCGCGTGGCGCTTGAGATGGTGAAAGAAGGGCGGGCCGAAGCCTGCGTCAGCGCCGGAAACACCGGGGCGCTGATGGGGCTGGCAAAATTATTGATCAAGCCCATTCAGGGGATTGAGCGCCCGGCGCTGGTGACGGTTCTGCCGCATCAGCAAAAGGGCAAAACGGTGGTGCTGGATCTCGGTGCCAACGTGGATTGCGACAGTAACATGCTGGTGCAGTTTGCCGTCATGGGTTCGGTCATGGCCGAAGACGTGCTGGGAATTGAAAACCCGCGCGTTGCGCTACTGAACATCGGTGAAGAAGAGATTAAGGGGCATGATAGTATTCGTGATGCCTCATTAGTGTTAAAAACAATCTCTTCCCTCAACTATATCGGCTATCTTGAAGCCAATGAACTGTTGACGGGAAAAACCGATGTGCTGGTTTGCGATGGCTTCACAGGTAACGTCACCTTAAAGACGATGGAAGGGGTTGTCAGAGTCTTCCTCTCGCTGCTGAAATCACAGAGTGAAGGGAAAAAACGGTCGTGGTGGCTGTTTTTATTAAAGCGTTGGTTACAAAAAAGCCTGACAAGGCGATTCAGTCACCTCAACCCCGACCAGTATAATGGCGCCTGTCTGTTAGGATTGCGCGGCACGGTGATTAAGAGTCATGGTGCAGCCAATCAGCGAGCCTTTGCGATCGCTATAGAACAGGCAGTGCAGGCGGTGCAGCGACAAGTTCCTCAGCGAATTGCCGCTCGCCTGGAATCCGTATACCCCGCAGGATTCGACACTCTGGAAGCTGGCAACCGATAGCGCCAGCGCCCCGATGGTTGAATAGGGCGGCTATATTAGCGAAAAGTGACTGAGCGTACATGTATACGAAGATTATTGGTACCGGCAGCTATCTGCCTGAGCAAGTGCGGACTAACGCCGATCTGGAAAAAATGGTTGATACGTCTGACGAGTGGATTGTCACCCGTACAGGTATCCGTGAGCGCCGTATTGCTGGCCCTGATGAAAACGTGTCTACGCTGGGTTACGAAGCGGCAAAACGCGCGCTGGAAATGGCGGGCATTGAAGCCAGCGAACTGGGGCTGATTGTGGTGGCTACCACTTCTGCTACCCACGCTTTCCCAAGTGCAGCCTGTCAGATTCAGGAAATGCTGGGCGTGAAAGGCGCACCGGCATTTGACGTCGCGGCAGCGTGCGCAGGTTTCACCTACGCGCTGAGTGTGGCCGATCTGTACGTCAAAACGGGCGCAGTGAAATATGCGCTGGTGGTCGGTGCCGATACGCTGGCACGTACCTGCGATCCAACCGATCGCGGCACGATCATTATCTTCGGTGACGGCGCGGGCGCCGTGGTGCTTGGCGCATCTGAAGAGCCGGGCATCATCTCTACCCATCTGCATGCAGACGGGAGCTACGGTAAGCTGCTGACGCTGCCGAACGCCGATCGCGTTAACCCGGAAAACTCCATCCATCTGACGATGGCGGGTAACGAAGTCTTTAAAGTCGCGGTGACTGAACTGGCGCACATCGTTGATGAAACGCTGGCAGCGAATAACCTCGACCGTTCTGAACTGGACTGGCTGGTGCCGCACCAGGCGAACTTACGTATTATCAGCGCGACGGCGAAGAAGCTCGGCATGTCGATGGACAATGTCGTGGTCACTCTCGACCGTCACGGCAACACCTCCGCCGCTTCCGTGCCTTGTGCCTTTGACGAAGCGGTACGCGACGGTCGCATTAAACGCGGTCAACTGGTGCTGCTCGAGGCCTTCGGTGGCGGGTTCACCTGGGGCTCTGCGCTGGTTCGTTTCTAAGTATAAGGATTATAAACATGACGCAATTCGCTTTCGTGTTCCCGGGTCAGGGTTCACAGGCGGTAGGCATGCTGTCTGAACTGGCAGCAACCTATCCGGTTATTGAAGAAACTTTTCATGAAGCTTCCGCAGCGCTGGACTACGATTTATGGGCGCTGACCCAACAGGGGCCTGCTGAAGAGCTGAACAAAACCTGGCAGACTCAGCCTGCGCTGCTGACCGCTTCCGTTGCCCTGTATCGTCTGTGGCAGCAGCAGGGCGGTAAAGCACCGACTCTGATGGCCGGTCACAGCCTGGGCGAATACTCTGCGCTGGTTTGCGCGGGCGTTATCGCTTTCGCTGACGCGGTGCGTCTGGTTGAACTGCGCGGCAAATTCATGCAGGAAGCGGTACCGGAAGGCACTGGCGGCATGTCTGCTATCATCGGTCTTGACGATGCGTCTATCGCTAAAGCGTGCGAAGCGTCTGCGGAGGGCCAGGTGGTTTCTCCGGTTAACTTCAACTCGCCGGGCCAGGTGGTTATCGCCGGTCACAAAGAAGCGGTTGAACGTGCAGGTGCCGCCTGCAAAGCAGCGGGCGCTAAGCGTGCGCTGCCGCTGCCGGTTAGCGTGCCATCCCACTGTGCGCTGATGAAGCCTGCTGCCGAGAAACTGGCCGTTGAGCTGCAGAAAATTACCTTTAACGCGCCGACTGTTCCGGTTGTGAACAACGTCGACGTGAAGTGCGAAACCGATGCCGACGCGATTCGCGACGCGCTGGTTCGCCAGCTGTACAGCCCGGTTCAGTGGACCAAAACTGTGGAGTTTATGGCATCCCAGGGTGTAGAGCATCTGTATGAAGTTGGTCCGGGTAAAGTCCTCACCGGTCTGACCAAACGTATTGTAGATACCCTGACTGCATCGGCCATTAACGAGCCGGCTGCCCTGTCAGCGGCACTTGCGCAATAAAGAGGAAAGCATGAGCTTTGAAGGAAAAATTGCACTGGTAACGGGTGCAAGCCGCGGTATTGGCCGCGCAATCGCTGAAACTCTCGTCGCTCGCGGCGCGAAAGTTATCGGTACTGCGACCAGCGAAAGCGGCGCGCAGGCGATTAGCGATTATTTGGGTGCGAACGGTAAAGGTCTGCTGTTGAATGTGACCGATCCGGCATCTATTGAATCTGTTCTCGGAAATATCCGCGCGGAATTTGGCGAAGTCGACATTCTGGTCAATAATGCCGGGATTACTCGTGATAACCTGTTAATGCGCATGAAAGATGACGAGTGGAACGATATCATCGAAACCAACCTGTCATCTGTTTTCCGTCTGTCAAAAGCGGTAATGCGCGCTATGATGAAAAAGCGTCATGGGCGTATCATCACTATCGGTTCTGTGGTTGGTACCATGGGAAATGCAGGTCAGGCTAACTACGCTGCGGCGAAAGCGGGTCTGATCGGCTTCAGTAAATCACTGGCGCGTGAAGTTGCGTCACGCGGTATTACTGTGAACGTTGTTGCTCCGGGCTTTATTGAAACGGACATGACGCGTGCGCTGACCGATGAGCAGCGTGCGGGTACACTGGCGGCAGTTCCTGCGGGGCGCCTCGGCACTCCAAATGAAATCGCTAGTGCGGTTGCATTTTTGGCCTCCGACGAAGCAAGTTACATCACTGGTGAAACGTTGCACGTAAACGGCGGGATGTACATGGTCTGATTGCGTTTTGCACAAAGTGCTCAGACAACGGGCAATCTACGTATGTCTGAGCATGATTAGTGCAAAATCATTTGCGTTATGAGGGCAAACACCCTCAAAATAGCGTAAAATCGTGGTACGACCTGCCGGGATTTAGTTGCAAATTTTTCAACATTTTATACACTACGAAAACCATCGCGAAAGCGAGTTTTGATAGGAAATTTAAGAGTATGAGCACTATCGAAGAACGCGTTAAGAAAATCATCGGCGAACAGCTGGGCGTTAAGCAGGAAGAAGTGACCAACAATGCTTCCTTCGTTGAAGACCTGGGCGCAGATTCTCTTGACACCGTTGAGCTGGTAATGGCTCTGGAAGAAGAGTTTGATACTGAGATTCCGGACGAAGAAGCTGAGAAAATCACCACCGTTCAGGCTGCCATTGATTACATCAACGGTCACCAGGCGTAAGTGAACATCTCCAGGCGGTCATTCGACCGCCTGAGTTTTATCTTTTTGTCCCACAAGTATCTATTTTATCCCTCCCTGGAGGACAAACGTGTCTAAGCGTCGTGTAGTTGTGACCGGACTGGGCATGTTGTCTCCTGTCGGCAATACCGTAGAGTCTACCTGGAAAGCTCTCCTTGCCGGTCAGAGTGGCATCAGCCTGATCGACCATTTCGATACTAGCGCCTATGCAACCAAATTTGCTGGCTTAGTAAAGGATTTTAACTGTGATGACATTATCTCGCGCAAAGAACAGCGCAAGATGGATGCCTTCATTCAATATGGAATTGTCGCTGGCGTTCAGGCCATGCAGGATTCTGGCCTTGAAATTACGGAAGAGAACGCTCACCGTATTGGCGCCGCTATTGGCTCCGGTATTGGCGGTCTCGGTCTTATCGAAGAAAACCACACCTCTCTGGTGAATGGTGGTCCTCGTAAGATCAGCCCGTTCTTCGTTCCGTCGACGATTGTTAACATGGTGGCAGGTCACCTGACCATCATGTTCGGTTTGCGTGGGCCAAGCATCTCCATCGCGACCGCCTGTACTTCCGGTGTGCACAACATCGGTCAGGCCGCGCGTATCATCGCTTATGGCGATGCGGATGCGATGGTTGCCGGTGGCGCTGAAAAAGCCAGTACCCCTCTGGGCGTTGGTGGTTTCGGTGCGGCGCGTGCGCTGTCTACGCGTAACGATAACCCGCAGGCGGCGAGCCGTCCGTGGGATAAAGAGCGTGATGGCTTTGTGCTGGGTGACGGCGCAGGTATGGTCGTACTGGAAGAGTACGAGCACGCGAAAAAACGTGGCGCGAAAATCTATGCTGAAGTCGTTGGCTTCGGTATGAGCAGCGATGCGTACCACATGACTTCACCGCCGGAAAACGGCGCAGGTGCAGCGCTGGCGATGGTTAACGCTATTCGCGACGCGGGCATTGATGCGGGCCAGATTGGTTACGTGAACGCCCACGGGACCTCTACGCCAGCGGGCGATAAAGCAGAAGCGCAGGCCGTTAAGTCTGTCTTCGGCGACGCTGCGAGCCGCGTAATGGTCAGCTCCACCAAGTCTATGACCGGCCATCTGCTCGGTGCTGCAGGCGCAGTAGAATCTATCTACTCCATCCTGGCACTGCGCGATCAGGCCGTTCCGCCAACCATCAACCTGGATAATCCGGATGAAGGTTGTGACCTGGACTTCGTACCTCACGAAGCGCGTCAGGTCAGCGGTATGGAGTACACCCTGTGTAACTCCTTCGGCTTTGGTGGTACCAACGGTTCACTGATCTTCAAAAAGGTCTGAGCCTGATTGTCTGATGGCGACGCGCTATCAGACAACGCATCGATGAAGGCCCGCATGTCGGGCCTTTTTTTATTCAGCTTTCTCTGCTTGTTCAGCGCGTTTCATCCTGCGACACTACCCGACCATCAATAAGGAGCCGCTATGTTCTTGATTAATGGCCTCGAGCAGAACACGCTCGCGGTGAACGATCGCGCTACTCAGTTTGGTGACGGTTGCTTTACCACCGCCAGAGTGGTCAACGGCCGGGTGCAGCTTCTGCCTGCGCACATCGCTCGCCTGCAATCCGCCTGTCAGCGGCTGGCTATTCCCTTCGAATTATGGTCAACGCTCAGCGATGAGATGATGATGCTGGCGCAGCGCCTGCAAAATGGGGTGCTCAAAATCATTCTTAGCCGTGGCGCAGGTGGCCGTGGCTATAGCGGCAGCGCCTGCCAGACGCCGACGCGGATACTCTCGACATCGGCTGCACCAGCCCATTACGCGCGCTGGAAAGCGGAGGGGATCACTCTTGCGCTCAGCCCGGTAACGCTTGGACGTAACCCGTATCTCGCGGGTCTTAAGCATCTCAATCGCCTCGAGCAGGTGCTGATTCGTTCTCATCTTGAGCAGACGACGGCCGATGAGGCCCTTGTCCTTGACAGCGACGGGTGGCTTACGGAATGCTGTGCCGCCAATCTGTTCTGGCGCTGCGGGCAGGATGTGTTTACGCCGCGCCTTGACCAGGCCGGAGTGGATGGGATTATGCGCCAGTTTATTATTGCGCAGCTGGCACGCTCGGCGTTTCGCGTTGTCGAAGTGAATGCGCCGCTGACGGCGATAGCGGATGCGGATGAAGTGCTTATTTGTAACGCGCTGATGCCGCTTGTCCCCGTTCAGCACTATGCGGAGCAGCAGTGGTCTGCCCGCGAACTTTACCAATTTCTAGCCCCACTTTGTGAGTCGCCTGATTAGCATGAAGAAAATGTTACGCGTAGTTTTGTTACTGTTGGTTATTCTGGGCATTGCCGCCGGTATTGGCGTGTGGAAAGTCCGACAGCTCGCCAACAGTACGCTCCTGATTAAAGACGAGACGGTCTTTACGCTAAAAACCGGCACCGGGCGACTGGCGCTGGGCGACCAACTTTACGCCGAGAAAGTGATCAACCGTCCACGGGTCTTCCAGTGGCTGCTGCGTCTTGAACCAGAGCTTTCCCACTTTAAGGCTGGCACCTATCGTTTCACGCCGCAGATGACTGTGCGTGAAATGCTGCAGTTGCTGGGTAGCGGCAAAGAGGCGCAGTTCCCGCTGCGTTTTGTTGAAGGGATGCGCCTCAGCGACTATCTCAAGCAGCTACGTGAAGCGCCGTACATCAAACACACGCTGAGCGATGATAAATACGCCACGGTAGCCGAAGCGCTTAAGTTCAATAACCCGGAATGGGTGGAAGGCTGGTTCTGGCCTGACACCTGGATGTACACCGCCAATACCAGCGATGTCGCCATCCTCAAGCGCGCGCACCAGAAAATGGTCGCACAGGTCGATAAAGTCTGGGAAGGGCGAGCGGAGAACCTGCCGTATAACGACAAAAATCAGCTGGTGACGATGGCCTCTATCATTGAGAAAGAGACCGCAGTGCCAGAAGAGCGCGACCGCGTGGCGTCGGTGTTTATCAACCGCCTGCGCATCGGCATGCGTCTGCAAACCGATCCGACCGTTATCTACGGTATGGGTGAGCGCTACGATGGAAAGCTTTCCCGTAAGGATCTTGAGACCCCGACCGCGTATAATACCTACACGATTTCTGGCCTGCCGCCGGGCGCGATTGCTAGCCCGGGCGAAGCCTCGCTGAATGCCGCCGCGCATCCGGCAAAAACGCCGTACCTCTATTTTGTGGCCGACGGCAAAGGCGGGCATACGTTTAATACCAATCTTGCGAGCCATAACCGCTCGGTACAGGATTACCTGAAAGTGCTAAAGGATAAAAATGCGCAGTAATTACATCGTCATTGAAGGACTGGAAGGGGCGGGCAAAACCACCGCTCGCGACGTGGTTGTCGAAACGCTTCGCAACCTCGGCGTAAACGACCTGCTGTTCACCCGTGAACCGGGCGGCACCGTGCTGGCAGAAAAACTGCGCAGCCTGGTGCTGGACATCAAATCAGTCGGCGACGAAGTGATTACCGATAAAGCGGAAGTGCTGATGTTCTACGCCGCGCGCGTGCAACTGGTTGAAACGGTGATCAAACCAGCACTGGCGAGCGGGAAGTGGGTTATTGGCGATCGCCACGATCTCTCGACTCAGGCCTATCAGGGCGGTGGTCGCGGTATCGATAGAGAGATGCTGTCGACGCTGCGCAATACGGTGCTTGGCGATTTTCGTCCGAACCTGACTATTTATCTCGACGTGACGCCGGAAGTGGGCCTGAAGCGTGCCCGTGCGCGTGGTGACCTCGACCGTATTGAGCAGGAGTCGCTGAACTTCTTCAACCGCACCCGCGCCCGTTATCTGGAGCTGGCGGCGGAAGATAGCAGTATTATTACTGTCGATGCCACCCAGCCGCTGGACAACGTGATGAACGATATCCGTGCGGCGGTCACCGCCTGGGTTGCGGAGCAGCAGGCATGAAATGGTATCCGTGGTTACGCCCACCGTTTGAGCAGCTTGTCGCAAGCTACCAGGCCGGACGGGGTCACCACGCGCTGTTGATTCAGGCGCGCGGCGGAATGGGGGCTGATTCACTGGCCTACGCCATCACCCGTTTTCTGATGTGCCAGACCCCCGACGGCCATAAAAGCTGCGGTCAGTGCCATAGCTGCCAGCTGATGCAGGCGGGGACGCACCCGGATTACTACGTGCTGCAGCCGGAGAAAGGCAAAAGCACGTTGGGCATTGATGCGGTGCGCGACACCAGCGAAAAGCTGTATGAACATTCACGCCTTGGCGGGGCGAAGGTGGTGTGGATTGCCGATGCGGCACTGCTGACCGAAGCCGCCGCCAACGCGTTGTTAAAAACGCTGGAAGAGCCGCCGAAGAACACCTGGTTCTTCCTCGCTTGTGAAGAGCCAGCTCGCCTGTTGGCGACGCTGCGCAGTCGCTGCCGCGCTTTTCATCTGGCGCCGCCGAGCGAAGCCTATGCGCTGGCGTGGCTGGAGCGAGAAATCAGCCAGCCGCGAGAGACGCTGCTCACCGCGCTGCGCCTGTGCGACCATGCGCCAGCGGCCGCGCTGGAACTGCTGTCTCCAGAAAGTTGGGGCGCGCGCGAAAAGCTCTGCCAGGCGCTGAGCGCCACCTTAACCAGCGGTGACTGGCTGGCGCTTTTGCCGACGCTGAACCATGATTCAGTCGTGGCGCGTCTGCACTGGTTCTCGTCGCTGCTGCTGGACGCGCTGAAGCATCAACAGCGCATTACGCGGCTGACCAACGCCGATAGCCTTGGCTTAGTACATCAACTGGCGAACATGCTATCCGCTTCCCGCCTACAGGTGATAGCCGCCGATGCCTGCACCTGCCGCGAGCAGCTGCTGAGCGTGACGGGGCTGAACCGAGAATTGATCCTCACCGAGCGCCTGCTGCGCTGGGAACAGTATTTGCAACCTGGTGTGGTACTGCCAGTATCCCACCTCTAAGAGAGACATCATGTTTTTAGTCGACTCGCATTGCCATCTTGATGGCCTTAATTATGAATCCCTGCACAAAGACGTTGACGATGTGATGGCGAAAGCCGCCGCGCGCGACGTCCGTTTTGCCCTCGCAGTCGCCACTACCATTCCTGGCTATCGCAGCATGCGTGAGCTGGTGGGCAATCGCCCGGAAGTGGTCTTTTCCTGCGGCGTTCACCCGCTGAATCAGGACGAGCCGTACGATGTTGAAGAACTGCGTCGTCTGGCGGCGGAAGAGGGTGTGGTCGCAATGGGGGAAACCGGGCTGGACTATTTCTACACCCCGGAAACCAAAGCGCAGCAGCAGCTCTCTTTTCGCCAGCACATTCAGATTGGCCGCGAGCTGAACAAGCCGGTCATCGTTCATACCCGCGACGCGCGTGCCGATACCCTGGCCATCCTGCAGGAAGAAAAGGTGACGGATTGCGGCGGTGTACTACACTGTTTCACTGAAGATAGAGAGACGGCGGGTAAGCTACTGGATATGGGCTTCTATATCTCGTTTTCCGGCATTGTCACTTTCCGTAATGCGGAGCAGCTTCGCGATGCCGCACGCTATGTACCGCTGGACAGGTTGCTGGTTGAGACCGATTCCCCGTACCTGGCTCCGGTACCGCATCGTGGTAAAGAGAACCAGCCAGCGATGGTTCGAGACGTGGCAGAGTACATGGCGGTGCTGAAGGGCGTAAGCCTTGAACAGCTTGCGCTGCAGACGACAGATAACTTCGCCCGCCTTTTCCACATCGCCCCATCCCGCCTGCAATCTGCCTGATTTCATAGCTTATTTTATTGCTCGTAATTAATAGACAAAGCGAGTACAGTTCACCGCCATAAAAGTGGCGGTGAATGTTATTTCTGAAACATACAGACACGTTTTATGTAAAGAAGATTAAGATTTTGCGCTATAGCTCTTTGAAACGTGATAGCCGTCAAACAAAACCGGAGTGAATTATTTTACTCTGTGTAATAAATAAAAAGGGCACTTAGATGTCCTGTCCCTGGTGAGTCTCTCCCCTCTCACCAATGCGTGAAAACGTAGATATACACAACGTGTATAACAAAAGTACAAATACTCAGGAGCACTCCTAATTATGTTTAAGAATGCATTTGCTAACCTGCAGAAGGTCGGTAAATCGCTGATGCTGCCGGTTTCCGTGCTGCCTATCGCAGGTATCCTGCTGGGCGTCGGTTCCGCAAACTTCAGCTGGCTGCCAGCCGTCGTCTCTCATGTTATGGCAGAAGCAGGCGGTTCTGTTTTTGCTAACATGCCGCTTATCTTCGCTATCGGTGTAGCATTAGGCTTCACCAATAACGATGGCGTATCCGCACTCGCCTCAGTCGTCGCTTATGGCATCATGGTGAAAACCATGGCTGTGGTTGCGCCGCTGGTACTGCATTTACCGGCTGAAGAAATCACTGCTAAACACCTGGCTGATACCGGTGTTCTTGGCGGTATTATCTCCGGTGCAATTGCTGCGTACATGTTCAACCGCTTCTACCGCATCAAGCTGCCAGAATACCTGGGCTTCTTCGCGGGCAAGCGCTTTGTACCGATCATCTCAGGTCTGGCCGCTATCTTTACCGGTGTGATCCTGTCCTTAATCTGGCCACCAATTGGTACTGCTATCCAGACCTTCTCTCAGTGGGCTGCTTACCAGAACCCGGTTGTGGCGTTTGGTATCTACGGCTTCATCGAGCGCTGCCTGGTGCCGTTTGGTCTGCACCACATCTGGAACGTTCCATTCCAGATGCAGATTGGTGAATACACCAACGCCGCAGGCCAGGTATTCCACGGTGATATCCCTCGCTACATGGCAGGCGACCCGACTGCGGGCAAACTGTCCGGCGGCTTCCTGTTCAAAATGTACGGCCTGCCGGCTGCTGCGATTGCCATCTGGCACTCTGCTAAACCAGAGAACCGTGCAAAAGTGGGCGGTATCATGATCTCCGCAGCGCTGACCTCGTTCCTGACCGGTATTACCGAGCCGATCGAGTTCTCCTTCATGTTCGTTGCGCCGATTCTGTACATCATCCACGCGATTCTGGCTGGTCTGGCGTTCCCGATCTGTATCCTGCTGGGTATGCGTGACGGTACCTCCTTCTCTCACGGCCTGATCGACTTTATCGTACTGTCCGGTAACAGCAGCAAACTGTGGCTGTTCCCAATCGTCGGTATTTGCTATGCGATCGTTTACTACGTTGTCTTCCGCGTGCTGATTAAAGCACTGGACCTGAAAACTCCGGGTCGTGAAGATAACACTGAAGACACCAAAGCAACCGCAACCAGTGAGATGGCTCCGGCGCTGATTGCAGCCTTCGGCGGTAAAGAAAACATCACGAACCTTGATGCATGTATCACCCGTCTGCGCGTGAGCGTAGCCGACGTAGCGAAAGTTGATCAGGCTGGCCTGAAAAAACTGGGCGCTGCGGGCGTGGTGGTTGCGGGTTCCGGCGTTCAGGCGATTTTCGGTACTAAATCCGATAACCTGAAAACCGAGATGGACGACTATATTCGTAATCACTAATTGATTACGAGGTCGTAAAATTGGGGAGACTAAGGCAGCCGAATGGCTGCCTTTTTTACGTCTGTGAGATGGGAGTCAATCCCGGCGGCGCTTCGCCTGGACGGGCTACAGGCTCTATGTAGCCCGGGGAACCGGTTATTATCAGAAATCGTAGCTTGCCGAGATAGAGACGTTCATTGGCGCACCGTAAACCAGATACGAACCCACGTAGTCGTAGTACTTCTTATCAAACAGGTTATTGATGTTGGCCTGCAGGGCAAACTGCTTGGTTACCTGATAACGGCTAAACAGATTCACCAGCCCGTAGCTGCCCTGTTCGATATAGTCAGCCCCCTTCGGACCGTCGCTGACGTTGTTCCAGATCTTATTCTGCCAGTTAACGCCGCCGCCAACCGTCAGCTCGGGCACCATTGGCAACTGATAGCGGGTGAACAGCTTGAGCGTCGTGCGCGGCTGATCGGAGCTCACCGCTTTACCGTCTTTGTCATCTGCGACATAGCGGGTTGCGCCAAAGGTCAACTGCCAGTTATCGGTCAGCGCGCCGTTCAGTTCGAATTCGACCCCTCGGCTGACCACGCCGTCCAGCGATTCGTAGATAGACTCTCCGCTTGGCAGCTGATCGGAAGTGCTGCTTGCCACATGATCCTGTTCAATGCGGAATACCGCCAGTGAGGTTGTCAGGCGCGTATTAAACCAATCGGCTTTCACACCGGCTTCGTAGCTCTTCCCGGTGGTTGGATCAAGGTAGCGACCGCTGGCATCGCGTTTATCCTGCGGTTGGAAAATGGTGGTATAGCTGGCGTAGGCCGACCAGGTGTCATTGATGTCATAAACCAGGCCTGCATAGGGTGTGACGTCACTCTTGGTGCTATCAAGAAACGTTGTGGGAGCACCAGCAGGGTTATACTTGATGTTGTAGTTGGTATAACGTGCGCCAAGGATCAGGTTCAGTGGGTCTGCCAGCGAAATACGCGTAGAGGTGTATGCCGAGGACTGACGTATATCGTCTTTGCTGTAGAACTTCCACGGTGTCCACTGCGGGTCGGCAATGTTGCCGTTCCAGTTATTGAAGCTGCCCACGTCAACCATCGTACCTGCGGTGGCAGGCACGGAGTTATCGTAATGGTTCCGCTGGCGGCTGAAGCTACCGCCAAACATCAGCTCATGACGGCGACCAAACAGCTCGTAACCACCGCGCAGGAAAGCATCCACCGCATCCTGTTTGCGCTCACCCCGGTTCCAGCCACCGTAGCCGACCATGCCGTTGCCGGTCTCTTTGTCGGGGTACCCGTACATGTACATCATTTTGGTATCGAAATTGGTTTCGGTGTGCATGCCGTTGATATGGGCTTCCCAGCCGCTGTCGAAGCGTTGGGTAAAGTTGGCGAACACTTTTTTGCTGTCTTTGTCGGAATAAGCCCAGTTCGGCGCGACGGTGTCGCTGCGGTTATAGTGCGTTCTGCTGCCGTCGCTATACCAGGTTGGCAGGCCGCCCCAGGTCGGGTCATCGGTCGTGCTCTCCTGATATTCGTAGCCTACCGACAGCGTGGTCATATCCGTCAGGTCGGCATCAACAACGCCGTAGAGAAATTTTTTCTGATAGTGATAGTTGTCCATCCATGAGTCGTTGTCCTGATAGCCCGTAATCATGCGCCCGCGCACGTTACCGGACTCAACCAGCGGTGCCTGTAGATCCAATACATAGCGCTGCTTATCCCAGCTGCCGTAGGTGGCCGAAACGTTGCCCTGAAACTCCCGGCTGTCGGCATGTTTGCGCACCATGTTGACATAGGCTGATGGATTACCAGAGCCGCTCATCAGGCCGGTGGCACCACGAACGACTTCGATACGATCATAAATCGCGGTATCGGTGGTGGTGTCACCGAAGTTCCATACTTCGCTTATCGACGTCGGCAGGTCATCGTAGGCATAGTTGCTGACGAAAAAGCCACGAGAGTAGAACACGGTACGGTCGCTATCCTGTACTTGTGCGGTCACGCCGGTGGTGTTGGTTAATACTTCACCAATTGAATTCAGATTCTGATCTTTCATTCGCTGTTGGCTAACAACGCTGACGGACTGCGGAATATCGCGCGGTATCAGTAGTAGCTTGGTACCGGTGGTCGTGGTTTTGACGCTGTAATCCTGCTGCTGCGACTCCGGGCTGGTTTCATCGCTGCCTTCTACGATGATGGTGTCATCTTTGTTATCCGTGGCGGCGTGCCCCAGATGAGGATAAAGCGCCAGCGCAATGCCGACGGCCACGAGAGAAGGAGCGGTACGTCTATCCCGGGTAGTGAAAACAAGAGACATGGTAAACCCTTAATCTTACGAGTGTTGTTGTGATCCGCAGCTCTATGGCCACGATTGATAAAAAATGCCAATGCGCAATTGAAAACAAATGCAAATGAGAAATATACGCATTTTTATTCATATGTAAACAAAAGTAAGCCGGGTAATGATAGAAAGTGAAACGGTTTTTCAGTAGAGAATGACGGGGGGAGAAGGGATAACTGGTGGAGATGGCCCGGCGGCGCTACGCCTGCCGGGCCCGTAACGAAGAGACTCAGGCGACCGCGTTCTCTTCAAGCTGGCGCATAAACTGGCGCACCCACTCCATGCGCGTTTTACGCTCGCTCAGATCCTGGAAGAATTTGAGGCGTGTCGGGCCGTCGAGACGATAGTGCTGCGGTTGCTTTTGCAGTAAGCCAATCAGCCACGTCGGGTTAACGTGATTCTTCTCAGCAAACTCAATCACGCCGCCTTTCTCATTGCCTTCAAGCTTGCGGATCCCGAGTTTCTGCGCCTGCTGACGTAAACGGGCGATATCCAGCAGGTTGCGCGCGGCGTCCGGTAGCAGGCCGAAACGGTCAATCAGCTCAACCTTGATTTCGTCCAGCTCGTTCTCGCCCTTCGCGCTGGCGATCCGCTTGTAGAACGACAGGCGGGTGTTGACGTCAGGAATAAAATCATCCGGCAGCAGCGACGGCATGCGTAGTTCGACTTCGGTTTGCTGGCTGGTCAAATCCTCCAGCGATGGCTCGCGGTCCTCTTTGAGCGCATCGACGGCGTTTTCCAGCAGCTCCATATACAGCGTGAAACCGATGGTCTCCATGGAGCCACTTTGATCTTCACCGAGCAGTTCGCCCGCACCGCGAATTTCGAGGTCGTGGGTCGCCAGCGCAAAGCCTGCGCCGAGGTCTTCCAGCGACGCAATGGCTTCCAGACGTTTTTGCGCGTCGGTGGTCATCGCTTTCGGATGCGGCGTCAGCAGCCAGGCGTAGGCCTGGTGGTGCGAACGACCGACGCGACCGCGCAACTGGTGCAGCTGGGCCAGACCGAAGTGGTCCGCCCGCTCGATGATAATGGTGTTGGCGGTTGGGATGTCGATACCGGTTTCGATGATGGTGGTACACACCAGTACGTTGAAACGCTGGTGGTGGAAATCATTCATCACGCGTTCCAGCTCGCGCTCGCGCATCTGCCCGTGGCCGATGGCGATACGGGCTTCCGGTACCAGTTCTGCCAGCTTATCGGCAGCTTTCTGAATGTTTTCAACGTCGTTGAACAGGTAGTAAACCTGACCGCCGCGCAGCGTTTCACGCAGAATCGCTTCGCGCACCACCAGACTGTCGTACTCGCGCACGAAGGTTTTCACCGCCAGACGGCGGGCCGGTGGGGTAGCAATAATCGACAGGTCGCGCATGCCGCTCATCGCCATGTTCAGCGTACGCGGAATTGGCGTGGCGGTTAGGGTCAGAATATCAACGTCGGCACGCATCGCCTTGATGCGCTCTTTATGGCGAACGCCAAAGCGGTGCTCTTCATCAACAATCAACAGACCCAGATCGCGCAGCTTAACGTCGCTTTGCAGCAGCTTGTGGGTACCGATCAGAATATCGATTTTACCCTCGGCGGCTTCGGCCAGAATCTGCGTCTGCTCTTTGGCACTACGGAAGCGGGACAGCATCTCGATGCGCACCGGCCAGTTGGCGAAGCGGTCGCGGAAGTTGTCGTAGTGCTGCTGGGCAAGCAGGGTGGTCGGTACCAGTACCGCAACCTGCTTGTGGTTTTCAACCGCAAGGAAGGCGGCACGCATGGCGACTTCAGTTTTACCAAAGCCCACGTCGCCGCACACCAGACGGTCCATCGCCAGCGGCTGGCACATGTCGCTCAGCACCGCGTTAATTGCTTGCGCCTGATCTGGCGTGGTCTCAAACGGGAAGCTATCGCAGAACAGCTGATATTGTTCGCGGTCGTGTTTGAAGGCAAAGCCCTCTTTGGCGGCGCGCTGGGCGTAGATATCCAGCAGCTCGGCCGCCACGTCGCGCACCTTCTCGGCGGCTTTCTGCCGCGCGCGCGTCCAGGCGTCGCCGCCCAGCTTATGCAGCGGCGCGTTCTCTTCCGCACCGCCCGCGTAGCGGCTGATAAGGTGCAGCGAGGAGACCGGCACGTACAGTTTGGCGTCGCTGGCATAGGTGAGCATCAGATACTCGCCGGTAATACCACCCGCTTCCAGCGTGGTCATCCCGGCATAGCGGCCGACGCCGTGCTCCAGGTGGACCACCGGCTGGCCAATGTGCAGCTCCGCCAGGTTGCGGATAAGCGTGTCCGGGTTAATGGTGCGACGCGCGTCCTGACGACGGCGCGCTACACGCTCGCCAAGCAGGTCGCTTTCGCAGATTAACGCCAGGTTATTCTGGGTATCGATAAAACCATGCTCGGCGGCGCCAATCATCAGATAGCGGTTGTTGCCGGTGGCTTCATCCAGACGCTGGATGCGTTTCGGCGCAAGCTTAATGCGCGCCAGCAGTTCCCCCAGCGCTTCACGACGCCCCTCGCTCTCTACCGAGAAAATCACCGGGCCGGTAAAGGACTCGATAAACTTACGCAGGCTCTCCAGCGGTGACTTGTTCTGCGCCTGAACGGCAAGCTCCGGCAGCGACTGGAAGCCGAGGTTAGTATTGGCCGCTTTTTTCGGCAGGCTCTCGGTTTTGAGCTGCACGCGCGGCCATTTTTTCAGCTCGCTGTTTAGCTCATCCGTTTTCAGCCAAAGTTGGGCAGGCGGCAGCAGCGGACGCATCGGGTCGACGCCGCGGTTTTCAAATCGCGCCTGGGTATCGGCCTGGAAGCGGCTCGCGCTGGCGTCGATATCACCGGTATTAACCAGTAGCGTATTGGCCGGGAAGTAGCTGAACAGTGGCGGCAGCGGTTCGCTGAAGAACAGCGGCTGCCAGTATTCAATACCGGCAGGCAGCGTGCCTTTACTGACCTGCTGATAGATATGTTCGGCATCGCGCTTGACGTCGAATTTATCGCGCCATTGGCTGCGGAACAGTTCGATAGCGGTTTTATCGGTCGGGAATTCGTGCGCGGGCAGCAGGTTAATGGCGTCCACTTCTTCGAGCGTGCGCTGGCTGTCGACGTCGAAGACGCGCAGGCTGTCGATTTCATCATCGAAGAAGTCGAGGCGGTAAGGCTGCTCGCTGCCCATCGGATAGAGATCAAGCAACGCACCGCGGGTGGCGTACTCCCCGTGCTCCATCACCTGATCAACGTGGCGATAGCCCGCGCTTTCGAGTTGATTACGCAGCGCATCGCGTGACAGGCGCTGGCCTTTTTTCATCACCAGTGCGTGGCCGTGCAGGAAACTGTGCGGACAGACGCGCTGCATCAGCGTGCTGACCGGCACAATCAGTACGCCGCGCTGCATAGTTGGCAGTTGGTACAGCGTCGACAGGCGTGAGGAGATAATGTCCTGATGCGGGGAGAAGCTGTCGTAAGGCAGCGTTTCCCAGTCGGCGAGATTCATCACCAGATTATCGGTGAACTGGCTGATTTCGTCGTGCAGACGCAGCGCATTTTGCATATCCGGGGCGATAAGCACCACCGGACCGGCGTGACGTTCAGCGATCTCTGCCACCAGTGTCGCGCAGGCGGCACCGGTCAGTTCGCCAAGCTGGCGCTGGTCGCCAGATTTACTCGGTAGGTCGTAACGGGCATGTTCAGGCATAGTCGGCGCACGTTCTCCAGAAAGCCGTGTCTTCACGGTAATAATATAAATTTGCTGTACTTATTATCCGTGATGGCGGCGGGAGTGCAACCGCATAAAATGATGAATCCGGCGGATCAGAGAGTTTGTCGCTTCTGCTGGCTTAGCTTGCGGTACTGCTGCGGCGACATGCCGACGTAGCGACTGAAGGTGCTGTAGAAGCGGCTGCTGGAACGAAAGCCCGCCGTCATCGCCACATCAAGGATGGTTTTATCGGTGTCGCTCAGCAGGGCGCGTACGTGGTTAATGCGCATGGCGGTGATGTACTGCTTTAAGGTGAGCTGCATCACGCGCTGAAAAATGCCCATCGCATAGTTGGCGTTGAGCTTGACGTGATCCGCCACGTCGTTAATGGTCAGCGCCTGATCGTAGTTATCGGCAATAAAGCCCAGCATCTGGCTGACGTAAAACTGCGCGTGGCGCGAGACGCTGTTCTTGTGGGTACGCGAGGTTTTGTTAAGCAGGATGGGCTGCCAGCCGGAGAGGCTAAAGCGTTTGAGCATCAGGCCGATTTCATCGATCGCCAACTGGCGAATCTGTTCGTTTGGGCTGTAGGCCTCCTGCTGCCAGCGCAGTACTTCAAAGGTGCTGAGCTGCTGGGTCGCCAGCGATTGCACCACCATGCCGTGGGTGACGTGGTTAATCAGCTCCCGGTCCAGCGGCCAGGAGAGAAACTGGTGCATCGGCAGGCTGAAAATCGCCATCTGCCGACAGTCGCCCGGTCGCGTCAGCTGATGCGGAGTACAGGCCCAGAACAGGGTGATGTGTCCCTGTTTAATCTGCACCACTTCATTGTTAATCAGATACTCCACATCGCCGTCAAACGGCACGTTGACCTCCACCTGACCGTGCCAGTGGCTGGCAGGCATGGCGTGCGGCCGACGCAGTTCAATGTCCATGCGCTGGTATTCAGAATAGAGCGACAGTGGGCTACGGGTCTGCTTTTCATCGCCGTTGCACATATGCGGATCGCGGGGCAGAAAGGTGATTGGCTCGTCGCTCATGGTGACTCCGTTTCCTGAATTATCAGAATCATGCCAGCAGGGCAGACTCAAACGCGGGTGCTATTATATCCGTTAGCTATGTTTCGGTGAGTTGTAGGTGCAAGTCTGCGGCGTCAGTGCTTACCGGAAAATGTGTATTTTGCTGAAAGCGTTAGAGGCCTCCGAATGCGAGCCATTGTGCTTAGGGCCGGGAGAGTTGGACCATGTAGAGCAAAGAGAGATAGTTCTGGCGGGTACTGGAGAAAATGTCCAGAAGGGCCATATCTTCTTTGGGGAAATATCGATATAGGCAGAGATACTGCGAATCTACGTCTAACCAGCGTTGCAGCGTTATGCCCATTTGCAGGGCACCTGGGTCTGGTGGGTAGCGCGTCGGATTGGTTTCAATCGCGTCGAGTGCCCGCTCCAGTAAGTCGGCCGTGAAAGCCTGGGCCTCTTTCAGCGGCATCCGTGTCGCTTTGTACGCTTCTATGACATCGAGCGTTTGCTCGGCAGTCCTGGTAATGTATACGATCGTCACGTTGTCCTCCTGGACCCACTGTTACTCCGCCGCTCTCCTGCGGGCAAGGGCATCGCGACCAGAACTATAATGGCCTTCCTCATAATCACGCTGGGACAACCCGACCAGTTTCAGCATGGCTGCAGTTTCCATGTGCAGCTGGCGTTCGGCCAGTTCCGCTTCACGTTCGTCGGCGGTCTGCACAAACAGCTCTGTCGTGCCATTTTTGGTGATATAGACCCCACCTCTGAATTGCTCAGGGTTGCCAAGCATTTCGCGAGCCGACTTTTGGGAAATCGTGGTTGTCATCGTTTTACACCTTATCTCATTGGCCAACGGTCTGAATGACCGTGCTGGCATACTGTCATTGTCTACATTAGCAGCAGTTTGCAAGGGTGGCAATATTTGTCATAAATTTTACCCCCCCCTCTGCTTTTAATCGTCGTACTTGCCATTAGCGCAAAAGCGGCATTTAGCACCACCCTATCTACCAAACGATTCAGGCAATCCTGCATAGAGCGTCTGACCAGTTCGGCGGTTATAAACAGATACTAGCCTGATTAGCAGGCCGGATACTCTGCTTTTTAGTCAATTTACTCCCAAAAACTCAGATCTTGTCGCGAGCGGCATCAGATCTGAGTTTTTGGGAATGCTCATCAGGGAAGACGGAGGTTTTCATCCAGGGCGCGTGCCACGATAAAGGCGTTCACTACTGTTTCTGGAGAGTCATGATGACAGCACCAAAAATTACCTTTATCGGCGCGGGTTCAACCATTTTCGTTAAAAATATCCTGGGCGATGTTTTTCATCGCGAGGCACTTAAATCAGCGCATATCGCCCTGATGGATATCGATGAGACGCGCCTTGAAGAGTCGCACATTGTGGTGCGTAAACTGATGGATTCCGCCGGTGCATCCGGCCATATCACCTGCCATACCGACCGCAAAGCGGCGCTACAGGGCGCTGATTTTGTGGTGGTCGCCTTCCAGATTGGCGGCTACGAGCCGTGCACCGTGACCGATTTTGAGGTCTGCAAACGCCACGGGTTGGAGCAGACCATTGCCGATACCCTCGGGCCTGGCGGCATTATGCGTGCGCTACGCACCATCCCGCACCTGTGGCAAATTTGCGACGACATGACCGAAGTCTGCCCTGATGCCACCATGCTGAACTACGTTAACCCGATGGCGATGAACACCTGGGCCATGTACGCCCGTTATCCGCACATCAAGCAGGTGGGGCTGTGCCACTCGGTACAGGGTACGGCGGAAGAGCTGGCTCGCGACCTGAATATCGACCCTGCCACGCTGCGCTATCGCAGCGCCGGGATTAACCATATGGCGTTCTATCTGGAGCTGGAGCGTAAAACCGCCGACGGTCGCTATGTTAACCTCTACCCAGAACTGCTGGCCGCCTATGACGCGGGGCAGGCGCCGAAACCGAATATTCACGGCAATGAACGCTGCCAGAATATCGTGCGCTATGAGATGTTTAAAAAGCTGGGCTATTTTGTCACCGAGTCGTCAGAGCACTTTGCAGAATACACCCCGTGGTTTATCAAACCGGGGCGCGAGGATCTGATTGAACGCTATAAGGTGCCGCTGGACGAGTATCCAAAACGTTGCGTCGAGCAGTTGGCGAACTGGCATAAAGAGCTGGAAGAGTACAAAACCGCCGACCGCATCGATATCAAACCGTCCCGTGAATACGCTAGCACCATTATGAACGCTATCTGGACCGGTGAGCCGAGCGTGATTTACGGCAACGTTCGTAACGACGGGCTTATCGATAACCTGCCGCAGGGCAGCTGCGTTGAGGTAGCGTGCCTGGTGGATGCCAACGGTATTCAGCCAACCAAAGTGGGTACGATTCCGTCTCATCTGGCGGCTATGATGCAAACCAATATCAACGTGCAGACGCTGCTGACCGAAGCGATTCTGACCGAAAACCGCGACCGCGTTTACCACGCGGCGCTGATGGACCCGCATACCGCCGCAGTGCTGGGCATTGAAGAGATTTACGCGCTGGTGGATGACCTGATTGCCTCACACGGCGATTGGCTGCCGGCCTGGCTGCACCGTTAAGCCCAACTGCGCCGGGCGTAAGACCCGGCGCTTACCTCTCTAATAACAGAAGGCGGGCGCTGGTAACAGCGACCTGGTACCCTATGAGCATCTCTCTGACAACAAAACTCAGTTACGGATTCGGTGCGTTTGGTAAGGATTTCGCCATCGGTATCGTCTACATGTACCTGATGTACTACTACACCGACGTGGTGGGATTATCGGTAGGCCTGGTGGGCACGCTGTTTCTGGTGGCTAAAATCTGGAATGCGTTCAACGACCCGATCATGGGCTGGGTGGTGAACGCTACGCGAACGCGATGGGGCAAGTTTAAGCCGTGGATCCTGCTCGGCACGCTGGCGAACTCGCTGGTGCTGTTTTTACTGTTCAGCGCCCACCTGTTTGAAGGCACTACGCAGGTGGTGTTCGTCTGCATCACCTACATCCTGTGGGGCACGACCTATACCCTGATGGATATTCCGTTCTGGTCGCTGGTACCCACCATTACCCTGGATAAGCGCGAACGCGAACAGCTGGTGCCGTTCCCGCGCTTTTTTGCCAGCCTCGCCGGGTTCGTTACTGCTGGGATTACGCTACCGTTTGTGAACTACGTGGGCGGCGCGGACCGGGGATTTGGCTTCCAGATGTTCACGCTGGTGCTGATCGCGTTCTTTATCGCCTCGACGATTGTCACGCTGCGCAACGTCCATGAAGTCTTCTCGTCAGACAGCGATGCCACGGCGGACAGCAGCCGCCTGTCGCTGAAATCCATTCTCGCCCTCATCTACAAAAACGATCAGCTCTCCTGCCTGTTGGGGATGGCGCTGGCCTACAACGTGGCGTCGAATATCATCACCGGCTTTGCCATTTACTATTTCACCTACGTGGTCGGTGATGCGGATCTGTTCCCGTACTACCTCTCCTATGCCGGGGCGGCCAACCTGCTGACGCTGGTGCTGTTCCCGCGTCTGGCGAAGGCGCTGTCGCGACGAGTGCTGTGGGCGGGGGCGTCACTTCTGCCGATGGTCAGCGGCGGCGTGCTGTTACTGATGGCGCTGGCGGGTTCGGCGAACGTGTTGGTCATCTGCCTTGCGGGGATTTTCCTGAACGTCGGTACCGCGCTGTTCTGGGTTCTGCAGGTGATAATGGTGGCGGATACCGTCGATTACGGCGAGTACAAGTTTAACGTTCGCTGCGAAAGTATCGCCTATGCGGTGCAGACGATGGTGGTGAAGGGCGGGTCGGCGTTTGCCGCCTTCTTTATCGCGGTAGTGCTCGGGGTGATTGGCTATACGCCAAACGTTGCCCAGTCTGCTGAAACCGTGCTCGGTATGCAGTTCATCATGATTGTGCTGCCTGTCGTGTTCTTTGCGATTACCCTGGTGCTCTATTTCCGCTTCTACCGTCTGAACGGCGACCAGTTGCGTAAAATTCAGATTCACCTGTTGGATAAATACCGCAAAGTGCCGACGCCTGCTGCATCGCAAGAGGTGCCGGTCAGGCCGATTCCCGTTACCCGCGATGCGCAGGCGTAAACATGGAGTGGGCTTCCTGGATTGGCTATGCGGCCGCATGCCTGACGACGCTGTCGTTCTTACCGCAGGCCATTAAGGTGATTGCTACCCGCAACACCCAGGGGATCTCCGGCCTGATGTACATTATGTTCGTTTGCGGACTAATAATGTGGCTGATTTACGGCGTGATGATTGAAGATACGGCGGTCAGCATGGCGAATTTGATGACGCTGGTGTTCGCCATGCCGATTTTGATTATCAAGTTCCGACGCGGGTAGGGCGTATTGTGAGGATTGCCGGATGGCGTTAGCGCCATCCGGCAGCTTTTAACTGTCGGCAGTGCCAACCCGCCAGTACGATAACCGTTGTCAGCGCACCCAGCAGGGCACAGAACATATCCGACTGCGTATCCCACAGGTCGCCCTGAGTGCCGAGAAAATCATCTGCACCTTGCCCCATTGCCAACGCCGCCCACCACTCAATCAGCTCGTAGGTTGCGCTAATGGCGAGCGCTACGCAGCAGACCAGAAACGCCAGCATTTTACGCCCGCGTACAATGTGCCCACGCAGCAGGATTTCGCGCGTCGCCAGCGCTGGCACCAGCCCCTGGAAGAAATGCCCCAGTTTGTCGTACGGGTTACGGCTGAGGTCAAGCCAGGCCTGTATGTCAAAGCCAATCGGTACCTTCGCGTAGGTGTACTGACCGCCGACCATCAGAATAATGGCGTGAAAGAAAATCAGCGTGTAAAGCAGCGGGGTGAGGGGATAGCGTTTCGCCGTGAATAGCAGCAGCGGCACAACGATAATCACCGGGGTGACCTCCATCAGCCAGGTCACTTTTTCAGCGGCGTTCACGCCGGTATAAATCAGGAACAGCGCCAGAAGCGCCGCGCCTGCGGATAACAGCAGAGGATTTACGGTGCGGATCATCATGAATTCGCAAATAAAGGGAAAACATCACTATTGTCCGTGACGACCAAAATTTCAATGTTTGCGTCCTTTCGTCAGCGATTGTCAGCCTTGCGCTTACGGTTCAGTCATTTACCCATCCTGCTTTCGCTTATATACTCGTGCATCTGCTTTCAGCAACCAGACGGATTACATGTACCAACCTGTCGCACTATTTATCGGCCTGCGCTACATGCGTGGGCGAGCAGCGGACCGCTTCGGTCGCTTTGTTTCCTGGCTGTCGACTATCGGCATCACGCTTGGCGTGATGGCGCTGGTGACCGTACTTTCGGTGATGAACGGCTTTGAACGCGAGCTGCAAAACAACATTCTGGGGCTGATGCCGCAGGCCATTCTGACAGCCGAACAGGGCTCCCTCAACCCACAACAGCACCCGGAACAGAGCGCGAAGCTTCAGGGCGTAACGCGCGTCGCACCGCTTACCACCGGTGATGTGGTGCTGCAAAGCGCACGTAGCGTTTCGGTCGGGGTGATGCTGGGGATCGACCCGGCGCAAAAAGATCCGCTCACGCCGTACCTGGTCAACGTCAAACAGACCGATCTCACCGCCGGAAAATATAACGTCATTCTCGGCGAACAGCTTGCCGGGCAGCTCGGGGTTAACCGTGGCGATCAAATTCGCGTGATGGTGCCTTCTGCCAGCCAGTTTACGCCGATGGGTCGCCTGCCGAGCCAGCGCTTGTTTACGGTGATTGGTACTTTTGCTGCCAACAGCGAGGTCGACGGTTACCAGATGCTGGTCAATATTCAGGATGCTTCCCGCCTGATGCTCTACCCGCTGGGGAATATCACCGGCTGGCGTCTGTGGCTGGATAAACCGCTGCAGGTGGATACTCTGAGCCAGCAAACATTGCCGCAGGGCACCAAATGGCAGGACTGGCGCGAGCGTAAAGGCGAGCTGTTCCAGGCCGTGCGCATGGAAAAGAACATGATGGGGCTGCTGCTGAGCCTGATCGTCGCCGTTGCCGCGTTTAACATCATCACCTCGCTGGGGCTGATGGTCATGGAGAAGCAGGGCGAAGTCGCCATTCTGCAAACCCAAGGGCTGACGCCGCGACAGATCCTCACCGTCTTTATGGTGCAAGGCGCCAGCGCGGGCATTATTGGCGCGCTGCTAGGCGCGGTGCTTGGCGTGCTGCTGGCTAGCCAGCTCAACAATTTAATGCCGATTATCGGCGCGTTCCTCGACGGTGCGGCGCTGCCGGTTGCCATCGAGCCGCTGCAGGTTATCGTGATTGCGCTGGTGGCGATGGCCCTGGCGCTGCTGTCGACGCTTTACCCTTCCTGGCGCGCTGCCGCCACTCAACCCGCTGAGGCTTTACGTTATGAATAAGATCCTGTTGCAATGCGACAACCTGTGCAAACGCTATCAGGAAGGCAATGTGCAAACCGACGTTCTGCACAATGTCAGCTTCAGCATTGGCGAAGGCGAAATGATGGCGATTGTCGGCACCTCCGGTTCCGGTAAAAGTACGCTGCTGCACCTGCTCGGCGGGCTGGATACGCCAACCACCGGCGACGTGATTTTCAGCGGTCAACCGATGAGTAAGCTCTCTTCGGCGGCGAAAGCTGAATTGCGTAATCAGAAACTCGGTTTTATCTACCAGTTCCACCATCTGCTGCCGGACTTTACCGCGCTGGAAAACGTGGCGATGCCGCTGCTGATTGGCAAGAAGAAAACGGCTGAAATCACCACCCGTGCGCTGGAAATGCTGAAAGCGGTAGGGCTTGAGCATCGCGCGAGCCACCGTCCATCGGAGCTCTCCGGCGGCGAACGTCAGCGCGTGGCGATTGCCCGTGCGTTGGTGAATAACCCACGCCTGGTGCTGGCCGATGAACCAACCGGTAACCTTGATGCGAAAAATGCTGACAGCATCTTCAAACTGCTGGGTGAATTGAATCAGTCGCAGGGCACCGCTTTCCTGGTGGTGACGCACGATCTTCAACTGGCGAAACGAATGGGCCGTCAGCTCGAAATGTGCGATGGCCACCTGAGCGACCAACTGACCCTGATGGGAGCGCATTAATGGCTCCGTCCCTCTCATTACTGATCGGCCTGCGCTTTAGCCGCGGCCGTCGGCGCGGCGGCATGGTGTCGCTGATTTCCGTGATCTCTACGGTCGGCATCGCGCTGGGCGTAGCGGTGCTGATCGTTGGCCTTAGCGCGATGAACGGTTTTGAGCGTGAGCTGAATAACCGCATTCTGGCGGTGGTGCCGCACGGTGAAATTGAAGCGGTGAACCAGCCGTGGAATCACTGGCAGAACGTGTTGCCAAAAGTGGAAGCGGTGAAGGGCATTGAAGCCGCGGCGCCGTACATCAACTTTACCGGCCTGGTCGAGAGCGGCAGCAACCTGCGCGCCATCCAGGTGAAGGGCGTTGATCCCGTGCAGGAGAGCAAGCTCAGCGCGCTGCCGCGTTTTATCCAGGCTGAAGCATGGGCTAATTTTAAAGCCGGTGAACAGCAGATTATTCTCGGCAAAGGCGTGGCCGATGCGCTGAAGGTGAAGGCGGGAGACTGGGTCTCCATCATGATCCCGAACTCGAATCCGGAACATAAGCTGCTGCAGCCAAAACGCGTGCGCCTGCACGTAACGGGGATTCTGCAGCTAAGCGGCCAGCTCGACCACAGCTTTGCGATGATCCCAATGCAGGACGCCCAGCAGTATCTCGACATGGGCGAAAGCATCTCCGGTATCGCCATCAAGGTGAACGACGTCTTTAACGCCAACAAGCTGGTGCGTGACGCAGGCGAAGTGACCAACAATTACGTCTATATCAAAAGCTGGATTGGCACCTACGGCTACATGTACCGCGACATCCAGATGATCCGCGCCATTATGTATCTGGCGATGGTGCTGGTGATCGGCGTGGCCTGCTTTAACATCGTCTCCACGCTGGTGATGGCGGTGAAAGATAAAAGCAGCGATATTGCGGTGCTGCGCACACTGGGCGCCAAAGACGGGCTGATTCGCGCCATTTTCGTGTGGTATGGTTTATTGGCTGGCCTGCTGGGCAGCGTGTGTGGCGTGGTGATTGGGGTGCTTGGCTCCCTGTACCTGACCAACATTATCAACGTGATTGAAAAACTTATTGGTCACCAGTTCTTATCTGGCGACATCTATTTTATCGACTTCCTGCCGTCTGAATTGCACTGGCTGGATGTCGTTTATGTGCTGGTCACGGCACTGTTGCTGAGTCTGCTGGCGAGCTGGTATCCCGCCCGTCGCGCCAGCCGAATCGACCCTGCGAGGGTGCTGAGTGGCCAGTAATTTGACGTCCTGACCGTGTGGCCTTGCTGCTGCGCGCGTCAGTTAGAGGAATGAACCATGATGCATTACGGATTTGACATTGGCGGCAGCAAGATTGCACTTGGCGTATTTGATTCATCGCGCCAGCTACGGTGGGAAACGCGCGTTCCCACGCCGAAAGAGAGCTATGAAAGCTTTCTTGACGCGGTCATCGCACTGGTAAAAGAGGCCGACGAACGCTTTGACTGTCGGGGTACAGTGGGGATAGGCATTCCCGGCATGCCGGAAACCGAGGGCGGTTTGCTGTATGCGGCTAACGTCCCGGCGGCCAGCGGCAAACCGCTGCGCGCAGACTTAAGCCGTTTGCTCGATCGCGACGTCCGTCTGGATAACGACGCCAACTGTTTCGCGATTTCCGAAGCCTGGGACGACGAGTTCACCCAGTATCCGCTGGTGATGGGGCTGATTCTCGGCACCGGCGTTGGCGGCGGTATCGTTCTGAACGGTAAATCGATTACCGGTCATAGCTATATTACCGGCGAGTTTGGCCATATTCGCCTGCCGGTGGATGCGCTGGAAGTGGTGGGGCGTGATTTTCCGCTTACCCGCTGCGGCTGCGGCCAGTCCGGCTGCATTGAAAACTATTTATCCGGTCGTGGTTTTGCGTGGCTGTACGCGCATTTTTATCAGCAGCCGCTGACCTCGCCGGAAATTGTTGCTCTCTGGCAGCAAGGGGATCCTAACGCGCGTGAGCACGTTGAACGCTATCTGGATCTGCTTGCGGTGTGCCTTGGCAACATCCTGACCATCGTCGACCCGGATTTGGTGGTGCTCGGCGGTGGGTTATCTAATTTTACAGCGATCGCCGATGGACTAGCGCAACGCTTACCGCGTCATTTACTGCCTGTAGCCCGTACGCCGCGCATTGAGCGCGCCCGTCACGGTGATGCAGGGGGGATGCGCGGCGCGGCGTTCCTTCATCTGACCAACTAACATGGAGTAGATATGCAGTCGCGCCGCTTACATCGATTGAGCCGTTTTCGTCGGAATAAACGTCAGCTGCGCCAGCGTCTGCGCCAGCGAATTTTCTTTACGGACAGGGTGATGCCAGAAGAGATGGATAAACCAAGAGTGGTCGTACTGACGGGCGCAGGCATTTCGGCGGAGTCGGGCATTCGGACCTTCCGCGCGGCGGACGGGCTGTGGGAAGAGCATCGGGTTGAGGACGTGGCGACGCCGGAAGGCTACCACCGCGATCCTGAGCTGGTGCAACGCTTCTACAACGAACGCCGTCGTCAGCTACAGCAGGCGGAGATTGCGCCGAATCCGGCGCATCTGGCGCTGGCAAGGCTGGAAGAGGCGTTGGGTGAGAACGTGCTGGTGGTGACGCAGAACATCGACAATCTGCATGAACGCGCGGGCAATAAAAACGTGCTGCACATGCACGGCGAACTGCTCAAGGTGCGCTGCACCCAAAGCGGCCAGGTGTTTGACTGGCCGGGCGATCTGACCGTTGACGATCGCTGCCACTGCTGCCAGTTCCCGGCGCCGCTGCGCCCGCATATCGTTTGGTTTGGCGAAATGCCGTTTGAGATGGACCATATCTATATGGCGCTGGCGAGGGCGGATATCTTTATCGCCATCGGCACATCGGGCCACGTCTACCCGGCGGCGGGTTTTGTTCACGAAGCGAAGCTGCACGGTGCGCATACCGTCGAGCTGAACCTTGAGCCAAGCCAGGTCGGCAGTGAATTTGAAGAGAAGCACTATGGTCTGGCAAGCGAAGTGGTGCCAGCGTTTGTGGCGAAGCTGCTGAAAGAAATTTGATGTTTGGGTTATGACAATGAAAAAGCGGAGCTCAGGCTCCGCTTTTTTTATTGCTGTCATCCCGGCGACGCTGCGCTTGGCCGGGCTACATTGTGTTGGTTAAACTTCACTCAGCAATGCCTCGACGTAGAGATAACCGCTGCCCAATAACTGCTGCCCCGGGGTCAATTGACCGAATCCAATCTGCGTGGCCTTAATTTTCGGCGTATCGCCGTGATCGAAAGGGTTAAACCCGGTCTGGCGGATAATGGTGTTCAGCCAGGGTTCGCCAAAGGCACAGCTTCGACCATACAGCCAGATCTGATTAATGTTGAGAATATTCAGAAAGTTATACAAGCTTAGCCCAATAGCGCTGGCCGCGTTTTCCACCCACGCCCGTACCGGACCTTCTCCGCGCCGCCAGGCATCGATCAGCTGTGCGGTGGTGAGGTTATCGGGGTCGAGACTCTGGTTACCAGGACGAGATTTTAACCAGATACGGGCCTGCTTTTTCAACGCACTTAATGACGCCACCGTCTCAAGACAGCCGTAGCGACCGCAGTCACAGGCCATCCCATCGGGGTTGATGATGGTATGGCCAATTTGTCCCGAACCATACAGGCTCCCGCGCCAAATCCTGTCGTTAATCACGAACGATGAACCAATGCCGTAATCGACATTAATCACGCAGAAGTCTTCCAGCGCCGCCGGATTTTGCCATTTCTCCGCCAACGCCAGCATCACACAGTCATTATCCAGACGCACCTGTATGCCCAGTTGTTCTTCCAGCAGATAGCGGATTTCCAGCGGCGCTTTCCACGGTGCCTGCGGCATGGTTTGCGAAACCCCGGTCACCGGGTCGACCTGACCATGTACACCAAGCGCCAGGTTAATGATGGCCTGCGGATGCTGCTTTCTATACCGCCGCCAGTGGGCCGCAATGGCGCTAATCAACGCGGTGGGCTGCGGGGCGCTAATGGTTTCGTGCTGCACGTCGCCGATGGGGAGCAGCCGGCTATCGGCTAACTGGCTGCTGATGTGGGTAGGCGACACGTTCATACACAGCAGCCAGGCGCCATCGGTGGGGATCTGGAAGCTGCCGCTGTTGAGCCCGCGCTGGCTGAGGTTTTCCCGCGAATGGGTAATACGGCCTTCATCCAGCAGCTCCTGCAGAATATTGCTGACTGCCGGGATCGACAGCCCGGTTATCTGCGCCAGCCGGGACTTACTGAGCTGCTTTTCGCGCCATAAATGACCAAGAAATACCTGCTTATTGGTCTGCCTGACCCGGGCATTATTAAAACCGGTTCGCAACATTTACTTAACTCCCTTAACTGTATTGCGTGAGCATTGCGCATTTTAACCGCGACATGCTCAGCCAGAATGTTGTCATTCCCCCATTTCACTTCAATTTATTTAGTGGAGAGCTGAATGTACAGTGCAGTGAAGGTTTGGCAAGAAACCGTATCCCTCCCGACATGGACCACCGGCGCCGAAGATCCTAACCCCATGTTTCTCGAAAAACGCGTCTATCAGGGCTCATCTGGCGCGGTCTGGCCTTATGGGGTGATTGATACCCTGACCGGTGAGCGTGAAATGCGCGACTACCAGGCGGTCTGGATGGAGAATGATTTCATCCGCGTCATGCTGCTACCGGAGCTCGGTGGGCGTATTCATCGTGCCTACGATAAAGTCCGTGAGCGTGACTTTGTCTACTACAACGAAGTGGTGAAACCGGCGCTGGTTGGTCTGCTGGGACCGTGGATCTCCGGTGGTATCGAGTTTAACTGGCCGCAGCATCACCGCCCGACCACCTTTATGCCGGTTGACGTCACTATCCAGGCAGGCAAGCAGGGCGAACAGACGGTATGGATGGGCGAAGTGGAGCCGATGCGCGGTCTGCAGGTGATGGCGGGCTTCACGCTGTATCCGGACCGGGCGCTCATTGAAATTACCGGTAAGGTCTTTAACGGCAACGCCACTCCGCGTCATTTCCTCTGGTGGGCTAACCCGGCGGTGAAGGGCGGTGACGATCACCAGAGCATCTTCCCACCGGACGTGACCGCCGTTTTCGACCACGGCAAGCGCGCCGTATCGGCATTCCCTATCGCCACCGGGACGTATTACAAGGTGGACTACTCGGCTGGCGTGGATATCTCACGCTATAAAAACGTGCCGGTACCGACCTCCTATATGGCGGAAAAATCAGACTATGACTTTGTTGGCGCCTACCATCACGGCGAACATGGCGGGCTGCTGCACGTTGCAGACCATCACGTCTCACCGGGCAAAAAACAGTGGAGCTGGGGCTACGGTGATTTTGGCCAGGCCTGGGATCGCAACCTGACCGATGAGAACGGCCCGTACATTGAACTGATGACCGGGGTCTACACCGATAATCAGCCTGACTTCACCTGGCTGGCCCCGTTTGAAGAGAAGGTCTTTGTGCAGAACTTCCTGCCATATGGTGAATTGGGGCGGGTGCACAACGCCAGCACGACCCTGGCTATCAAACTGGAACGCCAGGACGATAACATCACGCTGGGCGTCTACGCCGTGGCCCCACTGCATGAAGTCAGCGTTGTGCTGACGGCAGAGGGCGAATCGCAGTGGGAGACCGTTATCTCATTAACGCCGGGGGAAAGCTGGCAGCAGACGCTGCCGTCGCCGGGGCCGCAACGTTTATCGCTGGCAGTGCTTGATACCACCGGAACCACGCTGCTGCGCTACGACGAACATATTCCACAGGAGACCCCGCTGCCGGATGCTGCACAAGCCCCGGCGCAGCCAGAGGCGCTTGATAACCCGGATGAACTCTATTTCATCGGCCAGCACCTTGAGCAGTATAACCATGCCAGCCGTCATGCGCAGGACTACTACCGTCGTGCGCTGGCTATCGACCCTCACGACTATCGCAATAACGTCGCGCTCGGTACGCTGGCGCTGAATGCTGCCGACTGGGTGCAGGCGCAGCAGTGCGCGGAAGCCGCGCTGGTGCGCACGCATCGTCTGAATAAAAACCCGCGCGATGGTGAGGCTAGTTGGCTGCTGGCAACGGCGCTGGAGCGTCAGGGTAACGACGATGCGGCATGGGATAGCTATTACAAAGCGAGCTGGAGCGGTAACTGTCGCGATGCGGCCTTCTGGGCGCTGGCGCGACTGGCGATGAAGCGCGGTGACTATGCTGATGCGCTGGAAAAAGTGGAGAAAAGCCTGCTGTTTAACGGCAGCAACAACCTGGCGATGGGGCTGAAGGCGCTGGTTCTGGCGCGTCTCGGTCGGGAAGACGAAGCGCTGCGCTGGACTGCCCAACAGCTTTCACACTATCCGCTGAGCTACCCGCTGCACTATGCGCGCTTTGCGATCCGTGGTGATGCTGCCGATCGTGATGCTCTGCTGCAGGTGACGGGACAGCGCGGAACCAACGCCAGCATTCTGGCCGGCTGGCTTGTCTCGCTGGGCCTGCGCGAGGACGCGCGAACGCTGCTGGCCGTTCTCGATAGCCAGGAGACGCTGCCGCTGCTGTGGCGCGCGGCGCTGGGCGACGATCGTGCTGCCAACCTGCAACGGGCGCGGCAGGCCTTTGCCCGCCGGGTGCGCTTCCCTAACACCCTGGATGAAGTGCAGATGCTGCAACAACTCCAGGACTCACCTTTTGCTATCTGGCTGCTGGGCTGCTTCTGGTACAGCAAACGTCGTTACGACGAAGCGGTAGCCTGCTGGCAGCAAACCCTGACGCTGGAACCGACCTTTGCCCCGGCTCACCGTCTGCTGGGTATCTGGCAGTGGAACAAACAGCACGATGCCGATGCAGCGGCGCAAAGTCTGGCGCAAGCGGTGGCGCTGGAACCCGAGAATGCGCGCTTCCTGTTTGAGCTGGACTGTCTTGCGAAGCTGAACGCAGAAAGCGTTGAGACCCGATTAACTCGGCTTAATGACCGCCTGAGCGTGGTCTTCCGCCGCGACGATCTGACCGCCGAGCTGCTCAGCCTGTGGCATGCCCACGGTGATTATGACGCTGCCGCAGAGGTACTGCGCGACCGTGTCTTCCATCCATGGGAAGGCGGTGAGGGGAAGGTTACCGGCCAGTATTTGCTCAACCAGATGCATCGGGCGTTAGCACAGGACGATCCCCACAAGGCCACCGCACTGCTGGAAGCCGCGCTGCACTACCCGCATAACCTTGGTGAAGGCCGCCTGCCGGGGCAAACGGATAACGACATCTGGTATCTGCTGGGTGTCTATGCCTCTCAGATGGGCCAGCACGAACAGGCGCGGTACTACTTCAGCCGTGCCCGTGACGGCGAATCGGTGCTGGAGGCCGGACGATACTACAACGACCAGCCTGCCGACTACCTCTTCTGGCAGGGGATGGCGCGCCGGGTTCTCGGCGATCACGCCGGGGCTGACGCGCATTTCCGCAGCTTTATCCATTGGGCTGAAGCGAATCGTGATATTGCGCCGGAGAGTGATTTCTTCGCGGTGTCCTTGCCGGACCTGGTGGCGCTGGATAGCGATAGTCGCCAGCAGCATCAGCAGCACTGTCTGTTTATCGAGGCGCTGGGCTGGCTGGGGCTGGGAGAACGTGAACGCGCCAGTGAATTGCTGACCCGCCTGCTGGCGCTGAATCCGGCTCATGACAAAGCACACCTGTTCCGTCATGTGTTGAAACGCGAGCTGTTGCCATAACATAACAGCGGGTGGCACGAGCCACCCGCCACTCTGACCCTGCGTTTTCCGACTGAGGAAATCAACATGAAAGCTACAGAATTAAAAATGGGGTACGTCTGGACCATCTGCCTGGTCGCCGCCTGCGGCGGGCTGCTATTTGGCTATGACTGGGTGGTGATCGGCGGTGCCAAGCCGTTCTATGAAGCCTATTTCAATATCACCGATCCGGCGCAGTCCGGGTGGGCGATGAGCTCGGCGCTAGTGGGTTGCGTGCTCGGCGCGCTGGTTTCGGGCTGGTGTGCCGACAAATTTGGTCGCCGACTGCCGCTTATTCTGGCGGCCATTCTCTTCAGCGCGTCGGCGTGGGGAACGGCGATGGCCAGCAACTTTGACATGTTTGTGGTGTATCGCATCGTCGGCGGCGTCGGGATTGGGCTGGCCTCTGCGCTCAGCCCACTCTATATCGCCGAAGTGAGCCCGGCGGAAAAACGCGGTCGCTTTGTGGCTATCAACCAACTGACTATCGTGATTGGCGTGCTGGCGGCGCAGCTGGTGAACCTGCTGATTGCCGAGCCGGTCGCCGCCGGGGCAACCCAGCAGGCGATTGTTGAAAGCTGGAACGGGCAAACGGGCTGGCGCTGGATGTTTGGCGCGGAGCTTCTGCCTGCGGTGGCTTTTTTACTGCTGCTGTTTATCGTACCGGAATCGCCGCGCTGGCTGATGAAGGCCGGGAAAGAGGCTCGCGCCCGCCAGATGCTGGAACGCATTGGTTCACCGGAATACGCCAGCCGTACCCTGAACGATATCGCCCATACGCTGGCGAAAGACAGCCAGCGGGTTGCTTTCTCTACGCTGTTACAGCCGCAGGTTAAGCCGGTCGTTATCATGGGCGTCGTACTGGCTATCTTCCAGCAGTGGTGCGGCATCAACGTGATTTTCAACTATGCGCAGGAGATTTTTGCCTCCGCCGGGTTTGATATCAACGGCACGCTGAAATCGATAGTCGCAACCGGGATTATCAACCTGGTCTTCACCATCGCCGCGCTGCCGCTGGTGGATAAACTGGGGCGTCGCAAGCTGATGCTGCTGGGGGCGAGCGGCTTAACGGTTATCTACGCGTTGATTGCCGGAGCCTACGCGCTGGGCATTATGGGCTGGCCGGTGCTGCTGCTGGTGCTGGCGGCGATCGCCATTTATGCGCTGACGCTGGCGCCGGTCACCTGGGTGCTGCTGGCGGAGATTTTCCCTAACCGCGTGCGTGGGCTGGCGATGTCATTGGCAACATTGGCGCTGTGGGTGGCCTGTTTCCTGCTGACCTATACCTTCCCGCTACTGAACGCCGGGCTGGGCGCAGCAGGCAGCTTCACGCTCTATGGTGTTATTTGCGCGCTGGGCTATCTCTACATCCTGCGTAACGTGCCTGAGACGAAAGGCGTGACCCTGGAGGCGCTCGAAGAGCAGCTGGCGGCGGGCCACCAGAAAAGCGCAACGGCAACCAATACCGGTCGGGCGCACTGATGACCGAACTGCTGCTTGAGAATGCGCATCTGCGGATGCGCATTACCCCGCAAGGTGGCGCCGTGCAGAGTCTCGAGCGGGTGGCTGACGGCCAGCCGCTACTGCGGGCAGGGAAGGGGGCGCGGCCGGATGATGTGGCCCTGTTTCCCATGCTTCCGGTGGCGAACCGAGTACGCGACAATCGCTTTAGCCTGGCGGGAGAGCGGATAACGCTGCCGGACTCCCCGGTGGATAACGACTTCTTCCTGCATGGCGACGGCTGGGTAAGCCGCTGGACGGTGGTATCACAGGCGGCGCAACGCTGCGTTCTGACCCTGAGCCAGCGGCACCGCTGCGGCTTCGATTACCAGGCCGAGCTGAGCTATACGCTGGTAGAAGCACGTTTGCAGGTGGCGATAACGCTGCGCCATCGCGGGGCCAAACCGATGCTGTATGGTATGGGGATCCACCCGTTCTTTACCCTAGATAGCGACACGACGCTGACATTCTCTTCTGCTGGTTACTGGCCAGAAGGGGAACGACATTTACCTGAGCGATGGCAGCCTGTGCTGCCTGAAGACGCCGACTTTAATCGGCCTGCGCCGGTCGCCGACCGCTGGCAAAATGTCGGCTATTCGGGCTGGGGCGGCGTGGCGACGCTACGGCGATCGGACATGACGGTACAGTTAACGGCCCGTACGCCCTGGCTGATGTTGTATCACCCACCAGGCGAAGCGTTTGTCTGTCTTGAACCGCAAACCCATCCGGTCGATGCGCATTCGATGGACGGACAGCCGGGGTTAGTGTTGCTGAGTGCGGGAGAGGAGATGCATTTTACGGCGGAGATAGCGCTGGTGTAGCCCGGCGGCGCGGTGCCTGCCGGGCTAGCGGGGCGATAATTAACGTCCCGCTTTTAGCTTCTGGTAATACTCTTCATACAGCGTGCTGGCGCTGCCGACATCGTTCTGCCATTCGCCTTTGTTAATGGTCTCGGCATCCGGGTAGAGCGATTTGTCGTTGGCGACCTCCGGGCTCAGCAGCTTGCGCGCCGCCAGGTTTGGCGTTGGGTAGCCGATGGTTTCCGCCACCTCTTTTGCCACGTCCGGGCGCAGCAGGAAGTTAATCAGCTTCAGCGCGCCCTCTTTGTTTTTGGCATTGGCCGGAATAGCGAGGCTGTCCATCCAGAAGATACCGCCTTCTTTCGGCCACACCACTTCCAGCGGCGTACCGGCCTGACGGGCCACGAACGCAGAACCGTTCCATACCATCCCCAGATTCACTTCGCCTTCCATATACGGGTTAGCCGGGTTGTCGGAGTTGAACGCTGCCACGTTTGGCATCAGCTTTTTCAGCTCGTTGTAGGCCGCTTCAATCTCTTTCGGGTCGGTAGTGTTACCGGAGTAGCCGAGCTTGCGCAGCGCCACCTGGAATACTTCACGGGCATCGTCGGTCAGCAGCAGGCTGCCTTTATATTCCGGCTTCCACAGGTCGGCCCAACTGGTGACGGTTTTCGGGTCAATGGCATCGCTGTTGATACCAATCGCCGTTGCGCCCCAGATGTAGGGGATCGAGTAGTCGTTGTTCGGATCGAACGGCTTGTTGAGCATCTCCGGGTCGAGGTTCTTAAAGTTGCTCAACTGACTTTTATCGATCTTCTGGATCATGCCCTCTTTGCGCATTTTGTCGACAAAGTAGGTCGACGGCACCACCAGATCGTAGGCGCCGTCTTTGTAGGTCTTAAGCTTGGCGTACATGGTTTCGTTCGACTCGTAGGTCGAATAGATAACCTTGATGCCGGTCTCTTTGGTGAACTGTTCCAGAAGGCCTGGCGGCACGTACTCTGTCCAGTTATAGAAATAGAGCGTTTTGCTATCGTCCGCGTGGGCCGCACTCATGCCGAGCGCTAAAGCACCTGCCGCGAGCAGGTGGCGTGACCATTTTTTCATTTTACGTCCCCTGAGTTTAGTGCCTGACCTTCAGGCTCTTGGTTTTATCTCGTGCAATCAGCTGGCTGGCAATGACCATCACCAGCGACAGCACCAGCAAAATCGTCGCCAGTGCGTTCACTTCCGGTGAAACGCCAACTTTCACCATCGAGTAGATCTTCAGCGGCAGAATTTCATAGCTTGGCCCGGTCACGAACGACGAGACCACCACGTCATCCATCGACAGGGTAAAGCTTAACAACCAGCCTGCGGCCACCGCTGGCAGCGCCAGCGGCAGAATAATTTTGCGCAGAATGGTCAGTTCGCTGGCGCCCAGGTCTTTCGCCGCTTCCAGCATACGCACGTCAAAGCCTTTGAGGCGCGAGTAGACGGTGACCACCACAAACGGCAGGCAGAAGGTGATATGCGAGAACAGCAGCGACCAGAAGCCCAGTTGAATACCGAGCAGCATAAACAGCACCAGCAGGGAAATCGCCATCACGATATCCGGTGACATCATCACCACGAACAGCATGCCGCTGACGAACGGTTTGCCGCGAAAGCGATAGCGGTAGAGCGCCACGGCGGTGAGCGAGCCAATCAGCGTGGCGGCGGTGGCGGAGAAAATCGCCATCGTCAGCGAGTGCTGGGCCGCCTGTAGCAGGCTGTCGTTGTTCATCAGCAGGCTGTACCACTTGGTGGTGAAGCCCTGCCAGTTGATCCCGAAGCGCGAACTGTTAAACGAGTTGACGATCAAAATAATAATCGGGATGTACAGATAGGCATAAATGGCGGACATAAAGCCGCCGCGCAGCAGTCGACCGATCATTCCAGCTCCACCTTCTTGTTCAGCAGGCGCGAAGCGCGCCAGTACACCAGCAGCATCAGCCCCATCACCACGGTCAGCGTAATGCTGGTGGCCGCGCCAAACGGCCAGTCGCGGATGTTGAGGAACTGGCTCTTGATGACGTTACCAATCAGCAGGTTTTTCGCGCCGCCCATCAGGTCGGAAACGTAGAACAGCCCCATTGCCGGTAACATTACCAGCAGGCAGCCGGCGATAATCCCCGGCATGGTCAGCGGAATGATGATGCGGATAAAGGTTTGCAGCTTGCTGGCGCCGAGGTCTTTCGCCGCTTCCAGCAGCGGTTTATCGAGCTTTTCAATGCTGGAGTAGAGCGGCATTACCATAAACGGCAGCAGAATATAGACGAGGCCGATAATCACCGCGCTGGGGGTGAACATGATGCGGATAGGGGTATCAATAATGCCTAGCCATAGCAGGAATTCGTTGAGGTAGCCCTTAGTGCTGAGGAAAATTTTCAGCCCGTAGATGCGAATCAGCGAGTTGGTCCAGAAGGGAACAATCAGCAAGAACAGCAGTAGCGGGCGCACGTTATGCGGCAGGCGCGCCAGAAACCAGGCGAAGGGATAGCCCAGCACCAGGCACGCCAGCGTAGCGATAAACGCCATGTTCAGCGAGTGCAGCAGCACCTCGGCATATAGCGGGTCAAGCAGCCGGGCGTAGTTGTCCAGGGTAAAGACCATCTGGACGAAGTTGGCATCATCACGCGTCAGGAAACTGGTGATGATGATCATCAGGTTGGGCAGGAACACAAACAGCACAAGCCAACCGACGATGGTGGCAATCACCACATTCTGGAACTTACTTGTGCTCTTCATCAGCCAGTACAACCTCCCAGCTTTCTACCCAATTAATCGCCATTTTCTGATCTAACGAGTGGTCAAAGTCGGGGTCGTCTTCGTTGAAGAATTCGCTGACCATCACCATCTTGCCGTTCTCAAGCTCCACCACTGACTCCAGCGTCATGCCCTTATAGTTACGCTCGCGCACGTAGCCAATCAGGCCGTCGACGTCGGTGCCGTCGTGAATTTCATCGACGCGCAGATCTTCCGGGCGCAGCAGAACGTTGAGCTTCTGCCCTGGGGTGACCGGGAATTTGACGTCAATATTGCATTCGCGGCCTTCGACGCTGGCGCGAACGCGCAGCTCGTCGAGACGCTCAATAACGGTGGCGTTGAAGATATTAATCTCGCCAATAAAGCTCGCCACGAACAGATTCTTCGGCTCTTCGTAGATTTCGCGCGGCGTGCCGTCCTGCTCAATTTTGCCGTCGCGCATCACCACGATACGGTCGGACATGGTCAGGGCTTCTTCCTGATCGTGGGTGACGAACACGAAGGTGATCCCGAGCTTGCGCTGCAGCGCTTTCAGTTCGTTCTGCATCTGCTTACGCAGCTTGTAGTCGAGCGCGGAGAGGGATTCATCAAGCAGCAGCAGGCTCGGCTTGTTGACCACGGCGCGGGCAATGGCGACGCGCTGTTGCTGCCCGCCGGAGAGCTGGTGCGGTTTACGCTGGGCAAACTCTTCAAGCTGCACCATACGCAGCGCATCGTGAACCCGTGGGCTGATGTCGTTTGCCGGGGTTTTCTGCATCCGCAGGCCGAAGGCGACGTTTTCGAAAACGGTCATATGCGGGAAGAGCGCGTAGCTCTGGAACACGGTATTGACGTGGCGGTTTTCGGCGGGCACGTCGGTGATGTCCTGGTTTTCCAGATGGATGGTCCCGGCATCGACGTTTTCCAGCCCAGCGATAAGGCGAAGAACGGTTGTTTTACCGCAGCCAGAGGGGCCAAGCAGCGTGAGGAACTCGCCGTTATTGATGGTCAGGTTCAGATCGGAGATGACCGTTTTTCCATCGAAATCTTTGCGAATTCCCGCCAGTTGCACCAGCGGTGAAAGCGAACGCGATTTTGTATTCAATTTCTTACTCTGTCCCATGTCAACACACCGGATGGCTTACCGATGCGGGGTTTGTGGTTATCCACCTTTAGACGTTTAGAGGTCTGAGATTTATTAATAAGGGCTGGCATTCTACGGCAAACGATACCCAATCGCCAATCCTTGTCTAAGCTACCTTAGGTATATCTGATGATTAGCGATGAATTGATGAAAAAAATGGCCTTTGCCGGGCTAAAAGTGACCTGACGCAATATTTGTGTTTTCCTGCTTATTGATAATGTTGTCACAAAAAGTGAGGGTGGCTACATGGATAAATTGCTTGAGCGTTTTTTGCAGTACGTTTCACTGGACACACAGTCGAAGCCCGGCGTGCGTCAGGTGCCGAGTACCGAAGGGCAGTGGAAACTATTACATCTGCTCAAAGAGCAATTGGAAACAATGGGGCTGGTTAACATCACGCTGAGCGAGAAGGGAACGGTGATGGGCACCCTCCCGGCGAACGTCAGCGGCGATATTCCGGCGATCGGTTTTATCTCCCATGTTGATACCGCTCCGGATTTCAGCGGCAAAAACGTCAATCCGCAAATTGTTGAAAACTATCGCGGCGGCGATATCGCGCTGGGGATCGGTGATGAAGTGCTGTCGCCGGTGATGTTCCCGGTGCTGCATCAACTGCTGGGGCAAACGCTTATCACCACCGACGGCAAAACGCTGCTGGGTGCCGATGATAAAGCCGGTATTGCCGAAATCATGACCGCGCTGGCGGTGCTGAAAGAGAAAAACATTCCGCACGGCGATATTCGCGTGGCGTTTACCCCGGATGAAGAGGTCGGCAAAGGGGCGAAGCACTTTGATGTTGAAGCCTTTAACGCCCAGTGGGCCTATACCGTAGACGGCGGTGGTGTGGGCGAGCTGGAGTTTGAGAACTTTAACGCGGCCTCTATTACCATCAAGATTGTCGGTAACAACGTGCATCCGGGTACCGCGAAAGGGGTGATGGTCAACGCGCTGTCGCTGGCGGCCCGCATTCACGCGGAAGTGCCGGCCGACGAGAGCCCGGAAACCACCGAAGGCTACGAAGGCTTCTACCATCTCACCAGCATCAAAGGCTCGGTGGATCGCGCGGAGATGCACTACATCGTGCGTGATTTCGACCGCAAGCAGTTTGAAGCGCGTAAGCGCAAGATGATGGAGATAGCTAAGAAGGTGGGGAAAGGTCTGCACCCGGATTGCTATATTGAGCTGATTATTGAAGACAGCTATTACAATATGCGCGAAAAGGTGGCCGATCATCCTTATATTCTGGATATTGCCCAGCAGGCGATGCGCGATTGCGACATCGAGCCGGATCTCAAACCGATTCGCGGCGGCACCGACGGTGCGCAGCTGTCGTTTATGGGACTTCCGTGCCCGAACCTCTTTACCGGCGGCTATAACTACCACGGCAAGCACGAGTTTGTGACCCTGGAAGGGATGGAGAAGGCGGTGCAGGTGATTGTGCGTATCGCGGAGCTGACGGCGAAACGCGGTTAACCAGTAAAGAAAACCCGGGGTCGCATTCGGTACAAACCGGGAACATAGGTAACACTTTAGACCGGATACATGGGTAACAGTTATAACAGGCATAGAAGAGGAGACTCGCTATGCCCTGGACTGAGACCCGACCTATGCAACGTCTTGATTTTATCCGTGCCAGCCACGCTGGCACGATGTCTTTCTCCGCACTCTGCCGTCTCTTCGGCATCAGTCGTAAAACGGGCTATAAATGGCTCGGGCGTTTCGACCCTTCAGAGCCTGCGACGCTTTTCGACCGCTCACGCGCGCCACTCTCACATTCCCGCACCGTCCCGCCAGATATTGCTGCCCATCTGATGGCATTACGGCAAAAACATCCTGACTGGGGACCTAAAAAACTGCGGATGTGGCTCCTTAATCATCAGGCCGACTTCCCGGTCCCGGCTGCCAGCACTATCGGCGATATCCTCAAACGCCAGGGGATGGTTCCGGACAGAAAGCGCAAACACAGAACGCCCGGGAATCGTCAGCCGCT
>NZ_JABBJF010000001.1 GCF_014218705.1 Kluyvera sichuanensis | reverse complement strand
CTATGACCGGAAAAGCCGTAGTATTATCCGGATAGACTAGGAAAGTGTTACCTATGTTCCCGGTCTGAAGTGTTACCTATGTATCCGGTCGTACAGCAGCGACGCCGGGGTTTATACGGGAGCAGATGAAGTGCCTGATAGCGATGGGGGGGCGCTTCAGGTTTGTGCCATAAGCGGACATTGAAACTAATATTCGGTAACAAGTATCGCCGGGCGTTAGTTTTTTATTGAGCTGCTTTGTAACGTGCCTCCAGCTTATCCATGAATCCAAACAAGACCTGATTCATTTCACTGTAATCATGAGCACGAAGTTCAGCAGGGGTGTTAACGAAGCGATATTCTGCGGCGAGGCTCAGGTCTTTTTCTGAATGAGCGATCAGCTGTTCAACAACTTCCAGGGTTAGCTCCATATGACACTGGAAACCAAAGATGCGGTCTGAATAAGAAACGATCTGGCGCGGACAGCCTTCGCTAAAAGCGATAATTTTTGCTTCCGGGGTCAGACCTGGCATGTCGTTATGCCAGTGACCAACTTCAAGCGTTTTAGCAAAGTGAGAGAACATTTCATCCTTGCAGCCGTCTTCAGTTAAAGTGATCGGGAATTTACCAATCTCTTTTTCAGGGCTGTGAGCAAACGGTGCGCCCAGCGCTTCACCGATTAGCTGTGAGCCGAGGCAGATACCAATCACGGCTTTACCCGAGAGAACCGCAGAAGCAATCAATGCCTGTTCACCTTTGGAATCAAAGTGCGGGCATTCTTCCAGAGTAATGGTTGGGTCTTGCGGACCGCCCATAACGATCAGAAAATCGATGCCTTCGGCGTTTGCTGGTAACACTTCACCAGCGTACACACGTGAGTACGTCACATCATGACCCTGATTTCTTGCCCATGTTTCATAAGCCCCTGGGGCTTCGAAACTTTCATGTACGATAAAGTGGACTCGCATTAGGATATGCTCCTGTAATATCGATGATAATTTGAATAATAAATCACTCACCCATTACGGCTGTACAGCGGGTGGTTCCAACTTTGATATCATAATTGCAGGAGCTAAATCTGAAATGCCAGGTAGTATAGATAAGGCGCCAAGACATGATGAAGCAACTGGCTGGTCAGGCACAGCGATAAGCTATCAACGTGGAGAGGAAGATCCTCCACATCATCATGTTGAGGGACAGCTACTGTTTGCCTCCAGGGGGGTGATGCTGGTTGAAACAGAGAGTAACCGCTGGGTAATACCTCCCCAGCGTGCATTATGGTTACCGCCTCTTCAGATCCATAGTTACAACCTGCTTTCACAAACAGACCTACGGGCTATCTATTTCAGCAGCAGCCTCATAGCAGAATGCACGAACTTTACGAAGAGTAGCCAGGTGCATGTGATTACTGCTACGGCACTTGTGAAAGAGTTGATAGCTGGGCTATTCAGTGAGGACTACAACGAACCGAGCCAACGGAAAATGGCTCTGTTGCTTCTGGAAATTCTCAGCGAGGCTCCCCCATTAGCTGCGGAGCTTCCAATGCCACATGACGAGCGATTATTCAATGCAGTCAGAGAGTTGCTGATTAATCAGCGCTGGGATATATCGCTGAGTGAGCTTGCTTTTATTGCAGCCGTGTCTGAACGTACATTTTCGAGATTGTTTGTTAAGGATACTGGATTTAGTTACAGAACCTGGAGGCAGAGAGCCAGAATTTGTGCGTCGTTAGATCTTCTCGCGAATGGCATCCCAATCAAACAGGTTGCTTTTCAGCTAGGTTTCTCATGTCCAGCCGCATTTACTGCTGCTTTTCGCTCCATTTTGGATTCAACGCCACGCGATTTTACTAACCCGTTATCGTAAAGAGGAAACAATGAATACCAATCAAGATATCTGCATTGCCTCAGCCATCATTACTGACGAATCCGGGCGCTGTCTGCTGGTCAGAAAACGTGGCACGACTCACTTTATTCAGCCAGGCGGTAAAATGGAACCAGATGAATCCCCTGTCGCGGCCCTATCGCGAGAACTGCAAGAGGAGCTGAATCTTAACCTGACAGGCCAGGACTTTAGCTACGTTGGGCGATTCACTGATAAAGCGATAAACGAGCCAGGCCGCGTCGTTATTGCTGATATTTATCACTGTGTCCTTACTGCAAGCGATATTCAGCCAGCAGCGGAGATCGAAGAAGTTATCTGGTATTCCACTGACGGTTCGAAATCTCTACTATTGGCCCCACTTACAGAAAATCAACTAATGCCCTTAGTGGAAACGCTGCACCAAAGTTTTTCAGAATCTCTTCTGGAGCGTGGCAGAGGCAACTAATCAACAACGAATGTTAATTCAAACTGAATTTTAATGTCCGCTTTTCGCTCACAGCGGACCTTCAACTCATCCGTATCCCCATCTTCACGCCAGAAGCAGATGTTTCCTCCGGTTTAAAGTCAGTAATTCAAAGGGTAGAACCGCCTAACGTGGCGGAACACCCTACCATAAATATTTTCTTAAGGATTTCTTAACCTTATCGCCACCCGTGGTTGCGATTCAGGATTTTTATTGCAGCATTCTTATCATTCTCCCTATTTCATACCGTTATGTGATAAATGAAATCATTATCATTACCATTTTCATATTGATGTGCTTTAATCCACTCGCTATGCATTCAGGTGTTATCTACTCATTTCTATAAAGGATTAACGTATGAAGTTTGGTTTCTCATCCCTCTGCTCCATTGCGGTGCTGACCTCATCTGTATTGTTAACACCGTTCGCCAGCGCGGCGGACAACAGCGACGGTCTTGTGGTTTATAACGCCCAGCATGAAAACCTGGTGAAATCCTGGGTTGACGGTTTCACCAAAGAGACCGGCATCAAGGTGACGCTGCGTAACGGCGGCGACAGCGAACTGGGCAACGCGCTGGTGCAGGAGGGCACTTCATCTCCTGCTGACGTTTTCCTGACTGAAAACTCCCCGGCGATGGTGCTGGTTGATAACGCGAAGCTGTTTGCGCCGCTGGATAAAGCCACCCTGGACCAGGTTGCTCCGGCTTACCGTCCAGAACACGGGCGCTGGATTGGTATCGCGGCGCGTAGCACCGTGTTCGTCTACAACCCGGCTAAGCTGAATGAATCCCAGCTGCCAAAATCGTTAATGGATCTGGCGAAACCTGAGTGGAAAGGGCGCTGGGCCGCATCTCCATCCGGTGCTGATTTCCAGGCTATCGTCAGCGCAGTGCTGGCGCTGAAAGGTGAGAAAGCGACGCTGGAATGGCTGAAAGGGATGAAAACTAATTTCGTGGCCTACAAAGGTAACAGCACGGTGCTGAAAGCCGTCAACGCTGGCCAAATTGATGGCGGGGTGATTTATCACTACTACCGTTTTGTTGATCAGGCGAAAACCGGTGAAAACAGTAAAAATACCCAGCTGCACTACTTCAAACACCTGGATCCAGGCGCGTTTGTCAGCATTTCCGGTGGCGGCGTACTGGCTTCCAGCAAACATCAGCAGCAGGCACAGGCCTTCGTGAAATACATCACCGGCAAAGCGGGTCAGGACAGCCTGCGCACCAACGACGCGTTTGAATACGCAGTGGGCGTGAATGCCGCCTCCAACCCGAAACTGGTTCCGCTGAAGGATCTGGATGCACCAAAAGTTGAAGCCTCCACGCTCAACAACAAAAAAGTCATTGATTTGATGACGCAAGCTGGCCTTCTTTAATTGATGTAGTGGTGAGTGCCTGATGTCAGTGGTTAATATTACCCACGCGCCGGATCTCCGGCGCAGTGGGGTGCGACGCCGTCCGGCGTTGACAATGATTTTGCTCGCGATACTGTTCGCGCTGTTATCGATGATCCCACCGGTTTTTGTGGTGGTGATTGGTTTTGACACCGGATGGGACACGGTCAAGGCACTCATTTTCCGCCCGCGTGTTGCTGAACTGCTCAGCAACACGCTGCTGTTGGTGATCATTTCCGTTCCGCTCTGTGTGCTGGTAGGGGTGATGCTTGCCTGGCTCACGGAACGAACCACCCTGGCCGGGCGCCGTATCTGGTCAGTTCTGGCCGTCGCGCCGCTGGCGATCCCGGCCTTTGTGCAGAGCTACGCCTGGGTCAGTGCGGTGCCGTCCATTCATGGCCTGGGTGCCGGGGTCTTTCTCTCGGTGCTGGCTTACTACCCCTTCATTTATCTTCCGGTCTCTGCGGTAATGCGCCGCCTCGATCCGACACTAGAAGATGTCGCCGCGTCATTAGGCACGCCGCCCTTGGCCGCTTTTTTCCGTATTGTTCTGCCGCAGCTAAAACTGGCTATCTGGGGCGGCGCGTTGCTGGTCACCCTGCATCTACTGGCGGAATATGGCCTGTACGCGATGATCCGTTTTGATACCTTTACCACCGCCATTTACGATCAGTTCCAGTCGACGTTTAGCGGCCCGGCGGCCAATATGCTGGCGGGCGTGCTGGCACTTTGCTGCCTGGTGTTCCTGACGCTTGAAGGGACGACGCGTGGTAAAGCGCGCTATGCTCGCGTGGGTTCAGGTGCGCCGCGCGAACAGCATCGTCTACAGCTGAATTTACCGCTAAGCGTGATAGGGCAGTTTTTCTCGCTGGCGGTGTTGATGCTGGCACTGGTGGTGCCACTGGCGGTGCTCTGTCGCTGGCTGTGGCTGGGTGGCATCGAAAACTGGGCTCAGGCCGACCTCTGGCTGTCGCTGCGCCAGACCATCGTGCAGGCCTCCGGCGGTGCGTTGCTCATTATGCTGGCGGGGATCCCGGTGACCTGGCTGACGGTGCGTCACCCGCGTCCGCTGTTCCGCGCGCTGGAGGCGTGCAACTACTTCACCAGCTCGCTGCCGGGGATTGTGGTTGCGTTGTCGTTGGTCACCGTGACCATCCATTATCTGCGTCCGCTTTATCAAACCGAGTTCACACTGTTTCTGGCCTATCTGCTGATGTTTATGCCGCGTGGGTTGGTGAATCTGCGCGCCGGTATTGCGCAGGCACCGCTGGAGCTGGAAAACGTTGCCCGTAGTTTAGGGAAAACCCAGGCCCGCGCCATCTGGGGGATCACCATGCGTCTGGCCGCACCGGGAGCTGCGGCCGGCGGCGCGCTGGTGTTCCTCGGCATTACCAACGAACTCACGGCGACGCTGCTGCTTTCACCGTTGGGTACCAAAACGCTCTCCACCGGATTCTGGGCGCTAACCAGTGAAATTGATTATGTTGCCGCAGCGCCTTACGCACTGTTGATGGTGCTGATCTCGCTGCCGCTGACCGGACTCCTTTACGTGCAGTCGCAAAAATTAGCGGGCCTGTAAGATGATTGAATTAACGAATATCTCCAAAAAATTTGGCCAGATGCCGGTGCTTGAGGATCTGAGCTTGACGGTGATGCCGTCCTCCCGCACGGTGATTGTCGGCCCGTCCGGTTCAGGCAAAACGACCTTGCTGCGTATTCTGGCCGGTTTTGAATCGCCGGACAGCGGGCAGATTGTCCTGAATGGCAAAACGTTGTTTGATGCCAACACCTTTGTGCCTGCGCACCAGCGCGGCATCGGCTTTGTGCCGCAGGAAGGTGGCTTATTCCCGCATATGAAAGTGGCCGATAATATTGCCTACGGCCTGAAGGGGTCAAAAAAGGACAATCAGCGTCGGGTAGCAGAGTTGATGGATCTGGTCTCCCTCAGCCATGAACTGGCCAATCACTGGCCGCATGAGATCTCCGGCGGGCAGCAGCAGCGTGTTGCGCTCGCGCGCGCCCTGGCGCAGGAGCCGGTATTGATGCTGCTGGATGAGCCGTTCTCTGCGCTGGATACCGGGCTGCGTGCGGCAACGCGCAAAGCCACAGCGGATCTGCTGGATGAGGCCGGGGTGGCGTCGATTCTGGTCACCCACGACCAGCAGGAGGCGCTCTCGTTTGCCAGCCAGATTGCGGTGATTCGCAAGGGACGCTTCGCCCAGGTTGGGACGCCGATGGCGGTCTATTCGCAACCGGTGGATGAAGCTACGGCGCTGTTTCTCGGCGATGCGCTGATTTTCCCGGCGCAGGTGAGCGGCGGGGTGGCAAACTGCGCGCTGGGCGCGATCCCGGTGGATAACCCACTCACGCGCGGTGAAAAACGCATCATGCTGCGTCCTGAACAGGTCGTTATCGCGCCTTATCTATCCGACAGCAATTTGGCTCAGGCCGTGACCATCGTCGATGTGGATTTCACCGGCCATTTTTCAACGCTAACGCTCACCTCTCCGGCATGGCCTGATGTGCTGCAAGTGAAAACGGTCAGTCTGCAAAAATGGCAGGTGAATATGGCCGTAGTGCTGAAGATAGAGGGAAATGCCTGCGTGTTAGGCGATTATTGACGAGTTCTATCCGTGCGTTCGCGTGCCGGGGAATCATTGTTGTTCTGTATAACATCCTCCCGGCACCACCGCAGTGCACCCGCCCCACAAACCCTCCCCAAAATAGTGAATCGGCACTGCTGGAAATCGCTAATAACCTGAAAAACAAGATAATTAAAACCTGGCATACCCCTTGCTTAGATAAATATGAAAGGGCAGCACACACAATTTGACCAATAGCTGGCTAGGGTTCCGGTTCACTTCGGTGAATGACTGGTCCGAGAGCGGGCGACCTCTGAGAGGTTACACGGCGGGACAAAAGCCCGGGAGACAGCAGCACCAGTTGGTGTCGCGCTGCCCCCTAATTTTGTGCCACTCAGAGGTCAAGCATGAAAAAAACGCCATTACTCCGCTCTCTTGTACTGTCGCTGGCAATGCTGGTCAGTCTCCCCACCTTTGCTGCAGTGAAAAAAGAGTTCAACGTCTGCTGGACCATTTACGCCGGGTGGATGCCGTGGGGCACCATCAGCAGTAGCAAAATCATCGATAAATGGGCCAACAAGTACGGCATCAAAATCAACGTTGTCCAGCTTAACGACTACATCGAATCCATCAACCAGTACACCGCAGGTCAGTTCGACGGCTGCACCATGACCAATATGGATGCGCTCACCATTCCCGCTGCGGGTGGGGTGGATTCCACCGCGTTGATCCTCGGTAGCTACTCGGAAGGCAATGACGGCGTAGTGATGAAAGGCGAGGGCAAAACCCTCAAAGACCTGAAAGGGATGAAGGTCTACCTGCCAGAACTCTCCGTTTCTCACTATTTGCTGGTCCGTGGCCTGGAAAAAGCCGGGCTGGCGGAGAAAGACGTCACCGTGGTGAACACGTCGGATGCTGATATTGTCTCGGCGTTCGGCACCTCTAGCGTACAGGCCGCAGTGGCCTGGAACCCGCAGCTTTCCGTCATCAAAGGCACCCCAAAAACCACCGAAGTGTTCAGCTCTTCGCAGGTGCCGGGCGAGCTTATCGACATGATGGTGGTGAACAGCGAAACCCTGAAGGACAACCCGGCGCTCGGCAAAGCGTTGACCGGCGCATGGTACGAGATGATGGGGCTGATGAAAGCCCAGGATGCTAACGCGCTAAATGCGATGGCCGCCGCCTCCGGTACCGATTTGGCTGGGTATCAGGCACAGCTCAAAACCACCCATCTGTTCTATACGCCGCAGGACAATATTGCCTTTATCAGCTCTCCTGAACTGGCGAAAACCATGCAGCGCGTGGCCGCGTTCTCCTTCGATAAAGGTCTACTGGGTGATGGTGCGCAGAGCGCTGATTTTATCGGCATGAGCTTCCCGGGCAACGTAACCCAAGGCGATGCCCGTAACGTCAAACTGCGCTTTGACGACAGCTTCGTGAAAATGGCCGCTGCCGGCACGCTGTGATAACGGACGGAATTTCCATGCGACAAATTAATCGTCATCCCACTTCTGGTCTGCGGCTGATGCTGGTCATGCTGCCTTTCTTCCTGCTGCTTGCGGCCTACTTTTTTGGCTCTGCAGTACGGCTGGAAGCGAACCCGCAGGACAAGCTACTGCCGGGTCTACAGCAGATGCTGGACGCGCTATCGCGGATGGCGTTTACCCCGGATAAACGCAGCGGAGAGTATCTGTTTTGGGTCGATACCCTGGTCAGCCTGGCGCGTCTGCTGGTTGGGCTGGCGATTGCCTCACTGCTGGGCCTGTGTATTGGCGTGACCTCCGGCGTGTTCCCGCTGTGGCGCGCGTCGCTGTCACCGCTGATGACGGTGCTGTCGATGATCCCGCCGCTGGCGATATTACCGGTGCTGTTTATCGTTTTCGGGCTGGATGAACTGTCGAAAGTGATGCTGATTGTTATTGGCATCACCCCGATGCTGGCACGCGATCTGGAGCATCGCGCCTGCGAAATCCCGCCGGAGATCCTGATTAAAGCTCAAACGCTGGGCGCCAACAGCTGGACGCTGGTCCTGCGCGTGGTGTTGCCCCAACTGTTATCCCGTCTGCTGACCTCGCTGCGTCTGCTGTTGGGATCGGCATGGTTATTCCTGATTTCGGCCGAGGCGATTTCGTCCACTGCCGGGCTGGGCTACCGCATTTTCCTCGTGCGCCGCTATATGGCCATGGACGTGATTATCCCTTACGTCCTGTGGATCACGCTGCTGGCATGGCTGATGGATCTGGGGCTACGTCAGTTACATAAAACCTGTTTTCCCTGGGCGGAAGGAGGGAAGGCATGAGCTTTATCACTATCAACAATATCTGGCAGGAGTATGGCGATCACGTCGTGCTGGAGCGTCTGAACCTGCAGGTCAAAGCGGGCGAGTTCTGCTCGATGGTTGGGGCATCCGGCTGTGGAAAATCGACTTTTCTACGCCTGCTGCTCGGTCAGGAAGCGCCAAGCCGTGGAACAATTACCCTGGATGGTAAGCCGCTAAGCGCCGAGCCGGATAGCAGTCGCGGCGTAGTGTTTCAGCGCTATTCCGTTTTCCCACACCTCAGCGTGCTGGATAACGTCACCATTGGGCTCGAGCTGCCGCAATCGCCGCTGTTCGGGCGACTGTTCGGTGCCAAAAAACGCGCGGCGCGCGAACGGGCAGCGGAGATGCTGGAAAAAGTGGGCCTCAGCCATGCGCTGGATAAGTACCCGGCACAGCTTTCCGGCGGCATGCAGCAGCGTTTAGCCATCGCCCAGGCGTTCATTATGCAGCCCCGCGTGCTGCTGCTTGACGAACCCTTTGGCGCACTCGACCCCGGCATCCGCAAAGACATGCATGCGCTGCTGCTGCAACTGTGGAGTGAAACCCGGATGACCGTATTTATGGTCACGCACGATCTTTCCGAAGGCTTCAACCTCGGCACCCGTTTACTGGTGTTCGACAAAGTGCGCATAGACCCGCAGGCACCGAATGCCTTTGGCGCGCGCATTACTTATGACATTCCGCTTAACGAGACGCGGCTCTCCGCGCTGAGCGGTACGGCTCCCGACAACGTTTATGCATTAAAAGGGTAACCCTATGAAAACGAACACACCATTGCGCGAAGAGGTTCTGCCAGGCGGTGGACACCTGTCATTCGTGCTCAAACGCGGACAGATCCTACGCATGACGGATATAGACGGCGGGGCAAACGTCAGCCTGCTGATGCTTAACCCGCACCACAAAAGCGAGCGTCTGAACCTGCCCGATACGCTGAAAGGTCAGCACACAGCGCGCCTCACCGCCGGGCACTGTTTTTACTCCGACATGGGCCGCGTGCTGGCCGGGATCACTGCCGATACTAGCGGCTGGCACGACCCGTTTGGCGGCGTACTGAACGCACAGGAAGTGGCGGAAAAATACGGGCAGGGGCGCTACCAGGATTTGCGAAACGGTTTCTACCGTAACGGCACCGACAACCTGCTGGTCGAGATGGGTAAGTGGGATCTCAACCTTGAGGATCTGCTGATGGTGATCAACGTCTTCAGCAAGGTCACGGTAGATGACCACGGGCAGTTCAGCTTCCACAGCGGCCATTCGCAGCCGGGTAGCTATGTCGAGCTGTTTGCGCCGATGGACACGCTGATAGTGATGACCGCGCTTCAACATCCCATGGATCCGTCCCGCGAATATGCGCCGCGCCCGGTGCAGTTGAGCTGGAGACAGGCTGAAGATGAAGACGCTGCTATTAACGCGTTGCTGACGCGACCGGAAAACGAACGCGCCCTTACCAACACCCAACTTTTTGCCCTCTAAGGAGCCACAAGATGACCATAGCCAGCGAGAAACAAGCCCAACACGCCAGCTTCCGCCATGTGATCCCGGCGGGTGAACCTTACCTGTTTGAAGTGAAGAAAGGGCAAACGCTGCGTCTGCTCGATCTGGAAGGCAATCAGGCAGTAGACACGCTGTTCTATAACGCGGATAAACCCCGTGAACGCTACGATGCCCAGCGTACGCTGCGTCGCCAGAATAATGCCTATCTCACCAGCGGCAGCGTGCTCTACTCAAACCTCGGCAACCCGCTGCTGACCATCGTCGCCGACACCTGCGGCCGTCACGATACGCTCGGCGGTGCCTGCGCTCAGGAGAGCAATACCGTACGTTATGCTCTCGACAAACGGCACATGCATAGCTGCCGGGATAACTTCCTCTGCGCCTGCCTGCACGACGGCCGCCTGCAAAAGCGCGATATTGGCGCGAATATCAACTTCTTTATGAACGTACCGGTGACGCCCCAGGGCGGGCTGACCTTTGAGGATGGGATCTCCGCGCCGGGTAAATACGTGGAGTTGCGCGCCGAGTGCAACGTCATTGTGCTCATCTCCAACTGCCCACAGTTGAACAACCCCTGCAACGGTTGGAACCCAACGCCTGCCGAGGTGCTGATATGGAACTAACGCCAACTCGCTGGCAACGCCTGCGTCAGGTGATTTATCGCCTGTTTGAAGTCCGTGCCGGACGCCTCCTGCCGTAAACGCCTTTGCCCCCGTGGACGACCATGGGTGAGCCAAATTCCGGCGGGACGACCCGCCACGATTGAGTCTGACCTATGTTGACGACACTCCTGATTGCGAACCGCGGGGCGATTGCCTGCCGCATCCTGCGTACCCTGCGCGCCATGCATCTGCGCGGCGTGGCGGTCTATTCTGAGGCTGATATCAGCAGCCTGCATCTCCGTGAAGCGGATGAAGCCTTGAGCCTGGGCGAGGGCCCGGCGGCCAATACTTACCTGGTGATAGACAAACTGATTGCTGCGGCGCAGGCCAGTGGCGCCCAGGCTATTCACCCAGGTTATGGGTTTTTGTCGGAAAATGCGGCGTTTGCGGAAGCCTGTGAAGAAGCAGGGATCGCCTTTGTTGGCCCCACACCGGAACAGCTGCGTCTGTTCGGGCTGAAACATACCGCGCGTGCGCTGGCGAAATTGCACGGTGTACCGATGCTGGAAGGCACGGAACTGCTGGCGGATGTGAACGAAGCGCTGAACGCTGCTGAGCAGGTCGGCTATCCGGTGATGCTGAAGAGCACGGCGGGCGGCGGTGGTATCGGCATGCGCGTGTGCTATAGCGCTGAAGAGCTGAACGATGCGTTCGACGCCGTGGTGCGACTGGGGAAAAACAACTTTAGCGACGCGGGCGTGTTTATCGAGAAATACATCGAACGGGCGCGACATCTTGAAGTACAACTGTTTGGCGATGGCAGAGGAGACGTCATTGCTCTCGGTGTGCGCGACTGCTCGGTACAGCGCCGCAACCAGAAAGTGCTGGAAGAGACTCCCGCGCCAAACCTGCCTGCCGGTATGGAAGATGCACTGTGTGAAGCGGCGATTAAGCTGGGTAAAGCGGTCAACTACCGCAGCGCGGGCACCGTCGAATTTGTCTACGACAGCCACGCCGAGCGGTTTTATTTCCTGGAAGTCAACACCCGCCTGCAGGTTGAACACGGCGTAACCGAACAGGTATGGGGCGTCGATCTCGTACGCTGGATGATTGAACTGGCGGCGGGGACGTTGCCCCCGCTGGCGGCATTGCGTGAAACCCTCAAGCCGAATGGTCATGCTATTCAGGCCCGCGTTTATGCTGAAGATCCCGGCCGCCAGTTCCAGCCGTCTCCGGGGCTGCTTACCGAAGTGGTGTTTCCGGCAAACGATCGCCGTGCGCTGCGTATCGACAGCTGGGTGGAGTCCGGCTGCGATATCCCGCCGTTTTTTGACCCGATGCTGGCGAAAATCATCGCCTGGCAACCGACGCGCGAAGCCGCCGTTCAGGCGTTACATACCGCGTTGGGAGAGACACGTCTTTACGGTGTGGAAACCAACCGCAGCTACCTGCAGCAGATTTTAACCTTCACACCGTTTGTTCGCGGTGAACCCTGGACCCGATGCCTGGAAGGGCTCAACTATCAGGCCTCCACGCTGGAGGTGCTTAACGCGGGTACGCAGACCACGGTGCAGGATTATCCCGGGCGTACAGGATATTGGGCGGTAGGCGTTCCGCCCTCTGGCCCGATGGACAGCCGAGCGCTGCGGCTAGGTAACCGTCTGTTGGGCAATGATGAAAGTGCCGCCGCGCTGGAAATCACCCTCAGCGGCCCGACGCTCAAATTTAACTGCGATGCACAACTGGTGGTCACTGGCGCAGAGATTGCGCTGACGTTGGACAACGAACCGCTGGTGAATAATCGTGTTTTCACCGTGCGAGCGGGCATGACCTTACGTATGGGCGAAATCAGCCATCAGGGTGTACGCAGCTACCTCTGTCTGCGCGGCGGGTTCAATGTGCCGGACTATCTGGGCAGCAAAAGTACCTTCACCCTGGGGCAGTTCGGCGGCCACGCCGGACGGGCGCTGCGCACCGGTGACGTGCTGCATATTGCGCCGTTAACCGAACCCGTTCAGGAGAACGAACTGCCAAATGCACTGCGCACCACACTGGGTACCGTGCGTGAACTACGGGTGATCTACGGCCCACACGGTGCGCCGGAGTACTTCACGCCGGGCTATATGGCGACCTTTTTCGCCACCGAATGGGAAGTCCATTTTAACTCCAGCCGGACCGGCGTGCGCCTGATCGGGCCGAAGCCGGAGTGGGTTCGTGAGAGCGGCGGCGAGGCGGGTCTGCATCCGTCAAACATTCACGACAACCCATATGCCATTGGCGCGGTCGATTTTACCGGGGATATGCCGGTGATCCTGGGGCCTGATGGCCCAAGTCTGGGCGGATTCGTCTGCCCGGTGACCATTATTGAGGCTGATTTACCGGCGGTCGGGCAGGTGAAAGCCGGTGATAAAATCCGTTTTGTGCCGGTTGATATCGCCACTGCGCGCCGTCTGGCGCAGGCTCAGAAAGCTGAGATCGCCACCCTCGAACCACAAGAGGTTGCCTGGGAACCTGTCGCCCTTGAGTCGCCGGTGGTGCTGGAACAAGGGCGTGCAGACCAGCGCCTGGTGGCGCGACTCTCCGGTGATACTCACCTGTTGCTGGAGATTGGCGAGCCGGAGCTGGATCTGGTGCTGCGTTTTCGCGGGCATGCGTTGATGCAGGCGCTGGAAGAGAAATCACTGTGCGGGATCGTCGATCTCACGCCGGGGATTCGCTCACTGCAAATTCACTATCAGCCGGAAACGCTGAGTCTGGCAACCCTTCTGGAGATAGTTTCCGGGGTATGGCAGGGCGTTTGCGAGCAGGCATCACTGGCGGTGCCATCGCGTATCGTCTGGCTGCCGCTCTCATGGGACGATCCGGCGTGTCAGAAAGCCATCGATAAATACATGACCACCGTGCGCCGCGATGCGCCATGGTGTCCGAGCAACCTGGAGTTTATTCGTCGTATCAACGATCTGGCAAATATCGATGAAGTCTATAAGACGGTGTTCGACGCCAGCTATCTGGTGATGGGATTAGGGGATGTCTATCTTGGGGCGCCGGTCGCGACGCCGCTCGACCCGCGTCATCGTTTGGTCACCACCAAGTACAACCCGGCCCGAACCTGGACTGCGGAAAACTCGGTGGGAATTGGCGGGGCGTATCTCTGCGTTTATGGCATGGAAGGGCCGGGCGGCTATCAGTTCGTCGGCCGTACGTTGCAGATGTGGAATCGCTATCACGCGGTTGATGATTTTGATGGTAAGCCGTGGCTGCTGCGCTTTTTTGACCAGATTCGTTTCTACCCGGTCTCTGCCGACGAACTGCTGACCATTCGCCGTGACTTTCCGCTGGGCCGTTATCCGCTGCGTATTGAACATACCACGCTGAATCTGGCGGACTACCAGCGGTTCCTCGCGGATGAAGCCCCTGGCATTGACGCATTCCGCGCCCATCAGCAGGGGGCATTTGACGCAGAGCGCGAGCGTTGGATTGCCAACGGTCAGGCACATTTTGACAGCAGCGACGTGGTGGTGGATGAGGGCGATGATGCGCCGTTGCGGCCAGGACAGGCGGGTATCGACAGCCCGATATCGGGCAATCTGTGGCAGGTCAACGTTGAGGTGGGCAAAACCGTGCGCGAAGGGGACGTGCTGGTGATCCTGGAGTCGATGAAAATGGAGATCCCGTTGGTAGCCTCGCAGGACGGCGTGGTCAGCCAGGTGCGCGTTCAGCCGGGTTCTTCGGTGCGAGCGGGCCAGTGTGTGGTAGTGCTGGAAAAAACGGTCTGATGTCATTCATGCTCTGGCGGCTGGTGAGGCCGCCAGGGCTTCGTGATGAATGACATTGGCGTTCTATCTGAGAAAGGCGTTAGGCAATAGGCCATTTCCACTCTGGTTCTAAATGCGGGCAATGCCCAAACTTTCCCGTGAATAGAGTCCAGGCGTCGTCACCAGTCGATTAATTAAATCGGCAATACTTAATCGGGAAACGTTGCTACCAGAGAAATTCTCCCCTTTATGCGTTAATGCATATTCCACTTCACTTCCGTTTGTAAACCAGGCGGGACGGATCAGCGTATAGTCCAGATCGGATGCTTCAATCACAGCGGCGGATTCCCGGTACGGCGTTAATACGCTACCGTGGTTTTCACCTGGAACTTCATCGTAAATACCCATTGAAGTAATAAAAATCAGCCTGGTAATACCGGTTGATGTCATCGCTTTAACAATGCAGTGCGCCTGTTGTTTCATATTTCCTGATAAATTGGCATAGACCACATCCTGGCCATGCATGGCGCCGGTCAGTTGTTCCGCGTTGAGCACATCGCCGTCCACAATCGTCACTCGAGATGGGTCGGGATTGTTTAATCGTTTGGGGTTGCGTAAGTACAGGGTGAGATGAACATCGCTATTATCCAGCAGATAGCGTGTCGCCACCCGCGCCAGGGAACCCGCAGCACCCAAAATCAATACCTTAGTCATTTTGATATCTCTTTCGTCATCAGAATGAGGCAAGTATAAAGAGCGTATTTATCATTGTATGTGGATTAGTTTTGCTTTCAGAATTCAAAAAAACGGAATAATAATTTTCAGGTTAATCTTGGCGAGGAACTCATTACTACAGCTAAAGAATATACCCAGGTGAATCATTGCAGAAGTGAACGACTGGTCTATGCTCAAACATTAAAGAGATATAGTCCGCGGGCTATTTGAAAATAATAATAATTTTCGTGAGATGAGGATGGAAATGAAACGAATTCTGTTCGCTTTTCTGACATGTCTTTTCACGATAACCACATATGTCGCGTCAGCGGCTGAACCCCGACAGGAACCCACGCAACAAGAGCGTGCGCGTACGGTCTATATTTTTCACCAACCTATTGTCATGCTGCAGGCCAAATTTGGTCTCACCACTCCGGAAGAGCGGGTTTTACGCATCAGGAATACGCTGCGGAATTTCACTGAAGATGACGTCCGGGAACCGCTTAAGCTTCTATCAGTTACCCGCTATAACCAACCCGGCAAACTCATTGTTATGAACGGCAAACCGGTGATGTTACTGACGGAAGGCGATCTTGACGAGGGGGACGATCTCACGCTCGATCAGGCTGCGCAGCGCGTATTGGTGCGTATGGAAGCGCAAAGAACGGCGCTACGGGATCAGTATAATAGTCGCTGGCTTGTGCTCTCAACGGTAAAGGCCGCGGCAGGCCTGCTGGGGCTAGTGCTGTTCTGGTATGGTTCTTATCGGTCATGGCGCTGGGTGAAGCGTCTGTATCGGCGACGTATCATTGAAAATCGCAGCTGGATCCCACAAAGTTGGCGACGTTTTATTGGCGCAATCGAAACGCGTCTTTATGCACTGCTGGTTATCCTGCTCGGAATTATGGCTCTCTATCTCTGGCTAAGTTGGGCATTCAGCCTGTTCCCCTGGACCCGTATCTGGGGTGCTTCTTTGGGCGACTGGTCTGTAAAAGTCATTCAGGACATCGCACTTTCTGTCGTTTCTGCTTTGCCAGGTCTACTGATAGTACTGGTTATTTTCTTGCTCACCGCCTTTATTTTAAAACTGCTTAAAGTGGTGCTTGATCAGGTTGCGGCCGGGCGTCTACAGCTTCCGGGTATCCATCCGGAAACGGTAGGCGCCACGCGTAAACTCATCTCAGTCATGGTGTGGCTTTTTGCACTTTCAGCAGCCTATCCTTTTCTGCCTGGAGCCAATTCATTAGCGTTTAAAGGCATTAGCGTCTTCTTTGGTTTGATGCTGACGTTGGGTTCGGCGGGAATAATGAACCACGCGATGAGTGGACTGGTGCTTATTTATTCCCGTGCGCTACGTAAAGGCGACGTGATCCGCGTGGCTGATAACGAAGGGCTGGTGAGTGAAATTGGCATGCTGGCCACCAAGATTATTACTCGCGAAAATTATGTTGTTACGGTGCCCAATGCGGTGGTGGTAAGCGGCAAAATTACCAACCTGAGCGCACAGACAAATGGCGGCGGGATCAATCTGACTGTCGGTGTAACCATCGGCTATGACACGCCCTGGCGACAGGTTCATGCCATGCTTGAACTCGCCGCCAAGCGGGCGAGGGGAGTCGACCAGAATCATCCGCCGTTGGTACGTCAGCTCAGCCTGATGGACTGGTATATTGCCTATGAATTACAGGTGTGTCTGTTAGACGGCCAATCTTTAGCCGAAGCGCGCAATGAACTCTATAGCCATATTCAGGATGTGTTTAACGAGTTTAACGTGCAGATCATGTCGCCGAATTTTGTCATGCAGCCTGAAGGTTCCGTGATGGTTGCAAAAGAAAACTGGTACCCAGCCCCGGCGGTTCCTCCTGAAGGAGAAGGGCGTCTATAGGGCGCAGGATACACCGGATCATTTCTCTTGCCTGTAACCGGAGAGGCGGCGCTCAAGGTTGCTCTGAACCTGCGGCCATTCGTCATCAATTATGCTGTAGCGGATGGAAGTACGTTTTCGACCATCGGGCATAATTCGTTCATTTCTGATAATGCTTTCCTGGATCGCGCCAATGCGGAGAATGGCGGCCTGAGAACGCTCATTCAATACATCAGTCGTAAACTGAACGCGAACGCACATCAGTTGCTCAAAGGCGTATCGCAGCAGCAGCAGTTTACTCTCGGTATTTGCGGCTGTTTTTTGCCAGCTTTGTGAATACCAGGTATGCCCAATTTCGAGCTTTCGGTTTTCACGATCAATCTTCCATAAACGCGTTGACCCAATGACACGTTGGTCGGATGAGAGCGTTACAGCAAACGGCATGACCGTGCCTTCGGCTTGACCTTTCAGGGCTTTCTGAATGTACGAATCAACGGTGTCAGCAGACGGGACTACCGTAAATGGCAGGGACCAAAGTTCACCATCTTCAGCCGCATCAATCAATAGCGGAGCATCAGTTTTCAGCAGAGGACGAAGCGTTACAAGAGAGCCTTGTAAAGTAGGGGGCATATTGCGGCCTTACGGTTATTTTACGTAGCTGAATCAGGTCTTAACCATCATGTCAGCAAATTTTCTTATCAGCAAGAATGGTCATCGTGTGTTCTTGTTTGTCGCAGTGTACCTGCATCCAGAGAACGGATGCAGGTGAGAATGGCCCAGGAGACAAGAGTATTTGACTCAGACCAGCGAGTTAGCGATACCAGATGCAATTTAACTTATGTTGTGTGAAAATTCAGTTCATAAGCTACAGAGTACATATCTCTATGCTATAAAAGATATTTTTAACAGAAAGTTGAAATCACTTTAAGAACACTTCATGAACTAACAGGAAATGCGCCTTTTATGATTATTTCCTGATAGCTTACTCTGCTTCAGTTCATGGAATTTTTCCCGACGTAACAAAAGGTTGTAAAATGCGTTATAGCGTGACTAGGGGCGTATTGGCATCACCAGGCAAGCCAGGCTACCCTAGAGTCTGTTCACCGAGTTAGAAAGGGTTAAATTCAGTTGGATTACTTAATCTCAACTAAATTTCTTATCAGCAAGAATTGTCATTCCAATCCCAGTCAAAATGATTGCTGTGGAAAGCATTACCTGGAGCGTAAGCGCTTCACCTAAAAAAAGGACACCACCGAGTGTAGCAAGGCAAGGTATACTCAGTTGGAGTGTGCTGGCTGTAGTGGCCTTAAGAATCGGCAATAATGAATACCATAGTAAATATGCGGCCCCGGATGTTATTGCTCCTGCAACAACACCAAGCAAAAACCCATGCAAATCAACGTAGAGATTAGCGTGGAAAAGTAGGGGAGCAATCAAGGCTATTGGGGCGGCCAGTATGAAGTTCCCTGCTGTAGATGCAGCGGCATTCGTAACTTTTTGACCGGTGATACTATATAAGACCCAGGCTAAACCAGATATGACCATCATTGCAGCAGAATGCATTGAAGGTCGCTCTGCGCCAGGAAGCAGCAGTATTGCTATCCCGGTCAAAGCGTCAAGTATGCCCACTATTTTCAACGCGACTATAAAACCCGGGATCTGGCCCGAGCCGATATCTTCGATTACATTGAAGTCTTCTACAACCGGGCCCGGCGTCACAGCCACCTCGGCGGCATCAGTCCGGAGGCCTTCGAACAGGCCTCGTCGTGAGGACAGGAAATGTCTACTGTTGTGGGGTCAGTCCATTGATATGATTTACCTAAGCTGCAAAGCAATGTGAATAGCTCTGAACTTGGGAGAAAAAAGAATCATGTCATAAATGCTTTTGAGTAAAATCAACACGTTTTACCGCTTCTGACATCCAATCGATAAACACTTTGACCTTGTTGGGTAGGTGCGTCTTACTCGGATAAAGGATAGAGACCTGTCTTGGCGCCAATGTCCAGTCCGTCAAAACGGGTACCAGCTCCCCCCTTTTGACGTAGCTATCCGCAGCCAGAAACATTCCTGGACAAATCCCTTTACCTGCTGATGCGATCTTGAGGGCTACATCCTGATCGCTGACAAAGATGTGGAATTTACTCCGTATTTGTTGGGAATCAGTTTGTTTATGTAACAGCCAACGTAGTTCAGTTTCATCATCCGGAAACCAGGAAATAAGTTTTTGATTTTCCAGCTCTGAGAGTTCTCTTTTGTCAGAAAGAAACTGCGCCACCCAAGGAGAAGCGTACAGCTGGAAAGGAACCAAGCACAGAGGACGGACAATGAGGCTGGAGTCCTCCAAAATTCCTCCCCTGATAACCAGATCGACATTTTCTTGCAAAAGGTTAACTAAGCAGTCGCTGCTTTTGAGATTAAGCTGAATATCAGGATATCTCAGCATAAATTCATTGATAAAGGGGGCTATTACCCATCGTAAGAAAGGAGATAACGCATCGATGGTCAGTTTGCCGGATAACGCATTTTTATCTCCTTTCAGGTTACTTTCGACCAGAGAAAGGTGGTTGAGGAGAGTTCGGCATTCTTTAAGATATTCATCGCCGGCTGCAGTTATGCGCACGGCACGAGTGGATCGTTCAAAGAGCCTGACATTCAATTCACCCTCGAGGTCTTTAATGCGTTGAGAAATTCGTGCCTTCGGTAAATTGAGTTTATCCGCTGCACCAGTAAAACTTCCTGTTTCTGCAACCTTTATGAATGCGATTATGGCACTTAGTTTATCCATTGATTACAAATCCTGAACAGTGAGTTTCATTTCTCTGGATTGTACTCATGAAAAATGAACAATAACATACCCTTTTTCATGATGAGGTTCACATATGATCTGCGATAATGAAACCGGACAATGCATTATTACTCCTGCAATGGATGGGTTTAGTCCTGGTCCCGCAAGAATCGAAGATGGATCTATTACCGTGCATTATGTGGGGGATCCCATGTGTTCCTGGTGCTGGGGATTGGCTGAGTCAGTTAAAACGCTTGAAACCTATAGTCTCAAAAATGGCTTCCGGTTTGTGCTCACAAATGGAGGACTACGAGCAGGAGGCGGAGATGAATGGAATGATGATTTTAGGCTCTTTTTGCGTAATGAGTGGCAACATATCAATCAGGTTACAGATCAGCCATTTAGCTATGCTTTACTCGATAAATCTGAATTCAATTATGACACTGAACCTGCCTGTCGTGCAGTTGTCAGTGCGTCTTTAATAAACTCAGCTGTTAAATTAAAGTTTTTTCATGAAACGCAAAGAAAATTTTATACTGAATCAGAGGATCCCACGGCGTTGAGTTTTTACAAAAGTATTTGTGAAAAAAACGACATCGATTTTAAAGTTTTCAGCGAAATTTTTGAGTCCAGATTTTCAGAGCTTGAAACTCACTCTGAATTTAATCATGTAAGACAGTTCGGAGTGAATTCCTTTCCGACAATATTATTAGAGAAAGAAGGCACGATTCGGAAAGTATTATCTGGCTATGCTAATAAAATCGAAATTATAAAAATGGTTGAGGAATCATTGTCTAAAAAATATTAAGGAAGTGAAATGCCAGAGTTACCAGAAGTTGAAACGATTAAAAAAAGCTTAAAGAAAAAACTCCTTGCTCAGAAAGTGAAAAGTACTGAAGTGAGAACCAGTAAGTTGAGATGGTTATTACAAGAAAATTTAGCTTCAAAGATCAATAATCAAATTATCCTTGATGTTATCAGAAAGGGTAAAGTGCTGTGTATTAAATTATCTGATGGTTTTCTCCTTATTCATCTTGGTATGACTGGTAAAGTTTTGATTAAATCTCATAACTATACCCCATTGAAACATGACCATGTTATCTTTAGGTTATATGACATAAGCCTTGTATACAACGACCCAAGACGTTTTGGATATATCGAATGGGCTAAGGATATCGATAAATCGCATCCAAGATTTTATCACAAGGGACCAGATCCGTTCGATGATGAATTTACCCTTCAGTATCTGACCTCGAAACTAAAAAAAAGTAAAGCTGAAGTAAAATTATGCCTGATGAACGATAAAATTTTGACTGGCATTGGTAATATTTATGCCAATGAGCTTTTATTCAGGGCTCGTATGTCTCCGGTTAAACGTAGTCATCCTCTATCGAACGCTGAAATACTTAATATATTTGAAAATACGCGACCACTTCTGGAAGAGGCAATTAGTCTGGGTGGTAGTACACTACGCGATTATGTTGATTCAAATGGTGAGAAAGGAAGTTTTCAGGATTATCACCGAGTCTATAATAGACATGGAAAACCGTGTGTGATATGTGGCACAGAAATTGAAAAGATAGTAATCGCTGGGCGTAGTACATTTTTCTGCCCTGTCTGTCAGGGAGCTGGAGCTGGAGCTGGAGATGGTAATAATTAATATTTACCATATGAATTCATTATATAAAGAGAGTCTATTTGATAGCAGTATAAAAATCATGTTAACTTTCTTTAAAAGAGGAGAGTCGCTTTTGAATATCGTTAATAATGTTGCTGTCTTTTTGTTTTTTACTATATTTTCCATCGGAGTGGTTGTTAACTTAGTTGGACCAAAAGGGATTATTGATTCATATATAAGATGGAGAATGCCCAGTTGGTTCCGGTTTATCACTGCTGCCCTTGAAGCCTTAGCACTCATTCTCATACTCCTGAAATATGAAATGCTTGGGTATGGTTTAGCTCTCGCAGTTATGCTTGCAGCGATTGTAATTCTTTATTTTAACAAAGAGTTAAAACCCCTGATTGCTCCATTACTAACTAGTATGTTGATTCTTTTCCTATTGAAATAAAAAAAACCGCCATCTGGCGGTTTTTTTATTTCAATAAATAGCCAGAACTCGTAGAGGGCTACCTGATCCGTCCTCAATTTTAAGTGGGGCAGCAATGATAAGAATGTCTCTCGCTGGTAATTTTGCAAGATTGTTCAGACATTGAAGCCCAAACCGCCCCGACCCAAGCATCAGGTTATGACAGGGGTACGCAATCGGCCAGTCATACGATAAGCCTGCATCGATATTGATAGTTTCCACACCAAAACCGCGGATATTGCGCTTTTCTATCATCCACTGTACGCAAGCTTGATCTGGCCCTGGAGTATGGGGCTTCCCATTAATCAGATTAGCGAATTTTTCAGGCTCGTTGATCCGTTCAGACCAGCCGCTACGAAACAAGATCCATGAATTATCATTAATTCTCCCGTGATCTTTCTCCCATTTTTGAAGGAATTCTTTAGTCAGGATCCAGTTACTGTTTTGCCGAACTTCTTCTACTGCATCGATAACTACAGCTTCACCAATGAAGTTGCTCACATCGATAGTATCTACTGTATTATTTTCGCGATCGCGACCACTTATCCAGTGTGCCGGGGCATCAAAATGCGTACCGGTATGCTCACCACAGGAAAAGTTGTTCCAGTACCATGCAGGTCCCTTTTCATCGTAGTTTGAAATGTTCTCTTTTTTGAACGCCCAGGTCTGACCAAATTCGGCCGGCAATGTCAGCGTAGGGAAGGACGTATTCAATTGATGAGTTAAATCAACCACGTTGATATCGGTAGATTTAAAATTTTTGATAATGGATTGAATTGCGGAAAGGGACATATTCACACCTTAGATTTCTTGTAGAACGTGTGCTCTGATACAGCGGATATCAAGAGGGAAAACGAAGCTTCCCTCTGATTGTCGGGCAGATTACTTAGCCTGCATATCGTGCAGGGCGCCCCAGGTTTCAACCTCGATCAGAGCCGGTTTACCGGACTGTCGGGCGCTGGCAATGGCGCGCTCCAGCTCTTCAGGTTTACCCGCGGTAAAAGCTTGTAAACCATAACCTTCTGCGATCTTTGTGAAATCAATGGATGGCACGTCAAAGGCCGGAATATCACCAATATCCAGAACAGATGCGAACCAGCGCAGAGCACCGTAGGTCCCATTTTTCATCACAATAAAGATCACCGGAACATTATATTGAGCCGCTGTCCACAGCGCCTGAATGCTGTAGTTAGATGAACCATCCCCAATAACCACGAAGACCTGACGATCCGGTCGGGCCATCTGGATACCCACTCCTGCCGGCATTGCGAAGCCCAGACCGCCGGCTGCGGCATAGTAGTAGCTTCCCTGACTCTCGAAGTTCAGACGTTCCCACATCTCGGCCGTCGTGGAGGTTGACTCGTTTACGAAAATTGCGTTGTCCGGTGCTGCCCAGTTTAATGTGTCGAAGACAGTCTCAGGGCGCATAGGTGACGTCAGGTTTACCTGCACCGGTGATTTTCTATAGTCTGGCATCTCAGTTGTTTTTTCGTCTACAGAATCCAGCAATTGCAGCATGGCCGGTTTGATATCGGCAACCCATGCATCTCCTGCAGGGGCTCGAGCGGCTTCACTGATATCACACGTGATATGGATAAGTTTAGCGTCAGCAGGCAGGTACTCACCGGCTTCATACTGATGATAGCGGAAGACAGGTGCACCGATGACCAGAATGAGATCATGCGCGGATAACTGTTCTGAAATCGAATTGATACCCGATGTAAGCAGACCTTTAAAGCAACGATGCTTGTTCGGGAACGGGCTACGTGGCGTGGACGGCGCTGCCCAAACCGGGCATTTCAGTTTTTCTGCAAGTTGCACTGCAATGTCGTTAGCATCATCTGCATCCACGTCAGATCCAAGGATCATTACCGGATTTTTAGCCATGCGGATATCGTTCGTAATGCTCTGCAGGGATGTTGCATCGAGCGCTCGACGACTGGTGACCTTACGGCTGAGTAGGGAGTTGCTCTGCGCTTCTGCATTCTGTGCCCAGTCATTGTAAGGAACGGACACATATACCGGACCTTTTGCTTCAGACATGGCTGTATGAATGGCACGGCTGATCGAATATGGAACTTCCTGTGCTGTTGACGGTTCGTAGCTCCACTTAACCAATGGGCGTGGTAGCTGCGTGGCATCAATATTGGTCAGGTAAGGCTCAACGGAGACCATGGCCCGATGCTGCTGACCCGCTGTAACGATAAGTGGAGAGTGGGAGTTCCAGGCATTTGCCAGTGCACCCATGGCATTGCCAGTGCCAGCGGCAGAGTGGAGGTTAACCAGAGCGGGTTTGCCGGAGGCCTGAGCATAACCATCAGCGATGCCAAGCACTACGGCTTCCTGTAAACCCAGTACGTAGGTGAAGTCTTCCGGGAAATTTTTCAGAAATGGCAGTTCATTCGAGCCTGGGTTTCCGAAGATGATATTCATATTATTACTACGAAGGATGTCGTAGGTCGCTTGTTGTACAGTTTTCATGTTAACTCCTCTTCTGATGTTGAAGCAGAGTCTAAATCTTGCTAGCCTCATAGAACCAATCAATATTTTAAAATACTAATATAGAGGGAATCTATATGGACATGAATTTGGTTAAGGTCTTCGTTGCTATATATGAGCAGGAAAGCGTTTCAGGAGCCGCAGATATCCTGAATATTACCCAGCCATCAGTGAGTTACGCTCTTAAGAAGATGCGTGATGAACTGAATGATGAGTTGTTTGTTCGACAGAACACCGGTATGAAACCAACACGACAGGCAATTGAAATATATCGCACATTTAGCAAAGCGGTGGGCGAAATAGACGCTGTTGTCGCCTCCCGAAAATCATTTGATTATCGGACCTCCGGACATAAATTTGTCATGGCTATGTCGGATCTTGGCGAACATTATTACCTGCCTCTAATTTTCAGCGAGATAACAAAGCTGGCGCCAGGGGTGGAGATAGAAATACTTCCTCTGGAAATTTCAAAACTTCAGGAATGGCTTGATAAAGGATTCATCGATGCAGCGATCTGCAACCGAACATATGCTGTACAGAATGTTCATTGCGATATCTTGCTCAAAGACAGATATGTATGTCTGAAAGGAAATGCACACGCACGTGTTAAAGAAGCCATCACCTTAAAGCAGTTCCTGGAGGAAAAACACATTGTTGCATCTTCTCAGGCTGGCCATAACTTTTATCAGGAATGGTACGCTAACACGAATCAAAAGCTGACTAAAGCATTAACAGTACCCGATCTTAATATCGTGGCTCCTCTGGTTGAATCGTCAGACTATATTAGCGTAGTACCGGAAACCTATAGTCTTCAAAAAAGTGAACATTTTGCAGTAACGGCACTCTCTCTTCCGGTCGATTTTCCCAAAATTGAAGTGTGCCTGTACAGCCAGAATACGTCACGTAGTGGTAAAGAGAAACTCTGGTTCCTTAAAACCGTGAAAGATATTTGCCTGAATTATTGAGCTTCTATTTGGAGGGGAGGGTACGTGGATTATAGGAAAAGAATGGATTCCTCGTTGGGTGCTAGCCGCCCGATGAGAGCGGCTAAAGGAGCCATGAGGGCGCTAGTTACACTTCGATGCTCGTTTTAACGTTGATGTTATCACGTGTAGCATTAGAGTAAGGACACACAATATGGGCTTTCTCTACCAGCTCTACTGCTTCTTCATAATCCATACCCGGTAGGCTTACAATCAATTCGGCTTCGATACCGAAACCAGTAGGGATTGGCCCGATGCCAACCAGTCCATTTACCTTTGTACCCGCTGGGAGCTTCTTCTTAAGTTGCCCTGCAACGAATGTCATAGCCCCCAGGAAACAGGCGGAATAGCCAGCAGCAAATAGTTCCTCAGGATTAGTACCCGGTAAATCTGCTCCCCCCAGTTGTTTAGGGATAGAAAGGCTGACATCCAGCACCTTGCTTTCAGACCATGCGCGCCCGTCACGACCACCCGTTGCATAGGCTTTAGCAGTGTATTTTACATCCTGAACTTTCATATAATTCTCATCCTCAAAATGGATTAGTAGATGGAAACAACATCATAGCTTTAAACGCATATGAGGAAGGCTTCGCTGCTCTATCAAATAATCGCTACTGAAGGTTTTTTCTTCTTCAGAGGCGAAATGAATCGATGGAATGATAGTAGCATTCAAGACCAGAGCGATAATTATCTGTTTTCAGGATACAGTGTGCAGAAATCCTTAACAATTGTGATTTTGGCGGTGTTAAATTTACCACTCAGGGAGTTTTTATAAGACTGAAGAACGGCGGGTGAGGGCGCATGTTGTCAGCTTACTTTCCACAGCTAACGGTTTTACTCCATGAACTGTAAGGTTATTAACATCATCCGACCCTTTTGTTTGCTTCCGTCATCAGAAGATTAAAAAGAGCCCGAGCAGCAGGTCCTGTCTCCTCGCCCTTAGGTAGGGTTAGATGAAGGGGAACCTGGTAGTCAAATCCCTCCTGAATATCAAGGTTAACAATCTCAGGATTATTGATTTTATTAATAAGGTGTTCAGGAATTCGGCAAAATCCCAAACCTGAAATCACTGCGTCAATTGCATAATCAAAATTGTCCACCGTTAATCTGCGTTGTGTTTTCAGCCAGCCAACATTTTCCCCCTGAAATTTTTCGTCGCGACCTAAGTCTCTCAGAACAATTTGAGTTGTATTTACCAATTCATTTACATTGATATTCTTTTGCCTGGAAAGTGGGTGCCTGGAAGAAATTACCGGCAACATCTTTACATGGCCAAAGAAAGATGATGGGTGATTTTCAACAGGTAGGTTAATAATGGCAATATCAGATATTTTTTCTTTAACGTATTTTCGGGTAGAGCTAAGTGAGGTTTCGCGCAAAGTAACAGATGTTAATTCATTATTAGAACAGAATGTTTTCAAGGGACCATAAATCCAGTTGCGATCACAAAGATGATCCACTGAGACTGTGAGATTGGACTCGTACCTTTCGGAAAGGAGATGACTCTGTTTTTCTAATTGCCGGGCTATTTCAAGCATGGTGCCCGCTTTTCGTAAAAGAAAAGTCGCATTGGCTGTTAAACGCGTCTTGTTGCCTACCACCTCAACCAGCTTCGTACCAAGCTGATCTTCAAGTTTTTTCACTGAATACAAAAGAGTGGTGTGGCTCTTATTTAACCTTTCAGCAGCGCCCTGCACACTTCCTTCTTCGCTGATAGCAACTAAGTTCACCCACTGGTCGAGTGTGGATTTCAGTCTTTCTGTCATATTTTTGAACACATAATGGCTAATTTATGAAGTTTATTGTGCAATAAATTCATAATAACATACAGGCATTCTGAGTAAACGTTAGCACTGGAGGTATGATGTCGAACAAACTTTTACAGCTACACTTTGATTTTCATGGCCCGTTTGGTCCCGAAATGTCTCGTCAACTGGTAGGCCTGGCAGAATCAATCAATTCTGAACCTGGTTTTATCTGGAAAATCTGGACTGAAAGTAAGGATAATCAAGAGGCTGGCGGCATTTACCTGTTTCAGGATGAGGATACTGCATTGGCTTATGTCAAAAAGCACTCAGAACGCCTGAAGCCACTCGGGGTGTCCGAAGTCATCTACAAAATTTTCGATGTGAATGAGCCACTCACTAAGATAAACCGGGGTCAGGCGCAGTAATCGGAATGTCATTCAGGGAGGTTTATCCATGCCTCCCTGAATGAATGCCTGGCGGCTAATTACACGTGTATAACCTATCATTTATTTTCATATCTTCGTTCTTGCTGACGAAAACAGGTTCAAAAGAGTGTCTCACTTATCTAAATGAGTTAATCATCTCCATAGCTGATTGAAACATCTCGCTTTGTGGATCTGCCAGATTATTGACCAGAGTAAAATGATTGCTTTTATGGTCCTCGAGTAGTTTTACATCAAGACCCTGATCACAACATGCCTGATAGTAGGCTTCCGTTTGATTTTTGAAACCTAAAGTCTCCAGGGCTCCTACGCTAAGTAAAATTTTGGGGGCATAAGCCTTACCCGGAAGAGAAAAGATGGGACTTAATTTTTTTGCCTGAACAATGGATAAATTTAGCCATTCATTTATATAGGTCTCGCAAAGAGGACGAAGATCGTACAACCCACTTAATGCCAGTACCCCTTTTATAGCATTCGATGGCAGTCGGTAACGAAGTTGCCAATCGTCTGGAATGAGCATGCCGCACAGGTGGCCTCCCGCAGAGCTTCCGCTGACAAAGATCCGCTCTGGGTCGATGCCAAATTTCTCTCCATTATGATACAACCAGGCAACCGCACTCCGTACCTCATGTACGATTTCTGATAACGTTGCTTCAGGTGCCAGGGTGTACTCCAGCGTGGCAACTGCTACTCCATTTTGGCTAAAAGCAGCAGCCATTGAACAGGCTTCTTCCTTACGCTGAGAGTGCCAATATCCACCGTGGATAAAAATCAGCAAAGGTGCAGGTTGAATAGGTGTCGGGAACAAATCCAGTCGCTCAGCAGCAGCCATACCATAATGCAGATCGTAAATACCTGGTGTTTTAAGTTTTGCCTCACGCGCGAGTTCAGCATACTCAACCATACAACCGTCAAAATCCTTCACTGAAGCACGTGCGTTGTACTCAACAGCACGTACGCTCAAATTTTCAAAATCAAGATCAATGCTCATTCAGGTCTCCTGGTTATTAGTCACTAATTCTTATCTTCATCATTTCTCAGAAAATATCTTTGCTTATTGATGCGTATTCCGGACTAGCCAGTAGCTCTGGATTACAACTGAATGTCGCGCTTCCTCTCATACCTTGCAGGCACCTCGTTATAGCTGACAGGGCTACGGCCAGATGTATCATCAGCAACGGGGCTATTCGGAACGACTGCGCAAGTCTGAGAAAGAGATGCGATACCTAATGTATGGTGCAGAAAACCGCTCGCTGGATGAGATAAAAGATCGCTACAACCGAATATAAAGCACGGTTGGCGCGTTTACATCGTAATCACCTTAAGGATTACCACTATGACGCGTATTGTACCCATCATTGCTCTCGGTTTTTTAATCACTTCACCGTCACTCTACGCCAGCTCAGCCAGCTATAACATCAACACCCAGAAGACGACAATTGCACTCTCCTGGCGTGCATTTGGGGAAACCTCTGAAGCAAGCCTGGGCAAAGTTACGGGAGACATTACGCTGGATCCTGGACATGCAGAGAAAGACCATATTAATGTGATCATTCCCGTCGCAACGTTGGAGGCATCCAATAATCTGCTCACTTATCAGATGAAAAGCAGTCTATTTTTTGATGCTGGACACTACCCGAATATCGCTTTCACCAGCAGTCGCGTGATAGCACTGGGAGAGGGGCATTTTCGTGTTTTTGGTACTCTGGCCGTTAAGAACGTTTCACGCCCGGTCATTCTGGATGCTTTACTGAAGGGGAAAAATGAGGAGTTTTTCGCGGCCGAGAGCATTTCTCTGCATGCCTCGACAGCGATTTCGCGTTCAGCATTCGATATGGACAGTTTTGCTGCACTGGTGGATGACACAGTAACAATCAATATAGATATTCAGGCGAGTCCTCACTTGATTGCATAAACCACCCAGGCAGTCCTTCAGACTGCCGGGAGGTTCACTCATCTAAGCCAGCTCCGCCTGCAATGTCAGCGCGTTTTGCCTCAACTGAGAAACCGGGTTACGGCCAATCAACACAAATTGATGACGCCCGGAGTGCCACCAGACAAGGTTCATTGAATGACGCTGCTCCTGGCTAAGCTCGGTGCTGGCAGGATGACGGTCCGGGGAAATACACAGCGCCATCGGGCCGAAGTCGGCATGCATCCAGGCAATTTGCGCAATCGACGTACTGTCGTAACGCAGCATGCGTACCATTTTTAACTCAGCTCCCGGCAGGGCAAGTTGCCGCTCATTTGCCTGCAAACCAATGTCCTGCGCTGTGCGTACCAGTCCCCGCTGCAACGCAGATGTGGAATTGTCTGCATCGAGCAATGTTTCTGCGCTATACAGCGACATGTACTGAGCCTCAAGGTCGCGAATTTTTTCACTTTCACTCAGAGTGCGGGTTGTGGGGCGCGCGAAATAGCCCAGCCCTGAACCGATAACCAGAAAGCTTAGCGAGGCAGCGATCAACGAGCGGCGGCTGACCCCTGATGCTTTGTCGGTGGTTGCGGGTTCCTGGGAAAGCAGGTTAGCCAGCTGTTCCTCCATGCGTGACTGGGGTGCCGTGTTAAGAAGGGGCGTAAACGCACTGGCAAAGTCATCCTGGTTGAGGCGCAGCAATTCAGTTCGTTGAGCCAGTTGTTCATCCTGCTCAAGAGCGTCCTCAAATCGCTGAGCATCATTTGCCAGCATCTCGCCATCAAGCCAGGCGGTGATCGCCTCATCACTGTACGGTGCTGTGAATCGGGTGGATTTCAAGAGCGTTTCTCCTGTACAGGGGGCGGTGTGTTAACCATCTGGGCTATTTTCGCCCGCGCAGTCGCCAGCCGACTCATGATCGTTCCAATCGGTACGGACAATGTTTCTGATGCCTCCTGATAGGTGAAACCCTCAACGTAGACCAAAAAAACGGCATTGCGTTGGGCTTCTGGCAGAGTACTCACGTGCTGCATAATTTTCGCATAGTGAAGGTGGGTATCATCCCGCTCTCTGGTATCAGGTGCCAGTAATTCATCGCTTTCAACAAAACCCTGCCCAAGGCGCACCCGACGGGCGCGCACATCAGAAATCCAGATGGAGTGCAGGATTGCGAATAACCAACTGTCTATACGCGTACCGGGGATAAACTGCGCGCTTTTTTCAAGCGCGCGGACACAGGTTGACTGGACCAGTTCCTCCGCGACCTCACGGTTACGTGACAGAACCAGCCCATAGCGCCAAAGGCGCGTCAGATGTTCAGCAAGATGCTGACGAACGTCACTGGTAGTGATTTTATGATCCTCATACCATTACTCAGGATTCGGGATGGCCATTAATGGCAGCCTGTAGATCCCTGTACTCCTCACAGCCATGACCGCAAAGTGAGGCGATGGTTTTCAACTGTTCTCTTGCCAGGTCAGGGCGCCCCTTTACCAGCCAGGCTTCACCCAGGTATTCGCGTACTTTGGCATAGCCCGGATCGAGTGCTAATGCACGCTGATAATAGCCAATCCCTTCATCAGTACGGCCCAGCTTACGGGTGGCATACCCGCGATAATTCCATGCCTCAGCGGTATTGCCATTTTTTAGCGTGTCGAGCAGGTTCAGGGCTGCCTGATATTCTCCTTTTTTGGCCAGATGGTAAGCATAACGAGTTTTATCCTCATCATTGAGCTGACTGGTTTTCTCCGGCATGCACTGCTTTGTCGTGCTGTTGTAAACCTGTCCGGAGGGACAATCTGGCGTTTTTTTATTTGTATTATCGTCACCTGCGGCAAAAACCGAAGGGGCAGGGAGCAGAACAAACGCCAGAGGCAACAGAAAATGCCTCAGAGCAGCGGAAGAGATAAGCGAAACACGATTCATGGTGAACTCCTGATTAACGAAAAGCGCGGCCGGGCAGCATACGACGCAGTACGCCGTCCCGTAACAGGTAGTGATGGAAAAGCGCAGCGAATGCATGTGCAGAAGCGAGTGCAATCAGTGCCCAGGCCACATTACCGTGCCACTGAGCCAGGGTATGTCGGAGTGAGGGGGTAACTGCCACCAAGCCAGAAAGATCAAAAAGCCCAAAGAATCGGAAGGGTTCTTGTTGTGACCAGCGGAAAAGAAACCCGAGAACTATTTGTATTAACAGGAGAAGGTAAAGCGCGCCGTGCACCACATGCGCAAGGCTTCTAGCCAGCCGAGTACCTTCAATCGGAGGCATAGAAAAGCGGGAGCTTATATGGCTGACTAGTCGCCATAACGGTCGAATGACCATTACCAACGCAAGCAAAATCCCACAGGAAATATGAACCGCCTGTAACCCTTTTCTGAGTGGTGTTCCCCGTTCCAGCAGCTCCCAGATATGGGCGCTGGCAAACAGAAAAATCACACTGGCTGCCGTAACCCAGTGCAGGATCAGGGTGAAGGTGTCGTAGCGCTGTCGCCTTACAGGTTGCGTTATTTCGGTCATAAACGAACTCCATCAGTGTGTTAATGATGAGTAAACGCGGCAACCGGTGAATCTATTCGAAAATATTTTTTCTTTTCTTATTGAGTACAGCTCCCTTCTTTTATGCGACTGGAGACAGCCTGCGCCAGGCTCCCGGACTCATGCCGGTATAACGACGAAATGCCAGCGAAAATGATGGGATAGATACATATCCGATAGATTCCGCAATCTCTGAAATACTTTCACGGTGCTGCTTTAAAAATGTTTGTTTGAATGCTTTTGCTTGCTGGGTCGAAAATCCGAACGATAGGCCGACAAACGCCTAGATGATTGTAAAGCGTAACGAGAAAGCTCTTTTGGGGTGCCATCCATATAACGAGAAGAAACGTAAGTATTGATTAGATAGTTGATAAAACGGCAGACTGCATGTACATGATTAATATTTGTATTGTGCTTGCTAATTACAGCACGTCCGAGTGTAGGCAACACAAACTTTCCTGATTCAAGATAATGAAGAAATGCTTCAAGCTCACTAATTGCAATCGAAGGATTGTATCCAGACAGATGGAAACTCAAACAGAAAGTAACATCATGTTTTTGATACCAGTACTCATAAAAAAATTTTAGAGCCTGTAGCGTAGATGACTGCGTGGATTCGGAACGTAAAGACAAGCGATCAATGAGAAAGAGAAGTGGAAACAGAAGCGGTAAGTTAGTAGTGGTGTCAACCAATGTCCAAATCCGCCGGTTTGGAGCAACACTCAACTGTTCGAGTATATACATCTGAGACATCCTCAGAGAAGTTCGTGGATATGAAGAAAATAGCTCTTAAACATAATGCCAGCAAACGAAAGATTAAGGGGAGACTTAACCCTATGATTTTATGCGAACCATCTTGGTTCATGAAGTAAGTTAGCAATCAACATGATTTAACATAATATAAATTATGCGCACTAACATAGAGTCAGGACAAATCCAGGATTTTTCGGCTGTGATTGTGTTACTCAAAAGCCGGCTTATTTTAGCCCCGCAGCCTCATCGCAACCCTTAACCTACAACTGCTGCTTTACCAATCCACCGTTATCACTAAACGTTACCCATGCCATCGCACCATTCACGAGCGACATCTGTGGCGGCATGTGTCCGATATCAACATCGTACAGCACCGGAATGTTCACATCGCCCAATGCTGATCGCAGCGCGTCGAGATAATTATGTTGATTTTCGTCGCCGACATTCGGCCCAGCACTTCTGCCGATCATGATACCACTGAGGGTTTTGAACCAGCCCTGCAAACGTAAACTGTATAACGCTCGCGTTAATTCGCACGGCGCCATTTCGACGTTTTCAAAATACAGAATTACGCCGTCGCCGCTATGCTGTTTTTTAAACGATGCTATGTCGCCGTACTCTGTGCCGGCAAGCCTGGCGATAGTATCCAGGCAGCCACCAATCAAACGCCCGTGAAACGTGACACTCTCGCTTTGGCCATCGAGACGCTTCCACTTCGTTGGTTGTGTCAGATTAAAACCAGCATCTGTTTCCGTACCCCATTGGTTAGCTTCAACCTGGAACTTTTCTGAAGCATATTGCGTTACCGTGCTCCCGCGTTCGCATTCCAGTATTTTCCATACAAATGACGTGGTTTTATCCAGTTCTCTGGCACCCAACTCCATCAGATTGGGACCATGCAACGTCGCCCAACCGCACAAGGTGGTCAGCGGTAAATGCAGCGTTGAGAGATCGGAAAAGCCGCTAAACCATTTTGGTTCAATGTCGTTTAACTTATTGAAATCAATAAGCTCTAATAGCTCCATGGCCAGTTCGCCTCCCCAGGGTGGCATCACGGCTTTCACATCCGGATCGCAAAGAAATTGCATTAATTCGGCAGCCCGTTGATGCTCATCGGCGCTCTTATTCTTATGTTGATGGCGTAAACAGCGCCCTTCAACCACCCTAAACCCCTTATCCCGTAATGCGCTAATGGCGAGATCTAACCGTGGATGCAGATGTGCAGGAACGCCAGAGGATGGTGCGGTAATCGCGATGGTATCGCCAGAAACTAACCTGGACGGAATGCGTATTTTCATGGAATATTTCCTTATTAACACTTTAAGAACATATCCCATAAACAACGTGCTCTACAACGCCGCTAAGGAAATTGATGATGTCTGACTGGAACCCAACGCTGTATCTGCAGTTTGGTGCAGAACGCTCAAGACCTGCCGCTGAACTGCTGGCTCGCGTTCAACTGAATGATGTTGTTTCTGCTATCGATCTTGGCTGCGGGCCGGGTAACAGCACTGAATTACTCCACTTTCGATGGCCAAATGCCAATATTACTGGAATTGACTCATCGCCATCGATGCTCGAGGAAGCGCGAAAACGATTACCAACCTGCCATTTTATTGAAGAAGATATCCGCCATTTTCAGCCGGAAACGCCTCCGGATGTGATTTATGCCAATGCTTCACTCCAGTGGATATCCGGTCATGATACGCTGCTCCCGTACCTCATTAGTCTGCTGAAAAATAAAGGATTTCTTGCTGTTCAGATGCCTTATAACTGGGATGAACCTTCCCACGTTTTGATGCGTGAAGTTGCTCAGGAACAAGGGCATCCGAATCGAGGACGCGATCCGTTGCCTAGCGTGCATGCTTATTACGACATTCTCAGTCATGCCGGCTGCGAAGCGGATATTTGGCGCACGACCTATTACCACAAAATGGATTCACATCAGGCGATTATTGATTGGGTTAGCGCGACAGGGTTACGACCGTGGATACAGGATTTGAATGAGCAAGAAAAGCAGCTATATCTTGCGCGTTATCATCAACGGCTACAGGAGTGCTATTCGAAACAGGCTGACGGGAAGATATTGCTGGCCTTTCCACGACTCTTTATGGTCGCGCAGCGAACCCGCTGAAAGTAAAGGCATCAGGTGATACCGGGTTTCCGGTATCACTATCGTGGTTAAACATCGTGAATTGCAAAAAATCGCGCCAGCGCCCTTCTTCCCGCGTCGGTAAAACGGACTTCCCGGTAACCCTCAATACGTTCGACCCAGCCATGAGATTCAAAAGCGGCCAGCAACGCGGCGCCCGCATTGCCGCCCAGATGTGGCCGCCGCTCGCTCCAGTCGAGACAGGCACATGCGATTTTTCGCCTGGTTTGGTTTTTTAACGTCGCGCCAATCTGGTGAAAGCCAGTGAGTCCCACGGGCGAAAGCGCGGTTCCTTCTGAGGTAAACCAGCCTTGTTCCTGCATAAAAGCGTAAATACTGACGGCCACCTCACCGGCCAGGTGATCGTAGCAGGTGCGCGCCTTACGCAAATGTACCGGCGTACTGATTTTCATTGCAGGCTGTGTGCGCATGGAAACGCCCATCAGCGTCTCCAGTAACATAGCGACCTCGCTGCTCGCTAGCCGATAATAACGGTGTCGACCCTGTGACAAACAGCCGATTAGTCGCCCCTGCACTAATTTTGTCAGATGCGCGCTGGCGGTAGATGGTGCGACGTCGGCCACCGCACTCAACTCCGTCGCGGTCCAGGCCCTGCCATCCATCAATGCGCACAGCATGCTAACCCTTGAAGGGTCAGCCATCGCAGTGGCCACTTCTGACATAGCGCTTTCAAGTACCTCGGCGTCATTCTGTGCCGGGGAACTGCTGAGGGGTTTATTCATCCCATTGTCCGGTGATATGAGCGGCAAGCTCGTTATTGTCTGTCAGTAAAATCAGTCGATTAGCATGATCGCTGTACTGTACACGGATGTTAACTCCCTGCTCTGCCAGCACGCTGGCTATCTCACCCAGTTCTCCAGGACGTGCCTGCGTTAATCGCCGAATCAGCGGCTTAGTCACGGCGGCTACCGGTATCCCCGCGTGCTCCAGCACCTTCCGGGCGCGCTCACCGTCCTCAACCAGAAAATGGGCATGAGAGTGGTCACCAACGCTAAAAAGGCCGCCACCTTCAAGCCCAACCCCCATTTTTCCAAGGGTTGAACCCAGCCGTCCCAGCTCTCCGGGAATATTACGCATAATAACGTGGAGATCATACATGATGGGAACGCCTCGTTTCAGATGAGTACTCGCGGATGACCTGAACCACCCGAATACGATAGCTGGCAAAGATCGTTTGCTGGCCTTCACGCTGTGCGGCCTGATGCAGAACGTTGCGTTTCCACGCGAGAACCGCATCTTCGTTTTCCCACCAGGAAAGCGATAGAATTTTCCCTTCAGTGCTCAGGCTCTGAAAGCGCTCAATGTCGATAAATCCCTCGATTTTTTCGAGTTCCCGACGAAGTTCAGCAGCAAGTTCAAGGTAGCGTGCTTGCCTTTCGGCAACGGCGTGGGCTTCAAAAAGTACGGCAATCATCGTGATCTCCAGTCGGTGGAATAAGCCCACTATAGCGTGCAACAAGCTTAATACTTCGATGGGGAACGAAATGTGAATGCCGCGTTAGCGCAAATCATCCAGCAGGCCATCTACCCAGTCGGCAAAGACGCGGACCTTATGCGACAAATGGCGATGCGGATACATCAACGATAATTGTCTCCGCGGACATGGGTAATTCGGCAATACTTCAACCAGCTGGCCCCTGTCGATATAGGGCTGCAAGAAGAAATTCATCCCCTGTAATAACCCTAAACCAGCGAGTCCGGCGGCAATGTATACCTCTGAATTATCGAGGATAAGCTTACCCGGTAGCGCGATCTCTTCCACGCCCGTCGCCGACTCAAAACGCCAGGGCATCACCTGCCGACTGCTGCTGTTGATCCAATTGACGCCCTGGTGGTGTGCCTGAAGGTCGTCCAGGGTTTGCGGCGTGCCGTGGCGAGCAAGGTATTCAGGGCTGGCGCAGGTGGTCATTTTGATATTGCCGAGGGATCGTGCGACATAATCGCCATCATCCAGGTCACCCATACGCAATACGCAGTCTAGCCCATCCCGTAACATATCCCGCCGCATGTCGGAGCTGCTGAGAATAAGCTCAAGATTCGGATGTGCGGCATACAAGGAAGGCAAATTCGGTACCACTACCAGGCGAGCGAAGGCGATAGGCATATCCACCCGGAGCTGACCGTGCAGCGGACGGTCAGGTGAAAATGACTCCAGCAGATCGTCGGCCTGTGCCAGTAGCGGCTTACTACGACGATAAAATTCTTCCCCTTCCGGCGTCAGATAGATACGTCGGGTTGTGCGCTGTAATAGCCGCACTCCACTCTCTTTTTCCAACTGCTGAACCGCTTTAGTGACTGCCGGACGGTGAATCTGCAGGTTTTCGGCGGCCTGGCTAAAGCTACCCGCATCGACGATCTCAATAAAAATTTTAATGTTTTCAAACAGATTTATCTGCATGGCGACAAACATCCAGAACGAGGCATTGATTGTTATCCATTTAATAATAGTGATGCACAATTTTCACTATTTTTCAGAATAATAAACACGCTTACACTGCACGCATTCCAGCACACTCGCGCTGCAAAAAGGAAATAACATTATGAAAAATAACCGTATCTGTGAAATTCTTGGCATTGAAAAACCGGTAATTCAGGGGCCACTCTCCTGGTTGACCGATGCCCGACTGGTGGCAGCGGTCAGCAATGCCGGTGGCCTTGGCGTGCTAGGGCCAAACGCCGGGTTAACCGCGGAAACGGCAGTTTCAACCCCGGAAGCCACGGCGGAGAAAATGCGCGAAGAGATCCGTAAAACTAAAAAACTGACTGATAAACCCTTTGGTGTGAATCTGATCCCAAGCGCGGAAAACGATATCTGGACGCCCGCGATTCTGCAGGTTATCAAAGAAGAGGCAGTGAAAGTGGTGGTTTACACCGGATATGGCGATGGCACGATTATTCCGGCACTGTTTGACGAGCTAAAAGCGGCGGGCATTACCATTATTTATCGTGATATCAACCCTACTCCTGAAAACACCCGAGAGGCGGAACGTGCCGGAGCGGACATTATCGTAGCGACAGGATTTGATGAAGGTGGCACATTGCCTGGCACTATTCTGGGGACGTTTTCTATCGTGCCGCTGATTGCTGACGCGGTGGAAAAGGTACCCGTGCTGGCGGCCGGAGGCATCGTTGATAAACGTACGGCTCGCGCGGCGCATGCGCTGGGCGCAGAAGGCGTTTTTGCTGGCTCGGTCTTTATCAGCACCGAGGAGAGTCGCGTACCGTCATCGTTGAAGGATAAGATTGTCGCCGCCAACGGCCTGGCTCTCAGCCTGTTTCGTACCGTACCAGACTACTACCGTTCACTGCCGGGAACGCTGACGACTACGCTGGTAGCGATGGACAAAGCCGGTGCCAGCAAAGAAGAACTCGCCAACACCATGGGGGGGTTGCGTGGTCTTCGCGTGGGGATGCTGGAAGGTAATACCGATGACGGCTATGTCTCTTTAGGAACCGGGATTGGCGGTATTCGTAAAGTGGCAAGCGTTGCCGACGTGGTTGAGCAACTCACAGCCTAAGCCCAGGATGAGTGCGGCCAGGCTCATCCCTGGCCGCAACACCGTTCTATCTCGCCATTAACCGCTGCATAAACCGCACTGGGTCAATCAGCGCCCGCTGATGCGTACCCTCGCCAATCAGCCCATGATCGTCATGACAACTGACGTGAAACCGCAAAAAACGCCCGTCTACATCTTCCAGCGTAACGGTCGCCGTCACGGTATCGCCTGCCAGCGTTGCCGCCACGTGCCGCACTTCCACGCCGGTGCCGACAGTATGTTCGTTAGCTGACAGATAGGGCCGCAGCGCCTCAACGCAGGTCTGCTCCATAAAGCCAATCATCATCGCGGTTGCCAGCACCGGCGGCATGTCGGCAAATCCTGGCCAGCCCGGGTCGACGGCAGGAACGGTGTGCTTTGGTTGTACTGTGAATTGGGCCTGGTAGCGAATGCCGCTTGGTAGTTCGGTCATAGCACACCTACCCGCATATTGATGGGCCAGACAATCTGCCTTAACGTCTCCGGGTTACCCCACAGGCGACGGATATCCTGGCTAAACGCTTCAACTAGCGCTGATTTTCCGGCCTCTTGCGCCCTTTTCACCGCCGACCACGTTGAGATATACCCTAGTAACCCTTTCAGCGGCCACGCCAGATTGATGGTCATCGCCTGCGTCGGGATTTCTGTAAATGGAAACGCTAGCGTGCGGTAGCCTTCATCCACTAACTGGCGCTCAGCTGGCCAGTACGGGCCAATTTCATCGTAGTAAAACTGGTGAAAGCGCTGTTGGAGTTCTTCATCCAGTTGCATCACACCATAGCTAATCAAGGCCAGTATGCCACCCGGCGCGCTAACTCTGCGTGCTTCGCGGTAAAATGCGTCGAGGTCAAACCAATGCGCTGCCTGTGCGACGGTGATCAGGTTAAAACCGGTTAATTCCTCGGGCAGTTGCTCTGCCGGTGCAGCTACATAGCGGATCGCCGGATGTCGCTCAGCGCTGGCTAATTGGCTATCGCTAGGGTCGGCGCCCACTATGCTGGTGAAGTGTTCTGCCAGTAATCTGGTCATTTGACCCGTACCGCAGCCTACGTCAAGCGCGCTGGCGCGAACTGGCAACAGACTCGCCAGATAGGCACCCAGCGCCGCAGGATATTCAGGTCGATAGCGAGCATAGTCGCTGCCTCCCTGTGCGAACCAGTTCTTTAACGTGACGTTGTCACTCATAAACTGCCTCCCCTGACTTTTGCTTCAACGATACGCTGAGCAAAATCCTTTTCTTCCAGCGCTTTTGCCGTCTGCTCGAGCACCTGTAAAAGCGGCCATCCCACCTCTTTCTCAAGCTGATGAATGGCGGTAAAAAGAGTTTGCCAGTGAGATTTGAGCTGACTGACCAGCGCCTCACCGCTATTGGTCAGGTACAGGCCACTTTTGCGCCCGTCTTCAAGAGTGCCTCTGCGCAAAATACCGTCCTGTTCCATCAGCGAGACGGATTGGCTCACCGCCCCCTGCGTCAGGTGCGTCATGGCGGTAATGTCGGTGACCGTCATCGCCCCCGCAGCCAGCGCGCGCAGTACAGGGGTATAACGTGGCCGATAGTCGAGAGACATCTCGCGGTAGGCGGCTTCTGAACCGCTATCGATAAGCTCAGCGGTATAGCGAAGTAATTCGCCTAAGCCAGGGGCATTTTTCATACGTTACGGTGCTCATTCATGGATTGAATGAAAATACATTAGCGCTAATGCATTTTAAATGCAAATCACCGCGAATCAGGAACCAGCATGATCATTTTAAGCGCTCGGTTACTCGCTAGCTGCCAACTGAGCTGGCGATAGATCAGATCGCCGCGTGTAGCATGATGGAAAATACGTTCACCGCCCTCCCGCACGATTACCTGTTGTTGCGACCAGAATTCACGAAAATCGCTGCTGTTGTCGCTCATTTTCTGCACAAAGGCATTGAGCGTTGCATCGCTAGGATAGTGAATTGCGTCGGACCGCAATTCGGCGACGATCCGGCGCGCGCGGACCTCCCAGTTGTCGACCAGTTCACGCGCCAGCGGGTTCTGGAACATAAAGCGCATCATATTCGGCTCTGAATCTACGTCCAGCCACCCGGCAAAAAGCGCTGCAGCGCCGGGATTCCAGGAGAGTACCTGCCAGGTGAGATCCAACAGATAACAAGGTTCAGATACCGCGTTGACGGCGGACAAAATCGTCTGTTCTACCGCTGGAACCTGCTCAACCAGCGGGTCACTTTTATGAGCGAGCAGAAACAGGTATTCCCGTTCCGCCGGTTTAAGCTGGAGCGCGAAGGCAATCCCCGACAGGGTTTGCGCCGAAACGGTGATGTCGCGTCCCTGCTCAAGCCAGGTGTACCAGGTGGTGCTGATCCCGCTCATCTGCGCCACCTCTTCACGCCGCAACCCTTTTGTTCTGCGACGTGATAGCACCGGAATACCCAGCATTTCCGGTGAGGTATTTTCCCGTTTGACGCGTAAAAATGCCCCTAGCGCCTCAGGCCCTTTCAGTCCCGTGTTGTCCATGGTAGTAACTCGATATACCAGTATAAGTGGCAATATTGTACCCGTATTAATCCCGGCGTATAGTCCGTTTTAACAAGAACATAACAACAGAGGAAGCCCGGTATGAGCAACCATCATGAAGCATTGGTAAAGTCACAGTTTAGCGGCCAGGCCGCCGCCTATTTACAGAGTAACGTCCACGCCCAGGGGGCCGATTTACGTCGCCTGGCCGAATGGTTAAGCGATGACGCGCAGGCGCATCTGCTGGATGTTGGCTGCGGTGCCGGGCACGCCAGCTTTACTGCCGCTCCGCTGGTCGCAGAGGTCACCGCGTATGATTTATCCGAAGGGATGCTGGCGGTTGTGGAGCAAGAGGCAAAAAATCGTCAATTGATGAACATAACCTGCTCACAAGGCCCAGCGGAAGTATTGCCGTTTGCCGACAACAGTTTCGACATTGTGATTAGCCGTTACTCCGCGCACCACTGGCACGATATTCAGGCCGCGCTGATGGAGATCCGCCGCGTTCTGAAGCCTGGCGGGCGTTTTATCATGATGGATATCGCCTCACCCGGCAAACCGATGCTCGATATCTGGCTGCAAACTATTGAGATGTTGCGTGACCCGTCGCACATCCGCAACTACTCCCAGGGCGAATGGCTGGCGATGGTCAACGGACGCGGCATGATGATTGATAAACTGGTGGGTGATACGCTGCACCTGGAATTTTCATCCTGGGTGGCGCGGATGAAAACCCCGGAGAATATTGTCGGCGCCATTCGCTACCTGCAGGATAAAGTTTCCGACGAGGTGCGCACGCACTTTGCGATCGCCGACGACGGCAGTTTTGTCAGCGACACCATTATGTTCCAGGCGCGCTAATGGCAGTTTGTCGCCATGCTTTTGGCGACAAACCGGTTTCCCGCTTAAAGGCGTTGCTAAATGCGCTAACCGAGGCGTAACCGAGCGATTGGGCCACTTCCGCCACCTGCTCGCCCGCTTCGCTTAGCGCCTGCTCTGCCAGCCTCATACGCCATTGGGTCAGATAGGCAATCGGCGTCATGCCAGCCGTTTCCCGAAAGTGCTGAGCAAATACCGTGCGTGACATCGCGCAGGCTTTAGCCAGTTCATCGAGATGCCAGGCGCGCGCCGGCTCGCCGTGCATCAATTGTAACGCTGGACTCAATCGACGATCGCCCAGAACGCGCAGCCAACCGGCGGGTAACGCATCGTTATTTTGCAGATGCGCACGTAAAATCTGCACGAATAGCAGTTGTGCCAGTTGGGTTGAGACCAGCTGCGAACCGGGCTGATACTGAAGACGTTCCTGCACCAGTTGATCCAACAGCCAGCGAAACGAGGTGGCCTGCGGCGAGTTTGCCGGAACGTGGATCCACGGCGGCAGGACGTGCGTTAGCAGTTTGCCGCTGGTTGGGTTCAGCAGCACGTGACCGCCAATATGCTCAACGTCGTTCCCTTCACCAATAGGCGCATGGGGCTTACCAGGCCCAAAGAAAACGCTCATGGCATCAATCGGTTCAACCTCCGGGTCGCTCGCCAGCACGAATGCCCGCTTAGCGCTTAACAGGCCAACGTCACCGGTGGAAAACAGGATCGGCTGCGGTTCACCTTCCAGTAATACCCAGCACTGGCCGCGAAGAATGGCGAAGAATTTGATTTTATCCGGTGCAGGAAAACGCATCGCCCAGCGGCCACCGGCGGTAAACCCACCGGTCACCAGTGATTCGGCGCGCGTCAGTTTGAGAATGTCAGAAAACGGGTCGATGTTCATTCCCGTACTATCGCGCAACTCAAGCGGACTATCAAGCATTCACAATACGCCTGGTGCTGCTTAATCTATGTCTCAAGCCCATCGCATTAAGAGAATTGTATTATGAGTAAAGCTCGCGTTTTAGTTACCGGCGGCACCGGTTTTATCGCACAACACTGCATTATTGCTCTGCTGAATAACGGATATCAGGTACGCACCACCGTACGTTCCGTAGATCGTGAAGAGGAAGTGCGCCGCAATTTACAGCAAGGTGGCGTTGAGCCAGGCGCAGACCTGTCGTTTGTGGTAGCGGATCTGACCGCTGACAATGGCTGGGACGATGCCGTTGCAGGCTGTCGCTTCGTGATGCACGGCGCATCACCAACCCCTTCTGGCGGCCAGACCGAAGAGGCCGATTGGGTGAATCCGGCCATCGACGGCAACCTGCGCGTCTTGCGTGCCGCCCGGGATGCGGGTGTAGAGCGCGTGGTATTAACTTCAGCGTTTGGCGCTATCGGCGTCGGCCATCCGGCGGATTATCCTCGCCCGTTTACCGAAAACGACTGGAGCGACGTCAGCGGTGATGTCTGGCCGTATCAGAAATCAAAAACGCTCTCCGAACGCGCCGCGTGGGAGTTTATTGCCCGCGAAGGCAACGGCCTGGAATTGTCCTCTATTAACCCGGTCGCGGTGCTGGGGCCGGTATTAGGCGCCGACTATTCCCACTCTACCCGCATTATCAAAAACATGCTGGAGGGTGAACCAGGTTGCCCGAATATCAACTCCTGTTTCGTGGATGTGCGCGACGTTGCCGACCTGCACCTGTTGGCGATGACGCATCCTGCAGCCAACGGCGAACGTTTTCTTGCCAGCGCCGGGCATAGCCTGACGATCCTCGATGTGGCGCAAACGCTGAAACACTCGCTGGGCGATGCGGCAAGTAAGGTATCGACGCTGCCAATGAGCGATGAGATGGTTCGCGCCGCAGCGGAGAAAAATCCGGTGATGCAGGGAATGGTGAAATTACTGGGGGTTGATATGAGCGTGAGCCACGAAAAGGCAACGACGCGGCTGGGCTGGAAACCGCGTGACCCGCATAAGGCAATTGTTGCTACCGCTGAAAGCCTTATTGCACTTAATCTGGTGTAGGCATTATCCGGCCTACACCAGTGTGATTAGTTACAGTGTCACGACTATTTTCCCGACCTGCCCGTTGGCTTCCATATAGCGATGGGCTTCGGCAATCTCCTCAAACACAAAGGTTTTATCAATAACCGGTTTCAGTTGACCAGACTTCAGTCCGTCGTAAACAAAGGCTTTCGCCCGCGCCATTTTTTCGGCATCAGTGGTGATCTCAAAAAGTTCATAACCTCTGAATTGCAGGTGTTTACCGAGGATATCCATCACTGGAATTGATAAGTCACGGGCATCCAGCGCCCCATACTGGTAGAAGGTGCCGTTCATCGCCATCGCAGCGGCAAGCTTCGCCACGTCTGGTCCGCCTACCGGGTCAAAGACCAGGTTCACGCCAGCGCCCTGCGTTAGCATGTTCAACTCCGCCGTGAGATCCTGTTCGGTGGTAGCAATCACCGCTTCGGCCCCAGCGTTACGCAACCACTCGTTTTTATGGCTGGTGCGTGACAGCGCAATCGGGCGAGCGCCGAGCATATTGGCAATCTGAATGGCGGCAATCCCCACGCTGCTGGAGGCCGCGCCCATGACGATAAACTGTTCGGCCTGTAGATGACCGTACTCAACCAATGCTCCGTAGGCAGTAATAAACATCATCCAGCTGGCCGCAGCTTCTACAAAGGTCAGATTCTCAGGATGTTTTACCACCGCATGAGCCGGCGCATTGACTAATTCACCGTACATCCCGTACTCGGTAAACATAAAGGAAGGAATGACGCTTACGTTATCGCCGACCACGAACTCGCTGACGTCTGCACCAACGGCTTCGATAATCCCCGCCGCTTCATAGCCCAATTTTGCCGGGAACTGCGGTTCTATCACGTACTGTCCAGTGCGATACATCACTTCGGCGCGGTTAATGCCGATAGCCTTGACGCGAATCTGCACTTCTCCCGTTGCAGGAGCGGCGACTGCCATATCGGTAATGCCCAGGACGTCCGGGCCGCCAGTGCGGTTAAAGGTAACGATCTTTGCCATGTTAAAGCCTCATAGGGGAATATTCGTGAGACTCACTGTACGTCCGACGTGGCGAGGGAAAAAGCCATAGAAACTTACGGCTGTGTTGCCGCAGGATTACCAATTCTTAGCGGCTGAAAAGTTCGCTAAACCAATCAATAAACACGCTTACCCGCGGTGATAAGTGGCGTTTATCAGGGTAAAGCACTGACACGGCTTTCGGTGCGCTGGGGGCGTTAGTTAATACCGGAACCAACCTGCCTGAGTCGATATAGGGTCGCAGCGCGGCATCCACGCCCTGAATCAGCCCGATCCCCGCCAGTCCGGAGGTTAAAAGAATATCGGAGTTATCAACCAGAATTGCGCTTTCCAGCCGTTTCGCAATCGTCTCGCCGTTCACCACAAATTTCCACGGCATCACCTCACGGCTGCGGTCACTAAAGAAATTCACTGCTTTATGCTGCGCCAGATCTTCCAGCGTTTCCGGCCTGCCGAAACGTGCTATATAGCAGGGCGCGGCACAGGTGACCATCGCTACTTTGCCGATCCGACGGGCAATAAAGCTCGAATCTTCAAGCTCTCCCAGCCGTACGACGCAATCAATGCCTTCGGTAATGAGATCGATCCGGCGGTCGGATGAGGTCAGCACAATTTCGATGTCCGGGTATCGGGTGCGAAATTCATCAAGCGCAGGGATTAACACCGAATGCGCCAGCGTTAGCGGAAAATCAAGCCGCAGGCTGCCACGTACCGACGTCATGGGTGAATACGCTGCCATCAGCGCGGTCATCTCAGACAGCAGTACTTTCGCTCGTTGGTAAAACATCTCACCTTCGCTGGTCAGACTCAGTTTGCGGGTGGTGCGATTCAAGAGTTTTGCCCCCAACTCCTCTTCCAACAGCTGAACCGCTTTGCTCACCGCCGGGCGATGCATCTGCAGTTGTTCTGCAGCCCGGATAAAGCTCCCCGATTCAACAACATGAACAAAAATATCCATGTATTCCGTAATATTAGCGCGCATAGCTGACAGATTCCGTTTGCGGAGGAAGGCGGTAAGAAGAGTATACGTTGGAGGATATGATGGGTAAATCGAGGATGTTTAGTGACAACGTCACGAATCCATGCAGACCCGTGACGAAATATCAGGCCGTCAGTGAAGCCATATCGATAACAAAACGGTACTTCACATCGCTTTTCAGCATGCGCTCAAAGGCGGCGTTAATGTTTTGAATATCAATCACTTCTACATCAGCAACAATCCCATGTTTGCCGCAGAAATCGAGCATCTCCTGCGTCTCAGCGATGCCGCCAATGCAGGAGCCAGCGACAGATCGACGGCCCAGCAACAGCGGCAATGTGCTGGTTTCTGGCATATCGCCCAGCAGACCAACGAAGACCAGCGTGCCGTCGAGCGTCAGGGTTGGCAGATAGGAATTGACTTCATGAACGTACGGCACGGTATCAATAATCAGATCGAACTGATTTTGCACGTTGGCCATTTGCGCCGGGTCAGTAGAGACCACCACATGATGAGCGCCCAGACGGCGAGCATCGGCTTCTTTGCCCGGCGAGCGGGTAAACAGCGTCACTTCCGCACCCAGCGCGCTGGCAAGCTTGATGGCCATATGCCCCAACCCGCCTAAACCGATGACGGCGACCTTGCTGTTGGCGTCTACCTTCCAGTGACGCAGTGGCGACCAGGTGGTGATACCGGCGCACAGCAGCGGCGCTGCGCCCTGCAGATCCATATTTTCTGGCAAGTGCAGAACGAAATCCTGACTGGCGACGATCGACTGCGAATATCCGCCGTAAGTCGTGGAATGGTCGTGACGGTCCTGGCCGTTATAGGTCTGGACGTTACCCTCTTCACAATATTGCTCCAGCCCGTGCTGGCACGGTTGGCAGACCCGGCAAGAGTCGACCATGCAGCCAATAGCGGCTAGATCGCCCTGCTTAAATTTGGTCACTCCGCTGCCGACTGCACGTACGCGCCCCACAATTTCGTGTCCGGGAACAATGGGATAGGTGCTGAACCCCCAGTCGTTACGCGCCTGGTGCAGGTCCGAGTGACATACGCCGCAGTAGAGAATATCAATAACCACGTCATCCGGGCGCGGCTCGCGGCGCTCAAAGGTGAATGGCGCTAGCGGTGTCGACGGGTTTGTCGCAGCATAACCTAACACTTTCATGACGTTACCTCTCATATCGTGTTTAACTTTCAGCCAGAGTACAACCTATCGCACATTGTTCGCTGACACTATGCCCGCTGGTGCAATACCGTCATGAGCTTAGTTCATGAATAAACGTCCGCCTCAACCATCGCACAAAGGGTTAATTGGCGAAGTTGTAAACGATCGTGCGCTTTTTTGTGCCTTGCCTGCCAATTTGTCAGCATCACGTTAACCATTGCTCTATAATCTTGCGCGCTGCAGTTTCTGCCGGCCCGCTAGAGGGGCTGGAGTGAAAGACAACGGAGTTACGTAAGATGTTACCAGGCAATAAAAATCGTTCCCTTTATATTCCCTACGCGGGACCTGTTCTGTTGGAATTTCCCCTGCTGAATAAAGGCAGCGCGTTCAGCATGGAAGAACGCAGCAACTTCAACCTGCTCGGGCTGCTGCCTGAGGTTGTTGAAAGCATTGAGGAGCAGGCCGAGCGCGCCTGGATCCAGTACCAGGGTTTCAAAACTGAAATTGATAAGCACATCTACCTGCGCAATATTCAGGACACCAACGAAACCCTGTTCTATCGCCTGGTTGAAAACCATCTCGATGAGATGATGCCGGTGATTTACACCCCAACCGTTGGCGCCGCCTGCGAACGTTTCTCTGAAATCTACCGCCGCGCGCGCGGTGTGTTTATCTCATACCAGAATCGCCACAATATGGACGATATTCTGCAGAACGTGCCGAACCACAATATCAAAGTGATCGTGGTGACCGACGGTGAACGTATTCTGGGCCTGGGTGACCAGGGGATCGGCGGTATGGGCATTCCTATCGGTAAGCTTTCGCTGTACACCGCCTGCGGTGGTATCAGCCCGGCCTACACGCTGCCGGTAGTGCTCGACGTTGGCACCAACAACCAGCAGCTGCTGAACGACCCGCTGTATATGGGCTGCCGTAACCCGCGTATCAGCGACGACGAGTATTATCAGTTCGTGGATGATTTCATCCAGGCCGTCAAACACCGCTGGCCAAACGTGCTGCTGCAGTTCGAAGACTTCGCGCAGAAAAACGCCATGCCGCTGCTTAACCGCTACCGCGATGAAATTTGCTGCTTTAACGATGATATCCAGGGTACCGCGGCGGTCACCGTCAGCACGCTGATTGCGGCAAGCCGCGCGGCGGGTAGCCAGTTGAATGAGCAGAGAGTGGTCTTCCTGGGCGCGGGTTCTGCAGGTTGCGGTATCGCTGAGCAGATCATTGCCCAGATGCAGCGTGAAGGGCTGAGCGAAGAGCAAGCACGTAGCCGCGTGTTTATGGTTGACCGTTTTGGTCTGCTGACCGACCAAATGCCTAACCTGCTCTCATTCCAGAGCAAACTGGCGCAGAAACAGGAAAAAATTCAGGGCTGGCAGCATGACAACGACGAGATCTCCCTGCTCGACGTTGTGCGCAACGTGAAGCCAAACATTCTGATTGGCGTTTCCGGCCAGACCGGGCTGTTCACGGAAGAAGTTATCCGCGAGATGCATAAGCACTGTCCGCGTCCAATCGTAATGCCGCTGTCTAACCCAACGTCACGCGTTGAAGCCACGCCGCAGGACATCATCAGTTGGACCGACGGTCAGGCGCTGGTCGCCACCGGTAGCCCGTTCGCACCGGTCAGCTGGAAAGATACCGTCTATCCTATCGCCCAGTGCAACAACTCCTATATCTTCCCGGGTATTGGCCTGGGCGTGATTGCCTCCGGTGCGTCGCGTATTACCGACGAAATGCTGATGTCGGCCAGCGAAACACTGGCGAAGCATTCCCCGCTGGCTAACCACGGTGAAGGTCTGGTGCTGCCAGAGCTGAAAGATATCCATAAAGTCTCCCGTGCGATTGCGTTTGCGGTCGGCAAAATGGCGCAGCAACAAGGTGTCGCCACCAATACCTCCGCCGACGCTCTGCAAGAAGCCATAGATGAGAACTTCTGGCTGCCGGAATATCGCAGCTACCGTCGAACCTCCATCTAACCCCCCCTGTAGCCCGGCCAAGCGTAGCGCCGCCGGGTTATTCCTTCCCGCCCCTGTTGAACAAATGATGATTAGCACGATGCTTTATCTTGTGTAATGTACACCCCTTAAAATGTATGTTGTAACTAATGATATATTCACTAGATTAATATTCACACTGCCGCTACACTGCCATCACCTTTCAACCTGACAACACTAAAAGGAGGCTAATTATGCTGTACTGTGAAATTTTCAATGTTTCACATACATTTGGTGATCGCACCAGCTCAAGCGTTATCGGTATCGTGCTGCGATAACTTCTGCTTGAGCGAAGACACCAATCCCTAAACCCTTCCCTCGGGCTTACTTAGTTATCGTCAGCGATGTTTGACGAGGCATTCCCATGCCTGTAACTCTTGAGTAAGCAAATGAGCACATTACTAACTGCACAATCTCTTCACGTTGAGACAGCGTTCGGCCCTCTTTTTACTGACCTCTCCTTTACCCTGAAAAAAGGCGACCGTATTGGCCTTATCGGCTACAACGGCTGCGGCAAAAGTACCCTGTTACAGGTACTGGACGGCACGCTCGTTCCCTCTTCCGGGCACGTTGCGTTAGCCAGCCATTGCCTGATGGCGCGCGTAGAACAGCATCTTCCTGATGCACTACTCAACCAGCCGTTGATTGAAGCCGTACTGGCGCAACTACCCGCTTCACAGCGCGAAAGCCAGCGCTGGCAGGCGGAACGTCTGTTGATGGAGATGGGGTTTGCGCCCAATGAGATTGAGCATCCTGCCGCAACGCTCAGCGGTGGCCAGCATACCCGACTGCTGTTAGCGCGAGCGTTGATGCTGCAACCGGACCTGCTGCTGCTGGATGAACCGGGTAACCACCTCGACCTGCCTACGCTGCTATGGCTGGAAAACTTCCTGAATAGCTGGAGCGGCAGTTTCGTGCTGGTTTCACACGATAATCCCCTGCTGGATGCCGTCACCAATACTAGCTGGATATTGCGTGATAAAACCCTGCATGCCTTCTCACTGCCTTGCACCGCCGCCCGTCAGGCGCTGGAGGAGCAGGACGAAAGCGATGCGCTGCGTCATAAGGCAGAACAGAAAGAGATCGACCGCGTCACCGCCAGCGCCAAACGGCTGGCCACCTGGGGACGGGTGTACGACAACGAAGATCTCTCGCGTAAAGCCAAGCAGATGGAAAAACAGGTTTCGCGCTTGAAGGAGAGTCAGACAGAACTCACCGCTGGCACACCATGGACGCTCGCGCTACACGGCGATGCGCTGCGGGCAGACCGCTTGCTGGAGATGGATAATCTTCCAGTACCGCCGGCACCGGGGCTTCCACCGCTGTTTACCACCGGTATTGCGCGGTTACAAAGCGGCGACCGTGTCGCCATTATGGGGCGCAACGGCGGCGGTAAATCTTCGCTGTTACGCCTGCTCTGGCGGCAAATGCAGCAGGAATCGACGGAGGCCGGACTGAAGCCGCACCCGCGCCTGAAGCCCGGGTATTACGACCAGACGCTGAACCAACTCGATGATAATGACAGCCTGCTGGATGCGCTTGAACCGTTCGAGCCCTATGCAGAAACACGTAAACGCGCGCTGATTTCCGCTGGCTTTGGCTGGGTGCGTCACGGGCAAAAGGTCAGTACCTTAAGCGGCGGCGAGCGCTCTCGCCTGCTGTTTATCGGCCTGTCCCTTGCTCGTTACAGCCTGCTGCTGCTCGATGAACCAACAAACCATCTGGACATTGATGGCAAAGAGGCGCTGGCGCAAACGCTGCGAGAATACCCTGGCGGCCTGCTGTTGGTCAGCCATGATCGTCAGTTGATCAGCAATAGCTGTAACCGATTCTGGTTAATTGACGAGAACGGACTCAGCGAGTGGCACGATGCGGATGAAGTGTACGAACAGCTTCGTCACCGCATCTGCCCTGATGCTCCGCGTACGACAGCAGAGCCAGATGAGAAAATCACCTCGGAGGCAGATGACCTGCTGGAGCGCTTAATTGAGCTTGAGTGGCGATTAGCCGAAGACCTGGCGCGTAAGCCGAAACATCAGAAACCGCAGTTACAGCAGCGCTGGCGAGAGGAGATTGCCAACATCAATAATCAGTTAAGTTAACCGACCCGTAGCCCGGCCGAGCACAGCGACGCCGGGTTTTTACCGCAACATCCAGAAGATCCCGGAGTCGGCGTTCCGCCTCGTCCGGGCTACGTTTTACTGTGGGTGCTTCTCTTTCCAGGCGTCCCACGCCTGCTTGATTTCCTGCTTCGCGGCAGCGGCATCGTTAAAGCCGTTCAGCTCCACCTTCTTACGCCCTTCCGGCAGTTGTTTGTAGACGCGGAAGAAGGCCTGAAGACGCTCCTGTTCTACCTTCGGCAGGTCGCTAACGTTTTTGATATCGTCATAGGTCGGGTCAATTTTGCTGGTTGGCACGGCGATAATTTTGTCGTCCTTCTCGCCACCATCAATCATCTTCAATACGCCAATCGCGCGCAGTTTGATTAGCGTCCCCGGAGCCATTGGCGCTCGGGTATAGAACACCACGTCCAGCGGGTCGCCATCTCCTGCCAGCGACTGCGTCAGCGAACCGTAGTTAGCTGGATACGCCACCGGCATCGACTGGAAGCGGTCGGCGACTAAAAAACCGGTTTTGGCGTCGGTTTCATATTTAATGATACCACCGGCCGGGATCTCCGTTACCGCATAAAATTCTTCAGGGTTGTTCTCCGGCTGCGGGAAGTCGAGCACATTGTGCGCCTGTGCGGCGGCAGAAAAAATCAGACTTGCGGCGAGGATAGTTTTTACCAGATGCATTGTGCGTTCACTCTATCGTTATAAGAAAAGCAAAAACGACACGGTAGAGTTTACTGATGAATAAATGATGACCGCAGAATGACAGAATGGTGAACGCTATGTGCTATCAATATGAAAAACCACCAGATTCTGTCCTCTTTCGGCCTTGCTTTTTACCGTTCTATCGCTAACTATTAATGAGTATTATTATCAAATACATATTAACCAGGAGTAGGATTATGAAGGCTGCTGTCGTCACGCATGACCATCAGGTAAACGTCACCGAAAAAACGCTGCGCCCACTGCAGCATGGTGAAGCTCTGTTATCCATGGAATGCTGCGGGGTCTGTCACACCGATCTGCACGTCAAAAACGGCGATTTTGGTGACAAGACCGGGGTGATCCTCGGCCATGAAGGTATTGGGATCGTGAAAGCGATCGGCCCTGGCGTCTCCTCTCTGAAAGTCGGTGACCGTGCCAGCGTCGCCTGGTTCTTTGAAGGTTGCGGCCACTGCGAATACTGCAACAGCGGTAACGAAACGCTGTGTCGTTCGGTCAAAAATGCCGGCTACAGCGTTGATGGCGGTATGGCGGAAGAGTGTATCGTCACCGCTGACTACTCGGTCAAAGTGCCGGACGGTCTTGATTCTGCAGCCGCCAGCAGCATTACCTGCGCAGGCGTCACCACCTATAAAGCGGTGAAAATATCGAAAATCAAACCGGGTCAGTGGATTGCGATTTACGGTCTCGGCGGTCTGGGCAACCTGGCGCTGCAGTACGCCAAAAACGTCTTTAATGCCAAAGTGATTGCCCTCGATGTTAACGATGAACAGCTGAAGCTGGCCAAAGAGATGGGCGCGGACCTTATTATCAACTCACGTAGCGAAGACGCGGCGAAACAGGTTCAGGAACTGACCGGCGGTGCGCACGCGGCAGTCGTTACCGCCGTCGCGAAAGCAGCCTTTAACTCCGCCGTTGACGCCGTGCGCGCCGGTGGCCGCGTGGTGGCCGTCGGCCTGCCGCCGGAAGCGATGAGCCTCGATATTCCACGTCTGGTGCTGGACGGGATTGAAGTGGTCGGTTCGCTGGTTGGCACCCGCCAGGATCTGACCGAGGCCTTCCAGTTTGCTGCTGAAGGGAAAGTGGTACCGAAAGTGGCGCTGCGTCCGTTAAACGACATCAACGCTATCTTTAAAGAGATGGAACTGGGCCAGATCCGTGGCCGTATGGTTATCGATCTTCGCCATTAATAACCAGAGCCTCTCCCGATAAGGGAGAGGCTATTTTCAGGCAGCCACCAGCTTTTGTTGTTGCTGTTGATAACGCGCATAAAGCAGCAGAGACGACATTGCGAGGAACGACAGCGCCGCCGCCGGTAACGCCACCGAATTCCAGCCGAAATTCATCGTAATCATCAACCCGCCAAAGAAAGCGCCAATCGCACTGCCGAGGTTAAAGGCAATTTGCCCACCAGCGGCCCCGAGCATTTCACCGCCCTTCGCATTTTGCAGCAGCAAAATCTGCAACGGCGCGGAAAGCGCAAATAACCCCGCGCAGCAGATAAACGCCAGCACCAACGACGCGATTTTAAAGCCGCCGAGGGCAAAGATAAGCAGCAGCGCTACCACAATAACGAAATCGGTTGTGGCCGCAATACGCAGCGGGCTGTAACGCCCGGAGAGCTTACCGCTGAGGATATTGCCCAGCACCATCCCCAACCCCACCAGCATCATAATGAACATCATGGCCCCTTCGGAGAAGCCAGAGACGTTCATCATAAACGGCTTGATATAGCTGAACCAGGCGAATACCCCGGCGTTCCCGAACATGGTTGCCGCGAAGATGAGCCACGGCGCGGGGCTTTTCAAAAAGTGGAACTGCTCGCGAAGCCGCGCGTCGGATTTATCAAACAGCGTCGGCACCCAGGCAATAATCGCCGCCAGCACCGCCACATCAAATAGCGCAATCGCCAGGAAGGTATAGCGCCAGCTAAACTGGTGCCCCAGCCAGGTTCCCGCAGGCACCCCGACCAGATTCGCCACCGTCATCCCGGCGATCATCCCCGCTACCGCCGCCGTCACCCTGCCACGAGGCGCAATCTTCGACAGAATAATCGCCCCCACGCCAAAAAACGCCCCGTGCGGAAAGCCAGACACCAGACGCCCAATCGCCAGCATTACGTAGCTCGATGAAAAGGTAAAAATGACGTTGCCGAGCACGCAGAGCGCCGCCAGCAGCAGCATGATGGATTTCAGGGAGAAGCGCGTGGAAAACAGCGCAATAATCGGCGCGCCGATCACCACGCCGAAGGCATACCAGGAGATCATATTGCCCGCCGCCGGGATCGAGATCCCTACATCGTGCGCCAGCTCCGGCAGCACGCCCATAATGCCAAATTCCGCCATCCCCAGGCCAAACGTGCCTAGCGCCAGCGCAAAAATTGTCTTTTTCATCCCTCTAATCACTTGTTTCTGTTGAGTTTGCAGAGGGGCATTATTGACCATTCATGGGGTGCAGGCCAGACAAAAAGGAGTGACAATGCGTTTATCCATATATACAGCGCGAATGGTTCATGTCTCAGGCCGCCATTAATACGTAATGCAACAGGTGAATATTTTCTGGAAGGTGGCGCGCAAAGGCGGAATCTGGCTAATTGTGTTTTAACCGGAACGGCGGATAATCGTCCTATTCTTCACAAGGAGGTCAATATGAAATCAAACAACACGGTTAAGGAAATGCCGAAAAATGCCACGACAAAAGGTTCAACGAGTAACGCCTTGCCTTGCGATATCAAAAAGCGCAACAACGCTAATGAAGATCGTGAATTTATCAACAGAATGAACGCGTTTACGCAAATGGCAGGACTGTTATCTGATGATCCTTTTTATGAGGTACTTTAATGTGCCGACAGTTTGATATTTATCGAAATCCATCGGAGAGGACCCGTCTTATTCATCCATACATTATGGTGATACAACATGATTATTATGGCGATCTTTCAACACGGCTAGTGCTTCCTTTAAGTAGCCATGTTTATTTAAACGGTTATTACCATCGAGCAACGCCGTTGGTGAATATTGACTTCCAAACAGTAGCTATCAATACGCCATTAATGACCAGCATAGATAAAGGTAAGCTCAATAACCGACATTTTATCTGTAATTTACGCAGCGAACGTTCAAGCGCCATATCAGCCATCGATGCCCTCATTACAAACACATGAGTCCTGCAATACCACAAACAAAAAGAGCGGCTTAACGCTCCCCCTCAAGGGACATCAAACCGCTCTTCACTTCCGCAAAGAATCCTTACTTCATCCCTTCCGAACTCTCTTTCTTCGCCTCTACCCGCTCAACTTCACGATACCAGCGCGGATGGTGTTTCTGCGCCCAGCGACGACTCACTTTGCCTTCAATCATCCCTTTAATTGACCCTTTGACCCAGAACGCCATATACATATGGATAAGGATCGCGTGGATCAGAATGATGGCTGAAGCAGCATGAATCAGCAGCGCGTAGCGAATCACCTGAATCGGGAAAAATGGCGCAAAGTAAGGACGCCAGATAATCACCCCGGTCACCAACAGCACGAAAATCATGCTCATGATGGTCCAGAACATCATCTTCTGCCCGGCGTTATATTTCCCGACCTTGGCCACTTTATGCTCGTTGCCTTTCAGGACTTCGACAATCCCCAGCACCCACGGAATATCCTGCTTATCCGGAATGTTGTGATGCACGAAGCGGGCAAACATAAACATCAGCACCACGAAGATCAGCACGCCGAAGAACGGGTGCAGAATACGCCCCATCTGCGGTGTACCAAAGGTTTCGGTCAGCCATTGCAGCGTCGGGAAGAAGAACGAAATCCCTGATACCGCCACCAGGAAGAAGCAGATAGCCACCGTCCAGTGACAGGCGCGGTCGACAAACTTGGTGCGCACAATCATTTTCGACTTACTCATGGCCATCCTCCTCTTCGTCATCGTCCACTTCTTTGTTCGGGCCAATACCGATGTAGTGATAAATCAGCCCGGCAAAGGTGGCGATAAAGCCCGCGGCGGAGAGTGGTTTCAGCGCCCCTTTCCACAGATTGATACTGGTATCGATAGCCGGATCCTTCGGCAGCTTGTGATACAACTCAGGCTGATCCGCATGATGCAGCACGTACATCACATGGGTGCCGCCCACGCCTTCCGGATTATAGATACCGGCATGCGGGTAGCCGCGTTTCTTAAGCTTATCGACGCGCTCCTGCGCCACGTCCAGCATCTCTTTCTTGGTGCCGAAGTGAATCGCCCCGGTCGGACAGGTTTTCACACAGGCCGGTTCCTGGCCCACGCTCACGCGGTCTACGCACAGGGTGCATTTATAAACGCGGTTATCCTCTTTGCTGAGGCGCGGAATATTAAACGGACACCCGGCGATGCAGTAACCACAGCCGATACAGTTTTCCTGCTGGAAATCGACGATCCCGTTAGCGTACTGAATAATCGCCCCGGCGGACGGGCACGCCTTCAGGCAGCCCGGATCCTCACAGTGCATACAGCCGTCTTTACGAATCAACCACTCAAGCTTGCCGTTCTGCTCGGTTTCGCTAAAGCGCATCACCGTCCAGGACTTAGCGCTCAGATCCGCCGGGTTATCGTAAAACCCCACGCAATGCCCTACCTCGTCGCGAATATCATTCCACTCGGAGCAGGCCACCTGGCAGGCTTTACAGCCCACACAGGAGGAGACATCAATCAGCTTGGCAACTTCTTCCTTATAGTCCCGCGCACGAGGCGCGGGGGTAATCGGGTTGGTTGCAGAGCGTTTAATAATGTCTTGTGTTTCCATCGCCATTTAAACGCTCCTTACGCTTTCTCGATGTTAACCAGGAACGCCTTATACTCCGGCGTCTGCGAGTTGGAATCGCCCACGTTCGGCGTCAGGGTATTGGCGATATAGCCTTTACGGGCTACGCCTTCATAACCCCAGTGCAGCGGAATACCGATGGTTTCCACCTGCTGACCGTTGACGTTCAGGGTCTGCAGACGACGCGTTACCACCGCCACGGCGCGAATAAAGCCGCGCTTGCTGCTGACGGTCACGCGGTCACCGTTGGCAATCCCTTTGGCCTTCGCCAGCCCTTCGCTGATTTCCACAAACTGCTCTGGCTGCGCAATCGCGTTGAGGCGCGCATGCTTAGTCCAGGTATGGAAATGCTCGGTCAGACGATAGGTGGTGCCAACGTATGGGAACTTGTCTTTCTTCCCAAGACGCACGGCATCTTCTTCGTACAGACGCACTACCGGGCTGGAAATAACGTTCGGGTGCAGCGGGTTAGTCCCCAGCGGCGTTTCCATCGGCTCGTAGTGTTCCGGGAACGGTCCTTCTGCCAGCTTATCGAGCGCAAACAGACGACCCAGGCCTTCCTGCTGCATAATAAACGGATTGGTCTTGCTTCCTGGCGGCGCGGTATTAAAGTCCGGGATATCGTTACCCGTCCATTTCGTACCGTTCCACTGGATCAGCATCCGTTTCGGATCCCACGGTTTACCGTTCACGTCCGCCGAAGCGCGGTTATACAGCACGCGACGGTTGAGCGGCCAGGCCCATGCCCAACCCAGCGTATTGCCCAGCCCTGATGGGTCAGCGTTATCGCGGTTGGCCATCTGGTTACCCTGTTCAGTCCAGCTACCGGTATAGATCCAGCAGGAGGACGCCGTGGTACCGTCATCACGCAGCAGCGCAAAGCTATTAAGCAACTGACCTTTCTTCGCCACCAGCACACCGTTGGCGTCATACAGGTCGGCCAGCGCATAGCCGTTGTTCTCTTTAGCGACTTCTTCCGACTCTGGGTGATCAGGCTGTTTGTAGTTCCAGCCCATCTTCAGCAGCGGCTCAACGCCCTTACCGCCTTCGTTGCGATACATTTCGCGCAGACGATGGTAAATACCGGCCAGAATCTCGCCGTCGTTACGCGCTTCACCCGGTGCTTCCTGACCTTTCCAGTGCCACTGCAGCCAGCGGCCGGAGTTAGCAATCGAACCGTCTTCTTCTGCAAAGCAGGTCGACGGCAGACGGAAGACTTCGGTCTGAATCGTTGATGGTTCAACGTCATTAGACTCACCGTGGTTCTGCCAGAAGGTAGACGTTTCGGTCACTAGCGGGTCGATAACCACCATGTACTTCAGCTTGCTTAAGCTGCGTACGACTTTGTTTTTGTCCGGGAAGGATGCAACCGGGTTAAAGCCCTGGCAGATGTAGCCGGTGACTTTGCCGTTATCCATCATGTTGAAGTATTTGATAACGTCGTAGGCCTGGTCCCATTTCGGCAGCCAGTTAAAGCCCCAGTCGTTATCCTTCGTTGCCGCGTCGCCGTAGAACGACTTCATCAGGCTGACGAAGAACTTCGGATAGTTGCTCCAGTAGTTCACCTGCTCAGGCAGCAGCGCTTTTGGCGTATTGGCGGTCAGATAGGTTTGCAGATCCGCCTGCTTGTCCGACGGCAGCGTCAGATAGCCGGTCAGGCTGGTCGACAGCAGACCTAAGTCGGTTAAGCCCTGAATATTCGAGTGACCGCGCAAGGCGTTCACACCGCCGCCTGCCATCCCCATATTGCCGAGCAGCAGCTGGATCATCGCCATGGTGCGAATGTTCTGCGCCCCGACGGTGTGCTGTGTCCAGCCCAGCGCATACAGGAAGGTGGTAGTACGGTCTGCCGCACTGGTGGAAGCCAGCACATCGCACACTTTCAGGAAGTCCGCTTTCGGCGTACCGCAAATGTTCTCCACCACGTCCGGCGTATAGCGGGAAACGTGCTGCTTCAGCAGGTTCCACACACAGCGAGGATGGGTCAGCGTTTCATCGCGTTTGGCATAGCCGTTTTCATCGTACTGATAGTTCCAGGACGATTTGTCGTACTGACGTTTCTCGGCGTCATAGCCGCTAAACAGGCCGTCTTCGAAGGCAAAATCATCCCGCACCAGCAGGCTGGCGTTGGTGTAATGCTTCACGTATTCGGCGTTGATCTTATTGTTTTCGATAAGATACAGCAGTACGCCCGACAGGAAGGTAATGTCGGTACCGGAACGAATTGGCGCATAAATATCAGCTACCGACGCCGTACGCGTAAAGCGCGGGTCGACAACGATAAGCGTGGCATCGTTATTGTTTTTCGCTTCCATCGCCCAGCGGAAACCCACTGGATGGGCTTCAGCGGCGTTACCGCCCATCACCATCACGACGTTGGCGTTTTTGATATCAACCCAGTGGTTGGTCATCGCACCGCGACCAAATGTTGGAGCAAGACTTGCTACCGTTGGTCCGTGTCAGACGCGCGCCTGGTTGTCTACCGCCAGCATACCGAGCGAGCGCACAAACTTCTGCGTCAGCATGCCGGTCTCATTACTTGCCGCGGATGCGCACAGCATCCCGGTGGAGAGCCAGCGGTTAACCGTCACGCCCTGCTCGTTCTTCTCAATAAAGTTGGCGTCGCGGTCGGCCTTCATCAATTTTGCGATGCGATCGAAGGCTTCATTCCACGAAATACGCTGCCATTTATCCGAGCCAGGTGCGCGGTATTCCGGGTAGCGCAGGCGACTTTCACTGTGTACATAGTCCAGCAGCCCCGCGCCTTTCGGGCACAGTGCGCCGCGGCTTACCGGATGATCCGGGTCACCTTCAATATGGTAAATCGATTCCCGGGTATTTTTGGCTCCATCGCCCAGGCTATACATTAATAGCCCACAACCTACGGAACAGTATGTGCAGGTGTTACGAACTTCTTTAGCGCGCAGTAATTTGAAATTTCGCGCCTGTGCTAACGCCATTTTCGGGGCAAACCCTAATGCCGCAGCCGTCGTCCCAGCCATACCGCCCGCGCAGATTTTAAAAAACTTTCTGCGGCTGACGTCCATTGTTTTCCTCATCGTATGGATGTACTTCGAGAAGGAAACTAACAGCAATGCCCCTGTTTTTTTTGCGTCAAATCAATGTCGAAAACTGAGCCCCCCTTAATAGTCAGGGTCAGCGAATTTCATTAATCCTTTAGGGTTAGGCGTCGAGGAAAAATATCACCAGCAGCGGCAAAAAAATGCTATAACCGCAGACTTCGTTTGTAAAAGCATCAGGTTAGAGATGGATAAAAAGAGAGCGACGCTGACGGGACTCACCGCCATCGTATTATGGAGCACCATGGTGGGGCTGATTCGCGGCGTCAGCGAAGGGCTTGGACCAGTGGGCGGTGCCGCCATGATCTACAGCCTGAGCGGCCTGTTGCTGATATTTACCGTCGGTTTCCCGCAGTTGCGTCAAATCCCCCCACGGTATCTTGTAGCCGGCAGCGTGCTGTTTGTTAGCTACGAAATCTGTCTTGCGCTCTCGCTTGGCTATGCGGGCACCCGCCAACAGGCAATTGAAGTCGGTATGGTCAATTATCTCTGGCCAAGCCTGACCATTCTGTTTGCTATTCTTTTCAACGGCCAAAAAAGCAGCTTATGGGTGATACCGGGCTTATTGCTCTCGCTATTTGGCGTGACCTGGGTATTAGGCGGCGAGCACGGTCTGGATATCGCGGAAATAACCCGCAACGTTATCTCAAGCCCGCTGAGCTATATTCTGGCTTTCGTCGGTGCATTTATCTGGGCGGCCTACTGCACCGTCACCGCCAGATATGCCAAAGGCAAAAACGGCATTACGCTGTTTGTTTTATTAACGGCGCTCAGCCTGTGGGTGAAATTCCTGGTAAGCGAACAGCCACCGATGATCTTTAGCTGGCCGGTGGTGATTAAGCTGGTTCTGTGCGCGCTGGCATTAGGATTAGCCTATGCGGCGTGGAACGTTGGCATTCTGCACGGCAACGTCAGCCTGCTGGCCGCCGCCTCTTACTTTACCCCGGTGCTCTCCTCAGCGCTGGCGGCGGTTCTGCTCAGCGCCGCGCTTTCGTGGTCATTCTGGCAGGGAGCCGCCATGGTCTGCGCGGGCTCCCTGCTCTGCTGGTATGCCACCCGGCGTTAGCCGAGGTCGCCTCCCGCTACCGGCAGCGTCACCCCGGTGATGTAGCTGGCCTCATCGCTGGCGAGAAACAGGATAGCATTCGCCTGTTCCGCCAGCGTGCCGTAGCGATGCATCAGGCTGCTTGCCACCGTTTGATCCACCACCTGCTGATACCACGCCTTTTCCTGCTCTGTCGGCTGCTCGTCATTTCTCGGCGTCAGGCGTGCCGGTGCATCTGTGCCTCCAGGCGCAACGGCGTTAATCCGAATACCACTATCGCTATATTCAAGGGCCAGCGAACGGGTCAGCGCGTTCACGCCGCCTTTCGCCGCCGAATACGGAACCCGGTTAACCCCAGCCGTTGCCACCGATGAGATATTCACGATGCTGCCTTTGCCCTGCTTCAGCATCCACGGCAGCGCCGCCCGGCAGCTCCAGAGCGTGGGGAATAGCGAACGGCGGATCTCTTTTTCGATCTGATCGGGCTGATATTCTGCAAACGGACGCGCCCAGATGGTGCCGCCCACGTTATTAATCACCACATCCAGGCGGCCAAAGTGCGCCACCCCGTCGGCAAATACCCGTTCGGTGCTCTCCCACTGCTCAAGGTCGGCTTCCAACGCTAGCACGTCACACCCATTGGCGGTCAGCGTCGCCGCCAGTTCGTGCACGTAGCGTGAACGGTCAATCAATAGCAGGCGCGCGCCTTCACGAGCAGCCTGTTCGGCCGTCTGACGACCAATGCCCTGCGCAGCACCGGTGATAGCCAGCACTTTATTAGTAAATCGCATCATCGCTCCTTATGCCGCCGCGCTCTGGCTGGCGATAAACTTCTCATACCAGAATCCCGCAGGCGAGATCCCCCGTTCACGCAGCGCCGTAGAGACGGCGTTAACCATCGGCGGTGGGCCGCACAGATAGATATCGACGTCGCCATCGTTCAGCATCGCCTCATCAAGATGCTCGGTGACAAAACCGCGCTGCGGACAGGCGCTCTGGGCATCGGCCACTACCGGCAGCCAGCGGTATCCAGGCAGTTGCGCGATAAAGGCATCAAGCTCTTGCGTCTTGACCAGATCACCGTCACGGGTGACGCCGTACAGCAGCGTGACCGGACGAGTGCTTCCCTGTGCCGCTAGGGTTTGCAGCATCGACAGCAGCGGTGCCAGCCCCGTTCCCCCCGCCAGCATCAGCAGCGGACGTTCACCGTTTCGCAGATAGAAGCTGCCCATCGGGCCGCTCAGCGTCAGCCGATCCCCCGGTCGGGCTCGCTGGGTCAGCCACTGGCTCATTAAGCCCCCCGGCACGTTGCGAATCAGGAAGCTGCCCACGTCTGCGCCGGGCAAAGAGCTGAACGAATAGGCACGAACCTGCGGCGTACCCGGCACCTGAATGTTGATGTACTGACCGGGCAGAAACGCGAGCGCATCGTCGAGTTTAACCACCAGCTCAATGGCGGTGTCGGAGAGCAAATTAACCTGCTGCACCTCCGCGCCCAGCGTCGCCAGCGCGGTTTTGCACTGCGCGGCCGCCACCGGTACGTCAATCACGCAGTCGCTGGTTGGCACCATCTGACAGGTCAGCACCTGGCGTTCGTCGGCTTCCTCTTCGCTTAACGCCTCTTCGAGATAATCGTCCCCCAGGCCATATTCCCCACTGGTGCAGTGACACTTACAGGTTCCGCACACGCCGTCGGAACAATCCATCGGCAGATTCACCTTCTGGCGATAGGCGGCATCCAGTACTTTCTCCCCGGCGTTACACTGAATAAAACGGGTGATGCCGTCCTCAAAATTGAGCGCAATGTTAAAGGTCATAGGCACCTCTTAAATGTGGTAAACGTCAATCACCTGACGGATGTAGTCGTTATTCAGGCGCACGGTTTTGCGGATGATCTGCGGCTGCCCATCGTTGTCGACCAGCGTGCAGCAGGTCGAGCCAAACCACGCATCGGTATGCTGATAGCGATGACAATAGGTCACCCAGTTGTAGCGCACCTCCATGCCCTGCTCGGTTTCCCCCAGCAGCTCAACGTTGCTGATCATATGGGTGGTGCGCGGCTCGGGCGTGCTCGCCCCGGAGCGTTCGGTCTTAATGCGGTACACCCGGTCTTCCAGGCCATCGCGGCTCGGGTAGTAGATCAGCGAAATTTCGCGCTGCGGGTCGCGGGTGAGCTTGTCGTCGTCGCCCCAGGCAGGCATCCAGTACACCACCTTCGGGCTGTAGCAGTTCAGCCACTCATCCCACTGACGGTCGTCCAGCAGGCGGGCTTCGTAATAGAGAAACTGGCGAACCTGTTCAAGCGTCAACATCAGGCCACCTCCACACGTTGGGTAATTGACTGGTCATAACGCTGCTGCTCTTTTTCCAGCGCCGCTAGCATCACGTTCTGCCAGTGGTGGTGATGGGCGATATAGAGCGCTTCATCTTCTGATTTCACCCCGCTCAGCAGCGGGCGGAACCCTGATTGCTGCGCATGCTCGTCCGGGCCATCGACCCAGTGCAGCGCGCCGCGGCTCAGATCGCTCCACGGCAGATTTTCCCCGTGATAGCCGCGCTGGCAAGCGCTGAACTCTTCGAGATCGTCCGGTGTTCCCATACCGCTGACGTTAAAGAAATCCTCGTACTGGCGAATACGCAGCGCGCGTGCCTGGTCAGATTCTCCCTTCGGCGCAAAGCACCAGATGGTGACTTCGGTTTTATCAACAGATATCGGGCGGATCACGCGGATCTGAGTGGAGAACTGATCCATCAGATAGACGTTGGGATAGAGGCACAGGTTGCGCGTTTCGTTGACCATCTGGTCGGCGCGGGAATCACCAAATTCGGCCTGCAGGCGCTCACGATGTTCATAAACCGGGCGCACTTCCGGGTTCAGCGCCCGCGTCCACAGCAGCATATGACCGTTATCAAAGCCGTAGCCGCCACCGATGCTTTTCGACCAGCCGTTAGCATCCACCGCATGGGTGCCTTCCGCTTCGTAGTTACGGCGTGACATGGTTGAGGCATAGTTCCAGTGCACCACGCTGACGTGATAGCCGTCGGCCCCGTTTTCCGCCCCGAGCTTCCAGTTACCTTCGTAGACATAGCTTGAAGAACCGTTAAGCACTTCCAGTCCTTCCGCCGCCTGGTCAACGATCAGGTCGATAATCTTGCAGGTTTCCCCGAGATATTCCTCCAACGACTGAACATCGTCGCTCAGGCTGCCGAACAGGAACCCGCGATAGGACTGGAAACGCGGTAATTTTTGTAAGTCGTGCGAACCTTCATGCTTAAAGCTTTCCGGGTAGCCGCCGGTACTTTCATCTTTGGCTTTTAATAGCTTGCCGTTATTACTGAACGTCCAGCCGTGGAACGGGCAGGTAAATGAATTCTTATTCCCGGTTTTGCGTCGACATAGCATCGCGCCACGGTGGGCGCAGCTATTAATTAACGCATGGAGTTCGTTCTTTTTGTCACGGGTAATAATCACCGGCTGGCGCCCCAGGGTCAGCGTATAATAATCGCCGGCTTCGGGTATTTGGCTTTCATGGGCCAGAAACGCCCAATTACCTTCAAAGATATGCTTCATTTCAAAATCAAATAACTGCTGATCGGTAAATATTGAGCGATGGCAGCGATAAATATGATTCTCACGATCCACAATTAACGCATTGTTGATTTTATCTTTCAGCGTGGTGAACATTTTTTGCATGAGTCGTACCCTCCTGCATGTTTCAGGAATAAAGTGCAATATTCAGAGATAGTCATTATTCTCCGGCCATATAAAGCCGGAGAATAAAATGAACGCAGCGAATTACTCTTGTGCGCGCAGGCGCGTACCGCGCTGTTCTTCGTCAGTGCTGAGCGCTTTACACAGGGTCAAATCAAAATGCACTTCGGTATGCTCACCGTCGAGCTCACGCTGCTGAATCAGCGCGCGGTCGGTCACTTTAACCGGGTCGGCAATCAGCCCGTCACGGGTGGCAAAGGCAAAATCATCCCACAGATATTTATCACCGTTGAGGTTAATCTGGCTGGTCAGATGCTTATGGCCGGGCGCAGAAACGAAGAAGTGAATATGCGCCGGACGATTACCGTGACGACCCAAACGGTCAAGCAGCTTCTGGGTTGGGCCGTCCGGCGGGCAGCCGTAGCCAGATGGCATAATGCTGCGCACGCTGTAGCGTCCATCCGCACCAGTACGAATACGGCGGCGTAGGTTGTATTCGCTCTGGCTCTGGTCAAAGAAGGAGTAGTTACCGAGGGTATTGGCGTGCCAGATATCGACGATGGCGTTAGCCACCGGGCGGCCCTGGGTGTCGTTAACCTGACCGTGCAGCCACATCACTTCACCGGCATCTTTGCCATCATCCATACGGGTATGCCCATCGGCCAGCGGTGCGTTCGCGACGTACAGCGGGCCTTCAATAGTGCGCGGCGTACCGGTTTCACGCTGAGCGGCGGCGTCAATGGCATCCTGGCGCAGGTCCAGGAAGTGTTCAAGACCCAGACCCGCCGCCAGCAGTGCGGCCTCCTGACGGCCACCTAATTCGTGCAGATAATTCACTGCATGCCAGAACTCTTCTTCCGTCACGTTATAGTCATCAATCAGCGTACAGATATTTTCCAGCAGGCGGTGAACTATCGATTTAAACCGCTCGTCGCCGCCTTCCACATTTAAACCGGCACCTTCACGTAATAATTTCTGCACAGCATCTTGTCTTACGAATGCATTACTCATAATTATTCTCACTTATTATCGTAGGGTATTCGCCGGGATAACCCGGCGCGAGGGTAGTTCTTCTTATTATTAACGGTCGTCTTCACGAATCGATGAAGGATGGCGGCAAAGCGCCTCCACGCGAATTTGCATAAACGGATATAACGGTAAAGCCATTAATATTTGATGCAATTCTTCGGCATCTTTCACATCGAAAATACTGACGTTGGCGTAAAGACCGGCAACGCGCCAGATATGTCGCCATTTTCCTTCTCGCTGCAACTGTTGTGAATAATTTTTCTCCCGTAGTTTTATTTCCTCAATTTCAGCCGCAGGAAATCCCAACGGAATATTCACGGTCATATCAACTTTAAATAGCATTATGCTCTCCCATTACGCTTTACGGTTGTAATAGCGCAGTTTGTCTTCATCCAGTTCTACGCCCAGACCCGGCGTTTGCGGCAGCGTCACCACACCTTCGGCAAAAGTGAGCGGAACGCTGACAATGTCATCTTTAAGCAGCAGCGGGCCAAACATCTCGGTCCCCCACTGCAGCGGTAGCGTTGACCATGCATGCAGCGAGGCAACGGTACCGACAGTACCTTCCAGCATGGTGCCGCCGTACAGCCCAACGCCTGCGGCCTGTGCCACGTTAGCCAGCGCCAGCACGCTTTGCGGGCCACCGGCTTTGGCTATTTTCAACGCATAGGCGCCGCTAAAACCCTGCTGCGCCAGCCGGTAGCCATCGTAGTGGGTCGAGACGGCTTCATCGGCCAGAATAGCGGTTTCAATCTGGTGGCTCAGTCGTACCAGCGCGGCGTTGTCCTGCGCGCTGACCGGCTGTTCAATCAGATCGACACCCATCGCCGCCAGTTCACGGCAGCCTTTGGCAGCGACCGTCGCGTCCCACGCCTGGTTAACGTCAACGCGAATACTGGCCCGGTCACCCAGCGCTTCAACAATGGCGCGGGTGTGACGCAGATCGGTCGCCAGTTCGCGGGCACCTATTTTTAACTTGAAGGCCTGATGGCGACGCTCCGCCAGCAGCCTTTCGCCCTCGGCGATATCTTTTGCCGTGTCGCCGCTGGCCAGCGTCCACAGCACCGGCAATGAGGTGCTGAGCGCCCCGCCCAGCAGCGCGGAAACTGGCAGCCCCAGCGCTTTACCTTGCGCATCCAGTAGCGCGGTTTCGATGGCCGATTTGGCAAAGGTATTGCCCTTAACCGCGCTGTTCATTCGCGCGGTCAGCGCATTGAGATTATCGGCGGGCTGGCCTTTGAGTAACGGCAGCAGATAATCGTTAATCGCCGAAGCGATCGCCTCCGGGCTTTCCACGCCGTAGCTCAGTCCACCAATGGTGGTCGCCTCTCAGATACCGTCAATGCCATCCGAACGCGTTATTCGGATAATCACCAACGTCTGGCAGCCCATGGTGGTCATCGACAGCTTGTGTGGCCGAATCGTCGGCACATCCACCAGCCAGCTTTCAATATGTTCTATGGTCGCGCTCATTTTCTCTTCCTGCTCATCAATTGCATCACGTCGAATGCCCCTGAATATCACGTGGGGTAACGATGCTTTTGACAATAGGTCTGGGCGAGGAAAACGGTCAACGGCGGTCATCGAAATGTTGTGCGATAATCGACGCGCTTGTTAAATTGCGGTTAATAATGTGATCGCAGTGGGAAAACCAGCACGCCAAATCGCCGCGGTTTTTCCCCACGATATAGTGATGCTCAGTGAGCCTATAGCTTTTGTCGTAGAGGGATGAAATGAGCGATAAAAAAACGGATACCCTTAGTGCCCGCCAGGCCGAACACAACCCTAACTTTATGCTTTCACTGGCGCGAGGGTTGGAGGTGCTAAGCGCGTTTACCCCACAGCGTCAACGTCTGACCATCTCCCAGCTCAGCCAGAAAACGCAGATCTCCCGCGCGGCGGTTCGCCGCTGCCTGTATACCCTGGCAGCACTCGGCATGGTGCATAGCCCGGATGGCCGTAGCTATGAACTGCTGCCGCGCGTGCTGGCGGTCGGTCATGCTTACCTGGCGGGTACACCGCTGGCGAAGGTAGCGCAGAACGCGCTGGACAGTCTGGGTAAAGCGTTGGGCGAGTCCTGTTCGGCCGCAACCCTTGACGGCGACAACGTGCTCTATATCGCCCGCTCAGCGGTGAATAATCTGCTCAGTGTAGATATTGGTCGCGGCAGCCGCCTACCCGCGTGGACAACCTCAATGGGGCGCGTGCTGCTGAGCGCACTGCCGGAAGAACAGTTGGAAGTGACGTTGTCACGTGCAAATTTGATCCGCTATACCCCGCACACCCTATGCGACGTGCCGAGCCTGCGCGAAGAAATAGCCCGCGTGCGTATGCAGGGCTACGCGCTCGCCGACCGGCAAATTGAGGTGGGATTGTGTTCGCTGGCGGTGCCGTTGCTCTCACGGAGCGGGCAAACGGTAGCCGCATTGAACGTTGGCGTGCCGGCTGGCTCTACCAACGCTGCCGCGCTAAAAGAGAAAGCCCTCGCGCCGTTGCGACGGGCAGCGATGGAGCTTTCTCTTCAGCTTTAAGGGTTAATGTAAGGCAGGTGCTTTTGCCAGACTGCGCCAGATACCAGCAGCCAGCAACAGAAGCAGCACGCCCGCCGTCGCCAGCACGATGCTGTGCGAGTTGATAAACGCCATTTTTGCCGCGTCAATCAGGCTTTGTGCCGGGATGGCGGGCATCGACTGCGCCAGCTTTATCGCTTCGCTAATCGATGAAGCTGCCTGCTCGGCTACCGCACCGTCTACCCCGGCGGGCAGCACAATCGACGAGGTGTAGCTGCGAGTCAGGATCAGGCCAAACAGCGCAATACCCAGCCCCGCGCCAAGCTCGTAGGCCATGGTTTCAATGGCCCCTGCTGCTGCCGCTTTCTCTTTCGGTGCCGCCGCCATAATTGCCGAGCTGGAGGCCAACAGTGCGCTGGCAACGCTAAAGCCCAGCAGCGTCATCAGCCCCCACGCCTGCCATTGCTGGGTGCTAAAATCAGTCATCGACAGGCCAAGGAAGCTCAGCGCGCTTAACAGCATCCCGCCGGTCGCCACTTCACGCAGCCCCAGCTTCGACACCAGCATCCCGGCAATCGGGCCGCTGAAGCCGCTCGCCACCATCACGGGTAGCATAAACAGCCCGGCTTCAAACGGCGTTTTACCGTGCACAAACTGCAGTTCCTGGGCCATCAGCAGCTCAAAGCCCACCAGGGTAATCAGCGCCGTCATCGCCATCATGACTCCGCTTAAAATAATGCGATGGGTAAAGAGGCGCATATCCACCATCGGGCGCGTTGCCGAGAGCTGTTTACGGACAAACCAGTACAGCATGCCAGCACCGGCAATTGCCACCATCGCTACCAGCCACAGCGCAAGCTGCCCCTTCAGCGCTGATTTGGCGCTAAACACCAGCATCAGGATGGCGGCAATCAGCACCAGCGCCTGAAAGAGATTCAGCGGCTGCTCGCGTCGCGCAGGCTGGCGCGGCACCACTCTGGCATTAATGGCAATCACCACCAGCACAATCGGTACGTTGATCAGGAACACCGATCCCCAATAGAAGTGCTCCAGCAGCATGCCGCCCACCAGTGGGCCAAACGCCGCGCCGCCGGAACCAACGGCCGCCCACAGCCCCAGCGCCATATTACGATGACGCGCTTCAGCAAAGGTGGTACGGATCCCGGCGAGCGTGGCCGGTACAATCATCGCCGCGCCGATCGCCAGCAGTGCGCGTGAAGCAATCAGCGTTAGCGCACTCGGCGAAAACGCCGCGGCCAGCGATGCCAGGCCAAAGATCCCGCTGCCGAGCAACAGCAGGCGTTTAAAACCAATCTTGTCGCCGAGCGCGCCCATTGGCAGCACCATCCCGGCCATTACCAGTGAATAGATATCAATGATCCACAGCAGCTCATTGCCGCTGGTGCCCAGCGCGACGCTCAGCGTCGGCGCGGCCACGTGCAGCACGGTGGCATCAATCGCCACCGGGATATAGACCATCAGGATAGCCATGAGCGTTAACCATTGGCGTGACATTTTTCCGTTCCTCACTTCATTGTTCATTGTTGGACATGTGTCCAGGAACGAGATCCTGCCGGATTGTTGAACGCATGTCCAATTTTTTGTTATTCTCAGCTAAACCCTACTTAAACGAAGAAAAATGAACTATTTAACCCGAGAAGAACGGCGGGAAGCGATCCTTAAAACCGCCATGCAGGTGGCACTAAGCGGCGGCTTTAGCGCCATGACCGTACGTAATATTGCCAGCGTTGCCGGAGTCTCCAGCGGCCAGGTGCATCACCACTTCACCTCTATTGGTGAACTCAAATCCCTCGCCTTCGTCAGGCTGATCCGTGAAATGCTCGATATGCCACTGGTGGCCGATGATGCGAACTGGCACGACCGCCTCTTTTCGATGCTTGGCAGCGATGATGGCCGTCTTGACCCCTACGTCCGTCTCTGGCGGGAAGCACAGTTACTGGCGGACAGCGACAGCGATATTAAAGGTGCTTATCTGCTGACGATGGATATGTGGCATAAGGAAACCGTATCGCTGATTTTACAGGGCACGGAAGCTAATGAATTTCGTCCCATTGATAGCGCAGAAAATATTGCCTGGCGATTAATTGCGTTAGTGTGTGGACTAGATGGAATTTATGCACTAGGGATGGCGGAAATTAGCGATGAGATCTTTGCTCGCTATATACAACATTATATTACGCTGGAGCTTAATCCCTCTTAATTTACATTTAGTAACAATTAACAACGTTTTATTCACAGCGCGTTTTCTTACAACGCGCTTTTTTTATCTATTCTTCAACGATAAAGCGATAAAACGGCCTAGCAATAATAACTCCCTCTTCCTACATCGCTGTTTTTCCTTTTGTTTATTTTTTATGACGTGTTCCCCGAGGGTTATATGGCAAATAATGAGAAAGAGAATCATTATCTTTTAAAAGAGTGGAAACCTGAGAATCCCGGCTTCTGGGAAAATAAAGGAAAATCAATTGCGAGGCGAAATCTGTGGATTTCCGTTGCCTGTTTATTACTCGCCTTCTGCGTCTGGATGTTATTTAGCGCCGTGGCGGTGAATCTCAATAAAGTGGGTTTTAATTTCACCACGGACCAACTCTTTTTATTAACCGCATTACCTTCACTTTCTGGTGCCATATTACGCGTACCCTACTCCTTTATGGTACCCATATTGGGTGGGCGCAAATGGACGGTGTTAAGTACGGTAATTCTGGTGGTACCGTGCGTCTGGTTGGGCATTGCCATTCAGAACACCTCTACCCCTTACGAAGTATTTATCATCATCGCACTGCTGTGCGGATTCGCTGGGGCTAACTTTGCCTCCAGTATGGGCAACATCAGCTTCTTCTTCCCAAAAGCGAAGCAAGGCAGCGCGCTCGGCATTAACGGTGGGCTCGGCAACCTTGGCGTCAGCGTGATGCAGATGGTCGCCCCCGCGGTGATCTTCCTGCCGATCTTCACCTTTCTTGGCGTTCACGGCGTCCCGCAGGAAGACGGTTCTATCCTGTCGCTGGCCAACGCCGCCATCATCTGGGTGCCGCTGCTGGTTATCGCCACTATCGCCGCCTGGGTGGGGATGAACGATATCGCCAGCTCCAAAGCCTCAGTGCGTGACCAGCTTCCGGTGCTGAAACGCCCGCATATGTGGCTGCTGAGTTTGCTCTATCTGGCAACCTTCGGCTCATTTATCGGCTTCTCTGCCGGTTTTGCGATGCTGGCAAAAACCCAGTTCCCGGACGTTAACATTCTCAAGCTGGCCTTCTTCGGGCCGTTTATCGGCGCGCTGGCGCGTTCATTCGGCGGTGTGATTTCCGATCGCCTCGGCGGCGTGAAGGTCACGCTGGTGAACTTTATATTGATGGCAGTGTTTACCGGCCTGCTGTTCCTGACGCTGCCAGGCAGCGGCTCCGGCAGCTTCCTCGCCTTCTACGTGGTGTTTATGGGCCTGTTCCTGACCGCCGGTCTCGGCAGTGGCTCCACCTTCCAGATGATCGCGGTGATTTTCCGTCAAATCACCATCGACAGCGTCAAAAAACGCGGCGGCAGCGATGAAGAAGCCCAGCACGAAGCGGTTACCGATACCGCCGCCGCGCTCGGTTTTATCTCCGCTATCGGCGCAGTTGGCGGCTTCTTTATTCCAAAAGCCTTCGGCACCTCTTTAGCCATGACCGGTTCACCGGTTGGCGCCATGAAAGTGTTCTTTGTCTTCTACGTCGTGTGCGTGCTGGTGACATGGCTTGTCTACGGCCGCCGCAAACCGACGTCAAAATAAACATAACTATGTGAGCAGTGTAACCACGGGGGAGCAAAGCCCCCCGTCAGGAGGAGCAAGTATGAGCAAGCTACTGGATCGCTTTCGCTACTTTAAGCAGAAACGCGAGACCTTTGCCAACGGTCACGGACAGGTCTACGACAACAACCGTGACTGGGAAGACAGCTATCGTCAACGCTGGCAATTCGACAAGATCGTTCGCTCGACCCACGGGGTGAACTGTACGGGCTCATGCAGCTGGAAGATTTACGTCAAAAATGGCCTGGTCACCTGGGAAACCCAACAGACCGACTATCCCCGCACCCGCCCTGACCTGCCCAACCACGAACCTCGCGGCTGCCCGCGCGGTGCCAGCTACTCCTGGTATCTCTACAGCGCCAACCGTCTGAAGTACCCGCTGGCGCGTAAAAAGCTGATTGAGCTGTGGCGCGAAGCCCTCGCCGAACACCCGGACCCGATGGTGGCCTGGGACAGCATCATGAAAGACCCGGAAAAGACCCAGAGCTACAAGCAGGCGCGCGGTAAAGGCGGCTTTGTGCGTTCTTCGTGGAAAGAGCTTAACCAGTTGATTGCCGCCGCCAACGTCTGGACGATTAAAAAGTACGGTCCCGACCGCGTGGCGGGCTTCTCGCCGATCCCGGCGATGTCGATGGTCTCCTACGCCGCCGGTACCCGCTATCTCTCCTTGATTGGCGGCACCTGCTTAAGCTTCTACGACTGGTACTGCGACTTACCGCCCGCCTCACCGATGACCTGGGGCGAGCAGACCGACGTGCCAGAATCCGCCGACTGGTACAACTCCAGCTATATCATCGCCTGGGGTTCCAACGTACCGCAGACCCGTACCCCGGACGCCCACTTCTTCACCGAAGTCCGTTACAAAGGCACCAAAACCGTCGCCATCACCCCAGACTTCTCAGAAGTCGCCAAACTTAGTGACCAGTGGCTGGCACCGAAACAGGGTACCGACAGCGCGCTGGCGATGGCGATGGGCCACGTGATCCTCAAAGCGTTCCACCTCGATAACCCAAGCGAATACTTTATCAACTACTGCCGCCGCTATACCGACATGCCAATGCTGGTGATGCTCGACAGCCGCGACGACGGTTCGTATACCGCAGGCCGTATGCTGCGTGCCTCGGATCTGGTGGATGGGCTGGGCGAAGCCAACAACCCGGAATGGAAAACCGTGGCCTACAACCGCGACGGTGAACTGGTGGTGCCAAACGGCTCTATCGGTTTCCGCTGGGGCGAAAAAGGCAAGTGGAACCTCGAATCGCTGGCGTCGGGGAAAGAGACCGAACTGACCCTCTCGCTGCTGGATAACCGCGATACCGTCGCTGGCGTGGCGTTCCCCTACTTTGGCGGCAACGAAAACCCGCACTTCCGCAGCGTCAAGCAAGACCCGATTCTGGTGCGTAAGCTGCCGGCAAAACAGCTGACCTTCGCCGACGGCAGCAGCCGTCTGGTGGTGAGCGTCTATGACCTGGTACTGGCCAACTACGGCCTCGACCGCGGTCTGGACGATGATCTGGCAGCAAAAAGCTTTGATGAGGTGAAAGCCTACACCCCGGCCTGGGGTGAGCAGATCACCGGCGTATCGCGCCATAACATCGAAAAAATTGCCCTTGAGTTCGCCGACACCGCGCATAAAACACACGGCCGTTCGATGATCATTCTCGGTGCCGGGGTTAACCACTGGTACCACATGGACATGAACTACCGTGGGATGATCAACATGCTGGTGTTTTGCGGCTGCGTCGGTCAGAGCGGCGGCGGCTGGGCGCACTACGTGGGCCAGGAGAAGCTGCGTCCGCAAACCGGCTGGCTGCCGCTGGCCTTTGCGCTGGACTGGAACCGCCCACCGCGCCAGATGAACAGTACCTCCTACTTCTACAACCACGCCAGCCAGTGGCGCTATGAGAAGCTGACCGCACAGGAACTGCTCTCACCGCTGGCCGACCCGAAAAAATATACCGGTCATCTTATCGACTTTAACGTCCGCGCCGAACGTATGGGCTGGCTGCCGTCCGCGCCGCAGCTTAACCTCAACCCGCTTACCGTGAAGGCGAAGGCCGCAGCAGCGGGCATGACGCCGCAGGAATACACCGTTCAGGGGCTGAAATCTGGCGATATCCGTTTTGCCAGCGAGCAACCGGACAACGGTGCGAACCACCCGCGTAACCTGTTTATCTGGCGTTCTAACCTGCTGGGTTCCTCCGGTAAAGGCCACGAATACATGCTGAAGTATCTGCTCGGTGCCGACAGCGGGATTCAGGGCGAGGATCTGGGCTCGACCGACGACGTAAAACCGGAAGAAGTGGAATGGCAGACCGCCGCCATTGAGGGCAAGCTTGACCTGCTGGTCACGCTCGATTTCCGTATGTCCAGCACCTGCCTGTTCTCCGATATCGTCCTGCCGACCGCCACCTGGTACGAAAAAGACGATATGAACACCTCGGATATGCACCCGTTCATCCACCCGCTCTCCGCCGCCGTTGACCCGGCATGGGAGTCCAAGAGCGACTGGGAAATCTACAAGGGTATCGCCAAAGCGTTCTCGGAAATCTGTCAGGGGCATCTTGGCGTGGAAACCGACGTGGTGCTGCAACCGCTGCAGCACGACTCCCCGGCGGAGCTGGCGCAGCCGTTTGCCATTCAGGACTGGCGTAAAGGCGAATGCGACCTGATTCCAGGCAAAACCGCGCCGAATATTATCGCGGTTGAACGTGATTATCCGGCCACCTACGAGCGCTTTACCTCGCTCGGCCCGTTGATGGACAAACTCGGCAACGGTGGCAAAGGTATCGGCTGGAAAACCCAGACCGAGATAGATTTCCTCGGCAAGCTCAACTACGTCAAGCTCGATGGCCCGGCGAAAGGCCGCCCGTGTATTGAGACGGCAATTGATGCCGCCGAGGTGATCCTCACCCTGGCGCCGGAAACCAACGGTCAGGTGGCGGTGAAAGCCTGGGAAGCGCTGGGCGAATTTACCGGTCTCAACCACACCCATCTGGCAACCAACAAAGAAGACGAGAAGATTCGCTTCCGCGATATTCAGGCGCAGCCGCGCAAAATCATCTCCAGCCCAACCTGGTCCGGCCTTGAAGATGAACACGTCTCCTATAACGCGGGTTACACCAACGTGCACGAGCTGATCCCGTGGCGTACCGTGTCGGGCCGCCAGTCGCTGTATCAGGATCACCCGTGGATGCGTGATTTTGGCGAGAGCCTGGTGGCCTATCGCCCGCCAATCGACACCCGCAGCGTTAGCCACATGAAGGAGATTCCGCCGAACGGCTTCCCGGAAAAAGCGCTGAACTTCCTGACGCCGCACCAGAAATGGGGCATTCACTCTACCTATAGCGAAAACCTGCTGATGCTGACGCTGTCGCGCGGCGGGCCAATCGTCTGGCTGAGCGAAACCGACGCTAAAGAGCTGGGGATCGCCGATAACGACTGGATTGAAGCGTTCAACGCCAACGGTGCGCTCACCGCCCGTGCGGTGGTCAGCCAGCGCGTACCGCCGGGCATGACCATGATGTACCACGCCCAGGAACGCATCATGAATATTCCAGGCTCGGAGGTTACCGGACGACGCGGGGGGATCCATAACTCGGTCACCCGTATCTGCCCAAAACCGACCCATATGATCGGCGGCTATGCGCAGCTGGCCTATAGCTTCAACTACTACGGAACGGTCGGTTCGAACCGTGATGAGTTCATTATGATTCGCAAAATGAAAAACATTAATTGGCTGGATGATGAAGGCAATGACCAGGTTCAGGAGGCAGCAAAATGAAGATACGCTCACAGGTTGGGATGGTTTTAAACCTTGATAAATGCATTGGCTGCCACACTTGCTCCGTGACCTGTAAGAACGTCTGGAGCAGCCGCGAAGGGATGGAATACGCGTGGTTTAACAACGTCGAGACCAAACCGGGCATCGGTTTCCCAAAAGACTGGGAAAACCAGGAGAAATGGCAAGGCGGCTGGGTTCGCGGCATCAGCGGCAAACTGACCCCGCGCATGGGCGGCCGCCTGGGCGTGCTGTCGAAAATCTTCGCCAACCCGCTGATCCCGGGCATTGACGATTATTACGAGCCGTTCACCTACGACTACCAGCACCTGCACAACGCGCCGGAGGGTAAAAACCTGCCGACCGCCCGCCCGCGCTCGCTGATTAGCGGCCAGCGGATGAACAAAATTGAGTGGGGTCCGAACTGGGAAGAGCTGCTTGGCGGCGAGTTTGAAAAACGCGCCCACGACCAGAACTTTGCGGCAATGCAAAAAGAGATGTACGGCCAGTTCGAAAACACCTTCATGATGTATCTGCCGCGCCTGTGCGAACACTGTCTGAATCCAAGCTGTGTCGCCACCTGCCCAAGCGGCGCGATTTACAAGCGTGAAGAAGACGGCATCGTGTTGATTGACCAGGACAAGTGCCGCGGCTGGCGTATGTGCATCACCGGCTGCCCGTACAAAAAAATCTACTTCAACTGGAAGAGCGGTAAGTCTGAAAAATGCATCTTCTGCTACCCGCGTATTGAATCCGGCCAGCCGACCGTCTGTTCGGAAACCTGTGTGGGCCGTATTCGCTACCTGGGCGTACTGCTGTATGACGCCGACCGTATCGAAGAAGCCGCCAGCACCGAGCATGAAACCGATCTCTACGAGCGTCAGTGCGATGTGTTCCTTGACCCGCACGACCCGGCAGTGATTGAAGAAGCGCTGAAACAGGGCATCACCCAGAACACGCTGGACGCCGCGCAGCGTTCACCGGTGTACAAAATGGCGATGGACTGGAAGCTGGCGCTGCCGCTACATCCGGAATATCGCACCCTGCCAATGGTCTGGTACGTGCCGCCGTTGTCACCAATCCAGTCCGTTGCTGATGCCGGTGGCCTGCCAAAAACCGACAGTGTTCTGCCGGCGGTGGAAAGCCTGCGCATTCCGGTACAGTATCTGGCAAACATGCTCAGTGCGGGCGATACCGGCCCGGTGCTGCGCGCGCTGAAACGCATGATGGCGATGCGTCACTACAAACGTTCTCAGACCGTTGAGGGCGTGACCGACACCCGCGCGATTGAAGAAGTGGGCTTAAGCGAGGCGCAGGTTGAAGAGATGTACCGTTATCTGGCGATCGCCAACTACGAAGACCGCTTCGTGATCCCAACCAGCCACCGCGAAATGGCGGAAGATGCCTTCCCGGAAAGCAAGGGCTGCGGTTTCACCTTCGGCGACGGCTGCCACGGGTCGGACACCAAGTTCAACCTGTTTAACAGCCACCGTATCGACGCCATCAACATCGGGGAGAAAAACTAATGCGGATCCTGAAAATCATCGGGCTGCTGATGGAGTACCCCGATGAGCTCAGCTGGGATAACAAGGATGAGCTGTTTGCGTTAATCGACAGCGACGCCCCAGCGCTGCGCCCGTTCCTCGAGCAGCATCTGGCGGTGTCGCTGCTCGATAAGCAAGCGGAATGGTGTGAGATTTTTGAACGCGGACGCGCTACCTCGCTGCTGTTGTTTGAGCACGTGCACGCGGAGTCCCGCGACCGGGGTCAGGCAATGGTTGAGCTGATGACGCAGTATGAACAGGTCGGCCTGCAGCTGGATTGCCGCGAGCTGCCCGATCATCTGCCGCTTTATCTGGAGTATCTCAGCATTCTGCCGCAGGCTCAGGCGCAGGAAGGCCTGCAAAACGTCGCGCCGATTCTGGCGCTGATTGGCGGTCGCCTTAAACAGCGCCAGGCACCGTGGTATCAGCTGTTCGATACCCTGCTGGCATTGGCCAATACTTCATTATCAAGTGACAGTGTCACAAAACAGGTGGCGGGCGAAGCGCGAGACGATACCCGCCAGGCGCTGGATGCAGTCTGGGAAGAGGAACAGGTGAAGTTTATCGAAGATAACGCCACCGCCTGCGACAGTTCCCCGCTGCAAAGCTATCAACGACGCTTTAGCCAGGACGTGGCGCCACAATACGTGGACGTCCGTGCGGGAGGCCCGAAATGATACAGTACCTCAACGTCTTTTTTTACGACATCTACCCTTACCTCTGCGGCACGGTGTTCCTGCTGGGCAGTTGGCTGCGCTACGACTACGGTCAGTACACCTGGCGCGCCTCCTCCAGCCAGATGCTCGACAAGCGCGGGATGGTGATTTGGTCCAACCTGTTCCACGTCGGTATTCTGGGGATCTTCTTCGGCCACTTCTTCGGCATGTTAACGCCGCACTGGGTGTATGAATCCTGGCTGCCACTGTCGCAGAAACAGCTGATGGCGATGATCCTCGGCGGAGCCTGCGGGGTGATGACGCTGGTCGGCGGCGCAGGTCTGCTGATTCGTCGTCTGTTCACCCCGCGCATTCGCGCCACCTCATCGACGGCGGATATTCTGATCCTCAGCATCCTGCTGATCCAGTGCTGCCTCGGCCTGACCACCATTCCGTTCTCCGCGCAGCACCCGGACGGCAGCGAAATGCTGAAGCTGGTGGACTGGGCGCAGGCGGTGGTCACCTTCCACGGCGGCGCCTCCGCGCACCTGGACGGCGTGGCCTGGGTCTACCGCGTGCATCTGGTGCTCGGCATGACTATCTTCCTGCTGTTCCCGTTCACCCGCCTGGTGCACGTCTGGAGCGCGCCGGTGGAATACCTGACTCGACGTTATCAGGTGGTCCGTTCCCGCCGATAGTCCCTTTATCATAACGTAGCCCGGCCGAGCACCGCGACGCCGGGTTTTTTATGCCACCAACAAAATACTAAACCTATTCTCAACCATTTTATCTTTCACCACCATAACGCGGAATAACGCGCTATATTACGCTCGTTGAATTTACCGTGGCGCCTGACGGCACACGGGAAATATAAATTCACTCAGCATCGTAATTAATAATCTTGTTATGGCGAGGCTCCTGAATAAACATAAGTTATCGCCCTGGTGGTATCGAGAGAGACCATCACAGGGAAATACAGGCATCCATCGAATCAAGGTGTTGCCAAGATAACTTCTGACGGCTCAATGCCGTACAGATACGTTGTTCAGTGCTAAAACCGGGACGTAGGGATTTCTCTGTCATTTCCAGTTTGATCGCCCTATATAGAATTTCTATAGGGAACATTTTGATGTCTTATATTCATGCCACTGCGCCGCACTACCCAACCGCCCCAGCTACGGGCGATATTATCTCAAGCTACATGTCGAAAACGTTTATTTCGTTGCCGGAACCGCTTAGCGTAAAAGAAGCGCGCGAGATGTTTCTGCGGCAATTAAATGACGACCATTTCCCTTGCGCCGTATTCGTGGTGTCCGGCGACAACCTGCGTGGAATATTATCGACGCGCACGTTGCTCCAGGCGTCCGATGATAATCAGCCGGTCGCGCAGCTAATGACCACCACTTTATTCCACGTCAGCCCGGATGATACCCGTGACGTGGCGGCGGGTCTTATCGAAAAGCACCATCTGACGCTGCTGCCGGTGATTGAAAACGGCAAGCTTATCGGCTGCCTGAATGAAAAAGAGATAGACCAGCTGTTAGCCGATGAAATCACCGAAGACGCGCAGCTTCAGGGCGCCACCCTGCCGCTGGAAAAACCGTATCTGGAGATAAGCCCGGTGACGCTGTGGAAAAAACGCGCCGTCTGGCTGCTGCTGCTGTTTATCGCCGAAGCGTACACCAGCACCGTAATTCAGCACTTTGAAGAGGCGCTGGAGTCTGCTATTGCGCTGGCGTTCTTTATCCCGCTGCTGATTGGCACCGGGGGCAACAGCGGCACGCAGATCACCTCAACCCTGGTGCGCGCCATGGCGCTGGGCGAAGTGGGCCTGAGGGATTTGGGGCGTATTCTGCGTAAAGAGATGTCGACGGCGATGCTGGTTGCCATCACGCTCGGCGCGGCAGGTTGCCTGCGGGCGTGGATCATGGGCATTGGCCCGGAAATCACCTTTATTGTCAGCCTGACGCTGGTGTGCGTCACTATCTGGAGCGCAGTCGTCTCCTCGGTGATCCCGCTAGTCATCAAACGCGTTGGCATCGACCCGGCGGTGGTCTCCGCGCCGTTTATCGCCACCCTGATTGACGGCACCGGGCTGATTATCTACTTCAAAATCGCCCAGCATTTCTTAGGGTTAAGCTAACGCGCTGCCTCCCATTCTGTAGCCCGGCCAAGCGAAGCGCCGCCGGGCTACAGGGTAAAGGTGTCGCCGGTTGCTGGGGAGATAATCTCCGGCAGCCATAGTTTGGCCCACGCGCCGGTGCAGTGGCAGCCCATCACTTTATCGGGCTTTAACTGGTGCAAGAACCGCCTCACCTGCCAGAGCGTCCGCGGCGAAGCACAGCGCAGATGAAAGCCGCCGATCAGCGCATGAACCTTGTCGATCCCGGTAATCTGCTGGCAGTGCCGCACAATGTTGATAATCCCGCGATGCCCGCAGCCGGTAATAATCACCAACCCGCGTTCGGACAGATAAATCAGCACGCCCTCATCAACCACGTAATCCGTTTTATCGCCGGTCACGCCGTAGGCTTTAGGGCGATCAACGGCTATCTCGCCTGACCAGATAAAACGGTCGCTAATGTGCAGCGGCGCGCGGGTGTATTCCATACGATGGCGAGCGTAATCAATCTCCAGCGAGAGCTTTTTGATTTTATGGCTGCGCCCCGCCACGCTTAGCGCGGCATAGCGCTCGTTGCCGATGGTCGGGTGGCAAATAATTCGGCTATTGTCCGGCAGCCAGGGCACGCCTCCACAATGGTCGTAGTGACCGTGTGAAAGCACCGTCGCCGTGAGGTTATCCAGCGAAATACCCATCTGCGCGGCATTGTGCTGGAAGCTGTTATCGGGGCCGGTGTCGAAAAGAATGGCGGTGGTTTCATCCTCGATCAGCAGACTTAATCCCGCTTTGGCTCTCAGACCGCTATCGGCCCCGCAAGCCAGATGGTTTTCAAGTAATACACGGATCGTTAAGGCCATATCATTTCATCCCTGAAAATTACGTCTACGGGGCAACGCGGCGCCAAACCCCGGCGTCAGCTTCGCCTCGGCCGGGCTACGGGTTATTTTCCGGCTTCGGGGTGGGTGTCGAATGCCGCCATGATGGCCGCCAGTTCGCTGACGCTAAAGCCGTATTTCGGATCGGTCACGCCAAGCCCGAAGCGGGTTTGCAGCGCTTCGTACAGCGCGGGCACGTCCGGGAAATCAATCTTCTCAACCACATGGTTATTATCCCAATGGGTAAAGTGGAAGTTGGTCAGCGTCATTTTGCCACCGTCGGGTAGATGGCGACACATCAGCAGATGGTGACGGAAATGCGACTGCGGCCAGTGCGCCGACCAGAAGTTGCCCATCACGTAATCCGATGCGTACTGACGCCCCAGGTCGAAGTGATACATCGACTGCCAGTGGTCGTGATGGCTGAACTGTAAAATCCACTCCTGGTTTTCATAAAGCAGACGGTAGTCGCCGTGCGGCGTGGTCTGGGTAATATCCGCCAGCAGCTTGATTGGCGCGGTCAACGTCTGCCCGCCAAAGCCAACGTCGGCAATCCAGCGTTCGCCGTCCACGTCCACCAGCAGCAGGCGGTGGGTTCGCGGCGGCATCTGCGGCGGATGCGCCAACACCACGCGCCCCAGCAGGCTGCGCACGTGGAAACCGAGTTCACGCAGCACGCGCTCAAACAGACCGTTTTGTTCAAAGCAGTAGCCCCCGCGACGCGCGTGAACCAGCTTATCTTCCAGCGATTGATCGTCGAGGTGCATCTCACGCGGCAACAGCACATCAAGGTTCTCGAACGGAATGGCGCTGTTGTGGTGGATATGCAGACTGCGCAGCGTCTCAATCGATACATCAGGGGTGCCCGTCCAACCGAGACGAGCAAAATAGGCGCTTAAGAAAGGGGTCATCAAAGCCTCCAGCGTTGGTGTCCGTTCTTTATAACCTATTTTGCCCTGCCCACTGACCGATTTGTGCGATCGGTTAACCTACCGTGTACTTCGCTGCATCAGCCCCAGCGCGGTCAGCATTAACCCCAGCCCGACGAACAGCGTCAGGCTCGCCATCGCCATTCCCTGGCCGACCGAACCCTGCTCAAACTGCCGCCAGATAAACACCGCCACGGTCTGCGTTCCCGCAGGTGCCAGCAGCAGTGAGGTCACCAGCTCGCGGGAGGCGACAGCAAATACCATCAGCATCGCCGCCAGCAGCGCCGGGAATACCAGCGGCAGCACAATCAACCGCAGCGCCTGCCACGGCGACGCACCGTGCACCCGCGCCGCCGGTTCCAGGTTATTCCCCAACTGACGCAGCGCGCTGCCGACATAGCGCACCGGCCACGGCAGCAGCAGGCAGCAATACGAGAGCAGCAGCATAAACCACGTATTGTAAGGTGAGACCGGCCAGAACGGCTGATTCCACAGCAGGATAAGCCCAACCCCCACCACCACCCCCGGCAGCGCTGCGGGCATCAGCGACAGCGCATCAATCAATGCGCTGCCTTTGATTTTCTGCACCAGTACCAACCAGGCCGCCACCAGCCCGAGCAGGCCGACAATCAGCGCCGAGGCCAGCGCCAACGATAAACTGGTGCCCAACGCCGAGAGCGCATCGCCCTGCTGCGCGAACAGTGCGCTAAAGTGCTTCAGGGTAAAGTTGCCCATGTTCAATCCACCGGAGAGCGTGCCCATCAGGCTGGTTGCCACCATTGACGCACCGGGAAGCAGCACCGCCAGCCCGCCAATGCCGCCCATCACCAGCAGCGCGGGAAGCGTCATAACACCGAGCGACGCCCCGCTGTTCTCCCCCGGTTTTCCGGTAACGCTGGTCACTTCCGTCGTTCCCGTCAGCCGTTTTTGCAGCCACCAGGCCAGCAACGCCACGGTAATCAACAGCACCGAGAGCAGCGATGCGCCGGTGAGATCGATAGGCCAGTCCGCCAGTTTTTTCTCAATACCCACGGTGAGCATCACCACGCCAGACCTTGAGCCCAGCGCGGCGGGTACGCCGTACTCTTCAATCGCCAGGGTAAAGGCCAGCAGCATCCCGGCCGCCAGCGCCGGGGAAAGCATTGGCAGCGTGACGTGCCAGAATGCTCGCCAGGCGCTTGCCCCATGAACCCGCGCCACGATAGCCAGCCGCTGCCCGCTCGCCAGCAGGCTGCGTGAGACGGCAAAATAGACCACCGGGAAGATATTCAGGGTCATCACCAGCACGATCCCGGTGCGGCTAAACAGCAGATCGTTGAGATCCCAGCCGGTCAGCTGCTGCAGATAGCCGTTATGCTGAAGCACCAGCATCCACGACAGCGCGGCGATATACGGCGGCGTGAGAAACGGAATTAAAAACAGCAGATCCCACAGCTTTGGCAGCGGCAGGTTAAACAGCCCGCGCAGCACGCCGAGCGGCAGGCCGATAATCACGCTCATCAGCGCCACGCCGCAGGCAATCCACAAGGTTCCGCCGAGCATCGGCATCAACTGAGGATCGTTGAGTAAAGTGGCTATTCCACTAAACGGCTTATGCAGCGAACCGGCGCTGAACTGCGGGAAAATAGCCTGTAGCAGGATGAAAAAGAGCGGCAACGCCACCAGCACCACCAGCGCGATGAGGGTGACAAGAGAGAGGGATTTTTGTTTCACCCGAAGTTCCAGATTGTAGCCCGGCCACGCGAAGCGCCGCCGGGTTGTGCACCAAGCTGATTCCCGGCGTCGCTTCGCTCGGCCGGGCTACGGAAATTTACTGCCCGAACAGCGTATTAAACCGAGCCAGAACCGCGCTGCGTTCGCTGCTACCGTCGCTGGTGGTTGGCAACACTTTCAGGTCGTTCAGCAGCGGGCGCTTGGCGGACATATCGCTGCGCGCAGGCATCAGCCATGCGTCGGCGACCATCGCCTGACCTTCCGGCGACAGCACATAGTCAATAAAGGCTTTCGCCTCATCCGCATGCTGGGTGGTTTTGAGGATCATCATCGGACGCGGCGCAATCACCGTGCCGCTGGCCGGGAAAATCACCTTCAGCGACTCGCCCTGGTCGATATTGCCGTAGGAGACATAGTCCACCGCGCCGAATACCGCCGCTTTAGCCCCCTGCATCACCGGGGTGACCGCCTGCGCGTTCGGCCCACTCACCACCATGCCGTTCTTTTTCAGCTCATCAAACAGCGCCCAGGCTTTATCACCCATGCCATTCTGTAACCCGATCAGCAAATCGAGCGAGGCACCGGAGAGCGCCGGGTCCGGCGTAGTGACTTTGTCTTTAAACGCCGCTTCGGTCAGGTCGCGCCACTCTTTCGGCTCCGGGGTACCGCTTTTGGTGTTCCAGACAATCCCCAGCGCCGAAATACCCTGCGCCACAAAGTCGGCAGATTTCAGTGCCGCTGGCACCTTATCGGCATTCCCGCTCTGATACGGCAGCAGCCAGCCACGGCCGTGTAAATCTTCAGCGGTGTCCCATGACGCGGAAATCAGCACGTCCGCCTGCGGGTTAGCCTGCTCTGCCTCCAGACGCGCCATCACCTTGCCGGTGGTGGCCTGGAAGATATTCACCTTCACGCCGGTTTTCTTTTCATAGCCGCTGGCCAGATTCTTAGCCAACGAACCTGGGCCTGCGGTGTAGACGGTCAGCGCATGGGCGCTGGAAATCATCGAAGCAGATAACATCATCGCGAGCGCAACGCCTTTTTTAACGGATTTCATACAAGTTCCCCTGAGGTAGAAGCAACGGTGCGAACAGCCGCAATGCTGCCCGCAGAAAGGTGCACAATTCGGTCAGCCAACAGTTCGGCCTCGCGGCGGTCGTGGGTGACGTACACGGCGGTGATACCGAGCTGGCGCAGCAGTCGGCTCATCTCCAGACATAACGATTCACGCAGTTCGCTATCGAGGTTGGAAAGCGGTTCATCAAACAGCAGTACCCGCGGTTCGGCGACGATCGCCCTTGCCAGCGCCACGCGCTGCTGCTGTCCACCAGAGAGCCCGGAAGGCTTACGTTCGCCAAAGCCAGAGAGACCGACCATCGACAACGCGTCATTAACCCGACGCGTCCGCTCATCGCGAGCCACGCCGCGCATACGTAGCGGAAAGGCGACGTTTTCAGCGGCGGTCATGTGCGGCCACAGCGCGTAGTCCTGGAAAACCATGCCGATATCCCGCTGCTCGGGCGGTAGCCCCCAGCCGGGTCTGGCAATCAGACGGTCGCCGAAATGAATTTCACCTTCAGCAGGAACGGTGAGCCCTGCTAGCAGGCGCAGTAACGTGCTTTTGCCGCAGCCGGAAGGCCCAAGCAATGCCACGATGCTGCCCGCATCGATCTGCAGGTTGATGTGATTAAGAACGGTGGTGGCACCGAAAGCGAAGGAAACGCCATCGAGCCGAATGCCAGTCAGCGCGCGCATTTTCGCCCTCCCCAATTGGAAAGCGATGCATCACCCGTGGTCGAACACCGACGGGCCGCGCTCACCTGCATAAACATCAGGGGAGCCAACATATTGTTATCCTCTTTGGGACTTAGTGCTGGCGACTATAGGCAGGTGATATGACGTATTGATTACGCTTTTATTGCGATTTAGTGTGTAGCTAATCGCATCCTACTATTCAGGAAATCCTTATGAGCCGTTTTCTTCCCGTTGAACTTCATCACGCCAGCCGCCTGCTCAACCACGGCCCCACTGTCCTCATCACCAGCTTCGACGTCGACTCACAGCGCCGCAACGTGATGGCCGCTGCCTGGTCAATGCCGGTGGAGTTTGAGCCGCCGCGTATCGCCATCGTGGTCGATAAGAGCGCCTGGTCACGGGAAATTATTGAGCGTAACGGCACCTTCGGGATTGTGGTACCGAGCGTAGCTGCAGCCAGCTGGACCTACGCGGTAGGCAGCATCAGCGGACGCGAAGAGGATAAATTCAACGCCTACGGCATTCCGGTGGTGAAAGGCCCGGTGCTGGGATTGCCGGTGATTGAAGAAAAATGTCTGGCATGGATGGAGTGCCGACTGCTGCCCGCCACGGCCGCCGCCGGGCAGTACGATACGCTGTTTGGCGAAGTGGTTTCCGCCGCGGCGGATGAACAGGCGTTTGTTGCCGGACGCTGGAATTTCGACGACGATAAGCGCAATACGCTGCATCATCTCGGCGCGGGAACGTTTGTGGCGAGTGGAAAACAGATCCGAGCAAACACGCCTGAGGAGTAGCCCAGCAATGGTAGCCCGGCCAAGCGAAGCGCCGCCGGGAATAGCGCCGCGCCTCCCCGGAGTCGGCTACGCCTCGTCCGGGCTACGAAGGTTTACATGCTGTAGCCTGGCTTTTTAATCAGCTCATCCATATGTGGGGCAATCTCGGTGTCCCACACCTGCTGCCAGTCGCTCTGCTGGACCTGATTCAGGGCAACGCTAACGGCGCCCTCTTTGCTATTCAGATGGCGAATCAGCACTTCGGTGATGTCCGCAGCCAGTGCGGTTTTTTGTTCGTCGTTCAGGTCGCGGGGAAAACATTTAATATCAACGTGTGGCATCTGCAGGGCTCCTTATGGTTAGAGTCATAAAGCTACCATAGCCCGGCAACAACCACTGCCTTTTCGTGCGCTTAAGCGCCAGATTGCTGCGCTTTTTCTGCCAGCAACTGCGCGATAAAGGCTTCGGTTTCACGCTGATTACGCAGTCGCACAAAGCGGATATGCTGCCACGCGGGATCGGCCATATCCCGCAGATAGCGCTCGCGGTTTGGACGCCAGGTTTTCAGCGTCCAGAGGATGATGGAGTCACGGCTAAAGAAGGAACGCCGGAAGCTCTCCCGGTTACCGGTGCCCGGCCACAGCTCCTGCTGTCGCCACGCACGGCTTGCGGCACGCCATACGGCCTGGCGGAAAGTGCGCCAGAAGCTGTAATCCACCCACACCACCAGATCCACCTCGCGCCACTTTACCGGGCGACTACGATTGTAGTTACCGTCCAGTACCCACCCGGGGGCGGCGGTTGCCTGCGCCAGCGCGGCAAAGAGTTCCTCATCGGTGACGCCCTGCCATTCTGGCCGCCAGTACAGCGTATCCATTTCGATATAGGGCACGGAAAACAGCGCCGCCAGACGTTTTGCCAGTGTAGATTTCCCCACGCCGCTGGTGCCTACCACGTTGATTTTCATGAATGTCCTGATTAACGAATCGGCAGTACCAGCGTATGGGGCTGCAACGGGGATTCAACAAAGCCGAAGCGCTGATAAAAGGCTTTCGCATTATCGCTTAGCGCATGCACCACCAGCCCGCGTACGCCAATAACCTGTGAAATCAGTATGGTGCGCATCACTGCTTCTCGCAGTAATTTGCCACCCCAGCGCTGCTTTTGGTAGTCGACATCAACGGCAAAGCGCGCAATCAGCACAATGGGGATCGGTTCTGGCATATTGCGCCGAAACGCGCCGGGAACCGCTTCACGCTGGATCGCACCGGTCGACAGCGAATAATAACCCATCACGCGCTTATCAACGTCCGAGCAAAGTACAAACGTCCTGGTTGCGCCGGTCTCCTCATTTTGCCAGGCGCGACGTTTTAACCAGTCATCCAGTACCGGTTCACCGGAGCAAAAATCCGCTATCAGGTGCGCCAGAGAAAGCTTCTCCGTCAGATCCTTCACCATGAATATTTGTCGCTCATCAGCTCCTGAAAACCGGCATTTTCCGACAGTGGTGTATCAAGAATACGTTGAAATTCAGCGAACTGCTCTTCGCTTACCACCAGCAGGCGCTGGTCAAGTAACACCTCCTGCGCTTTTTCGCAGGCGGCATTGAGCATAAAATCGGTGCGGGATAGCGAGTTTAGCTGTGCTGCTCGATCGATCAGATCGCGCTGCCGAGGCGTTGCCCGTAAATTGATGGGGGCCTCTTTTGCTCTGTTAGGCATTTCGCCTCCTTGTATATACAATAGATATACATAATTTTAGCGCAAGAAATCGCCACTGTATATCTCTTGGCGATCGCGAATACGCGGATTACACTGCTGAATCATGAACCAGATTCATTAATGGCCACATCCCATGCTGAAAGACAATATCAACGATCTGATCTCTTTTATGGTCGTGGCGCGCGAGCGCAGTTTTACCCGCGCGGCGGCGCAGTTGGGCGTTTCACAGTCAGCGCTTAGCCATGCCATGCGCAATCTGGAAAGCCGTCTCGATGTGCGTCTGCTGACGCGCACCACCCGTAACGTGGCCCCCACCGAAGCGGGCGAAAAGCTCTATCAGCGCCTGAGCCCGCATTTGCAAGAGATTGCCCAGGAGATCGCCGCCCTGCGCGATTCACGCGAACGCCCGGCGGGTAACATTCGCCTGACGGCGGGCGAGCACGCCATGAACACCATTATCTGGCCGCGCATTAAGCCGTTTATGCAGCAGTACCCGGATATCCATATCGAGGTCACCGTCGATAACGGCCTGACGGATATTGTCGACGAACGGTTTGATGCGGGCATTCGCTTAGGGGAACAGGTCGCGCGCGATATGATTGCCGTGCGCATTGGCCCGGATATGCGCATGGCGGTGGTCGGTTCGCCGGACTATCTGGCAAGTCACGGGGTACCGCAAACGCCGCATGATTTGCAGCAGCATCGCTGTATCAATATGCGTCTGCCGACCAAAGGCGGGCTGTATGCGTGGGAGTTTGAGCACGACGGGGAACCGCTGCGGGTACGGGTTGAGGGGCAACTGACGCTCAACTGCCTGCCCCAGCGTATCGAGGCTGCCGAGGCGGGATTAGGGCTGGCCTATGTACCGGAAGATACGATCGCGGAGGGCGTTGCCGCCGGGCGCTTGCAGCACGTGCTGGCCGACTGGTGCGTGCCGTTTGCGGGTTATTACCTTTATTATCCTAGCCGTCGCCAGCACACCACCGCGTTTGCGCTGCTGGTGGAGACATTGCGCTATTAGGCCTCAGAGCCGTCCCGGCGTCGCGTTGCTCGGCCGGGCTACATGCGCGGTAGCCCGGCCGAACGAAGTGACGCCGGGGAAATACGGATTAAATAGCAGATTTAGGCTGCAGGTTTTCGTCAAACTCCAGACGCTTACGGCCCGGCTCTTCTTCGGTTAGCGGCTCAACGGCAACCAGCGTTCTCTGGCAGCGGTCGACCAGCACCTGATACTCGCGAGTCCCCTGCTTTTTCCACTCAAGCTCCTGCTCGGTTAAGCTACGAATCGCCTTCGCCGGGCTACCGATAATCAGATGGTTGGCGGGCATTTCCGCCCGCGCTTTCACGAATGCGCACGCGCCAACGATGCTGTTCTCGCCGATAGTCGCGCCGTCGATAATCACCGCGCTCATGCCAACCAGCGCATTACGGCCAATCACACAGCCGTGCAGAATCGCGCCGTGGCCGATATGCCCGTCCTCTTCCACCACCGTGTCCTGGCCGGGAAAACCGTGCATCACGCAGTTATCCTGGATGTTAGCGCCATCTTTGACCACGATACGTCCAAAATCACCGCGCAGGCTCGCGTTTGGCCCAACATAAACCCCTTTGCCAAGGATCACATCGCCAATCAGTACGGCGGTCGGGTGAACGTAGCTTTCCGTCGGAACCACCGGGGTCATTCCGTCCATCTGATAAATCGGCATGGCTTCTCCTATTACGCTTCGGGCAATCCCCCAAAACGCTGATAATAGAGCGGCCCCGGCGCAGGCAGTTCGCCCACCGAACTTTCGCCCTTTTCACTGACGAAAGCCTGCGCCCCTGGGGCCACGCGTTGATAGATGTTGATACAGAGCTGGCGCGCGGTCTGGCCCAGCCAGTGGGCAGGCAGCAGCTCTTCCGGCAGCAGCGGATCCTTCAGCACCACGCGGCGATAGAAGTGGATCAGCAGCAGGCGAATCTGGAAGCAGCGCTCCGGCGTTAGCTCATCGGCTTCGGCATCACGCAGCAGCGGAAGCAGCGGGCGGAACAGCGTGATAAACGCTTCGTACATGGCGTTCTGTTCGGTCAGATGCCAGCACTCCTCTACCCGCTCGCGCAGCGCGGCGCGGGAGAGCGCCAGCGGCGAATGGGCTTCGAAGAAGATAACGTTCTCCGCCACGCCCGCTTCATGCAGCAGCGATTGTACGTCCGCCAGCTTTTGCGACGGCGAGGCCAAAAGGCTCGGCGCAAGCACGCCAAACCCCTGCCAGATCAACTGTTTTTTGACTTCGGCGAGGGTGTTTTTTTCCAGCCCTTCAGAAAGCAGCAGCAGCCAGGTGCCGTCCCATTCTGGGGCGTTGGCGCGATAAATTTTGCTTTCGGCGCGGCGCGTCAGGCGTAGCCCTTTGTCGCTCAGACGATAGAAGCTGCGGCGGCCGATACGCACAACGTCCAGCCACTCTTCTTTGTTGAGGCGAAACAGCGCGGTACGCACGAAACGTTCACCAAAGCCCAACCCTTCCAGCAGCGCCGCCACGCTGCCAAGCCAGACTTCTCCACCGCGCTGAGATAAACAGTCACCGTACAGTGAGGCAATCAGCGAGGTGCCGCTGATCGGCATCGCGGTGACCGCCTGCTGGATAAAGCTATCGAGTTTTTCCATATGATTCATAGTGTTGTTGTTTTTGTCCTTTTTGAATCATAGCACAGGAATAAAGCAGCGATACGCCAGGAATTTGTAGCCCGGCCGAACGAAGTGACGCCGGGAATGGCACGGTGCTAAAACCCGGCGTCGCGTTGCTCGGCCGGGCTACGGGGCTTAGCCGTTGGCAGCGGCTTTACGCAGGTCAAACACGCGGCAGGCCTTGCCTTCAGAGCGTGGAATGCTGCCGCAGTTGACGATGCTAACATCCGTTGAAATGCCGACCATCGACTTAATGCGATGACGCAGGTGGTGGCAAATCTGACAGCGCTGCTCGTGGCTCAGCACCAGGCTACTCTCTTTCAGCTCAACGCGAATCGACAGTGAATCAAGATGCCCACGACGATCGACTTCCAGCTGATAGTGTGGCGCCAGATGCTCAATCTTGAGGATCTCTTCTTCCACCTGCGACGGGAAGACGTTCACGCCGCGAATAATCAGCATGTCGTCGCTGCGCCCGCTAATGCGATCCATACGGCGCATGGTGCGGGCGGTGCCCGGCAGCAGGCGCGTCAGGTCGCGGGTGCGGTAACGAATTACCGGCAGCGCTTCTTTGGTGAGCGTGGTGAACAGCAGTTCGCCGTGCTCGCCGTCGGCCAGCGGCGTACCGTCTTCCGGGTTGACCACTTCCGGGAAGAAGTGGTCTTCCCAGATGGTTGGGCCGTCGGCGGTTTCAATACACTCCATCGCCACGCCCGGCCCCATCACTTCGGACAGGCCGTAGATATCCAGCGCGGTAATGCCCAGGCGACGTTCAATCTCCGCCTTCATGCCGGTGGTCCACGGTTCAGCGCCAAAGACGCCGGTACGCAGTGAGCAACCCCGCGCGTCGCCGCCCATCTGGCGTTCCAGCTCTTCAATCAGGTTCAAACAGTAAGATGGCGTTACCATGATCATGTCAGGTTTGAAATCACGGATCAGCTGCGCCTGTTTCTCAGTCTGGCCGCCGGACATCGGGATCACCGTCGCCCCTAAGCGTTCGGCACCGTAGTGCGCGCCCAGGCCGCCGGTGAACAGGCCGTAGCCGTAGGCCACGTGAATTTTATCCTTCGCTGAGCCGCCAGCAGCGCGAAGCGAACGGGCGACGATATTCGCCCAGGTATCGATATCATTTTGCGTATAGCCAACGACGGTTGGCTTGCCGGTGGTCCCAGACGACGCGTGGATACGCACCACCTGCTCCATCGGTACCGCAAAGGTATCGAACGGATAGTTGTCGCGCAGATCCTGCTTGGTGGTGCAGGGAAACTTGGCGAGATCGCTCAGCTCATGAAAATCGTCAGGGTGTACGCCCGCCGCATCAAACTTACGGCGGTACATCGGCACATTTTCGTAGGCGTGTTTCAGCGTCCACTTCAGGCGCTCGGTTTGCAGGGCCTGTAACTCGTCACGCGATGCGGTTTCAATCGGATCTAATTTTGTTGTAGTTGTCATTTTGTAGGGTACTCGCAGGTCAATTAGCTCACACTCGCTCGAGGATCATGGCAATGCCCTGACCCACGCCAATACACATCGTACACAGCGCATAGCGTCCATTGCGTCGTTCCAGCTCCAGCGTCGCTGCCAGCGCCAGTCGCGCGCCGCTCATGCCTAACGGATGGCCTAAGGCGATGGCGCCACCGTTCGGGTTCACGTGCGCCGCGTCGTCCGGCAGCCCCAGCTGTCTGAGCACGCCCAGCGCCTGGGCGGCAAAGGCTTCGTTCAGCTCAATCACGTCCATATCGTTAATATTCAGCCCGGCGCGTTCCAGCACTTTACGCACCGCCGGAACCGGCCCAAGCCCCATGTACTTCGGTTCAACGCCCGCGGTCGCCATGGCGACAATACGGGCGCGCGGCGTTAAACCCTGCACGGCGGCCTGCTGCTGGCTGGCGATAATCAGCGCCGCCGCCCCGTCGTTGACGCCGGAGGCGTTACCTGCTGTCACCACGCCGCCCTTACGGAACGGGGTTTTCAGCGAGGCCAGTTGCTCCAGGGTGGTTTCCGCACGCGGATGCTCATCTTCACGCACCGCGCTGACCGCGCCCTTCTTACCGATGATTTGCACCGGCACAATTTCCTGCGCCAGAATGCCGTCGCGTTGCGCTTTGGCGGTACGCTGCTGGCTGCGGTAAGCAAAGGCGTCCTGATCGGCTCGGCTAATGTTTAACAATTCCGCTACATTCTCCGCCGTTTCCGGCATGCTGTCAGTACCAAATTGTTGCTGCATGAGCGGGTTCACAAAACGCCAACCGATAGTGGTATCAAACATCTCGGCCTGACGCTGATATGGCGTGGTCGCCTTGCCCATCACGAACGGTGCGCGGGACATCGACTCTACGCCACCGGCAATCATCAGGTCCGCATCGCCCGCTTTAATGGCCCGCGCGGCGAAGCCAATCGCATCAAGGCCGGAGCCACACAGGCGGTTAATGGTGGTGCCGGACACGCCGTACGGATAGCCCGCCAGCAGCGTTGCCATATGCGCGACGTTACGGTTATCTTCCCCGGCCTGGTTGGCACAGCCGAAAATCACGTCGTCGATACAGGTTGGATCTAACTTCGGGTTACGGCTCAGCAGCTCGCGCAGCGGAATTGCCGCCAGATCGTCGGCGCGAACCCCGGCCAGACCACCCGCGTATCGGCCAATCGGGGTACGAATACCGTCACAAATAAACGCATCACGCATTAGACTTCTCCTGTAATAGTGCCGCCGATGCGGTGCGATTTGCCGCGAAACAGCGCTACGGTTTTTTGCTGCGGGTTGACGATTTCAATGTCATACACGCCGGTCAGTTTGCCCTGCTGCTTGACCCGGGCGGTGGCGGTTAATTTCTCTCCCGCAAAGGCCGGGCGCAGAAAATCGATGCTGGCAGCCGACGCCACCGCCGCCAGCCCCTGGCTGTTGCAGGCGTAGGCAAAAGCGGTATCCGCCAGCGTGAATAACTGTCCGCCGTGGCAGGTCTGATGGCCGTTTAGCTGCGAGGGCGACACGGTCATCGTCATCTGCGCGTAGCCGTCGTCCATCTCAATAATTTCAATCCCCAGCGCCTGCGCGCAGGTGTCTTTCTCGTACATGGCGCGGGCGTTGCGCCAGGCTTCATTACTCATGACGCATCTCCATCAGCGCTTTCTGGCGCAGCAGCGCACTGGGGCGATAGCGTTCTTCGCCATAGTGCTGTTGTAGGTTTTCCAACAGACGCAGCACGCGCCCCCAGCCAAGCGATTCGCCCCAGGCCAGCGGCCCACGCGGGTAGTTCACCCCTAAGCGCATCGCGGTATCAATATCGTCTGCGTTAGCAACGCCTTTTTGCACCGCATCCAGCGCTTCGTTCGCCAGCATCGCTACCGTGCGCCACACCAGCAGCCCTGGGTAGTCGGCAATACGCAGTACTTTTTTGCCCTGCTGCTGGAAGTAATGCACCGCTTTGTCGGTGGCTGAATCCGGGTTAGTCGGCGCGCCTGCCAGCACGACGGTATCGCCCGCCGCATGGTCATACACCACCACCGGGCGCTGATGCTGCACGCTTAAGGCCAGCGCGGTTTCACCGGTTGTTTCCAGCAGCAGCACATCGTCCAACTCAGTGACAACGTCACTTTTGACAATCTTCGCCGCGCGGTCAGCAGAAACGACAGCCAGCGCCAGTTCTGGCTGATTTTCTACCGGCCAGCGATAGACGCCGTGACCGCTCTTCTTGCCCAGACGCCCCGCCAGCGCCAGCTCCTGTTGCAGCAGCGATGGCAGAAAACGGCGGTCCTGCCAGAAAGCGTTAAACACCGAACAGGTCACCGCGAAGTTCACGTCCTGGCCGATAAGGTCAGTCAGCGCCAGCGGCCCCATCGGGAAACCGCCGCCGTCACGCAGCGCGGCATCAATCACTTCCGCTGATGCCACCTGCTCTTCCAGCGCGCGCCAGGCTTCGGTGTAATACGGACGCGCCACGCGGTTAACGATAAAGCCCGGCGTGGAGCGGCAGCGCACCGGCTGCTTTCCCCAGGCGGTCACGCACTGGCAAAGCTGCTCGACCACTTCCGTGGAGGTGGCAAGGCCGCTCACCACTTCCACCAGTTTCATGACCGGTGCCGGGTTAAAGAAATGCAGCCCCGCCACGCGTTCCGGATGTTTAATGCCCGCCGCAATCGCGGTAATCGAGATGGACGAGGTATTGCTGGTCAGCAGCGTTGAAGGTGAGCAAATCTCCGCCAGCTCGCTAAACAATGCCTTTTTAATCTCCAGCCGCTCGGACGCGGCTTCAATCACCAGCTGGGCGTCGGCAAGCTGCGTTAATTCCGTTGCTGGCGTAATACGCGCCAGCAGCGCCTGTGCCTGTTCGGCGCTGATTTTGCCGCGGCTAACGCGGGCGTTCAGGCGTTGGGCAATGCCGTCGATGGCGCGAGTAATCGCCTCGGCGGAAATGTCATACAGCAGCACCGCATGTCCAGCGCTGGCCGCCACTTCGACAATCCCGGCACCCATGGTGCCACCGCCAATCACGGCGACGGTGTGAAGAGTCTGACTCATGGCTTATTTCCCGCTGAACTGTGGTGGACGTTTGGCGAGGAAGGCGCTGACGCCTTCGCGATAGTCGTCGCTGCGACCGGCCATGCGCTGGTAGTCGCGCTCAAGCTCAAGCTGCTCATCCAGCGAATTGGTTTCAGAAAGCTGTAACGCTTTCTTAATCAGCCCCAGACCATAGGTCGGCTGGGTGGCGAAATGGCGGGCCATGGTCAGCGCGGTATCTTTCAGTTCGGCATCGTCAACCACCTGCCAGATCATCCCCCACTGCGCAGCCTGTTCAGCGCTGAGGTTATCGCCGAGCATCAGCAGGCCAACGGCGCGGGCGCGACCGGCAACGCGCGGCAGCACCCAGCTTCCGCCGCAGTCCGGCACCAGGCCGAGCTTGCTGAAAGCCATGACAAACTTCGCTGAACGCGCGGCAATCACGATATCGCAGCCCATCGCCAGCGTGGCACCGGCACCGGCAGCAACGCCGTTCACGGCGCAGATAACCGGCTTTGGCAGCGCGGCTAAGCGGCGCACCAGCGGGTTGTAAAAGCGTTCTACCGACATACCCAGATCCGGCGCGGGGCCGCTCGGGTCAACGTTACGGTCGTTCAGATCCTGTCCGGCGCAAAAACCGCGTCCAGCACCGGTGATCAGCAGGCAACGAATAGTGTCGTCGCGTTCGGCCTGTTTCAGGCAGTCGGCCAATTGCTGGTGCATGACGTCGTTAAAGCTGTTGAGTCGGTCCGGGCGGTTCAGGGTGATGGTCATCACGCCCTGTTCCACTTCGCTGAGAATGAATGCATCCACGATTAGCGTCCTTTAAATTCCGGCGTGCGTTTTTCTAAAAAGGCGTTGATGCCTTCACGACGATCTTCGGTACCGCTCAGCAGCGTAAACAGCTGACGTTCCTGCATCAGACCGGCCTGCAAGCTCACCTCGTGCGCCAGACGCAGCGACTGTTTTGCCGCCCGCAGCGCCAGCGGTGAGCGGCTGGCGATAGTCGCCGCCAGCTTCAGCGCGTATTCATCGGAGAGGTTCGCCGGGTGAATATCGCTCACCAGCCCAGCCTGCTGTGCGCGTTCGGCATCAATGCTTTCGCCGCTCAGCACCATACGGCTGGCCAGCGCTTTGCCGACGCTGCGAATAAGACGCTGCGTACCACCTGCGCCCGGCATGGTGCCGAGGGTAATTTCCGGCAGGCCAAAGCGGGCGTTATCGCCAGCAATCACCAGGTCGCACAGCAGCGCCAGCTCACAGCCCGCGCCCAGCGCGTAGCCGTTCACCACCGCCAGCAGCGGCTTATTGAAGGCATCGATGCGCGCCCACAGACGCGGACGACTATCGTCGAAGGTGGCGGGCAAGTCTTTTTCCGCCATTTCGTTGAGGTCGGCACCGGCAGCGAAGTAGCGCGGGTTGCCGCTAATCACACACACGCTGATGCTGGCGTCTGCCGCTGCACTTTCCAGCGCCTCGGCAATCAGTGTCAACAGCGCGTTGTTTAACGCATTACGCGCCTGCGGGCGGTTCAGCGTCAGTTGTAGTACGCGGCCGTGACGGGTAATCAGCAGTTCGCTCATGCCATCCCCCGCGCGTCAAAGTCGACCACCACGTCGCCGCTGGTTGGCAGCGCCTGGCAGCTCAGCACATAGCCCGCTGCCACTTCATCGGCTTCGAGGCTGTAGTTGGCGGCCATCGCCACTTCACCGCTCACCACCTTACATTTGCAGGTGGCGCAGACGCCGCCTTTACAGGCGAACGGCAGGTCAGCGCCCTGACGCAGCGCGGCGTCGAGAATGCTGTCATCTTCGGCGTTCAGCGAAATCAGGCGATCGCGACCGTCCTGACGAATGGTGACCGTGCGGCCTTCCGCCTGCACACCGGTAGCGCGTTTCACGCTGGTGCCCGGCGTATTGAAGCGCTCAAGGTGAATGGATTTTTCCGGCACGCCCAGTTCGCGCAGCGCCACCTCGGCGTCGTCCATCATCACCGACGGGCCGCAGATAAAGGCATCGTCAAAGCGGCTGAAATCAATCAGGGTTTTGCCGAGCGCATGCAGTTTTTCGCCGTCGATGCGCCCTTGTAACAGGTCGCTGTCCATCGACTCCTGGCTGAACAGATGCACCACCTGCAAACGCTGCGGGTAGCGGTCTTTCAGGTCAGCCAGCGCCTGACGGAACATCATGCTGTGGCTGCTGCGGTTGCCGTAGATCAGGGTGAACTGGCTGGCCGGTTCGGTGGCAAGCGTGGCTTCGATAATCGCCATCATCGGCGTAATGCCGGAACCGGCAGCAATCGCCAGATATTCGGCTTCACGCTCGGCTTGCGGCTGGTAGCCGAAGTGGCCTTGCGGCACCATCACTTCAAGCGCCATACCCTGCTGGATATCGCTCTGGGCATAGCGGGAGAAACGGCCGCCGTCGATGGCCTTGACCGCTACGCTGATTTCAGACGGTGAACGGCTGCGGCAGATGGAGTAGCAGCGGCGTAATTCTTCCCCGCCGAGGCGGGTTTTCAGCGTCAGATGCTGGCCCGGACGGAAGGCGTAAACGCTACGCAGCGCGTCGGGAATGGCAAAGGTGATGGTGACCGAATCACGGGTTTCCGGTTCGACCTTTGCCACGGTAAGCGAATGAAATGTTGTCATCGCAGCCTCAAATACATTTAAAGTAATCAAAGGGTTCACGGCAGCTGTCGCAGCGATACAGCGCTTTACAGGCCGTGGAACCGAATTCACTAATCAGCGAGGTATGGGTGCTGCCGCAGCGCGGGCACACCACATCCTTCGGCATCTCGTCGGCATGGCAGGCGTGGGCCTGCGGCGGGCTGATACCGTACTGGCGCAGACGCTCGCGGGCATCCGGGCTCATCCAGTCGGTGGTCCACGGCGGGTCGAGCTGCAGCACGATATGCACCGGCGTATAGCCGTGCTCCGCCATCACCGTCCGAATTTCACCCAGCAGGTGTTCGGTGGCCGGGCAACCCGAGTAGGTCGGCGTAAAGCCAATCACCCAGCCGTCGCCGTGACGCTCAACGCGGCGCACCATGCCGAGGTCGGTAATGGTCAGCACCGGGACTTCCGGGTCTGGAATGGCGCTTAACAATCCCCAGACGGTACGAACCTCCGGGGGGGCGATTGCGGCGAGACGTTGCATAGCCACCTCCTGCTACCACTGCTGGCCGGGATACGACCGCTGTAAATACTGCATCTCTGCCAGCATCGGCCCGAGATGTTCGCTGTGCAGCCCCTGCTTGCCGCCGCGACGGAACGCCGCTTCTTCGGGGATCTGCAGACCGGCGTCGAGCAGCGCGGTGTGCACCGTGGTCTGCCATTCGGCCGCTAATTCACGCGGGTCAACGGCAATGCCCTGCTCGCTCAGGCTGATATCCAGTTCATCGGCCATAAACAGTTCGCCGGTGAAGCGCCACAGGTTGTTGACCGCTTGCTGCATTAACTGCGTGGAATAGTCGGTACCGTTACCCAGACGTTCCAGCCAGCCACGGCTAAAGCGCAGGTGATAACGCACCTCTTTCAGCCCTTTGGCGGCGATGGCAGCAATCTGCGCGTCGCGGCTGTTGACCAGTCGGCTGAACAGCGCCACGTGCCAGGCATCGATAAAGAACTGGCGGGCGATGGTGTCGGCGAAGTTGCCGTTCGGCTGTTCAACCAGCAGCACGTTGCTGAACTGACGCTCGTCGCGGCCAAAGGCCAGCGTGTCTTCGTCGCCGCTGCCGTTCAGTTCGGCGGCGTAGCTCAGGAAGTTGCGCGCCTGACCCAGCAGGTCGAGGCCGATATTGGCCAGCGCGAGGTCAATTTCCAGCTCTGGCGCGTGGCCGCACCAGGCGCCTAAACGCTGGGCCAGCACCAGGCCGTTATCGCCAAGACGCAGTGCATAGGTTGCAACGGGGTTTTGCGTGTTCATCGTTGCCTCACATATGTTCCATGCCGTCTGGCACGGTGTAGAAGGTCGGATGACGGTAGACCTTGCTCTCAGCTGGGTCGAAAAACTCACCGCGTTCTTCCGGCTGTGAAGCAACGATTTCGCTCGCCTTCACCACCCAGATAGAGCAGCCTTCGCTGCGGCGGGTGTAGGCATCACGGGCGTTTTCCAGCGCCATCTGATCGTCGGCGGCGTGCAAACTGCCGACATGACGGTGCGATAGACCCTGTTTGCTACGGACAAACACTTCGTATAACGGCCAGTATGTTTTGCTCATTCTTTTTCTCCTCAGGCGGCATCGCGAGCGCGTTGTTTTTCAGCATGAGCCAGCGCGGCTTCGCGCACCCATGCACCCTCTTCCCAGGCTTTGCGCTTGGCGCCCAGACGTTCGTGATTACAGATGCCACGCCCGTTAATGACTTCATTGAGTTCCTGCCAGTCGATTTCGCCGTAGCGATAGTGACCAGTGGCCTCGTCCAGCAGCAGGTCAGCGTCCGGCACCTTCATGCCGAGGATGTCAACCTGTGGAACGGTGTTGTCGACAAAGCGCTGACGCAGTTCATCGTTGGAATGCAGTTTGATTTTCCACGCCATGCTGCGGGCGCTGTTTGGTGAGTTGTCATCGCTCGGCCCGAACATCATTAACGCTGGCCACCAGAAGCGGTTGATGGCGTCCTGCAACATCTGACGCTGCTCTTCACTCCCCGCCGCCAGCGCCATGCAGGCTTCAAAGCCCTGACGCTGGTGGAAGCTCTCTTCTTTGCAGATTTTGACCATCGCCCGGGCATACGGGCCGTAGGAGGTACGGCACAGCGCCACCTGGTTAACGATCGCTGCGCCATCGACCAGCCAGCCGATCACGCCAATATCCGCCCAGGTGAGCGTCGGGTAGTTAAAGATGGAGGAGTACTTCATCTGCCCGTCGAGCATCTTCTGGTAGATATCTTCACGGGCGCAGCCGAGGGTTTCCGCCGCGCTATAGAGGTAGAGGCCATGCCCGGCTTCGTCCTGCACCTTCGCCAGCAGAATCGCTTTGCGGCGAAGCGTTGGGGCGCGGGTGATCCAGTTGCCTTCCGGCAGCATGCCGACGATTTCCGAATGCGCGTGCTGGCCAATCTGGCGGATCAGCGTCTTGCGGTACGCGTCCGGCATCCAGTCCTGCGGTTCGATGGCGGTATCCTGCGCGATGCGCTGGTCAAAGCGTTGTTCTTCTGTTGTCACGTCATCACCTTATGATTCCGATAAATTCAACAATTCAATTTTTGTGAATCATGTTGTTTTATAAAAGTTACATCTTAGTTAAATAAAACCACAAATTTTGTTTGTGAATTTTGTGATGCGCACCGCAATCCCCGTTGATTTATCGCAGTGAAACCGAATCATAATCAATACACGTAAAGTGTCTGCGATCGCATTGTTAATAAATTATTAAAATCAGGCTTGCTTTTCATGATTCAGAAAAGAACTATTAAAGGCAGGTTTACGTAACATATATGGAGAAACACCATGCAGCAGTTAGCCAGCTATTTGTCCGGCACCTGGCAAACCGGCCGGGGCCGTGCCCGCACCATTCACCACGCCATCAGCGGCGAACCGCTGTGGGACGTGACAAGCGAAGGGTTGGATATGGCGCAGGCGCGTCGCTTCGCTATTGAGCACGGCGGCAAAGCGCTTCAGGCGATGACCTTTATTGAACGCAGCGCGATGCTGAAAGCGGTCGCTAAACATCTGATGGAGCTGAAGGCCGATTTCTACGCCATCTCCGCTGAGACCGGCGCGACGCGCGGCGATAGCTGGGTGGATATCGAAGGCGGTATCGGCACCCTCTTCACCTATGCGAGCCTGGGCGGCCGCGAGCTGCCGGACGACGTGCTGTGGCCGGAAGATGAGCTGATCCCACTGTCCAAACAGGGTGGCTTTGCCGCTCGTCACGTGCTGACATCAAAGTCCGGCGTCGCGGTGCACATCAACGCCTTTAACTTCCCTTGCTGGGGCATGTTAGAGAAGCTGGCACCGACCTGGCTTGCCGGGATGCCTGCGATCATCAAACCAGCCACCGCCACCGCCCAGCTGACCCAGGCGATGGTGAAAGCGATTATCGACAGCGGCCTGGTGCCGAACGGCGCGATTAGCCTTATCTGCGGCGGCGCGGGCGACCTGCTCGACCACCTCGACAGCCAGGACGTGGTGACCTTTACCGGTTCGGCACACACCGGGCAACAGCTGCGCGTGCATCCGAATCTGGTGGCGAAGTCTGTCCCCTTCACCATGGAAGCGGACTCGCTGAACTGCTGCGTGCTGGGCGACGATGTCACGCCAGAGCAGCCGGAATTTGCGCTGTTCATCCGTGAAGTGGTGCGTGAGATGACCACCAAGGCCGGGCAAAAATGTACCGCCATCCGCCGCATTATCGTGCCGCAGGCACAGGTAAAAGCGGTGAGCGACGCATTAATAGCCCGTCTGCAAAAAGTGGTGGTCGGCGACCCGGCGCAGGAAGGCGTGAAGATGGGTTCGCTGGTCAACAGCGATCAGCGTCAGGACGTGCAGGACAACGTTAACCGTCTGGTGGACGCGGGATGTGAAGTGCTGCTGGGCGGCAAAGCGGATCTCAGCGCGGCCGGGGCCTTTTTCCCGCCAACGCTGCTGTTCTGCGCGCAGCCGGATGAGGTTTCAGCGGTGCATGCCATTGAAGCCTTTGGCCCGGTTGCCACCCTGATGCCGTATCAGAATACCGAACACGCCATGACGCTGGCCCGCGCGGGCGAAGGCAGCCTGGCAGGCACGCTGGTGACGGCGAGCGGCGAGCTGGCGCGCGAGTTTATCCTCGGTGCAGCTCGCGCTCACGGACGCATTCAGGTGCTGAACGAAGAATCCTCGGCGGAATCCACCGGTCACGGTTCCCCGCTGCCGCAGCTGGTACACGGCGGCCCAGGACGTGCGGGCGGCGGCGAAGAGCTGGGCGGCCTGCGGGCGGTGAAACATTACATGCAGCGCACCGCCATTCAGGGCAGCCCAACCATGCTCGCCGCGGTTAGCCAGCAATGGGTGCGCGGCGCACAGGTGGTGGAAGACCGTATTCACCCGTTCCGTAAGTACTTCGAGGAGATCCAGCCGGGCGATAGCCTGCTGACCCCTCGCCGTACCCTGACCGAAGCGGATATCGTCAACTTCGCCTGCCTCAGCGGCGACCACTTCTATGCCCATATGGACAAGATTGCCGCAGCCGATTCCATTTTCGGCGAGCGCGTGGTGCACGGTTACTTCCTGATTTCGGCGGCAGCCGGTCTGTTTGTTGACGCGGGCGTCGGCCCGGTTATCGCCAACTACGGTATGGAAAACCTGCGCTTTATCGAGCCGGTTAAGCCGGGCGATACCATCCAGGTGCGCCTGATCTGTAAGCGTAAAACGGTCAAGCGCCAGCGTAACGCCGAAGAGAAAGCCACTGGCGTGGTGGAATGGTCGGTGGAGATTTTCAATCAGCATCAGCAGGCGGTGGCGCTGTACTCCATTCTGACGCTGGTTGCGCGTCAGCACGGGGATTTCCCAGCGTAAGGTCTCGATGTTGTAGCCCGGCCGAGGCGCAGCCGACGCCGGGAATGCCCCACATGAAAACCCAATGCCTCTGCGGAGGCATTTTTTGTAACTGGCAAAACTGACAAACAACCTGGCAAGCGCAAGCAAACGCTTCGTGACGTTCCGCTGTTAGCTTAAGAGACTGAAGCCGAAGTAGCAGCGGCAAGGCACAACATAACGATAAAATGAGGTCACAATGTCAAAAGGCTCGATTCGTTCAAACCGTAAAACAGCGCTGGCGCTGGCCGTCGCCCTGTTCTGCGCCTGGCAAGCTCCGGCCTTCGCCCACGGCGGCGAAGCGCATATGGTTCCAATGGACAAAACTTTGCAGGATTTCGGCGCTGACGTTCAGTGGGATGACTACGCGCAGATGTACACGCTGATTAAAGACGGGGCATTTGTGAAGGTCAAACCGGGCGCGAAAACCGCCATCGTCAACGGCAAAACCCTGAACCTGCAGGTGCCGGTGGTGATGAAGGACGGTAAAGCGTGGGTGTCCGATACCTTTATCAACGACGTTTTCCAGTCTGGTCTCGACCAAACCTTCCAGGTTGAGAAAGTGCCGCACCCGCTGAACTCGCTCTCTTCCGCTGAAATCAGCGAAGCGGTCACCATTGTGAAGGCCGCACCAGAGTTCCAGCCAAACACTCGCTTTACCGAAATTTCCCTGCACGAGCCGGACAAACAGGCGGTGTGGGCATTCGCCTTAAAAGGCACCCCGGTTAACGCCCCGCGCACCGCCGACGTGGTGATGCTGGATGGCAAACACGTGATTGAAGCCGTGGTTGACCTGCAGAATAAAAAAGTCCTCTCCTGGAAACCAATTAAAGACGCACACGGCATGGTGCTGATTGACGATTTCGTCAGCGTGCAGAACATCATCAACGCCAGCACCGAATTTGCTGACGTGCTGAAAAAACACGGCATCAAAGACACCACTAAAGTGATCACCACCCCGCTGACCGTCGGCTACTTCGACGGCAAAGACGGCCTGAAGCAGGACGCGCGTCTGCTGAAAGTGGTGAGCTATCTGGATACCGGCGACGGCAACTACTGGGCGCACCCGATCGAAAATCTGGTGGCGGTGGTTGACCTTGAGCAGAAGAAAATCATCAAGATTGAAGAAGGCCCGGTGATCCCGGTGCCGATGGAATCCCGTCCGTTTGATGGCCGCGATCGCGTGGCTAAATCGGTGAAACCGCTGGATATCATCGAGCCGGAAGGCAAGAACTACACCATCACCGGCGATATGATCCACTGGCAGAACTGGGACTTCCACCTGCGCCTGAACTCCCGCGTGGGGCCAATTCTCTCCACCGTGACCTATAACGATAACGGTACCAAGCGCCAGGTGATGTACGAAGGATCGCTGGGTGGGATGATCGTGCCTTACGGCGACCCGGACGTAGGCTGGTACTTCAAAGCGTATCTGGACTCCGGCGACTACGGCATGGGCACCCTGACCTCGCCAATCGCACGCGGCAAAGATGCGCCGAACAACGCCGTGCTGCTGGATGAGACCATTGCCGACTACACCGGCACGCCAACCACTATTCCTCGCGCCGTGGCGGTATTCGAACGCTACGCCGGGCCGGAATACAAGCACCAGGAGATGGGCCAGCCGAACGTCAGCACCGAGCGTCGTGAACTGGTGGTTCGTTGGATCAGTACCGTGGGTAACTACGACTACATCTTCGACTGGGTATTCCACGAAAACGGCACCATCGGCATCGATGCCGGGGCGACCGGTATTGAAGCGGTTAAGGGCGTGAAGGCGAAGACCATGCACGACCCAAGCGCCAAAGACGATACCCGTTACGGCACGCTGATCGACCATAATATCGTCGGCACCACCCACCAGCATATTTACAACTTCCGCCTCGACCTCGACGTGGACGGCGAAAATAACAGCCTGGTGGCAATGGACCCGGAAGTGAAGCCGAACACCGCGGGCGGCCCGCGTACCAGTACCATGCAGGTGAACCAGTACACCATCGACAGCGAGCAGAAAGCGGCGCAGAAATTTGACCCGGGTACGATTCGTCTGCTGAGCAACACCACCAAAGAAAACCGTATGGGTAACCCGGTCTCCTACCAGATTATCCCTTACGCAGGCGGCACACACCCGGCAGCAACCGGCGCGAAGTTTGCCCCGGACGAGTGGATTTACCATCGCCTGAGCTTTATGGATAAACAGCTGTGGGTGACCCGTTACCATCAGGAAGAGCGCTATCCGGAAGGGAAATACCCTAACCGTTCCGTGCACGATACCGGCCTCGGCCAGTATGCGAAGGATAACGAGTCGCTGACCAACCACGATGACGTGGTGTGGATCACCACCGGCACCACCCACGTGGCGCGCGCCGAAGAGTGGCCGATTATGCCAACCGAGTGGGCCCACGCGCTGCTGAAACCGTGGAACTTCTTTGACGAGACGCCGACGCTGGGCGAGAAGAAGAAGTAAGTTATGATGTAAGACGGCCTCAGCGATGGGGCCGTTTTTTTATGCTCGAAGCGGGGTCCGGGTTACGCTCAACTCGTAGCCCGGCCAAGCGCAGCGCCGCCGGGATCGCCCCCAATGTCAACCCGTTAAACTTTTGTTTTCCCGCCGTTCTAAAATACGCTATCGTCATCCTCAATCTGGCACCGCCCAGCCGCATAGCAACGGCACCGCCCTGCGCTATGGACTCATTGCTTATACCCACGAGGTTAGTCATGCAGCAGCATGTCAGATTTGGCCGTATCGCGGCCGTGCTCCCCGTTAAAGATATCCAGCTTGCCAAAGCGTTCTACGTTGATGGACTCAATTTTGAAGTCGTTTTTGAAAACGGCGATCCGGTGGGGTTTGTGATATTGAAGCGCGAAGAAGCGGAGCTGCATTTGACGCTCCAGCCACAGCATAAAGCGGCGGCTTTTCCTATCGCGCACCTGCTTGTTGATGACGCTAGCGCCCTGTACTCACGCTGTCAGGCGTTAGGGGCCAGGATCGTCAAAGGAATTCAGGATAAGGATTACGGTATTCGCGCTTTTGTGTTCGCCGACCCGGATGGGAATCGGATTGATGTTGGGCAGATTATTGGAAGATAACTCATACAGCTAGCCCCCGCGAGTTCAACTACTCTGCCGTCGACACGTTGCACGGCGGCATTTTGAGGAGATGAAAGAGATGGCGATTGATGGGGAGTGGTTCAAGGGAACTGGGCCGGATTCTTTTTTGTGAAGTAGATTTGGAACGAGTTTTGTAGGGCCGCTTTGTGCCAGAAGCGGATGTTGACAACATTGAGGGGATGTCAATCAACGGAGAGTAAGTCACCAATATGGGTAGAGTTCAGTCAAAGATTTCTACTATTTGAAACCGTTATTTAGTATGTTTGCATAATATCTAAGTAAGCCAATGGGTCATCCCATTAAGCTGGTACCCTATGGTAAGGCTTTTGTTATTTAAGCTGGTCCTTCAATAAGTTTGGGAGTATCCATGGCAAAACAACTTTCACCCGCTGGCGTAATGGCTCTTAAAGAAGCCCTGTGCTCAGTGTACTGGTACAAATCTGATTTACGCGGTTTTCTGAGCCTTTGCCTTTCAAATCCTGCTGTCCTGAATTCCTTTAACTGGGAAAATTACAAACGACAGATCGCATCTGATGTTGTCGATTTCCTTGTAGCCAATCCTACAAATCACTTAGGTGATCTCACCAAAATCTGCTACGAACTATGCAAATTGACAGATTTCTCTCATCTTAAACCTCTTGATGATGGTTCCGCTAAGGTTGAGAAAGCGCGTAACGCAGTCAATCAGTTGAAGCAACTTGTAGGGACACATCAAGAGAGCAAGCGTGAACAAGATGAAATCAAGAAGCGACAAGAAATAGCAGCACAAAAACTGCGTAAAAATGCAGCTGTTCGTCAGAAACTTGAAGCAATCAAAAACAAATATATGGCGCTAATCAGCTCGAGTGACCCACAAGGTAGAGGATTTGAACTTGAACGGATTATGTATGAACTTTTTGAGCTTTTCGACTTAGACCCGAAGGCTTCCTTCAAGAACCTTGGAGAACAGTTAGACGGTGCGTTTACCCTCGACGGCACAGAATATTTGTTTGAAGCGAAATGGCATAAAGAACTTGTTAACAAAGCATCTCTGGCCTCGTTCACTGATAAAGTACGTACAAAATTAGAAAACACCCTAGGAATCTTTCTTTCAATCAATGGATTCTCTCAAGATGGTGTAGCGGCCCACCAAGCAGGTGGGGCATCTATTCTCCTCATGGATGGCGGTGACCTCATGGCCGTGTTTGAGGAACGCATTGATTTCGTCAGCTTGCTGCTAAGAAAAAAACGTCATGCAGCTCAAACAGGCAATATCTACTTTTCATATTACCAAATGGTTTCTGGTGCCTAGTCTTTGCCTGATGATATACAAGAAAAACAAAAATCCACTAACGATCCAACTGCTTCTAAATTATAAAAAACTGGAAAGGACAGTTTATTACTTAGGTGTTTAAGCCGACGATTCGTTAGATAACGCTGAAATAGTTTAAGTTTAAAATTGTCAGGGCTGCAACAGCAGCCCTGTGCCAGAAGCAGACAAGCTGTTTATTTTTTGACATGAAACTGCGCGCTCTTTGGACGTTTGAATCGCCACGGATAATCTAGACACTTCCGAGCCGTTGATAATACTGGTTTTCATATTCTGTCGGTGAAATCTGATCGCTAGAACCATGCCGACGCTTACTGTTATAAAACATTTCGATGTAATCAAAAATATCGCTGCGGGCTTCTTCCCGCGTTCCGTAGATCTTTTTCTTTATCCGTTCGCGTTTCAACAATTGGAAAAAGCTTTCTGCAACCGCATTATCATGGCAGTTACCGCGACGGCTCATGCTGCCCTCCAGGCCGTGTGATTTCAGGAACGACTGCCACTCATGGCTTGTGTACTGACTGCCCTGATCCGAATGAACCAGCACCTGTTTTTGGGGATTACGCCGCCATACAGCCATCAGCAGTGCGTTCAGGACAATGTCCTTTGCCATCCGGGATTGCATGGACCAGCCGATAATTTTGCGTGAGAACAGATCAACAACCACGGCAAGATACAGCCAGCCTTCGTGGGTTCTGATGTAGGTTATATCCGTTACCCAACGCTCATCCGGAGCATCCGGATTGAACTGTCGCTGGAGCCTGTTGGGCGACACGATACTGGCCTCGCCTTTACGTGCCCGCGGGCTCCGGTATCCGACCTGAGCCTTTATCCCGACACGTTTCATCAGTCGCCAGACTCTGTTCACTCCGCACTGTTGCCCGCTGTCCCGCAGATCCAGATGGATTTTACGATAACCATAGACGCATCCCGATTCCAGCCAGAACTGTTTAATCTGTCCTGTCAGTCTCAGGTCTGCCTGATGGCGTTGTGAATGCGGCTGCTGAAGCCAGGCGTAAAAACCACTGGGATGAACATCCAGCACCCGACAGAGCAGGCGAACAGGCCAGCAACAGGTGTTGTCACGGATAAAGGCGTACCTCAGTCGGACAGCTTTGCGAAGTACGCCGCGGCTTTTTTTAATATGTCCCGTTCGTCGGTAACCCGTTTCAGCTCTTTCTGGAGACGGCGGATCTCGGCCTGAACATCTGACTGTTCTTTATTAGTGGAAGAATCCGGACCGTACTTCTTTATCCAGGCGTAAAGGCTGTGGGTGGTGATATCGAGACGTGTTGCAACGCTGGCAACAGAATAACCGCGATCAACAACCTGTTTGACTGCTTCAATTTTAAACTCTTCGGGATAACGCTTACTGCTCATGGGCACCTCTCTTTAAGCCATCTTAAATGACTCTGAGGTGTCTGTTAAACCCGTGGCGATTCAGTATCATTGAAAAAATTTATTTTAATTTTCCCTTACCTCGAAGAAGTGATAGGTATTGATCAGTGGCAAGTAATGGTAGATTAATCTCTTGGCTAGAGTCGATGTCTCTAATTAAAATTGTACGGTTTTTTTTTGCTGAACTTGTATTTAGTCTCCAGCATTTCCCAAAACATTCTTTTATTTAATCTTGATAGTTTTATAAAATTTACAAGACCATCAAGACTCATAACTAAAACTCTCGCCCCTTTTGATTCTTTAAGGTTTCTAATTTCATCATAAATCTTTTCAGCACCTTCTTTCTCTAAAACAAGATCTGAGATTATCACCAAATGATAAACATCCCTTTTTCTCTTTATTAAATGTTCCATCCCATCATGACTAATAACCACATCATTATTTAGAATTGGGATAACGCCTTTAACCTGATCGATACCTTGTAATGCTTTTTTCTTATACATGCTACAAAGTTTCTCATGAGATTTTAATCCCATTTCAATCAATGATGATGCTTTAGACTGTATAGATAATACGTGGTCATTTTCTACAACAAGAATATCAACTAGCTCTCTTTTTTTATTACCCTCAATAACATCGGGAGAAAAAAATACTTCTTCAGGTGAAAAAATTTGCCGCAAAGCATGATTTATAAGAGCTTCCTGCTCATATCCCTCAGAGCCGTTTTTGCTGGCGCTAAATTCATATGTTAATTCGGTATCGTTTGGTTCATGAACACTTGCAAGGTAAGATTTTTTATCGATTACACTTAGTGGCAGACTGAATATTTTCTCGTTACCAGTCAAAGCATTGTTGCAGAATTCATCCATTGCTTCATTGCCTTCTCTAAATCCTGAATTGAGAGAATAGGAATCAGCACAAAAAATTTTTAAACATTTATCCGATAAATTTTCTGAAACTTTTATTTTCAGATCCATAACACGCATTGTATGCGAGTCAAAAAATGTTAATTGAACACCATCATAATCACCTGACAATAACAAACCAAGCCCTTTAATTTCATCTTCCTCTCTTGGTGGATAGGCCAGTAAAAATGGATTATCGACATTATCTTCAATCAACATCCCGATCACTAGTATATTTTTTTTAGTAGATAAACCTACCAAAAGATGGATAGGTGCTCCTGACCAGACGGATTTAATCATAGGAATGCTTGATTTAAGTATTATGTGGATATTGCGATTTTCACTATCTATCCACACTCCATGTAACTCATTGTTTAAATAGGCTAAAAGTTTAGTATTCATTTCAACTTCATTTCCTTATAGTGATAATGACTGTGTTTCACACAAACCTACCAGCAGTTTCAACTATGGTACCTCAGTAACTTAGATTGCTTAACTGCAAATCGCGCGGTTTCTAAACATCATATGTCCGCTTCTCGCTCATAGCAGACATTCTTTTCAGAAAACACATCTTCTTTTTGCCAATAGCGAGTTTAACTCAAAAAAGTCCTTACTGGCCGAATTCAGCTTGAACAAATTTCAGTGTCTGCTCATGCCGCAATTTACAGACGACATTCTGGTTCGCGAAGACTCCAGAGAACGTTTTTGCCTTCTCTCTCGGTAGAGACTTGATCCAACGAACACCAACAACCCATTCAGAAAACTCTTCATTGTCAGAGTTTGCGTTTGGGCGTTCCGCTTTCAATCCCGCAGAGAGCAGTGGTTCATTTAAATCGGTTATAAAATCGCGAATCATAACCGCTGGTTTAGTCACTTCGCCAAAACCGACGTAACCACATCCCTTCATGTAAGCATAAATTTTATCGCCAACTGCAAGACGGTTAAGCGCAGATGAATACACCTTACCTTGACCCGCTCCAATAAAACCAAACTGTCTATTGTCGTCCCAATTTCTATATTCACATTCGCCTACATTCACGAACCAACTACCAGTCCATTCATCTTGATTTGTAGTGATAGCTTTTTGTTTAACTTCTTTACGCTCAATATAATCCTTTGCCTCCGGTAACGGGATAATTATTTCTGGCTTGATAAACAACTCACCATTAGAATCAATAAATGGTGCAAGACGAGTGCATTGAATGTCTATGCCATGTTCTCGCAACCATAATACTGCAGAGATAACTTCAGAATTGAACTCCTTTGAAGCCAAAATAATATGCTGCTTCATATTAAGAAACTTAATATCAAAATCAATAAACTCTTCAATGTTTTTAACTGCAACAGATTCAGTTTTTTTTAAATAGTCCGCATATATTTTAAAAATCTCATCCGACAATAGACTTGAGCAATACGAGGCATACTTGATGGCCTGCCATTCAACGGACGAGCCAGAATCATCCCGTTTCAATTCAACAACAACTAGTGCTGCCGACTTATTTACGCAAAGCAAATCAAGGCGCTTGCCAGAGGCAAGGATGACTTCTTTGCCAATCACAAGCAGGTCCCCCCCTAAAATAGATGGACTTTTTTCGATCCACTCCTGAATATCGAAACGTTCTTTTAGCCCAAGCTCTGAGAAATTTGTTGGTTTTAGTTTGATTAACGTCTTATTTTCTATATCGACACGAAACATTCAGTTATCTCCTTTCAAATATTTCCTACATACAAATATGCCATATTTAATGAAGTACCTACACAGCCAAGATCGTAAATTATGGTCTAGATCGTCAACTTTTCATTCATTGATATCACCATTGGAACACAGTCACTCTTCCCCCCTAAACCACCATTATATACTTTCATTTCTGCGATCCCCCTTCCAGCCCCCACTCTTGCCCAACCCCACTAACCGCTTTACCCTATACCGGTAGCTGCAAAATCAGGTACCGGGATTAGCCTCCTGACCTAACTTCATCGGAAAAACGTGCGTATGTCGTTCGCACAGTTACCATCTCAATGGTGGGCCAGCGAGGCGTCGAAAGATGCCCCGGTATCGATGAGTCGGTCGTTCTAACCCCATCTGATTTAGCCGCCAATGAGAGAGAAAAATCACTCATCGGAGGCTGCCCCATGGCAACACCCCTCACCCCAACTACCGTACCCGATTTCACCCACTGCGAGTTTTACTCCTTTGTAGAAGGCCGCGCCGTTCACCTTGGCGGAGATTGGCTCTCTCAGGCCGGATTTATCGACGGCATGCCCGTTAAAGTCCGCGTGATGAAAGATTGTATTGTGATTACCCCGCAGAATACTCGAGAGCTATGGGGCTGCATTGAAGGTTTGAGCGTCGCGAATATCAACCAGCGCAAAGTGAAAGCATGGCTGAAAACCTTTCCTGGCGCGTTGAACGATAGCGGGGATATTCCAGCGATTAAGCGGAGTAAAACGGGCGGGAAATTCTGACAACGAGTAGCCTGGTCGAGCTCGGAGCTGTTCCCGGCGGCGCTGCGCTTGGCCGGGCTACGGGATCGGTAGCCCGGGCGAAGTCGGGAAAATGTTTGCCGCTATCACATATAGGCGTAGCCCGGCCGAGCAACGCGACGCCGGGATTACAGCAACGCACAGACGTTCAGGACTGGTCGCCCCCGGCATCAACGGCTAGCCTCTCGGCCAAACCAGCGGAAACAGCGGAGAGTCGAGCGGTTCACCGTCGCGAAGCGTCAGTTCAGGAAACGGTGGCGAGGTCACGCCACCGCGGTCAGCAAAGGTGGCGTCATCACCTACCCAACGGGCGGAAAAAACGCGTCGTGAACGTGGGGTATGATTTCCTCGCGCGCCATGCACGGTGCGAAAATGAAACGCCACGGCATCTCCCGGCTCCAGATCCCAACTGACAATATCGTAATCCGCTTCGTGCGCGTCGATATCCGGCAGCGAACGAAAACGCGCGTGGTCGTAAAGTTTAGTACCGTTGAAGCGGGTTGGGCTGAATTCAGCCTCCCATAGGTGTGAGCCGCGAATGCAACGCAGCGACGTCTCCTGTGCGACCGGATCCAGCGGGATCCAGAAACTGACGTTCTGCCGTCCAGAAACGCAGTAATAAGGCTGATCGTGATGCCATGGCGTCACCGTGCTGCCACCCGGCTGCTTCACCAGCGTGTGTTCGTGAAAAAACTTCGCCGTCTGCGACTGCATCAGCGTAGCGGCAATCTCTGCTGCCGCCGACTCAAAAACAAAATCCTCAAACTCCGGGATTCGCGACCAGTTACAGTAGTCCTGGAAAAATGGTGCAGACCCGTCTTTCGGGATCACCGTGCGCGCATGGCCATATTCGCTGGGGTTAGCCATCAGCGCCGCCACGCCGCTGGAGAGTCGTTCAATCCACGACGTGAATACGCCTTTCAATAACACCACGCCATCGGCCTGCCAGCGGTCGATAGTGTGTTGATCAATACGTGCAGCGCGTTCATTTTGCATCGCTTAGGATCCTGTGTTGAGCGTTCGGTTGAGGAAACTACGGTTAGTCGCGCATCCAGGCGCACAGGTTCTCCAGCATCTGCATGCAGCGTTCGATCTGCGCAATGCTGATGTACTCATCAGGCTTATGACCTTGCGCCATACTGCCCGGCCCGCAAATCAGCGTGGCGACGCCCACCTCATCAAATAATCCGCCTTCGGTGCCAAACGCCACGGTCGAGAAATTATCGCTGCCGCACCACTGGGCCAGCCCGCGGGCAAAGTCTGACTGCGGGTCGCTGAGCAGGCCCGGATAATGACTTAACGGCTGAAACTGAATATCGCTGCGTTCCGCTACCCGGCGCATCTGCGGCAGCAACTGCTGTGCATATTCCGCCAGCGACGCGGTGACCGTTTCGGGATCCACACCGGGCAGATAGCGAATCTCAAAATCAAACCAGCAGGACTGCGGCACAATGTTCAGCGCCGCGCCGCCGTGAATTGTCCCCACCTGTAGCGTGCTGAACGCGGGTGAAAAGCGCGGGTCTTCATGGTGTGCCAGCGTCTCACCCAGCACATCCAGTCGGTTAATCAGCTTCGCGGCATAGTTGATGGCATTCACGCCCTGCGGCGCATAGGCGGAATGGCAGGCCTGTCCTTCCACACAGCAGCGCATCGCCAGTTTGCCTTTGTGGCCGTAGACCGGCTGCATCTCCGTCGGTTCGCCAATCAGGCACAGCGCCGGTTTTTCCGGCGAGGCCTCAAGATGCGCCACCAGGCTGCGCACGCCGAGGCAGCCCACCTCTTCGTCGTAAGAGAACGCCAGATGCAGTGGCATCCGCAGCGGGGCTTCCAGAAACGCCTCGACCGAGGCCAGCACGCAGGCGATAAAGCCTTTCATATCGGCGCTGCCGCGCCCGTAGTAGCGCCCATCTCGTTCGGTTAAGGTAAACGGCGGCACGTTCCAGTTCTGCCCGTCTACTGGCACCACATCGGTATGACCGGAAAGCATCACCCCACCCGGCCCGGATGGCCCCAGGCGGGCGTAGAGGTTGGCCTTGCCCCCGTCTTCGTTGTAAAAACGTTGAGAGGGAATGCCGCGCGCGGCCAGAAAATCGGCAATCCAGTCAATCAACGCCAGATTGGACTCGCGGCTGGTGGTATCAAAGGCCAACAGTACGGCGAGAATATCGCGCGCGGTGTTATTCATCGCCCGGTACGCCGTAAGATGGGGCATCGCGCGGGTCCAGCGCGCGGGTGATATAGGCTTCCATCTGCGGTTCATAGGCGAGCCACAGCTGCTCCAGCTCGGCAATCGGATCGTCATCAGCCCAGTCGACACGCAGGTCGACCACCGGCCACGCGTAGTCCTCCACCACTTTTACCGCCGCTGAATGCACCGGCCCGGCTTCGCCACCGGCGGTAATGCCGGCGCGTAACCCGGCTATCAGTCGGCTCGCCAGTTCTCCGGTGGCGTTTTCAAAGGCCTCGACCATCGCGGCAATCACCCCCCGGTCCGCCAGCATATTCCCCGCCGCCACGCAGTTTTCCCCCGCCAGCGTTTCGCCAATGCCCAGCGTGTGTTCGCCGCTAAAAGTGGCAACGTCGCCGCTGGCATCAATGACCGTGACCTGACGGTATTCACTGAAGCGATCCTCCGCCAGCGCGCGGTTGAGCGCCTGCTCCACCGTCTTGCCCGCCTCCAGTCCACCGAGAATATGCGGCCCCAGCGACGGCAGCGTGATGTTCTGGCTGGAGACCGCGCCCACCCCGGCCAGCAGCCACGGGCAGCGCGCGCCCACGGCAATGCTTGAGGAGCTAATCGCAATACCTAACTGCCCGGACTCCGGGCACAGTGCAGCAATTGAAATTGTCATTACGCCACCTCGCTGTTCCAGTCGTCGGGGATCACCGCCGTCACGTCAATCTCCATCAGCCACTGCGGCTGCGCCAGCGCCGAGACCACCACGCCGGTCGAGATAGGGAAAACACCTTTCAGCCACTTGCCCACTTCCTGATATACCGGCTCGCGGTAGCGCGGGTCGATAAGGTAGGTGGTGGTTTTCACGATATGCGTCAGGTCACTGCCCGCTTCTTTGAGCAACTGTGCCACGTTCTTCATCGCCTGCTCGGCCTGCGCGCGCGGGTCGCCAAGGCCAATCAGATTGCCGTCAAAATCGGTACCGACCTGCCCGCGCACGTACACGGTGTTACCCGCGCGCACCGCCTGACATAAATCGTTGTTCAGCGACTGGTTTGGGTAGGTCTCTTTGGTGTTAAACATGCGGATACGGGTATGGGTTGGCATCGTTACGTTCCTCAATTCACGGGTTATCAGGATGGCTGGTAGTGCTGGTATTGGCGCTGGATGGCAATCTGGTCGGCGATGTATTTCGCGTCGTGCCATACGCCCCAGATAAAGGTCGAGCCGCGGCGCGAGAGCCACGGCAGCCCCAGAAAATAGACGCCCGGCTCGGTAGAGACGCCGCGATGATGCTGCGGGCGCTGCGCGTCGTTAAAGGCGTTGACCTTCAGCCAGCGGTAATCGGTGGTGTAGCCGGTGGCCCAGATAATGGTGGCGATCCCGGCCTGCATCAGATCAAGACTTAACAGCGGTTCGGTCATACACGCCGGGTCGAGCAGAAACTCGCGGGCCGCGGGTTCTTGTGGAAGATCGAGACCGTTGCGGGCAACGTAGGCGTCCGCCGCGTCAAGCAGCGCCAGATAAGAGTCGTCGCCGCGCTGAATGTTGTCGGCCAGATCGTTGTGGAAAGTGGCGGTTGCGCCGTCAAACGATTGGGTTTGCCCGACCAGCGTGACCCCCTGATGGGCAAGCAGGCGGAAATCCACTGTATGGCCGCCGCGCGCGCCGCTCACCGCAATGGTGACGTGCTCTTTGCCCGGCAGGTTTGCCGCCGCATCCCACAACCCTAGCACCCCAAGCCACCAGCAGAAATCACGCTCACGATAGCGGCGCGGTGGGCGGTCGTGCGCGCCGACGGAGAGCCACACGTTACGACCTGCGCGCTGTAATTCATCGGCAATTTGTACGCCGGAAGAGCCTGCGCCAACCACCAGCACGCCGCCCTCGGCAAGCTGCTGCGGGTTGTAATACTGCGCGGAGTGGATTTGATCGATGGCATCAGTCACCGGGGCAATCGCCGGGATCGTCGGGCGCTGGAACGGCCCGGTGGCGGCAACGATGCGCTGGGCTTCAATCACCCCCTGCGATGTTTCTACGCGGAAACCCGGTCGCCCCTTCAGGCGTTCGGCGCTGTAGACCTCAACGCCGGTGCGGATCGGCGCGTTAAAGCTGCGGGCGTAGGCCGCGAAATAGTCCGCAATCTGCTCTTTGCCGACAAAGCCGTCGGCGTCGCAGTCCGGGAACATCATGCCGGGAAAGCGGTCGTGCCAGGCCGGACCGTTGGCAACCAGCGAGTCCCAGCGCCCGGTACGCCACGCCTGGGCGATGCCCTGTTTTTCCAGCACCAGATGGGGAATATCAAACGCCGTCAGATGTTCGCTCATAGCGACGCCCGCCTGCCCCGCGCCAACCACCAGGGTATCGATTTCGGTAATGTGTTCTGTCATTTTTCTGTCCTTCAAGCACGGTTGCCGACGATGTCGCCGGAATTGACAGAACTCAGGTTATGTAACTGTGAGGAAATCGTAAAATATTATAAAACGATCGTCTGAATAGAATTTTATGAGGCTAAGGAAAAAACTAAAAAATAAGCCTGCAGGTTATGCAGGCATTATTTCAAGCACGAGAAGGAGTTAATTCAATGCTGCGGCAGTAATCCATAAACAGCTGCGTGGGTCGCGTAGGTTCATTATTCGCCAGATGCGCCATAATTAATGTTGAGGCGGGCATCTCATCGACAATATCTCGCTGCACTACCCTTTCACCGTCGTAGGTCATATCGCAATACGGGCGCGTCACCAATACCGAAAAGCCTAATCCTTGCCCTACCATACAGCGCACCATTTCAATAGACGGCGAACTGTAGGCCACTTCCGGGTGATAGCCTTTTTCTTTAAATATCGAGATAAAATAGTTTTTACTCGGGACAGCATCCAGCAGGATCATTGGCTCACGACTTAATTCCTGTAACGTCACCGCCGATTTTTGCGCTAACGGATGCGAGGCCGGCAATAGCGCATAGGGTTTATGCGGCGCGTTCAGGCGCTCTTTGTTAATCGAATGCCCCAATTCGAGATCGTAAACCAGCGCTAAATCAAAACGCCCACGATGCAGGCCGTGCATTAATTCATGCTGCTCGCCGTCGTATAAATGCAGGGTTATTTCCGGGTACAGTTTTTTGAATCCAGCCACCAGTTTTGGCATATATAGCGGGGCTACAGACTCAAAACAACCCACTGATATCATGCCGGAAACCAGCTCTTTATCGGCCCGGGAATTCTGCTCAAACTCCCACGACAGGCGCAGCAGGTCTTTGGCTTTATCGTAGATACGGCGGCCGCTGGAGGTGAGCGACACCCCTTGCGCATGGTGGCGAATAAACAACTGTTGGTCGAAGGTGCTTTCCAGGTTTTTTATCGCAATCGAAATTGACGGCTGTGCAATATGCAGTTGACGAGAGGCTTCGGCGATACTTTCCGTCTCCACCACCGTCACAAAATACTTCAGTTGTTTGAGTGTAAATCGGTTCATCGCGTCACCATTGATAAAATATTGTTCATCGTCTGTCGGGAATAGTTTCCTGCTATGACTTTGCAATCGGCATGCCACTTAACCAAAAAGGGGTATTTATCCCTGATACGGAGTTCTGATATTTATCTGTGGTTATTTTTTTAACATCACAAATGACTTATTGCACCACAGCGAACCATGCTGCACTATTATCACGCAATGCCTGCCCCGATAACGTGCAAATAACCTTCCCCGCCTTAAATAGCGTTATTCATTTTCAATAATTGTTTTTTAATTGTTTCAGTTCAGTATCGGGATAATCACTTTACATTCCATAGCGTTAATATCGCTGCATAGTTTTTTTAAACTTAAAGACCAAAAATTTACTAATTGCCTCGTTCAACCTCCTGCCAGCATAGTGTTATTGCACGATGAATATCGGCGACGCCGGATTAATGCACCATTACGTCGCTTCCATTTCTGTTAATTATGGCGAGTAAATAGCCTATGACGTTTAACTGGAACTACATGTTAAGCCTGCTTAGCGATGTCGATTTTTGGCAGGCCACCTGGACCGTCATTAAATTAAGTCTGCTGACCTGGGGCTGCAGTATTGTGCTGGGGTTTATTCTGGCGCTGGCTAAACAATCGCCGCGAGCCTGGCTAAGCGCACCTGCCCGGCTTTATATCTGGCTCTTTCGCAGTATGCCGCTGCTGGTGCTGCTGATTTTTGTCTACAACATGCCGCAGGCGCTGCCGTCGGTCGCGCCACTGCTTAACGATCCGTTCTGGGCCGGGCTAATCGCGATGGTATTAAGCGAGGCCGCCTATATTGCGGAAATTCACCGCGGTGGGCTGCTCTCCATTCCCCGTGGGCAAAGCGAAGCCGCGCGGGCGCTGGGCTTACGTTACGCCGGTATTCAGTGGCGCGTCATTATTCCCCAGGCCCTGCGCGTTGCCCTGCCTGCGCTTGCCAACGAATACATCGCCATTGTGAAGCTGAGTTCGCTGGTGTCGGTTATCTCGCTTACTGAAATTCTGATGGTCGGTCAGCGCCTCTATTCGCAGAACTTCCTCGTGATGGAGACGATGGCGGCGGTTGCCTTCTACTACATCCTGATCGTCACCGTGTTTGATTTCCTGCTCAAGTGGCTGGAGAAATATCTCGATGTCACCCAACGCAAAACCACCCGCCAGGTTGACGCTGAAATGCAGAAGCTGGCCACAGCGCACCGCCCGGCAATGGCGCGAAGCGTTGCGACCGCTGAAGAACCTGCGCTACAGGCCTCGAAGCTGCACAAAGCCTATAACAATGTCGAAGTGCTTGGCGCGGTGAGCCTCAAGATCCAGCCAGGTGAAGTGGTCTCGGTCATTGGTCCATCCGGCTCGGGGAAAACCACGCTTATCCGCCTGCTGAACGGCCTGGAGCAGATTGATAACGGCGAAATCAGCATCAACGGCCAGCCGTTTATTCACCTTGAGCGTCAGGGCCAGCAGAAGCCGCGCTTTATGGAAGACGCTAAGCATCGCCTGAATATCGGCATGGTATTCCAGAGCTTCAACCTGTTCCCGCATCTCACCGTGCTCGGCAACCTGCTGCTGGCCCCGCGCTACCACCGCCTGGCGAGTGACGGCGAACTGCGCCAGCACGCCTGCGAACTGCTGCATAAGGTCGGCATGCTGGAGCACGCGTGGAAGTATCCGCATCAGCTTTCCGGCGGCCAGCAGCAGCGCGTGGCGATTGCCCGTGCGCTGATGATGCGCCCGCAGATCATGCTATTTGATGAACCGACCTCGGCGCTCGACCCGGAAAAAGTCAACGAAGTGCTGCAGGTAATTGAATCCCTGGCTCATGAAGGCATCACCATGGTCATCGTCACCCACGAGATGAACTTCGCCTTCAAAGTCTCTGACCGAATTGTGTTTATGGAAAAAGGCCGGGTGGTCTGCGACGACACGCCGCAGGCCATGCGCAGCGGGCAGCATCCGCGCGTCGACGCCTTCCTGAAAGATGTCTCTTTGGCTTAATCATTCGTACTTGAAGAGGAACCACTATGATCGCGCAATGGCAAATCGAGCAGTTTCATCAGCAGGGTTATCTGGTTGTCGAAGGGGTGCTTTCCAGCGATGAAATCGCCGCCTTGCAGACCGATTTTGACGGCTGGGTTGAAGAGAGCCGCACCCACGATGCGGTGTGGGGCGAGACGCAGGACGGTCGCCCGCGCTTTGACCTCGAACAGGATCATTCACCGGAGCACCCTTCGCTGCGCCGCGTGACCTCGCCGACCGAGATCTCCGCCGCTTATCACCACGCGGCGCTGAACTCGCGGATGGCGACCATCGCCGCCCAGCTTATCGGCGGCAGCGGCGCCCGTTTTCATCACAGCAAAATCAACTCCAAGCTGCCGCACACCGCCACCCAGGTGAAATGGCATCAGGATTTTCTGTTCACCCCGCACAGCAACGACGACATCATTACTGCGCTGCTGATGGTGAGCGACGTGACGCCAGAGAACGGTCCGCTGAACGTAGTGCCCGCTAGCCATAAAGGGCCGCTGTGGTCGCACTGGCAGGATGAGCGCTTTACCGGTTCGGTGGATAGCGACGTGGTCGACACTCACTGCCAGCAACCGCAGGCCTGTTTTGGCCCTTCAGGCTCCGTTTGCTTTATGCACACGCGCCTGCTGCACGCCTCTAGCCCTAACGAGACCGCGCTTCCGCGTACGTTGTTCATCAGCGTTTATGCCGCCGAAGACGCGCTACCGTTTGGTGAAAACCCGCTGCCGAGCGCCCACGCCGGGCAACTGGTCGCAGGAACCGAGAGCGGCCTGGTGCGCAGCACCGTAAACCAGCTTCGTCTGCCGCAGAAACCGCGCGGCGCATCCTTCTTCGTTCAACAGGCCGGTGCCGACAGCGCCAGCATGTAATTTGCTCATTTTCCTGGAGGTTTTATGACACGTTCTACCGCACTGCGCCCTGTTGCCCTGCTCCTTTGCGCCGCTGGCGCGCTGACATCCTTTAGCGCGCTGGCTTTCCAGCACGACGGCAAGCTCACCGCCGGCTCAGACATGACCTTTTTCCCGTATGAGTATATGGAGAACAACAAACCAGCCGGGTTCGACATCGAGTTTCTCGCTGGCCTGGCAAAAACCATGGGCCGTGAAGCGGTCAACATCGATACCCGCTTCCCGAATCTGATCCCTGGCTTGCAGGGCGGCCGCTTCGATATCACCAACTCATCGATGTACATCACCGCCGAGCGTCTGAAGGTTATCGACATGGTGCCGTACCTGAAAAGCGGCGAAGCGATCCTGTCGCTGAAAGGCAGCGACTATCAGCCAAAAACCCCGGAGGAGTTCTGCGGTCATAAAATTGGCTCGATGGGCGCAACCTCCTGGCTGGCACAGTTGCAGAAGCTCTCCGTCGATTACTGCGTGAAAAAAGGTCTGAAGCCGATTCAACTGAGCGAATACACCACTGACCCACAAACCACTCAGGCGATGCTTTCCCGTGCGGTAGAAGCGCAGATAACCGATGCGGCGGTTGCCCGCGGGGTGGTTGAGAAGCTTGGCGATCGCGTGGTCATCTCCTCCGAGACGCTTATCTACCCGGTGCTGAACGGCTATGGCGTGAAAAAAGGCAATACCGAGGTGAAAACCGCGCTTGAGGAAGGCCTGAAGAAATTCAGCGCCACGCCGGAATACGCCGCGCTGCTGAAGAAATACAATTTCCAGGCACCGAGCGCCGAGGATCTGCAAACCCTGATGCCAAAAGCGGAGTAATGTCCATGCGCTACTCGCACGAAGAGCAAACCCGTATCGATCTCGCAGTGACCTTTCGCATCATCGCCAGGCTTGGGATGCATGAGGCGGTCGCTAACCATTTCAGCGCGGCGCTCTCTCCCGACGGAAAAACGTTTCTGCTGAACCCAAAGTGGAAACACTTCTCGCGCATTCGCGCCAGCGACCTGCTGCTGCTGAACGCCGATGATGAAAGCTGTGCGGCGCGCCCGGACGTTGACGCCACCGCGTGGGCGATCCACGGGCAGATCCACCAGCGCCTGCCGGACGTACGAGTGGTGCTTCATCTGCACCCGGTCTACACCACCAGCCTCGCCTGCCTGGCAACGCCGCAGATCCTACCCGTTGACCAGAACACTGCCCGCTATTTCAACCGCGTCGCCGTCGACACGCTGTACGGCGGCATGGCGGACACCACCGCAGAAGGCGCGCGACTAGCGGGGCTGCTGGCGGATAAACGCCGCCTGCTGATGGGCAACCACGGCGTGCTGGTCACGGCACCGAATATTGGCGAGGCGTTTGATGATATCTGGACGATGGAGCGCGCCTGCCAGATTCTGATCACCGCGTGGTCAACCGGGCAACCGCTGAAGGTGCTGTCCGACGAGGTCGCTGAGAAAACGGCGCAGGATTGGGAGAAGATTGCGGACTTTTCGAGACGGCATTTTGAGGAGTTGAAGGAGATGGTAATTGAGGGGGATCGGACGGTGCTGGAATGAGGGGGTGCGGCCTGGGGGAGCCTGGGCCGAGTTCTTTTTGTAGAGAGAAATCTAGAGTAAGTTTGTTAGGCTGCTTTGTGCCAAAAGCGGAAGTTGCTTACTCTGGTCAAATTCATTTGATGCAACTGTTCTTCTAAAAGAGGGAGTAAGCAACCGCTGATTGTCGCAAGCGTTGAAAACGCAGTATCAAGCAGGATATCGCAGTCCTTTACAATCGCTGTCGCACAGTCGAGTCAACCGTTGGCTCGTTCAACTGGACGCGATCTGGCGATAAAAAAGCAAGTTATCTGTTGAATTTAAACTGATTTAAAAATTCAGATAAATTTCTAGGATTTCTTTTCCTGCGGATTTCTTAAAATTCCATTGCCATTTGTTGATTCAGCCTTATAATGAGTGAGTACTTACGCTTTTATTGTAATCCTGAATTTGTGATGTAACAGCGTTGAGCAGTAGTTACAAAAACTACAGGAAACAGCATAACCCACTGGAGTCATTATGAAACAAATCAAACTTGGAAATACCGGTCTTCAGGTTAGCCGCCTTGCGCTGGGCTGCATGAGCTTTGGCACTCCGGCACTTCAGGGGACCTGGACCCTGGAAGAGGAACAGTCAGTACCACTCATCAAGCAGGCCCTGGACCTGGGGATTAACTTCTGGGATACCGCAAACGTCTACGGGTATGGTTCTTCCGAAGAAATCATTGGCCGTGCCATCAAAAAATATGCCCGCCGCGATGATATTGTGCTGGCCACCAAAGTGTATTTCCCGATGCATGCCGGTCCTGGCGGCGGCGGTCTTTCACGTAAAGCGATTCTGGAGCAGGTCGATGCCTCACTGAAACGCCTGGGTACTGACTACATTGACCTGTATCAGATCCACCGCTTCGACCCAATGACGCCCATCGAGGAAACAATGGAAGCCCTGCATGATGTGGTGAAAGCCGGTAAAGCACGTTATCTCGGCGCCAGCTCAATGTGGGCGTGGCAGTTCGCCAAAATGCAGCATATTGCCGAAAGTCATAACTGAACCAAATTTGTTTCCATGCAACATCAGTACAACCTGGTACAGCGTGAAGAAGAACGCGAAATGTTTGGACTGCTGAACGATCAGGGAATTGCATCCCTCCCCTGGAGTCCTCTGGCTGCAGGTCTCGTCGCACGTCCATGGGGCGCGAGCAGCTCAACCCGTTCGCAGGAAAACCCGAGAACAGATCAGAATGGCCGCCCATTATTCCTGGACAGTGATAAGGACACTGTCGATGCGGTTGAAGCAATCGCATCAGAACGTGGTGTTTCAATGGCAACCATCGCGATGGCATGGCTGCTAAACAGACCGGGCGTTACTGCACCTATTATTGGTGCAACAAAATCCAGACATCTGGAAGACGCCGTCGCGGCAGTGGATGTTCAACTGACCCAGGAAGAAATGTGCAGACTGGAAGCGGCTTATACTCCGCGTTTACCCACCTATTTCTGATTCCTAACCGTGATAGGCCCCAGCGAGCCTGCCTGAAATGATCCTGTTCAGAACATTACGGGTCACCGGCCTGGAGGTATGGGCGGTCGATGGCGGACAAACACTGAGAGAGTAAATAAAACAGTCCGTCTCTTTTCGCCTTTATAAAGTAAACCGCAGTTATTTTTACACTGGCGTCAGGCTCTTTGCAGGGCGTCTTTGTCTTCTGACAGGCAGAAACACAATGAAAAATGACAGTACTGAGTCGATCGAGAATAAGTCGGTCACTCCATCCAAAAAATTCTCGTTCAGATTTACAAAGAAGAAATTAGCAACAATCGCAGGAGCAATAACTGTGGCGTTATTAAGTAACTATTGTGCTGAAAAAACTCCGAACTATGAAGGTTCGCCACAATTTCATGACGGTGGCTTTAAAAATGTAAATCCCAGACAGGTCGTAAGTACGGCCGAAGATATCAGGGTACTGTGGAATTTCACGTTCAATAAGCCGCCTCATACAGAGCCTGAAAAATCTCTTCCGGTCATGACACTTTCAACAGAACAACTGCTCCGGAGTCCGGATAATTCGGTCTTCAGACTTGGTCATTCATCTTTGATCCTGAAAATGAAAGATAAGTACTGGCTGACCGACCCTGTATTCAGTAAAAGAGCCTCGCCGGTACAGTGGCTCGGGCCAAAACGCTTTCAGGACACACCAATAACTATTGAGCAATTACCGGAGATTGAAGGGGTACTGATTTCTCACGACCATTATGATCACCTCGACTATAACTCCATCATGCAACTGAAAGACAAGACTCGGTATTTCCTGGCTCCCCTTGGCGTTGGTGATCTGTTGCGTTCATGGGGTATACCACCGGAGAAAATCATCCAGCTGGACTGGTGGCAGGGCTACACCCTCGACGGGATTCAATTCGTATCAACGCCGGCCCAGCATTTCTCCGGACGTGGACTGTTTGACAGCAACAAACGGTTATGGACTTCCTGGACCATCGTCTCTGACAATTTCCGGCTCTTTTTCGGCGGGGATTCAGGCTACTTCGATGGTTTCAGTAAAATCGGTGAGGCTTACGGACCTTTCGATATGACATTCCTTGAAACCGGCGCTTACGATGAGGGCTGGCGAGACATTCATATGCTCCCGGAAGATACGATTAAGGCTTTCCAGGATTTGAAGGGAAAATGGCTATTCCCGATCCACAATGCCACCTTTGACCTGGCTTTCCATACCTGGGATGCCCCGTTTAACAACATTGTGACGCTCGCACACCAACAGGGTATTTCGCTATCTACACCGGAAATAGGTGAAGGCGTTGAGTTTCTTAAGCCATCTGTTGAAAAGCAATGGTGGAAAATGAATTCACAAGGCAAGTAAACGAGATAAATAACAGGCAAAAGGCTAGTGCCAGTCAGTTAAGCCACTCTCTGATTTTTTAATGCCTGACCTTTCCATTATCACTCGTGGAAAGGTTAATACCTTCACTATCGACGCCATACTTTCCAGCAGAACAGGGATCAACATAGCGACCAATTAAGTTGTGTTGAATGAAAACGGCCCCTGCAATGAGTAAGTGCATTCTCATTGTTGGGGGACGTACACGACAATGCGTTATGAATGTCTCGGAAAACTCAACCGGAGCTCTCATGAAAGAAAATAATAACCATCAACCAGGCGGTTCAAAAATTAGCCGTCGTGACCTTCTCAAAGCAGGAGCTGTGCTGGGCGGAATGAGTCTTCTGCCCGCCTTTTCGGCAGCCGCTACACTAACAAGCAATGTGCAATCTTCCGCGTCCTCCACTTTACGGCGAAAGCTTGGGAACCTGGAAGTTTCACCGGTGGGACTCGGATGCCAGTGGCTCCCGACCTCGAAGCAAGGTGTTGTAACCGATTTTTATGCAAGCAGGATTACCCGAACTGAAGCCATTAACCTCATTCGCAGCGCGGTGGATAATGGCGTGACACTTTTCGATACAGCCGAAATGTATGGTCCGTTTGTTTCCGAAGAGATCGTTGGGGAAGCGCTTCAGGGTGTTAGAAACAAGATAGCCATTGAGACGAAATTCGGCGGCGACATCGACCCTGATACCGGAAAAATGGGGGCTCGCGGAATGAACAGCCGGCCAGAACATGTACGCCGCGCCGTAGAAGGTTCCCTGAAGCGCTTACGAACGGATCGCATAGACCTGCTCTACCAGCACCGCGTTGATCCTACGGTTCCGATCGAAGACGTCGCCGGCGTCGTTAAGGACCTGATGGACGAAGGCAAGGTTCTCAACTGGGGACTGTCCGAACCGGGGATTCAGACCATCCGTAGAGCGCATGCCGCGTTGCCGCTTGCTGCAATTCAAAACGAATATTCGATGCTGTGGCGCGGACCCGAGGCTGAGGTGCTGCCGCTATGCGAAGAGCTAGGGATTAGCTTCGTGTGCTGGAGCCCTCTCGGGATGGGTTTTTTATCCGGTAAAATCAGCGCCGATTCTAAATTTGGCAGTGGAGCCACGTTTGATCTGCAAGCCAGTGATGAACAGTTTGACTTCCGTGCTCTCGTTCCCCGCTTTGCACCTGAAAATCTCAAAACTAACATGGCATTGTACGCGGTCGTCACAAAATGGGCACACCGCAAAGAGGTTCTGCCCTCGCAGATTGCACTTGCCTGGCTGCTGGCACAGAAACCCTGGATTGTCCCCATCCCTGGCACAACAAAGGTTGCACACATGAAACAGAATATTCAGGCGTCATCAATCACGTTTACGCCAGACGAATTGCGTGAAATCAATCGCGATGTCGCCAGTATCAGGATTGCAGGAGGCCGTCTCCCGAAAGAAGAAGAGCAAAGCGTTGGTGCTGATACACCTCCCCGGGGCTAAGACAACGCAACCAAAATGGAAAATGCTGCGTCCCCGCTCTCCGAAAGGAGACAGCGGGGACGTAGTGTTATCTGGCGATGAGTGCGAACACGCTCCTGCCAAAGTATTTCCGTGCATATGTCACATGCCGTTTCGGCGAAATCTTCAGCTCAGTTCTCACTTCTGCTGGGAAATCGTCGTCAGGATTGGATTCCAGTTAGCGCCGCATGGTCAACAATTTATCCAGCACGGAAACCACACAATTACCGCTGGCAATGGCAGAGAGTCGCGTATAAAAATAATGCCAGCCACTTTAAGTGACTGGCATCGGGTCAAACTCCCTTTCCTTTGACTGAAACTCAGCGCATCCCGTTATCGGTTGGTCGTAACGGCATCCGTGCGTGATGGTGTCTCCTGCCAACCACCGCCAACTGCTGTAAACAGATCAACAATGGCGCGCTGTCGTTCTGTCGCTGTACTGATTAGTTCCAGTTCATTTGCGAACGTATTCCGTTCTGACTGTAAATAGCGCAGATAATCATCCACGCCAGCAGTGTAACGTGCCCGGGCGATGGTCAGTGCTTTATTATCACTCTCGACCAGCGCCCTGCGCGCGACTTCTTCCTTGTACAGGGTATCCTTCGCCGTCAGTGCGTCAGAGACTTCCCTGAATGCCGTCTGGATTGTCTGTTCGTAGGCAGCAACAGCTGCATCCTTGCGCACCGTGGCCAAATCAAGATTCGCCTTGTTACGACCGCCACTGAACAGTGGCAGGCTGATCTGAGGGATAAATGTCCACATTCCTTGTCCTGCGCCAAACAAGTTGTTGAGTTCTGTGCTGGAGACCCCTGCCGTTCCCGTCAGCGAAATTCTTGGGAAAAAGGCCGCTCTGGCTGCACCGATATCGGCATTCCTGGCGATAAGCCGGTGTTCTGCTGCAATGATATCCGGCCGGCCCGTTAACAGATCAGAAGGCATTCCCGGCGCAATATTCTGTACAATCACCGGACGATCGCTGGCGTTGCCGTTAAGGAATCTGTCTATATCAGAGGTTCCGGACAGTAACACCAGTGCATTTGTTGCCTGAACAGACTCACGTTCGGCTCCCGCCAGGACCGCCTTAGCCTGCTCAGCCAGACCCAGTGCATCCTGATAATCCTGCTCAGACACGGTTCCGGCACGCAGTCTGGCCGATATCAGCGACAGGCTTAGTTCCCTGTTTTTTAGTGTCTGCTCTGCTAGTTGCCGTCGTTTGATTGCCCCATCCCGGATCAGGTACGCCTGAATAATCTGGGACACCAGAGTGACTTCCGCATTTCTGGCGCCATATTCGGTGGCTAGGTACTCTTCAAACGCTGAAGTGGAAAGATTGTGAACACGTCCAAACAGGTCCAGTTCAAAGCTGGTGAGTCCCACGCCAGCCTGGAATGTGCTCTGGATACCTGACTGACCTGAGGTATTCAGATCCGCAGGGGGGCGCTGGCGTGTTTCACTGCCCTGGATTTGAAGGTCAGGAAACCGGTCGGCACGCTGTATCTGATACTGAGCACGCACGGCGTCGGCATTCAGAAGCGTTTGCCTTAAGTTACGGTTCTCCTGCAGTGACAGGACGATCAATGAATGAAGTCCCGGGTCCTGAACCAGCGTTTGCCAGTTCATTGTGGAGGCGGGTAAATCCGCTAATGAATGTGTTTCCACTCCCTGAGACCAGCTTTTTGCTACAGGCGCATCGGGCCGCTTATATTCTGGGGCCAGAGAACACCCTGCAAGCAGGGCGGTGATCATCGCGGCCGTCAGTTTGTTCAGCATTACGTTACTATTCATCAGTGGCTATCTCCGTGGCAGGCCTGAGGCGTCACAGGGACATTCTGTTTTTTACGGGAGAAATGGCTCAGTACCCAGACAAAAAATACGGGGACGAAAATGACTCCCAGCAAGGTGGCCGATATCATTCCCCCAATAACACCAATACCGATGGCGTGCTGGCTGGCTGCGCCTGCCCCAGTTGCCACTGCAAGAGGAACCACGCCGAGAATAAATGCCAGTGACGTCATGATAATGGGACGGAAACGCAGCCTGACGGCTTCCATTGCGGCACCCCGCACACTTGCCCCCTTCTCATGAAGACTTTTGGCAAATTCAACAATCAGAATGGCATTTTTGGCGGACAGGCCAATGATGGTAATCAGACCAACCTTGAAATACACATCATTTGGCATGCCCAGCGCGGTGACAGCCAGAACCGCCCCCAGCGCGCCGATAGGAACAATCAGCATAACCGCAGCAGGAATTGCCCAGCTCTCGTATAACGCGACCAGCAACAGGAAGACCACAGTGAAGGATAACGCGATCAACATTGGAGCCTGTGCACCGGCAAGCTTCTCCTGAAGTGACAGGCCGGTCCATTCGTAGCCCACACCCACAGGTAAAGTTTTCACAATGCGTTCCATTTCAGCCATTGCCTCACCGCTGCTGTGTCCGGGGGCGGCATCACCGGAAATACGGATCGATGGATAGCCGTTGTATCTGGCGAGCTGGACCGGAGCATTTTCCCAGGCCATCGAGACAAAGGAACTTAGTGGCACCTGTTCACCGTTTCTGTTGGGGGCATACAGTTTGAGAAGCGTGTCCGGCGTCATGCGATCCTGCTTGTCAGCCTGCACCACAACGCGCTGCTGTCTTCCGGCATTCGAAAAATCAGCAACAGACGCTGAACCAAACGCGCTGGATATTGCAGCATTAATGGATGAGAAACTCACGCCCAGCGCTTCCGCTTTCTCACGGTCGATATGCAGATTCAGTTCAGGTGCGTCTTCAAGGCCTTCCATCATGGCATAGGCAATCACAGGTGACTGGTTTGCTGCGGCCAGCAGCTTATCTCTGGCCGCAAGCAGTGCCTTATGCCCAATCCCGCCACGATCCTGTAAGCGAAGTGCAAATCCACCCGCATTACCCAGCCCTTCAACTGGAGGGGGATCAATTGCCATGCTTTGTCCGTCACTCAACTGAGCGAATCGGGCATTGAAGGCCGCTGCCTCTTCTGATGCGGTAGTCGAACGTGTTGACCAGTCATTCAGCGTCACGAATCCCATCGCAGCATTCTCGCCGTTCCCGAAGAAGCTGTAGCCGAGCAGGAACGCAGTATTCGCCGTCGCCTCTCTTTCCAGAACGTACTTGTTCAGTTCTTCCGTGGCTTTTTCGGTTCGCGCATAAGTTGCCCCGGCAGGGAGTTGCAGGTTTACGAGATAAAAGCCCTGGTCTTCAACGGGAACGAATGATTCCGGCAACCTTGTGTAGCTAATGGCCAGCGCGGCAACAATCGCCGCATAAATGAGCATAAAGCGCCCACTTCGGCGAACCAGATAACCATTGAGCCAGGTAAATCGGTCGGTTAGTGTGGCGAATTTACGGTTAAACCAGCCAAAGAAACCTTTCTTTTCTTCATGATGTCCCTGCGGTATGGCTTTCAGAATGGTGGCGCAAAGTGCCGGCGTCAGCGTCAGTGCCAGGAAGCCAGAGAAAAGAATGGAAACGACCAGTGTCAGTGAAAACTGCTGGTAAATCACGCCAACAGAACCACTCATGAAAGCGAGCGGCAAAAACACCGATGCCAGCGCGATGGTAATACCAACAATCGCACCAGATACCTGTTGCATGGCCTTAATGGTGGCCAGTCTCGGAGGCAGCCCTTCCTCCGCCATGATGCGCTCAACGTTTTCCACCACGACGATTGCGTCATCGACCAGGATGCCTATCGCCAGCACCATCCCGAACATGGTCATCATGTTGACGGAGAAGCCAAGCGCGTACATCAGTGTCAGGGTACCCGCAAGACAGACAGGCACAACAATGGTGGGTATAAGCGTATAACGGATGTTCTGCAGAAAAAGGAACATGACCACGAAGACCAGTACAATCGCTTCGATCAGCGTATGAATAACCTTTTCAATGGCCACCCCAACAAACGTTGACGTGTCATACGGCACTGCAAAATCGACACCTGACGGGAAGCCTGGAGAGAGCTCCTGAAGACGTGCTTTTACCGCTCTTGCGGTCTGGATTGCATTCGCGCCGGGTGCAAGCTGTACTGCAGCCCCGACAGCGGTTTTGCCATCAATTACTGTGTCAAAATTGTAATCCTGTCTTCCAATTTCTATCCGGGCGACATCAGCCAGTGTCACTTTTGCCCCATTTTCATTGGATCTGAGGACAATACGGCCAAATTCCTCCGGTGTTTCCAGCATGCCTTTTACCGCAATAGTAGCGGTCAACTCCTGCTCTGCAGTTCCCGGACGACTGCCAAAACTGCCGGCAGGGACCTGAACGTTCTGTGCGGCAATAGCACTGTTCACGTCAGCAACAGAGAGCCCGTAGCCCACCAGTTTTTGCGGATCAACCCAGATACGCATGGCCGCTTCTGCACCAAAGAACTGAACACGGCCCACTCCGGGAATACGGCTGATCTCATTGTTGACGTTTCGCACGGCATAATCAGCCAGCGCGACCATATTCTGATCGCCCCCCTCTTTATAGCCAAGCGTGTAGAGTAACAGGAACCCTGAGTTGGCCTGTTCGACGTGTATACCCTGCTGGACGACAGATGAAGGGAGGCGTGACTGCGCATTCTGCAGTCTGTTTTGTACGTCAACCTGGGCCAGGTCCGGATCGGTACCCGGCTCAAACGTCACCGTAATTTCGGCAGTGCCGGCTGAACTCGCGCTGGAATCAAAGTACAGAAGCCCTCTAGCGCCATTTAATTCCTCTTCGATAACACTGGTGACGGAATCCACGACCATCGTCGCTGAGGCACCAGGATAGGTTGCGGAGATCATTATTTGTGGTGGTGCCACCACAGGGAACTGAGATACAGGCAACAAGCGGATGGCCAGTAACCCAGCCAGTGTGATAAAGATGGCGATCACCCAGGCAAAGTTGGGACGGTCGATAAAAAACTTCGGCATGATACGTTTTCCTTACAGGAATGAATTCAGGTAAACAACCATCAGTTCAGGGCTGTGTTCAGAGGTATACTTTCTTCATTCCCGGAAACCCCGTTACTCTTTGATTCCGTGACCTTAAGACCAGGACTCACCGTTCCTCCGGTGACAACGCGGTCGCCTTCCTTTAATCCATGAATAATCTGCCAGCGGGAGTCCTGCATCACCCCTGTTCTGATTTCCCGCTCCTGTACAACATTATCGTCGCCAATGATAAACACCTGAGCGATGCCCTCACTGTTGCGATGAACTGCACGCTGGGGTATCAGAATGGCGTCTGGGTCTACAGCCTGGGTCAGATGAATCCGCACATACATGCCTGGTAATAACGCGCCGTTTTTGTTTGGAAATTCGCCACGCATCAGGAACTGCCCGGTTTCACGACTCACCGTGATTTCGCTAAAAAGCAAACGGCCTTCATGTGTCTCATCTGAGCCATCGGTGATAAGGGAAATTTTCTGGCCGTTGCCGGAAGGATGAGCAGGCTCTAATTTTTCGTACTCAGAACGCAGACGCAGTGCTTCGGCAACAGGCTGCTGGAAATCGGCATAAACTGAGTCAATTTGCTGGATTGTCGCCAGTGGCGTGGCTTCATTCTGACCGACCAGTGCGCCTTCAGTCACCAGTGCACGGCCAATGCGACCGGAAATCGGCGCGCGTACAGTGGCGTAATCAAGGTTCAACTTTGCGGTCTGAACATCTGCAAGTGCAGACTGCCTTGTAGCCTGAGCAGATTTAAGGGTGGTCTGGGCGTTATCAAAATCCTGACGGCTCACCGCATCTATTTTCACCAGAGGTTTGTAGCGACGCAGCACCGCTTCGGCATCACTGACGGCAGCATCAGCCCTCGCCAGATCACCCTGTGCCCGTGATAATGCCATCTGGAATGATGCGGGATCGATTTGATAGAGAATTTGTCCGGCTTTCACCATCGTCCCTTCCTGGAAATCGCGACTCAGCACAATGCCGGCTACCCTCGCCCTGACTTCAGCCACTCGCAAGGGCTCTATGCGACCAGGTAACGTGGTCTGAAGCTTAAAGGGTTGTTCTTTAACGGTGACTGATTCAACACTGACCGGTGGTGCTTCCTGGGTCTCCGGTGTCGCGCCATCACAACCGGCAATTAACAACGGGAACAGCACGAGGGCTATTTTCTTTCGGGGAAAAGTGAAAGTTACTAATTTTAACTCAGTAAATTTTGTGCTGAAAATGTTCATTGTACCTGGTCCTGTAAAGTCCTGATGAATAAAAAACCATGAGATATATACGCGCACAAATACACACCACGTCTGATATCAGATGTAGATATAAAAAATTAAAATGGCTAACCAACTCGCTCATTGGTATTTTTATTAAGGCATTTTTCACCTGCCGAACACCCAGCACTCACCCTGCCAGGTAATTAGCAAGAATAAAAATACGCTGCAATCAACTGTTATGTCGAGTTCAAATAATCAGATAAAGGCCGTAAATATCGGCACTGAAAATGCCCCGCGTAATTAAACACTGTGCGGGGCAATGCATTGTTATTTAATCATTTTCCAGAACACAGCAAAACCAGCCTCTTTGTAGGATTCGGCGTTCCCGGGATCTTTTGTGGCAAACTTAACGGTCGAGTCAGCGAGTGACTGAAAAACCGAGTCGGCGAAGTCCCGGCTGATACCGGAAAATACCGGGCTCTGCACGAAGGCCTCATCCACGCCCATATCCGGGAAATACTGAGCGGCTTTCTGCTTTAGTTCGGGATTAATGAGGTCACCAATATCAAGGTGACTGAGGGTAATATTTGCCGCTGGATTTTTGATTCCCCATGAAATATAGCTGAACCATAAAAAGCGGGCCCGCGCCTCCAGTGAGGCTGTCGGCGAAAAGCCGTCAGAAAGATATGCACACAAGTCTTTTTTCAGATACATGTAGAGTTCGTTTATTAATTCATCTTTGCTTGGAAAATAACGAAACAAAGTCCCTTCAGACAATCCCGCATGTTTTGCAATCATTGCGGTCGATGCACTCATTCCGCGTTCAGCAAAACATATGCTTGCTGCTTCAAGAATTGCCTGTGCTTTTTCTTCACTACGAGGTCTTGCCATCTCACGTAAACCTGTAAATAAGGAACCCAGTGGATTCGGATAAAATAAAAAAGTAATCACTCATTATAAAGCAGCGCCCGTTTGTTGCAACCTCTTTCCTGGCAGCAAGTGCCTGTTCTTTACAGGCACCCGTTAACCGGTTTTATTTAAGGTATGTCTTATAGAACGTCGTCAGCTTACTGACTGCCTGGTTTACATATTCAGGCTTATCGTACAGGTCAAAGTGGGATGCTCCGTCCAGTACCAACAGGTCTTTATGTTTTGACGCTGCGCGCTGGTACAGGTCATGTCCGTCTTTTTTAGAACCGAACGCGCCCAGCTTGCTGCCAGTGACGATCTGCAGGGGTTGCGTCAGTAACGTGTCTGATAAGTAAAAGGCATCAAAGACAATGACCGCATCCATCCCTGTGAATCGCATTTTGTTTTGCCAGTTAGGAACCGAGCCCCGTTCGGTACGGTAGTACTGCCATGCTTCACGTAGATCGATATCATCGGAGGTTTTGTACTCATCAGGAATGAATGGAATGATCATGGGTTCTTCACCCTGTGCTTCAGCTGTACGTTGTTTCGCTACCTCCTGCAAAGACGCGATAGTGGCTTCCGCGCCGCCGGCACGCATTTCACGACCCGCGTTCACTGGCACAACCACCCCAACAGCTTTAATACGACGCTCAGACATTGCTGCACTTACTGCGTACCCACCGCCAGCACAAATGCCCAGTACGCCGATGTTATCCGTATCGACATAAGGCAGGCTTACCAGGTAATCAACGGCAGCACGGACATCCTCAACTCGCGCAATCGGATTTTCCTGGTAGCGTGGTTCCCCACCACTTTCACCCTGGTAGGACGCATCCATCGTAACGGTGATATAACCCGCTTCCGCCATTTTTTGCGCATAGAGGCCAGCGGTTTGTTCTTTAGCCCCACCTGCAGGCGGAACGGTTATAATTGCCGGATATTTGTGGGTCTTATCAAACCCGTCCGGATAGCGGATATTACCGGCCAGACGTATGCCCAGATGGTTCGTAAAACTCACATTTTGCACAGCTACCTCTGATGCGGCGCTGTTGGCCGTCCCCATTGACATCATGGTCATCATTGCGGCTGCACACAATGCACTGAAACTACGTTTAATTCTCATGCCTTCTCCTGCCTCTGGTTCGTCAGGGCCAGACCGCAGGGAAGGCATCTTGATGCCAACACTGTACAATCACAAACCCTATAATGCGTAAGTACTTACTCATTATAGGTGTGGGGAATGTAATTAAACAAGTGAAAAGATGCAGATTTACTTATCTTATTGAATAGTAATTGCAAATTTTAGATTGAACGTAAACATGGGATCTCACCTAACTTTTCCTCAGGCGATACACGCGGGATGACATGCTCCCCATTGATTAACATGCCGCAATGTTAGTAATGCGGCTATTTGGCTACGAGATCAACTGCGGACGTCCGCTCCTCGCTCATAGCAGACCTACAGACTAGTTCAGTATCCAACTATCGCGCTTTTGGTAGCATAAGGAGGAGACGTTGCCATAGAAAAAACCAACAACCGTCCCCTGTAAAGAACGGTTTATAACAGGAAGTCTAATTGTTTCAGCGTCTGCACCAACGATGCCCTTTCCTCACCGGTTAGCGTTTGAAGCGGAAATGGCAGGCAGGGAGATGCAACCACTCCCATGATTTCAGCAACGGTGGCAATAACGCATAAACTTCCGTGGCGGTGATAAAATGCCCACAGAGGATTAAGGTCACTGTTGAGCTTGTGCGTTTTGCGCTCATCCTGGGATAACGCGGCCTGCGTCAGAGCCAGCGAATAATGTGGGAACATGCCCCCTATGACGGAATACCAGACATCACAACCCCACATTAGCCCATTAGCGGATTGGGCGTCGCCACTGATGCCAATCGTGACGCCTTTAGCTACTCGTGTCTTTAGATTGTCGATACGTTGTAACGCCAGTTCCCGGTTATCAGGGATCTCGCTGAGTTTTATTGATCCAACCTGGTTCAGTGCTGACAGGGCTATTAGCAGCTCATCAGTAAATTCAAATTTGGTCGTCGCCGGGTTGTCATAGATACAGAGGGGAACCGATAACTCAGCGGAAATCCGTTCATAAAAGCGAAAGACTTCATCGGTGCTGAGCGGTTGATAAGACAACGGCGCGAGTAATACACCGCTGACCCCTGCTTTCTGCGCGTCTTCCGCTAAGCGTACAACCTCTTCAAAACGGACATGCCCAATGCTCGTGATCACCGGAATATTTGCGGCAGTGCTGACGGCTAGTTTAGTGGCCTGATATCGTTGCTCACGGGTAAGGTAGGCATAGCTTCCGGTAGAACCCAGAGCACCAATAGCGTCCACACCAGCAGCAACCAGATTTTCAATTAATGAAATAAAGGATTTTTCTTCAATCTCACCCTCGGTGAGAGGTGTCAGAGGAAATGCGCACAGCCCCTTGAACATGTTGGTTTTCTCGGCGGAAAAAATGAGTGTCTGCTCAGACTAGAGTGCGATACCGGGATTAACAAATGAATAGTTTTAATGGTTTTTCGCCTCTTACCGCCTTCATTTTTGTCGGTACGAGGATATTTAAGGGTATGAGATGCACATTTTCCCTGCAACACAAACACAGAACTGATACACTGGATATAATCACAGTGCAAGGGGCAAATAATGGCCGTTGAAATAAAATTTGTTGTCGTAAGAAAAGGTGAAGAGAAAATGACATTTGCCAGTAAGAAAGAGGCTGACGCTTACGACAAACTTCTCGACATGGCAGAAGCGTTCACTGACTTGCTGCTGCAAAGCGGAACGTCAATGGATGAAACACAGGCGGAGGATCTTGGGATGTATCTCGCCGAGCAGAAAGTGGCGGTGCAGCATATTTTGCGCACCAGCAAACTGCCTGAGCTCGGTGCCCCTGTTGAAACAGATGAACCCGAGTCAGATACCGCCGGCAGTAAAAAAATCAAAGCGGTTAAAGCCGCTTAAATACCCGCATGCCGCATTGTAGCCCGGCCGAGCGAAGCGACGCCGGGGTTGGCGCGATGGAAAAAACATTGCCTGATGGCGCTTCGCTTATCAGGCCTACGGGATCTTCGCTTATGCCTGAACGGCGCGGAATTCCGTCGTTGTCAGCCTATAGCAGACGCTCTAACTGGAATCATGCTCCGGTTACGATTTCGGAAATATCGACCAGTTACAGAACTTCAACAACCTCAAACTCCTCAGCGATAAGCTCCATATCATGCGAAAAATAACCTTCGCGGGTAAAAAATCGCTGATGTTCCCTTTGCCAGTATTCAAGGCTCAGATCGCCTTCACCTTCTTTTCGCGCAAACTCGGCCGTTACATCGCAAAAGCGCACTAGCCGCATTGAAATAAGCCGGGTCACGCATACCGGTACATTCTGACCATCAAGAATGATGTTGTAGCTCCCTATCAAGGGAGCTGAGACTTCCTGCTGGTAAGAAGATAAAGAGCCGCATGAGGCCGTTTTCAGCCCTTGTTTAATAAGCGCGGCAAGCTCGTTGGCCAGTTCCGGGCTATCTCCCATTTGCCAGGCGTTGGCACCCGGATACCTCATCATCAATTGATCAATCGCGCCCATTACAAGCCCTGCTCAGTCGTTAATGGTTAAGAAACTGCTCAGCAGCAATTTATCGAACATGTGTGGATAATAGCTACTGATTTAAGAAAGATAACGTCTGTATTTGTAGCCTGGCCGAGCGTAGCGACGCCGGGGTTGGCGCTGTGGTAGATAGTTTTTGATTGGCGGTGCAGTTTTTTGTCTATGTGCTTGCCCCCTCACCCTATCCCTCTCCCCACGGGGGAGAGGGAACGGTTGGGCAGATTAATAGCGTACGCAGACTGACTTCGTTTCACACCAGTCATTCAACCAGTCCGGCCCGAAATCACGCCCGGTGCCCGACTGCTTCATGCCGCCGAACGGCAGGTTGGCATCAATCAGCGTATGGCTGTTGACCCATACCGTACCGGCCTGCAGGCGGTCGGTGTAGTTCAGCGCTTGCGTCAGGTCACGAGTCCAGACACTGGCGGTCAGGCCGAAGTCGCTGTCGTTGGCGAGGCGCAGCGCCTCTTCGCCGTCGGCGACGCGCACCAGGTTCACCACCGGGCCAAACACCTCTTCACGGGTTAAGCGCAGGTTAGCGTCCGGGTTGATAACCAGCGTTGGCGGAATGTAGAAGCCCTGCGCATCTGGGCCAACGTTGCCGGTAATCAGCTCAGCGTTCTGCTTACGGGCGTCATCCAGATAAGCGGCTACTTTGGCGCAGTGCGCCTGGGAAACCACCGGGTTGATCTGGGTGGTCTCCAGCATCCCTGGTCCTACCTGCAGCGATTTCACCGCCTGCTCGAAGCCGCTGACCAGCGTGTCGAACAGCGGCGCTTCAATATAGATACGTGAACTGGCCGCGCACACTTGCCCCTGGTTGAGGAAGCTGCCGGTCATCAGCCCTTCGATAACCCAGGCCGGGTCGGCGTCTTTCAGCACGATAGCCGGGTTTTTACCGCCCAGCTCCAGCGTCACGCGGGTAAGTCTGTCGGCGGCCACGCGGGCGATCTGTTTACCGGTCGCGGTGGAGCCGGTGAAGCTCACTTTTGCCACGTGTGGGTGTGAGGTTAATGCCGCGCCGCACTCGGCGCCGCTGCCGGTCACCACGTTGAATACGCCTTCCGGTACGCCCGCTTCGATGGCTAATTCAGCCACGCGCAGCAGCGTCAGCGGCGTGGTTTCCGACGGTTTGATGACGATAGAACAGCCCGACGCCAGCGCTGGCATCACCTTCCACATACCGATCATCAGCGGGAAGTTCCACGGTACGATACCCGCGACAACGCCGACCGGCTCTTTTTTGGTCCATGCCTGATAGCGCGCGCCCTGCGGGAACGGAATGGAGACATCCAGCGTGCGGCCACTGATTTTAGTGGTCAGCCCGGCGGTATAGCGCATCCAGTTCAGGGTGCAGCCCACTTCGAAGGCACGGGAAATGTTGATTGATTTACCCTGCTCCAGCGTTTCCAGCTGAGCCAGTTCTTCGCCGTTCTGCTCAACGAGGTCAGCAAAGCGCAGCAGAATACGTTCGCGCTCGGCAGGCGTACGCCCGGCCCAGCTGCGGGAGACAAACGCGCGCCATGCGGACATCACCGCACGGTCGACGTCAGCCGCGTTGGCGTCCGCGGTAGAGGCAATCGCCTTGCCCGTCGCCGGGTCCCAGACGGTGAGACGTTTTTCACTCTGCGCCGCCTGCTGCGCGCCATCAATAAACAGGCCATGCTGACGGTCTAAAAACTGCTGCACGCTCGGGAGCAGTGCTACCTGTGATGAGGACATATCGTCTCCTTATTCTTCGCGGTTAGTCATTTCAGTCTACGGCGGGTCTGGAGATCGCGCTTTTGTCTCTGTGACATTCGCTTGTGCGGCTGTGACAGAGACCGCAATTAAACAGATTGCTCTGGCAGAAATGTGCAACAGGTAATAGTTCTTTCATATATTCCCCTGCCAACCCTTGTTAAAGGCAACATAAATGCAACAATGCAAAAACATTTTCATTGCAGAGATGGCGTATGGCAGCGGTAAATGGCGGTGAGACATATCAGGCGTGGCTGGCGAAAATCAATCAGGTGTGCGGCCATTTCGCCGCGCGGCCGTTGGATGGCGACTTTCATGGTGAGATAGACACCAGCTATGCGGGCAGCCTCAAGCTCAGCACCGTGACCACTCGCAACGTCAATCTGTTCCGCACCCGCCAGGAGATCCGCAGCGGTAACGATGCCTGGTTCTACACCGTGTTTCAGCTTGCCGGTCAGGCCAATATTGAGCAGGACGATCGTCAGGTACGGCTGGAAACCGGCGATATGACGCTGATCGATGCCTCACGCCCCTGCTCGATTCTCTGGCAGCAAACCTCTCGTCAGGTCTCGCTGTTACTGCCCCGCCAGCTGTTGGAAAGCCAGCTCCGCGGCAGCGGAATAAGCGTCGCCACCCGTCTTGATAAATCTCTGCCGATGGTCCAGCTTAGCCAGCGTCTGCTGCATGAGAGCATGAGCAGCCCCCAGCTTTCCGCAAGCGAGAGCGAAGCGGCGCTGGATGCCATGGTGTGCCTGCTGCGCCCGATGCTGTATCAGCAGGAGGTTGCCCCGTCCCGGCGCGAAAAGCAGTTTCAGAAGATTATGGCGCTGATTGACGATGCCATTCAGGAAGAGCATCTGCGCCCGGAGTGGCTTGCCGATGAAACCGGCATGTCGGTAAGAAGCCTGTACCGGCTGTTTGCCGATAAGGGCCTGGTGGTGGCGCAGTACATCAAAAACCGCCGTCTGGATCTCTGCGCGAAGGCGCTACAGAGCGCGCCAGACGACGAAAAGCTGGCCGGAATCGGCTATCGCTGGGGGTTCAGCGACCACAGCCACTTCTCCACCGCCTTCAAGCAGCGGTTCGGTGTTTCGCCGGGCGAATACCGCAAGCGTGGTCGCTAAACGAAAATCAGATCAATTATCTTCCACCAACTGTGACACATCGCTGCTGTTAATTTCACGTGCGTTGCCGTCCTGATCGGTGTAGCTGGTCATGCCGGTCTCTTTATCGAGCTGCGGTTTTCCCTGCGTGACAATCGTCTGGCCGCTTTTGGTGGTCATCACGTAATTAGTGGTACAGCCCGTCAGCGCCAGCAGCATTGCCCCTGCGCACAGGAAATATAAAGGCTTTTTCATCTTCTCTCCGTTCATTGTCCCCGCCAGCGGCAGGGTTAAGTCGGCGTATTGTATGCCTGATACAGAGAAACGGGGTATCGACGGGATGTAACAGAAGATAACGTGATGATTTCCGGGAGGTCGGCTGACCTCCCGGCGTGTCGCTTACAGCGCGATACGAATCACATCATCAGGCGCGGTGGCCTCTTTCTGACGGGTAGATTCCTGCTTCACGCTAACGTACAGCGTTTTACCATCAGCGGAGAGCATCAGGCTATTTGGGAAGGTTGGGGTTTTGATGGTTTTGGTGACTTTATAATCTTTCGCATCAATCACCGTCACGGTGCCCGCTTTACGCTGGGTCACGTAGACTTCGTTACGAACCGGGTTAAACAGCACTGCCAGCCCTTCCTGGGTATCGACCTTCGACAGCACTTTGCCATCTTTCAGGTTTACCACCAGCAGTTCCGGCTGTTTGGAGTCGGTGATAAAGGCACGCTGACCGGCTTTATCCAGGCTGATGTTGATATAGAAGTGCTCTTTGCCATCGTCCTGCAGTTTCTGACGGGTCAGAATTTTGTTGCTCGCGGTATCGATGGTGACCAGTTCGCCGTCACCGTTGGTCACGTACAGGCGCTGTTTATCAGCATCGACCGCCAGGCCTGTGCCGAACGTGCCAGTACCGGTGATGGTGGTTTTCAGCGTCAGCTTGTCGCCGTCGACAACCCAAACGGAGCTTCCGTCTTTGCCAATGCCGGTGATATAGACGGTATTGGTTTTCTCATCCACCGCCAGTTCACGCGGCTGCAGTGGCTTAACCGTTTCGCTGCGCTCACGGCCATCCAGCACCAGGCGGCCTTTCACGTCGCCTGTTTTAGCGTCAATTGCGGTCACGGCACCGTTGATGGTATTACCAAACCACAGGGTCTGAGTCTGGTTATTCAGCGTCGCACCAAACGGTTTGAGATCGTTATGGATAACCTGCGTCACTTCCAGAGTAACCGGGTCGAGACGATAAACAATACCGCCCTTATCGGTTTTGCGGCTTTGTGAGGTGGCCAGCCACAGCGCATTTTCCTGCTGGCTGTAGGCCATTTCATATGCCCCTTTCCCGACCGCTTTACGCAGCATTTCATCTGCAGCATGCGCGCTAAAGCTCCCCGCCAGCAGGAAAGCACTCAGTAACAGAGAACGGCGCAGACGCGGCGCGGACAATTGACGTAATGGCATGACGACTCCCTTTGATGAACGTAGTTATTTCTGCTGCACATCGCTTCTGGCTCCGTAGCGTCGTAGCGCTACGTTTTGTAGATGCGAATAGTAATCATTAATTTATGTAATGTGGAGCTTTTATTACGCTCAGCAACCAAATAGTTGCTATTTCATCACCTGAAATTAACGATTTATGCTGCTAAAGTTTTCAATATATTTACAAAAGTATTAACCTATTCGGGTCTGTTCCATTTGGTACATTTTGCGAGTTTTTCATGAAAATCATCACCGTACGCTCAGTAACGCTGCCAGCGCTGCTGTTGCCGCTTGTTTTTTCTCCTTTTTCCTGGGCCAATGATGAACAAACGTTAATCGTTACCGCCGCACCGCAGGCGGTCTCCGAACTGGATACCCCCGCCGCCGTGAGCGTGGTCGATGGCGAAGATATACGTCACGCCGCGCCGCAGGTTAACCTTTCTGAATCGCTGGGCGCCGTGCCGGGCTTACAGGTGCAAAACCGCCAGAACTACGCGCAGGATCTCCAGCTCTCTATTCGCGGTTTTGGCTCCCGCTCGACCTTTGGCGTGCGCGGTATTCGTCTGTATGTTGACGGTATTCCGGCCACCATGCCCGACGGCCAGGGGCAAACCTCGAATATTGATATCGGTAGTGTGGATCACGTTGATGTGCTGCGTGGCCCCTTCTCCGCCCTCTACGGCAACGCCTCCGGCGGCGTGGTTAACGTCACCACCCAGACCGGGAAGCAACCCACCACGGTTGAAGCCAACAGCTATTACGGCAGCTACGGCACCTGGCACTACGGTATGAAGGCCAGCGGTGCGGTGGGCGACGGCACCCACGCGGGTGACGTTGACTATACGGTGTCAACAAATCGATTCACCACTCACGGCTACCGCGACCATAGCGCGGCGCGCAAGAATCTCGCCAACGCTAAGCTCGGCGTGCGAATTAACGATGTCAGCAAGCTGACGCTGCTGTTTAATACCGTCGATATTAACGCTAACGATCCCGGCGGGTTGACCAAGAGCGAAATGGAAGCCGACCGCCAGCAGTCGCCGCGCGGCGATCAGTACAACACGCGTAAAACCGTGAAGCAGACTCAGGCGGGCCTGCGTTATGAACGCCAGCTCAGCGAGCAGGATGACCTGAGCGTGATGATGTACGCCGGAGAGCGTCAGACCACGCAATATCAGTCAATTCCCGCAGTGGCACAGCTGGACCCGGCTCATTCCGGCGGCGTAATCGACCTCGACCGCCACTATCAGGGCATCGATACCCGCTGGACACATCGTGGCGAGCTGTTTATCCCGGTGACCTTCACCACCGGTTTGAACTACGAAAACATGAATGAGAAGCGCCGGGGCTACGAAAACTACATCATGAACGGCACCACAACAGAGTATGGCGAAAAAGGTAATTTACGCCGTAACGAGCGCAACCTGATGTGGAACGTCGACCCGTACCTGCAAACCCAGTGGCAGCTCACCGAGAAGCTGACGCTGGATGCAGGCGTACGCTATAGCTCCGTGTGGTTTGACTCCAACGACCACTACGTCACCGCCAAAAACGGCGACAGCAGCGGTGATACCAGCTACCACGAATGGCTGCCTGCGGGATCGTTAAAGTACGCGATTACCGATGCATGGAACGTGTATGCCAGCGTGGGTCGCGGCTTTGAAACCCCCACCATCAGCGAACTCTCCTACCGTTCCACCATGACCAACGGACTGAATCTGGATCTCAAACCCTCCACCAACGAGACCTATGAGATCGGCAGCAAAACGCGGATTGGCAACGGCCTGCTTAGCGCCGCGCTGTTCCAGACCAATACCACCAATGAGATCGTGACCGATAGCAACATCGACAGCCGTGCCAGCTATAAAAATGCCGGTAAAACCCGTCGTCAGGGTGCCGAACTGGCTATCGATCAGCAGTTCGCCGAAAACTGGCGCGCCAAAGCCGCGTGGACCTGGCTTAACGCCACCTACCGCACCGACGTCTGTGGCGACGGCAGTTGTAACGGCAACCGTATTCCGGGCATCGCACGCAATATGGGCTTCGCCTCGCTGGGCTATGAGCCAGAAAGCGGTTGGTACGCGGGGGCCGACGTGCATTACATGGGCGATATTATGGCGAACGATGCCAACACTGCCCGCGCGCCGTCATGGACCGTCGTTGGCTTGAATACCGGCTACAAGTTCAATCTCAATAACTGGACGCTGGACGTTTTCGGGCGCGTGGATAACCTGTTCGATCGCGAGTATGTTGGCTCGGTTATCGTTAATGAAACCAACAAACGCTACTACGAACCGGCTCCGGGCCGTAATTACGGCGTCGGGGTGAATGTCGCATGGCGTTTTGAGTAATAAGCGAAACGTTTCCGGGACACCCCGGAAACGTATTTTCAGAAAGGACGTTAATGGCGATACTGCTGTTTTAAGAAGGAGGTTGATTCATCAATAATTTGTGATATCGCCGAATAACTCGCCGAGGAGTCTCTTTTTTCCAGCGCATTCAGTAATGATGCATACACATTTTGATGCTGAAACGGTTCTACTGAATTTAAATATAAATAATGAAGACTCGGCCCCGCTCGCACCCATAATTGTTCAATCATCGTCACCAATGTTGGCATTTCCGCATAGTCGTAAATCTTAAAGCGAAATTGATAATTGGTTTGCAGCATGAGGGTAACATCCCCTGCTGCTTTAGCCTCATGGAAAGCGTCAGAGAGGCGGTTTAATTCACCCATTCTTTCTGTGGTTATATTGATTGCCGCAGCGGCAGTCGCCATTCCTTCGAGGTTTTTACGAATCTGATTAATTTCAAGATAGCCTGAATTAGTCAGCACCGGCACCATAAAGGCCTGTGCAGGCGCCGCCTGCAGCGCGCCTGAGGAGACCAGTCGCAGCAGCGCTTCTCGCACCGGCGTAATACTGATCCCCTGGTTCACGGCAATTTCACGCGTGACGAGCCGTGCGCCAGGTTTTAACGCGCCGACAACCAGCGCATTCTTGATATTATTCTCAATTTGCTGCGTCAAACTGATACGTTGTGCTTTAGCAAAATCCAGCATATTTATTATAACTCCGCGCTTTTATTTACCCAGACTATTTATAATTAATAGCTGGCGTTTTATTTTTTGCGCAGGAAATACGATATATATTTTTTTCGAAGTAGTTTTCAGCATAATTAATAGAAGATGAATCATCGCCAAACACCCCGCTCAGGCCGCTCCCGGCCTGGATTAGAGCGGCACGTTGAGCCTGACCACCAGATAAGTACAGGATTTGCCGCTGTCGTTAATAAAGCGGCAATCGTTCGGTGGCCCGAGTTCGAGACAGTCGCCGGTTTGCATACGGTGCGCGGTGTCACCTTCCATAAACAGCAGTTCACCGTCCTGTACCCATAGCAGTTGGCGCGCCATCGCATAGGCCGAGGCTGGCATCGGAATGTCGCTGCCTGTTGGCAGTTCAATTTGTACCAGATCGACCGGCAGTTCACCCCGCGGCGAAACGTGCCGACGCAGGTAGTGAGTCTGCGGGTCGTGCCAGACCGGCTGGTCAGCAAAGCGCAGCAGTTTACCTTCCTGCATCTCCGCACGGGCGATCAGCGTCGACATGCTGATACCAAAGGCACCAGAAAGCCGCGCCAGCAGTGCCGCCGTCGGGCTGCTTTCGCCACGTTCAATTTTGTGGATCATCGCCCGGGAGACGCCCGCACGTTCGGCCAGATCGCTCAGCGACCAGCCGCGCGACTCACGCTCAATGCGAATTCTTGCACCGATCCGTTGATTTAAGTTGTCTTCAATAGTATTCATATCGTAATAATATAGTGAACAACACTCAGGGTGCAACTCCATGCCTATTCGTTTTGCGACAAAAGAAGACTGCGCCGCCATTGCGGCAATCTACAACCATGCTGTGGTCCACACCGCCGCTATCTGGAATGACAAAACTGTCGATACCGACAACCGTATCGCGTGGTTTGAAGCGCGCCAGTTGGGGCATTTTCCGGTGCTGGTGAGCGAAGAAAACGGTACCGTGACCGGCTACGCCTCCTACGGTGACTGGCGCAACTTTGATGGTTTCCGCCACACCGTCGAGCACTCGGTCTACGTCCATCCGGAACATCAGGGCAAAGGGCTCGGCAATATCCTTCTCGGTGCGCTGATTGAAGAGGCCCGTCGTCGTGGTAAGCACGTAATGGTGGCCGGTATTGAAGCACAGAACCACGCGTCGCTGCATCTGCACGAGAAGCACGGTTTTGTCACTACCGGGCAGATGCCGCAGGTTGGCACCAAGTTTGGACGCTGGCTGGATCTCACCTTTATGCAGCTACAGCTTGATAACCGTCGCAATCCGGACGGACAGGCATGAATCAATCCCTCACGCTGACGTTCCTGATAGCCGCCGGCATCGGTCTGGTTATTCAGAACACGCTGATGGTGCGCATAACCCAGTCAGCCTCCACCATTCTGGTGGCGATGCTGCTGAACTCGCTGGTGGGGATCGTGTTGTTTGTCAGCATTTTGCTGATTAAACACGGGCTTGCGGGCGTGAGCGAGCTGGTGGCGACCATCAAATGGTGGACGCTGATCCCCGGCCTGCTCGGGTCGTTCTTTGTGTTTGCCAGCATCAGCGGCTATCAGTACGTGGGGGCAGCGACGACCATTGCGGTGCTGGTCGCCAGTCAGCTTATCGGTGGGCTGGTGATGGACGTGGTGAGAAGTCACGGCGTGCCCTGGCGGGCGCTGGTTGGGCCGGTTTGCGGTGCGGTGATGTTGATTATCGGTGCGTGGCTGGTGGCGAAACGTCAGTTTTGATGCGGAGCCGTTCCCGGCGTCGCGTTGCTCGGCCGGGCTACCGGATGTCGTGAACAAACGTAGCCCGGCCAAGCGAAGCGCCGCCGGGAACCATGCCTGACTTAAAGAATCGTCCCACCGGAAGTGAGCTGCTCTTTACGCGCCTCTTCCTGCTCACGCAGATGCTGGCCATGATGAGAAATTGCCACACGCAGGCGCTGCTGCTGGGTGAAACGATCTTCACGACTCAGCTCGGCGTCATCGCTTAACACCACCAGCAATTCATTCATATGCGTAATCACGTTCTCTTGCACCGCGGCGTCCACGCGCGCGATGACCTCATCCAGATGTGACATATTCACTCCTTAATTAATTTTCACTTTCGAGAAATCGCTGCCCATCAGGCTAACGCTATAGCCGGTGATGTTGCTACGCGTGGCGTAGAAGGTTTTGCCGTTCGCCAGGGCAATCCACGGCGCCTGTTGATAGAAAATCTCCTGCGCCTGACCGTAGAGCGCGGCACGCTTCGTCGGGTCGCTCACCACCAGGGCTTTTTTCACCAGCCCATCATACTCTTTATTGCACCAGCGCGCGGCGTTAGAGCCGGTTTTAATGCTGTCGCAGCCGAGCAGCGTGTTGGCAAAGTTATCCGGATCGCCGTTGTCTGACATCCAGCCATACAGCGCACTGTCGTGTTCGCCTTTACGAATACCGGTGAGATATTCCCCCCACTCATAGCTGACAATCTTCGCTTTAATGCCCACTTTGGCCCAGTCGTTCTGGATCATTTCAGCAATACGGCGCGAGTTCGGGTTATACGGACGCTGCACTGGCATTGACCACAGGGTCACTTCCGCGCCCTTCTCCAGCCCAGCCTGCTTCAGCAGCGCTTTCGCTTTTTCTGGATCGTAGCTGTAGTCTTTAAGATCTTTGTTATAGCCCATCATGTTCGGCGGAATCGGTGATTTCGCCACGGTGCCAGAGCCCATAAACACCGCGTTAACGATAGCCTGTTTGTCGGTAGCGTAGTTCAGCGCCTGACGCACCAGCACGTTATCAAACGGTTTTTTCTCGGTATTAAACGCCAGATAGCCGACGTTCAGCGCCTCAACGGCATGCAGCGTCAGATCTTTGTTGCCTTTAATAACATCAAACTGAACCGGTGACGGTGCCGGAATAATCTGGCATTCGTTGGTTTGCAGCTTCGCCAGACGCGTTTCCACGTTCGGGGTGATAGCGAAGATCAGGTGTTTGGTCGGCACCTCGCCATCCCAGTAGTTCGGGTTCGCCAGGTAGCGAATCTGCGAATCGACTTTGTATTGCTGCAGCACGTAAGGACCGGTACCAATTGGCCAGTTGTCGACGTTTTCCGGGGTGCCTTTTTTCATCATCTGATCGGCATATTCCGCCGAGAGAATCGAGGCAAAATCCATTCCCCAATCGGCGAGGAACGCGGCGTTCGGTTCGCTCAGCACAAACTGTACGTGGTTATCATCAATCTTCTTCACCTCTTTAATCAGCTTATCGAGGCCCACATCGCTGAAGTACTCATAGTTGCCCTGCGACACCTTATGGTACGGGTGATTGACGTCTTTCTGGCGCATCACCGAGAAAATCACGTCATCGGCATTGAAATCGAGCGTCGGTTTGAAGAATTTGTTGCTGTTGAACTTCACGCCCTGGCGCAGCGTAAAGGTATAAGTCAGGCCGTCCGGAGAGATGGTCCAGGCCGTTGCCAGGGAAGGAACCGGGATATTTTTCACCGGATCAAAGTTGATCAGGCGGTTATAGAGCACCTGCGAGCTGGCCACAAACGATGGGCCGGAGCTGGCAATCTGCGGGTTAAAGGATTCCGGCGATGCTTCGGAGCAGTAAACCAGCGTGTCGGTATTTGCCGCCATCGCGCCGGCCGGTAGCAGCGCGCTGAAAGCCAGCGCGAGGAGCGTTTTCCCTGTGGTGTTCCCTGTGATCATGGTTATAAGCCTTTCGATTTTATTATATGGACCGCTTAATAACAGCACAGGGGCAGATAACTGGCAAATAACCAATTTGTCTCAGGTTATGCTGAATAACCGTTTATTGCTGGTTTCTTCATCGCCTGCCTGGTGATTTCACTTAAGTCCAGTCATTCAATGCCGCGAGAATTACCCAATTTACCCCTCTCTTTCGCCGTTTGTTGCATTTTGCTTTGCGTAAAGTAATGACGTGAAGAAGTCTATGGGACAGGAACGTGGCAAAAACTCTTTTACGCAGTGGAAGTCTTGATGATTTCCAGGCCGTAGGCGGCGGCGGGCAAACCGTATTTCATTCTGCGCTTCAAGTGCGCGAAACCCTGCGTTTACGCAAACAGCTGGCGCTGGCCGATTGTCTGGCGATACCGCAGCTGAATGATGAAGGCGATCGCGTTGACTGGTACTCCCCGGTCGATGGCGAGATTATCGGCTGGAAAGCGGCCGACGAAACCCAGCGCACCCGCGCGCTGCATTATTTAGAAGGCCTGCAGGAGAGCGCCCGCGCGCTCAGCAAAAAATGCCTGCAGTCGGAGAAAACCGCGCAGCAACTGTTCGGCGCGCTGCTGGAAAAATCCCTGCAGTTCCCCGGCGAAAATCACCTGTTTCTGGTCGATGGCAAGCCGGTTATCAGCTTCTGGGGTTTTGTAAACCTCAACGAAGGTGCGCGGGAAGATGCCCTCGACTGCCTGCGTTACGTTGAACCGGAGATAATAGAAGAAGAGCCGGTCATTGACGAAGTGCCTGAAGTGGAAGAGCCGGAGCCGGCCATCGTCACCTTTAGCGAAGCCGATGCTCCACTTATCTCCGCCAACGAACCGCTGATTAACGCCTATACCTTGCCGGTGGAAGAACCGGAAGAGCAACCGCAGGCACCTGCGCCTGTTACGGCTGCCGTCGCGCCAAAAGCGCGTCGTCCACGCTGGGTCTGGGGACTGCCGCTGGCTGCCGCAGTAGCCGCCGTGGCCATTGCCGTACCGTTAATGATCCCGAGCACTCAGGCCGAATCCGAACCCGTTACACAGGCCGCACCCGCACCTGCACCTGCACCCGTTGTCCTCAAAGGCCCAGCAATGCCGGTACTGATTAGCAACCTGCCGCTGCACCAGGCGAGCGTGAAGGTTGAGCCCGTTGTGGAGCCAGAAGAAAAACCGGTGGTGATCGCCGTGATTCCAAAAGACGCAATGGTGATGGACGCCGACCAGCTGCGTGCCGGAACGACCCGCTTCCTCAACGGCACCTGGCGCGTGCAAATGGACGTCAGCGATGCCCATAGCGGCAAAGCGCCGAGCCTGCGTTATCAGATTCAGAACAACAAAGGCACCGCCCGCGTGGTGCGTGAAGGCAGTATCGTCTGCAAAGCGACAGTGTTCTCCGGCCTGCACCAGAACGGCGAGCTGATGATCAAAAGTCGCGGTAACGCGCAGTGCAGCGACGGCGCGCGCTACCCGCTGCCGGAAATCAGCTGCAAGCCTGGCAACAGCAACGTTGCCGTCTGTACCGCACGGTTTGATGCTAAGACTGTTGTGCCGTTGACCTTTAAAAAGACGGGAGCCTAAGCCATGCTGGTCACCCTTTGCGATTACAAACAGAGCGTTACGCTGATTGCCAATAGCGGCGTGCAGTTCCTCGATTTCGGTCTCAGCCCGCAGGAGTCGCTCCAGCACGGGCGCTTCGTGCGCAAAACCGCCAACGGCCCGCTGCTGCGCCTCGATTATGATGTGGTCAACCAGCGCTACACCCTGCCAGGTGAACCCGGCCGCGCGCCGGAAGTGGTCAAGCCCGAGTCAACGCTCTCCCTGCACCACTCGCTGACGCTACTCGACGGCGTCTGGCTGCCGCTGCCGTTCCTGCGCTTTAACCCACCGCGCACCTTTGTAGAAGGGCCGGATAACTGGGCGCGTGTGCAGATAAGAAAGCTGGCGGAGCCGGACAGCGCGGGTAATACCCACCGCGTGACGCTGGCGTTCGACAGCCAGATTAGCCCGGATGACGCCACATCGCTCTCCCCGGTGGCGGGCGATCTGCTGAACGGCACCCGCTTTGCGCTGGCCTGGCGCGATAATGAAATTGCCGATTTCCTCGACCAGACCTGGATTGACGGCTGGCTACGCGAAGTGTTTCAGCAAACCACCTCCGCCCATGAAACCCGCAGCGAGCGCGACATTGCTCAGGCGCTGCGCAGCTTTGAATATCAGGGCCACTGGATGAACATTCTGGCGCTGCTCGGCGAACAGCTGACGGTGCCGGAAATTAAGATGGTCACCGCCACCCTCAGCACGCCCGCCATTCCAGTCGATTTAATTCTCGATGTCGGCAACACCCACACCTGCGGCGTGATCATTGAAGACCACGGCGATGCTAACGATGGCCTGCGCCAGACCGCCGAGCTGCAGGTGCGGTCGCTCAGCGAGCCGCAGTACCTGAACGAACCGCTGTTTACCAGCCGGGTCGAGTTCTCGGAATCCCGCTTCGGTAAGCAACATTTCTCGGTAGAAAGCGGACGCGAAGACGCCTTTATCTGGCCTTCTCTGGTACGCGTGGGTGATGAAGCCCGCAAGCTGGCGATGCAGCGCGCTGGCACCGAAGGCTACAGCGGGATCTCCAGCCCGCGTCGCTACCTGTGGGACGAAACGCCGACGGTCCAGGACTGGCGCTTTAGCCAGATGAACAGCAAAACTCAGCGTGAACCGCTGGCAACCGCCTTCCCGCTGATGAACCTGATGAACGACGAAGGCCAGCCGCTGTTTACCCTGCCACCGGACGAACGCATGCCGGTCTTCTCGCCGCAGTACAGCCGCAGCACCCTGATGACCCATATGCTCTGCGAACTGCTGGCACAGGCGCTGGGACAGATCAACAGCGTAGCCACCCGTCTGCGCCTGGGCTTCCCGGCCTCGCCGCGCCAGCTGCGTACGCTGATCCTCACCCTGCCATCAGCAATGCCGAAGCAGGAACGCGAGATTTTCCGTCGTCGGATGTTTGAAGCTATCGCGCTGGTGTGGAAAGCCATGGGCTGGCACCCGCAGGACGACGATTTTGCCAACGTCCGTCTGCAGGAAAAAAGCGTCGTGCCAATCCCGAAAATTCATATGGAGTGGGATGAAGCCAGCTGCGGCCAACTGGTGTGGCTGTACAACGAAGCGATTTCCCACTTTGCCGGGCAAACCGAAGCGCTCTTTACTGCAATGGCGCGCCCGGATCGTCAGCCGGAAGCGGGCGAAACTGCTGGCCGCACGCTGCGCATCGCCTCGCTGGATCTCGGCGGCGGCACCACCGATATGGCGATTGCCGAGTATCAACTGGACGACGGGATTGGCGGCAACGTCAAAATCACCCCACAGTTGCTGTTCCGCGAAGGCTTTAAAATCGCCGGGGATGACGTGCTGCTGGATATTATTCAGCGCTGTGTTCTCCCTGCGCTGCAAACCCAGCTACAAAAATCCGGCGTCGCCGATGCGCAGGCGCTGATGGCCACGCTGTTTGGCGATTCCGGGCGTCTGGACACTCAGGCGGTACTGCGTCAGCAGACCACGCTGCAGCTGTTTATGCCGATTGGCCATGCCATTCTCGCCGCATGGGAGCAAAGCGACGTGCAGGATCCGCTGGCCGGGCTGCACGCCACCTTTGGCGAGCTGTTATCACAAACGCCAACCCGCAACGTGATGAACTACGTCGGCCAGGCCATCGAGCATGCGCTGCCCGCCGGGAGTGCACCGTTTGATCTTCTCGCCGTGCCGCTGGAAGTCACCTTCAGCAGCCTTCAGTCGGCAATGCTGGCGGGCGAATTTACTCTTGCCGGCCCGCTGCACGCGCTGTGTGAAGCCATTTCCCACTACAGCTGCGACGTGCTGCTGGTCACCGGGCGACCGGGCTGCCTGCCGGGCGTTCAGGCGCTGATTCGTTATCTCCAGCCGGTGCCGGTGAACCGCATGGTGTGGCTGGATAAATATCACGTTCACGAGTGGTATCCGTTCAGCCAGCAGGGCCGTATTGGCAACCCGAAATCCACTGCCGCCGTCGGCGCGATGCTGTGCAGCCTGGCGTTGGATCTGCGTCTGCCGCACTTCAACTTTAAGGCTGCGGATATCGGTGCCTACTCCACCGTGCGCTATCTCGGCGTGCTGGATAAAACCGTGAATACCCTGCGTGACGAGAACATCTGGTACCACGACCTTGATCTCGACAAGCCGGGCGCAAAGCTTGACGCCCGCCTGCATTTCCCGCTGCGCGGTAACGTCACCCTCGGTTTCCGCCAGCTCGCAAATACCCGCTGGCCCGCCACGCCGCTGTATACCCTGAGCATCAACTCACCGGATCTGGCTCGCGCCATTGCCGGAGATGGCGTACTGCAGGTTCGCCTCAAGCTTCAGGGCGGCAGCAAAAACGAAGCGCCACAGGCGTTCGTGCTGAGCGATGCGTGGTTGCAGGACGGTACGCCGGTTTCGCCGGATGCCCTGATCCTGAAGCTAAATACGTTGGCCGACCGCCGTCATAGCGGCAGCCATTACTGGATTGATAGCGGGAGCGTATTCCTGAAATGACCACTGTAAACGCTGTAATGGACTGGCTTGCCACTGAGCGACTCGCGCACCCGGCGCTGGATGATGACGCCGATGCCCTGCTTATCCGCCTGCTCGCCCTCGACGCGCAACAGCAGACCCACCAGCAGGCGCTGAACTGCCGCGCCAGCATTGCGCTGTTCGGCCATTCCCAGCCCTCAAAAGCACACCTGCTGCGCACGCTGTGCGGCAGCGGCGAAGGCCGCTTAACGGTGCAGAGCGGTAGCAAAACGCTCGACTATTTTAGCCATATCAATCCCGGCCATAGCCTGACCCAAATGGCGCTGCGCTTTAGCCGCGACCAGTCCACGCCGGACGATGCCTTCCCGCTACGCCTGAAATTGATGCGCGAAGCGGAGCTGGTGCAGCTGTTTATCGCCCATGCCTGGCAGCGCGGCGATATTCGCCCGCCGGACAGCAGCGTGATTGCCGAACGCCTGCGCGGATGGCAGAGCCTGCGTCAACCACAGCCGGTGCCGGGGCTAACCGCCACCGACATCGCCGCCATCAGCCGCTTCTGGCGCGATACCTTACCGGGCAACTATCAGCAGATTGACGATGCGCTGTGGTATCAGTTTGCCCATCTGCTGCCGTCGCTGGACCTCAGCGCCCGCGCCCGCGCCTGGTCACTGCTTTGGGGCGAACAGCAGGAGTTAACCCAGCAATGGTTGACGCTGGCGCACACGCTGCATCAACTCGGCAATCGCCGCGAAGTGATGGCACCGCTGAGCCTACTGGTCGATGCCTTTACTCTGCCAATGGACGCTTTCTTAACGCCAGGTGGCGAAAGCGACGACGCGGTGCTGGTGCACCCGTTGACCCGCGATGGTTACCAGAATGCGGTAAGCGTCCCGGTAACCACGTTGGCGCAGTTGACCCTGGAACTGGTGCTCAGTACCGAACACGGCGTACTGGATAACGTAGATATCATCGACATTCCCGTACCGCCACTGACCGATGAGACACCGCTGTGGGCCAGCAAATGTCGCTGGCTGCTCGACTACTATCGCCAGCAGCAGCAGCCGGATATCCTGCTGACCTGCAACGCCACAGCGCAGCGCAGCGCGATCCCGTCATCTGCCAAAACCCTGCTGCGCTGGGTGAATGAAACCCAGCCGGTGCAGGAAAACAAGCTGCCGGGGCTGGTATGGGCGATTACGCCAGAGGACGATCGCTTCATCCACAAACGCCATTTTGATGAAGCCATTCAGCAACTGGTCGGTAAACCGGGCCAGCACTGGGGTACGCTGCAGGCGCTGGACCACAGCAGTCTGCAGCGCCTGATTGAGTGGTTGTCGCAGGCTTCGCAGCCGGAATTACGCCAGCGTCGCTTTGCGGCTATCAGTAGCGTCCGTCAGCAACAGCTGCGGACGCTATGCCAGCCGCTGCTGGCGCCTGCGCAGCCGGATAAAGCGCGCGTCGAGACCATGATCCGCGAACTGCAAACCCACGCGGCCCGCCACGGCGAACTGCTGGAGAGTCTGTTACCTGAACTGGCGGCGTTCGATGCGCTTTGCCAGGTACAGCAGCAGCGCGAAGAAAAAGTGAGCGGCCTGTTTAACGATGCGGTAGACCTGTTTGCCGCGCCGGAGGCCATCGCGTCAAACCCGCTGACGCATCAGGATAATGGTTCGCAGGCCTATGCGCTGTGGTGCAAACACCTGCGCCAGTGGAGCCGCCAGCCGCATGCGCTGCTCAGCAGCGACACTCAGCAGCAGTTGGCGCTGTCTCTGCTAAGTGCCAGCCAGCATCTGTCGCTGGCGCAACAGCTACGACGCGCCAGCGCCGAGCAACAGGCTGGTGCAGCCCAGCTTCGCGCGATTATCGGCAACTTTATTAACTGGCTGGGTTATGCCGAGCAGCCGGTGGCACAGCGCCCGGCCAGCCGTATTGCGAAAGGCAGCGCTATTTTTGTTCAACCGACAGCAGCATCCCGCACGCGTTTAACCCAGCTTGGTGAACAGCCGGTGCACGCCGCCACTCGCTACGTCTATGACTGGCTGGTCGCGCTTTACGCCCGCAGCATTGAACCGGGTGACGCGGTCAATCTACTGGCATTGCGCGACGACGCGCAGCAACGGCTGCACGCCCTTCTCAGATAACCCTCGGCGGCACAAGGATGTGAACCGCTTTCAAAAGCTGAAAAAAAGCGTGCGAAATCTGCCTGATGGATATTCAACCTGCCCACGCCTCTTTACACTCGATGGATAACCCGAGTCGATAAGAGGCTGCCATGACCATCACCTGTACCCTGTTTATTCACGGCGAAGCGTGCACTGCGCAAAACGCCGCCACTTTTACCCGTCTGAATCCGGTGACGCAAACCGTCGCTAGCGTCGCCCCCGCCGCCACGCTGACCGATGCCACCCGCACCGCCGATACCGCCGCTGCCGCATTCCCACAGTGGCGCGATACCCCTCCCGGTGAACGCCGTCGATTGCTGCTGGCTGCCGCCGATGAGCTGGAAAAACGCAGCGAACAGTTTATCACCGCCATGAACGCAGAAACGGGTGCCACGCCGCAGTGGGCCGGGTTTAACGTACATCTCGGGGCCGAAATTCTGCGCGAGGCCGCAGCGTTAACGACGCAGATCGACGGTCAGGTGATCCCCTCAAATATTCCCGGCAACCTGGCGATGGCTACCCGTCAGGGCGCTGGGGTGGTGCTCGGTATGGCGCCGTGGAACGCGCCGATTATTTTGGCGGTACGCGCGATCGCCACGCCGCTTGCCTGCGGCAATACGGTGATCCTAAAAGGTTCTGAGCTATCGCCTGCCACCCAAGGGCTGATTATCGATTCACTGGCGGCGGCGGGGTTCCCGGCGGGGGTGGTGAACTATCTGACCTGCGCTCCGCAGGATGCACCCACGCTGGTCGAAAGCTTAATTGCCCACCCCGGCGTGCGGCGGATTAACTTCACCGGTTCGACGCCGGTTGGCCGCCTTATTGCGCAGACCTGCGCTAAATACCTCAAACCCGTTGTCCTGGAACTGGGTGGTAAAGCGCCGCTGCTGGTGCTGGATGACGCCGATATCGACCAGGCCGCCGCCGGGGCAACCTTCGGCGCGTTCGCGAACGCCGGACAGATCTGCATGTCGACCGAACGCATTATCGTTGAACAGGCCATTGCCGAGCCGTTTATTGACGCACTGGTTAAGCGGGTGAACGGCTTGCCGGACGGGCTGTTAGGGTCGGTGGTCGATAAGAAAACCGTGGATCGCTGCAATGCGCTGATTGACGACGCGCTGGCGCACGGCGCAACGCTGCTAACCGGTGGAAAAGCGGATTCAACGTTGATGTCGGCAACGCTGCTGGACGGCGTCACGCCCGCCATGCGCCTTTGGCATGAAGAGTCATTCGGCCCGGTCAAAGCGGTGATCCGCGCGGCCGATGAGCTGGACGCGGTACGGATTGCCAACGACAGTGCCTATGGCTTGTCGTCGGCGGTCTACAGTCGCGATACCGCGCGGGCGTGGAACGTGGCGCAGAACCTGCAAACGGGGATCTGCCACATTAACGGCCCGACGGTACACGATGAAGCGCAGATGCCTTTCGGCGGCACCAAAGATTCCGGCTACGGTCGCTTTGGCGGACGGGCGGGGATCCATGAGTTTACCGAGCTGCGCTGGATTACGATGCAGACGCAGCCAAGACAATTGCCGTTCTGAGCCGCAGCGATCCCGGCGGCGCTTCGCTTGGCCGGGCTACATATTCGCGATGTAGCCCGGACGAGGCGCAGCCGACTCCAGGGAGGCACCGGCTCTACTTCTCCCAATGCGTATTCCGCTCCCACAGGCGGTTGAAATGCACGTCGTTAAGCTGCCGTGAACTCTCTGCATTCGCCTTATACGGCCTCGCCGTGGTGGCCGCTGCGCCCCACGGCGACAGCGCGTCGTAGCCGCTATCAACGGTGCTATCGACAATCAACGCCTGCCCGTTCGCCGTTTTGCCCGGCAGGTAACCCGTTTTCCCTGCCCCTTGATCCCACGCACGGCCAAGCTTGGCCTTAAACGCACCTTTATATCCGTCGTCGGTGGTAAAACGGCTGTTCTTCACCAGGAATCCGTACGGGTTATCCGGCAGCGTGTTGGGGGCCAGCACATAGGCTTCCGGCGAGCGGCGGCTGGATACCGTGTGGAAATGCACCCGGTCGAACGCCACATTAGCGCGGCCAAATACGTAATCCACATCCCCTTCAACGTAGCTGTCCTGTACCAGGACGCGATAAAGACGATCGGTCAGCGCATCATTTTTACGGTCGCTGATATTGAGATACAGCGTATCCTGACGCCCCAGCAGACGGACGCGCTGGAGCTGAATGCGATCGCCATCGGTACGCAGCGCCACACCCTGATGGGTGCCGCCGTCAACCGTATCCAGCAAACTGTTAGCGATAGTCAGGTTATAGAGCTGCAAATCATGGCTTTGCGCCCAGAATACGGCGGCGCAGTTGGTGCCTATCAGCGCGCTGGTTCTGCCAGCGCACAGGGCATACTGATAATAGGCCGGGGAGCCCGGCGGATAGCGGTTGGCGTTGACGGCTTCGCGGTATTTTGCCGGGCTAAACTGCGAGTCCAGCGCGAACTCAATGCGCACCGCTTCTGCCTGTTTACCGGTACCAAAAAGGGTGATGGGCGGCGCATCGTCAGGAATATAAACCGTGCCGCTATAAACACCAGGATCGATTCTGATATAGAGACGGTCGTGGCCTTTGTGTTGGGTAATAGCGGCGTTAATCGCCTGCTGAATATCGCTAAACGGCGCACCGGACTTTGCTACCCGCCACGGAGTATCGTTATCGGGAACGATGGGCTTGGGCTGCCAGGCGCCCTGAAGATGGTTGAGCATTCCGCCACGAGCAAAGTAGTTTTCGGCGGTATAGCCGGAGGCTTCTCGCGCCGTCAACTGCGGCCGACTGGCCGTGCCGGTTGACGAGGAAGCGACGCAGCCCTGTAGCACCAGCGGCATACAGAGCAGCGTCGCCATTCCTGGGTAACGTAGTCTTGTCATCGGTTCTCCATTAACAATGTTAAACAGAAAAGGATTACCGATAATAATGGAACTACGTTTTATTTTTCACTGCGCGATCACGCTTTCTCCGCGTCGACCTCATCAAACACCTGCTGAGCCAGGTGCATGGTGGCATTTGCTGCTGGCAGACCGCAGTAAAGCGCCGAGTGCATAATCAACTCTTTCAGCTCATCGCGGGTGACGCCGTTATTAAACGACGCGCGCAGATGCATTTTCAGTTCGGCTTCGCGGTTCAGCGCAATCAACATGGCGATGGTTATCATACTGCGCGTGTGGTGATCCAGCCCCGGACGGGTCCAGGTTTCACCCCAGGCGTAGCGCGTGATAAAGTCCTGAAACTCTTCGTTCAGCGGTGAGAGTTTCGCCACGGTGCGGTCAACGTGGGCATCGCCCAGCACTTTGCGTCGTACCACCATTCCCTGCTGATAACGTTCGTTATCCGCCATGATTCCTCCGTAAAAACGATACCAGCGCGGCGTTAAATTCGTCGCTGGCTTCAATATTTGAGAGATGCGAAGCCGGGAGTTCAACCTGGAACGCGCCGTCTATTTGCTGATGCAGATAGTCGGCATCGTCCACGGTGGTGACCGGGTCATACTCACCGGCGATGATCAGCATCGGCACGGTAATTGCCGCCACTTCTGCCCGCAGATCCGCCGCCGCCAGCGCATCGCAGCACTCGGCATAACCTTCGGCTTCGGACTCCGCCAGTTGATGGCAAAGCTGTTCAACTATTGCCGGTTGATGCTGACGAAACGCCGGGGTAAACCAGCGGTCGGCGGAACCGGCAGCCACTACGCCCATGCCTTCACTGCGCACGGTGCGCGCACGGGAGAGCCAGCCTGCTTGTTCACCAATCTTCGCGGCGGTGTTCGCCACCGCAACAGCGTCAAAACGCTCCGGCGCGAAGCGCGCCAGCCAAAGCCCGGTCAGGCCGCCCATCGAAATGCCGCAGAAGCTGGCGCGGTCGATATTCAGGTGATCGAGCAGCGAAATAACGTCTTCCCCAAGCTGTGACAGCGTCACTTTTCCGCGTTTGGTTGTTTGCCCGTGACCGTGCGTATCGTAGCGCAGTACGCGGAAGTATTCGGTCAGCGCGGGCATTTGCGCGTCCCACATGGAGAGCGTGGTGCCCAGTGAGTTTGATAACACCAGTACCGGTGCCTTTTCCGGTCCGTCGAGGCGATAATGGATATTCATGTCCCTAACTCCTGAAAGCGCGCCAATACCTGGCGCACAAAGTGGTCCGCGCTACCGACAGCGTTTGCCGGGTCCAGTAGCTGCGTCAGTTGCTCTGGAGAAAGATGCTGGCTCACCAGCGGATCGTTTTCCAGCAGCGGTCGTAGCGGGCAATCAAGCGCAATCGCCCGGTGGCAAATCGTTTCAATCAGATGGTGAGCATCGGCTTTACCGAGATGCGCCGCCAGCGCCTGGGTGACCGATTCCGCCATCACCAGACCGTGGGTAATATCCAGGTTATCGCGCATTTTATGCGTATTCACCTGCATCCCTTTTACCAGGTATTCGCTGTTTTCCAGCACCCCGCCCGCCAGCATCACCAGCTGCGGCAGCGTTTCCCACTCCGCCTGCCAGCCGCCCAGCGCGCGTTCGTGCTGTTGAATCTGGCTAGCATACAGCGTTGCCATCAGCCCCGGCACTCTGGTCACCGCCGCCAGAATCGCGGCGCAGCTCACCGGGTTACGTTTATGCGGCATCGCGGAAGAACCACCGCGCCCTTCGGCTATCGGTTCGCTCACTTCCGCCACTTCCGTTTGCATCATTAAAGCAAAGTCGTTGGCAAATTTGCCCAGCGTCCCGCACAGTCCGGCGTACCAGCTTGCCAGTTCAATCAGCCTGTCGCGTTGGCTATGCCACGGCGTATCGGGAAGCGTCAGGTTCAGCTCAGCGGCCAGCGCCTGTGCGACTTCCGGCCCCTTCTCTTTTAGCGATGCCAGCGTGCCCGCCGCGCCACCAAACTGCAGCGCCAGCACGCGCGGCCGCATTTGCGCCAGCCGTTCCTGCCAGCGCAGCAGCGCATCGAGCGTGCCCGCCAGTTTCAACCCGTAGGTGATGGGCAGCGCATGCTGCATCCAGGTGCGACCCGGCAGTAGCGTATGCTGATGACGCATTACCTGTTCAGCCAGCACGCTAATAAGCCGCGCAAGCCGCGTTTCCGTTTCGCCAAGCGCCTGCTGGAGCTGGAGCATCAACCCCGTATCAATGGCATCCTGGCTGGTCGCGCCCCAATGGACGTAGCGCGCGGCCTCCGGATCGGTATTTTTCACCCGCTGGGTAAGCTGTTTAACCAGCGGGATCGCCAGATTGCCCGCGCTTGCCGCCGCTGTTGCCAGCGTGGTCAGGTCGATGATCGATGCCCGGCAGGCGGCGGAAATTGGCTCCACCGCCGCATTCGGGATCACGCCGCAGCGCGCCTGCGCCGTCGCCAGCGCGGCTTCAAAATCCAGCATCCCCTGAACGAGGCGTTCATCGCCGAACATGTCCGTTAATGCTTCAGTGCGCAATAGCGGGGTCAACACACTCATTCCAGCTCCTTATACGCGTTCAATAATCAGCGCGATCCCCTGGCCTACGCCGATACACATGGTGCAGAGCGCATAGCGCCCGCCGGTACGACGCAGCTGGTAGGCGGCTGTCATCGCCAGTCGCCCGCCCGACGCCCCCAGCGGATGGCCCAGCGCAATCGCCCCACCGTGCGGGTTGACGTGCGCGGCATCGTCCGGCAGCCCTAAATCACGCAGCACCGCCAGCGCCTGCGCCGCGAAGGCTTCATTCAACTCGATAACATCCATTTGCGCCAGCGTTAACCCGGTTTGCGCCAGGACTTTACGCACCGCCGGTGCCGGGCCAAAGCCCATGATGCGCGGTGCCACCCCGGCGGTGGCGATACCCACCACACGCGCCAGCGGTTGAAGATCGTTCTGCGTCATCGCCAGTTCACTGGCCAGCAGCAGTGCGCAGGCACCGTCGTTAACGCCGGAGGCATTGCCCGCCGTAACGGTGGCATCCGGGCGCACCACGCCTCTCAATTTTGCCAGCGCCTCAAGCGAGGTGCTGCGCGGGTGCTCATCCTGAGTGAAAATTAGCGGCTCGCCTTTGCGCTGCGGGATGTGCACCGGGATTAATTCATCGTTAAACACGCCGTTGGCCTGTGCCAGCGCGGTACGCTGCTGGCTGCGCAGGGCAAACGCGTCCTGATCCGTGCGCGCAATGGCAAAATCGGTCGCCACGTTCTCCGCCGTTTCCGGCATTGAGTCCACGCCGTAGCGCGCTTTCATCTGGCTATTAATAAAGCGCCAGCCGATGGTGGTATCTTCCATTTTCATGCTGCGGCTGTAGGCACTTTCCGCTTTACCCATCACAAACGGCGCGCGCGACATGCTCTCTACGCCGCCTGCGATCATCAACTGCGTTTCGCCGCTTTTAATCGCCCGCGCCGCCACGCCGATGGCGTCCAGGCTGGAGCCGCAAAGACGGTTAATGGTGGTGCCCGGCACCGTTTCCGGCAGCCCGGCCAACAGCAGCGCCATACGCGCGACATTACGATTATCCTCACCCGCCTGGTTGGCGCAGCCATAAATCACGTCGTCGATACGAGCCGGATCAAGCCCCGGGTTTCGTTCGATGAGGGCCTTCAACGGCAGCGCCGCCAGGTCGTCTGCGCGGACGCTTGCCAGAGTACCACCAAAACGACCGAACGGAGTGCGGACCGCGTCGCAGATAAATGCTTGATTCATCATTGTTCCTTAAGCGATTTCCGCTACGGCATTATAGGAAAGCGTTACCGGGGTCATTCGCTGCAGTTCTTCAAAAGAGAGACCGTTAAAGATTTCACGCACCACCGGACCGCTGGCGGTAATGTCGATCACTGCCAGGTCGGTATAGATACGGCTAACGCAGCCTACGCCGGTCAGCGGATAGGTGCAGTGTTCAACCAACTTGCACTCGCCGTCGCGCGTGAGGTGGTCCATCATCACGAAGACCTGACGCGCGCCAACGGCTAAGTCCATCGCGCCGCCGACTGCAGGAATCGAGTCCGGCGCGCCGGTGCTCCAGTTGGCGAGGTCGCCGGAGGCGGAAACCTGATAGGCCCCCAGTACGCAGATATCGAGGTGGCCGCCGCGCATCATGGCGAACGAGTCGCCGTGATGGAAGTAGCAGCCGCCCTGCAGTAAGGTGACGAACTCTTTACCCGCGTTAATCAATTCCGGGTCTTCTTCCCCCGGTGCGGGCTTCGGCCCCATGCCCAGCAGGCCGTTTTCGCTGTGCAGGAAGACTTCTTTATCCGTCGGCAGGTAGTTGGCGATGCGCGTCGGCAGACCGATACCTAAATTGACGTAGGCCCCTTCCGGGATATCCTGCGCCACACGTTTAGCCATATCGTCACGAGAGAGTTTTTGCATCATGGGCTCCTTAGGCGCGCAGTGCCTGGACGTTGAGATTTTCCAGCGAGAAAACGCGCTGCACAAAAATACCTGGCGTGACGACGTTTTCCGGGTCCAGTTCTCCCAGCGCCACTAAATTAGTCACTTCGGCAATCGTTGTTTTTGCCGCAGTCGCCATGATCGGCCCAAAGTTACGCGCCGCTTTGCGATACACCAGGTTGCCCCAGCGGTCGCCCTGATGGGCTTTAATCAGCGCAAAATCCGCTTTAATCGGGTACTCCAACACATAGTGGCGACCGTCGATTTCCCGCGTCTCTTTGCCTTCCGCTAGCGGTGTGCCGTATCCCGTCGGGGTGAAAATTGCCCCAAGTCCGGCCCCAGCGGCCTGAATGCGCGCCGCCAGGTTGCCCTGCGGCACCAGCTCAAGCTCCACTTTGCCGCGACGATAGAGGTCATCAAAAATCTGTGAATCGACCTGGCGTGGGAATGAACAGATCATCTTGCGAACGCGCCCGGCTTTCAGCAGCGCCGCGAGGCCAATTTCGCCGTTACCGGCGTTATTGTTGATGATGGTCAGGTCACGTGCGCCCTGTTCAATCAGCGCATCAATCAACTGCGTCGGCTGCCCGGCAGGCCCAAAGCCGCCAATCATTATCGTCGCCCCGTCGTGGATACCCGCAACGGCATCAGTCAGCGTCGACACACTTTTATCGATCATCAGGTTGCTCCTTGATGTGCGGTTATCGCACTTATATTCGCTGTTCGCACAAAATGTGACCCGCTTAACGATGCCGGTCAAGGGCGATAATCGAAATATGGTGCGATTATCGAACATCGTGTATGTTTAGCTGAAGAATGTGATCGGCGGCATATACGGAGAGAAAAAGTGGAGAAACATCCAGACGATATTTTGACGGGCGACAGCGACCCGTTTAAAGGTGACCCGAACTTTATGGCTTCGCTGGCGCGCGGGCTGGAGGTGATTCAGGCCTTCACGCCACAGCGTCGGGTGCTGTCGATTTCACAAATTAGCCAGAAGACGGGTATTCCGCGTGCAGCGGTACGCCGCTGCCTGTATACGCTGGGCAAGCTCGGGTTTGTCTATGCGGAAGACGGCAAAAACTTTCAGCTGCGCCCGCGGATTTTGTCCCTCGGCCACGCGTGGTTAGCCTCAACGCCGCTGGCGCGTTCGGCACAGCCGGTGCTGCGGCATTTAAGTGAAATGCTCAATGAGTCCTGTTCGATAGCGACCCTTGACGGCGATGATATTCTGTATATCGCGCGTGCCTCCAGCTCACGCATTATGACTATCGATCTCGACATCGGTAGCCGCCTGCCCGCGTGGTCAACCTCGATGGGGCGCATGCTGCTGAGCTACCAGCCGGAAGAGAAACTTAACGATATGCTGGCGCGCATCACCATGATTCGCTATACCCCGCAGACCATTTCATCCGTTGCCAAACTGCGTAGCGAGCTGAAAGCCGTTCGTCAGCAAGGATATGCGTTAAACGACCAGGAGTTAGAAATGGGCCTGCGTTCGCTGGCGGTGCCGCTGTTTAATCCGCAAGGGCACGTGGAAGCGGCGCTGAACGTCGGCGTACATGCCGGGCAGGTTTCCGCCGCTGAGCTGTTAGAGCGGGTGTTGCCGGAGTTGCAAAAAGCGGCTTCTGAGCTGAGTTTGCTGCTGCGCTAGCGGCTGCGTTTGGCGTGGCGCTCCCAGTTTTCCTGTTTTGCCGCTTCCGACTTTCGCAGTGCAACGTAGCACGCCCCGCTGCCGCCATGATGCGGTAGCGCGCTGCAAAACGCCTGTACCTCGTCGAATTCGGTCAACCAACGGGCCAGGTAGCTGCGAATGATATTGGCGTGGGAGTTATCTTCTTTGCCTTTGCCATGAATAATCAGCACGTTGCGCAGATTCTCTTTTTGCGCCTGGTGGATAAAGGCAAACAGGCTCTGCCGACATTTTTCGACCGGCTGATGCAGCAGATTCAGACTGGCCTGTTGGCTATATTTGCCTAGCCGAAGCTTATCCAGTACGCCGGTTTGCAGCCCTTCGCGTTTAAACTCCAGCGGCGTGGCAAGCGGGACGATATCCAGAAAACCGGTAGTGAGAAAATTATCCAGCTGCAGCGTGTCTATCTGCTGTCGAGCGCGCGTATTACGGGCCGGCTGCCAGTGAACATCATGGCACTGCTTCAGCGGCTGGACATCCTCCATGGCGTCAAGAAACAGCGATTTGTCGTCAAGATTCATGAGTCGTCCCCCTTCATTACGTCTGGCGCATACTATAGCGGTGTCGTCGGGCAGGCTCAATGCGTTGTCGGCACATTGCCTGCTTTCTCATCACTCAAATATTTTCATTCGCAACCCATTATTTATTTGAATAAATTAATGCGTGCTTAAACATTGTATATTGAAAATTAATTTTTGCGGCGCATTGCCAATACGTGAAATAAATCACCAAGAATTATCTGGAAAATTAACGCGAACCCGTTATAAATAGTAATACCCGCTGTTCGGAGCAAAAGTGGGCGACAGTACGGATACAATTGTGTGGTTGCTGCGGGGTCTGGCGATGTCGACAGGCCCCGATTTTTATTCTGCGACACGTATAAAAACCACCATTAGCTATGATTATCAATGTATTACTTATAACCCTCGGTCATAATGTTATATTATCGCGCACTCCCATTTTTATTTATCTCTCTATTTATCCACGCTCTCCCGCTAGAAAATAAACAATCCTCTTAATTTATGGGGTTACACATCTGAGGTATAGAGAAGGTTCGCATTCACATGGTATGGTGGAGTATAGGAATAATTCACTTCAATGAGAGCGTACTGATGCTGACTTTGCTCGAAGATAAAATTGCTACACCGGTTGGGCCGTTGTGGATCCTTTGTGACGAAAATTTTCACCTGCGGGCGATTGAGTGGGAAGAACATAGCGATCGCATGGAGCAGTTGCTGGACATTCACTACCGTCAACAGGGCTATACCAGAGTGGCTTCACGTAACCCAGGCGGGCTCAGCCAGAAACTTGCAGACTATTTTGAGGGTAATCTTGCCATTATTGACACATTACCAACGGCCACTGGTGGCACGGATTTCCAGCGTGAAGTGTGGCAGACCTTACGCACCATCCCCTGCGGGCAGGTCATGCACTACGGTCAGCTTGCCGAACAGCTCGGTCGCCCCGGTGCAGCACGGGCGGTGGGCGCCGCCAATGGTTCTAACCCCGTCAGCATTGTCGTGCCCTGCCATCGGGTGATTGGCCGCAACGGCACCATGACCGGCTATGCGGGCGGCGTACAGCGCAAAGAGTGGCTTCTGCGCCATGAAGGTTACCTGCTACTTTGATTTTCTGTGCCTTATAGCCGGGATGTTTGCCTCCCCTTTCACAATCGCACCGAAAAATTATTGATGTATATCAATAATATAAACCACTACAGGAACTATCCCTTTTTAATATTGGGTGAATCCCTACGCCGAGACTTACCTGCTCCATAAAAAGATGTTAAAATTGACTAATATCAATTACGGCTTGAGCAGACCTATGATCCCGGAAAAGAGAATTATACGACGCATTCAGTCTGGCGGTTGCGCTATCCATTGTCAGGATTGCAGCATCAGCCAGCTTTGCATCCCGTTCACTCTTAATGAGCATGAGCTTGATCAGCTGGATAATATTATCGAGCGCAAAAAGCCCATCCAGAAAGGGCAAACCCTCTTCAAGGCCGGTGATGAACTGAAGTCTCTGTACGCCATTCGCTCCGGTACTATCAAGAGCTATACCATCACCGAACAGGGTGATGAGCAGATTACGGGCTTCCATCTGGCCGGTGATTTAGTAGGCTTTGATGCCATCGGGACAGGTCATCACCCTAGCTTTGCTCAGGCGCTGGAAACCTCAATGGTTTGTGAGATCCCGTTCGAAACGCTGGATGATTTGTCCGGTAAGATGCCGAACCTGCGCCAGCAGATGATGCGTCTGATGAGCGGTGAGATCAAAGGCGATCAGGACATGATCCTGCTGCTGTCGAAGAAAAACGCGGAAGAGCGTCTGGCTGCCTTTATCTACAACCTGTCACGCCGTTTCGCGCAGCGCGGTTTCTCTCCTCGTGAGTTCCGCCTGACCATGACCCGAGGCGATATCGGTAACTACCTCGGTCTGACGGTAGAAACCATCAGCCGTTTGCTGGGTCGTTTCCAGAAAAGCGGCATGCTGGCGGTAAAAGGCAAATACATCACCATCGAAAACAGCGACGCGCTGGCGGTGCTGGCGGGTCATACTCGTAACGTTGCCTGATAGGTTCTGCACTTCCCTGCCTGAAAACCCCGAATCTTCGGGGTTTTTTATTTTATCTCATAGACAAAACTGACCCGTTTTCCCTCCGCCTGGTCACGCTTAGCGCTAGCCTTTCTGCATATCAAATTTATCCTGTTTATTGATCTGGCAAAGGTTATCCCCTGTTTCATTCTCCATATATGAGTTATCTTTTACTGACAAACTGTGGTTACAGCTGTAAGGAGACCTGTATGGCCAAGTATCAAAATATGCTCGTTGCTATCGATCCTAACCAGGACGATCAGCCTGCGCTGCGCCGTGCCGTTTATCTGCATCAACGGATTGGCGGTCGCATCAAAGCCTTTTTGCCTATCTATGATTTCTCTTATGAAATGACCACCCTTTTGTCTCCTGACGAGCGCACCGCAATGCGCCAGGGCGTAATTAGCCAGCGAACCGCATGGATCCGCGAGCAGGCGAAATTCTACCTGGAAGCAGGCGTTCCGCTGGAGATTAAAGTGGTGTGGCACAATCGTCCATTTGAGGCGATTATCCAGGAGGTCATCAGCGGCGGTCACGACCTGCTGCTGAAAATGGCGCACCAGCACGACAAGCTTGAGTCGGTTATTTTTACCCCTACCGACTGGCACCTGCTGCGTAAATGCCCTTGCCCGGTCTGGATGGTGAAAGATCAGCCCTGGCCGGAAGGCGGTAAAGCGCTGGTGGCCGTCAACCTCGCCAGCGAAGAGGAGTATCACAACGCGCTGAACGAGAAACTGGTAAAAGAGACAATAGAACTGGCAGAGCAGGTCAACCATACCGAAGTTCACCTGATTGGCGCCTACCCTGTTACCCCTATCAATATTGCCATCGAACTGCCTGATTTTGACCCAAGCGTATATAACGATGCCATTCGCGGGCAGCACCTGCTGGCGATGAAATCACTGCGTCAGAAATTCGGCATTGATGAGAAGTTCACCCACGTAGAGAAAGGGTTGCCTGAAGAGGTTATCCCAGACTTAGCCGCGCATCTGGATGCCGGTATCGTGGTGCTGGGCACGGTTGGCCGTACCGGTATTTCGGCGGCATTCCTCGGTAATACCGCGGAACAGGTCATTGACCATCTACGCTGCGATCTGCTGGCGATTAAGCCGAACGATTACCAGACGCCGGTCGAGATGGATGACGAAGAGGACGATTAACGCTCCTGATGATGGTAATAAAAAAACCGGCGCAAGCCGGTTTTTTTCTGTCTGGAGTAGATTCCCCGGCGTCACGTTGCTCGGCCAGGCTACAAACGACACACCTATCAGTGGAGCCCTAGTCGCCAGGCAAAATCGATCTCTTCTTTAAGCTCAATCGCGGAAAGCGACATCAGGTCGGCAAATTCCAGCTCAAGCTGCTTAACGCGTTTCAGATATTGTGCGGGGGTTAACGGCGTGGTTTCACGGCGGAGATATTCGATGGCCAGTTGTGCAGGCGATAACAAGGTATCCATAATTTCCTCATAGGTGTGGACGACGTTGAGTAGTATAACACCGATGAGCGCGCAATTTTTGACCAAAAGCAATCAAGCCACAAATAAAAAACCGCCGGTCAGGCTGACGCGGCGGCTTATCATTCACATTATCTATCAGAGCGCTTTCAGAATCGCGTCCACGCTGGCTTTGGCATCGCCAAACAGCATAGAGGTATTCTCTTTAAAGAACAGCGGGTTCTGCACGCCTGCGTAGCCGGTGTTCATTGAGCGTTTGAAGACGATAACGTTCTGCGCCTTCCACACTTCCAGAACCGGCATCCCAGCGATTGGGCTCTTCGGATCGTCCTGCGCAGCCGGGTTAACGGTATCGTTCGCGCCGATAACCAGCACGGTATCGGTATCGGAGAAGTCGTCGTTAATCTCGTCCATTTCCAGCACGATGTCGTAAGGCACCTTCGCTTCCGCCAGCAGCACATTCATGTGACCCGGCAGACGCCCGGCAACCGGGTGAATACCGAAACGCACCTTAATGCCGCGCGCGCGCAGCTTATCGGTAATTTCAGCCACCGGGTACTGCGCCTGCGCCACCGCCATGCCGTAGCCTGGGGTGATGATCACCGTATGGGAGTTTTTCAGCATTTCAGCCGTCTCTTCCGCGGTGATTTCGCGGTGCTCGCCCACTTCTTCGTCGCTACCGGTAGAGGAACCATCGGTACCAAAACCACCGGCGATAACGCTGAAGAACGAACGGTTCATCGCTTTACACATGATGTACGACAGGATGGCACCAGAAGAACCCACCAGCGCGCCGGTGACGATCAGCAGGTCGTTGCTGAGCATAAAGCCCGCCGCCGCCGCCGCCCAACCGGAGTAGGAGTTCAGCATAGAGACCACTACCGGCATATCCGCACCGCCGATGGATGCCACCAGATGCCAGCCGAAGGCCAGCGCGATAACGGTCATCACCAGCAGGCACAGCACCTGGGTGCCGACGCTATCGGTACGCACGAAGGCCACCAGCAGCAGGAAGGATACCACCAGCGCCGCCAGGTTCAGCTTATGACGGTTTGGCAGCATCAGCGGCTTAGAAGACATTTTGCCGCACAGCTTGCCGAACGCCACGATAGAACCGGTAAAGGTTACTGCACCGATGAAGATGCCGAGGAACACTTCGGTCAGGTGAATATTGACCAGAATCTGCTCCATGCCGGTTTCGTGCTGCAGATAGCTGTTAAAGCCAACCAGCACCGCCGCCAGACCAACGAAGCTGTGCAGAACCGCCACCAGCTCCGGCATTTCGGTCATTTCAACTTTCTTCGCCAGGCGAATACCAATCGCGCCGCCGATAATCATCGCCAACAGGATCCACGCTACGTTGCTGGTATCCGGCCCGAAGATGGTCGCAATCAGGGCGATAGCCATCCCGGCAATACCGTAGTAGTTGCCCTGCTGGGACGTTTCGTGTTTTGACAGCCCTGCCAGGCTAAAAATAAACAGGATCGCGGCAACAATGTATGCAGCTGTAACTAATCCTCCAGACATTTGTTAACCCCTTATCCTTTGCGGAACATTTTCAGCATGCGCTGAGTGACGGTGAAACCACCAAAAATATTAATGCTGGCGATCAATACCGCGATAAAACTCAGGAAGCTGACCCAGCCACCATGGCCAATCTGCAGGAGCGCGCCCACCACGATGATGCCGGAAATGGCATTCGTGACCGACATCAGCGGCGTGTGCAAGGCATGAGAGACGTTCCACACGACGTAGTAACCCACTACGCATGACAGCGCAAACACCGTAAAGTGACCGAGGAACTCTTTCGGCGCGACGTTCGCCAGCCAACCGAACAGAATAATCACCAGCGCCATCAGCGCATACTTGCGCCACGGCGAAGCCGGTTTCGGCGCTTCTTTCGGCTCTTCAACCGTTTTCTTCGCCGCCTGAGGCTGAGCAGAAACCTGAATCGGCGGCGCCGGCCAGGTGACTTCGCCTTCGCGGATCACGGTCACACCGCGAATCACGACGTCGTCAAAGTCGATAGTGACGTTGCCGTCTTTCTCTTTGCACAGCAGCTTCAGCAGGTTAACGAGGTTAGTGCCGTACAGCTGAGAGGATTGGGTCGGCAGACGACCCGCAAGGTCGGTGTAGCCAATCACCTTCACACCGTTTGGCGTGGTGACGATTTGGTTTGCCACGGTGTATTCGCAGTTACCACCGTTTTGCGCCGCCAGGTCAACAATCACGCTGCCTGGGGTCATGGAATCAACCATTTCGCGGGTGATCAGCTTCGGCGCCGGTTTACCTGGAATGAGCGCCGTAGTCACAATGATGTCGACCTCTTTTGCCTGCGCGGCAAACAGCGCCATTTCCGCTGCGATAAACGCTTCGGACATCACTTTCGCGTAGCCATCACCACTGCCGGCTTCTTCTTTAAAGTCCAGTTCAAGGAACTCGGCGCCCATACTCTGCACCTGTTCTTTCACTTCTGGACGCGTATCGAAGGCACGCACAATTGCGCCAAGGCTGTTGGCTGCACCGATCGCCGCAAGACCTGCGACGCCGGCACCAATCACCATCACTTTTGCCGGAGGCACTTTCCCTGCCGCAGTGATTTGGCCAGTAAAGAAGCGACCAAACTCGTGAGCCGCTTCAACAATCGCACGGTAACCGGCGATGTTGGCCATCGAACTTAAGGCATCAAGCGACTGCGCGCGGGAGATGCGCGGCACGGAGTCCATCGCCATCACGTTGATATTGCGGGCGGCCAGTTTCGCCATCAGCTCGGCGTTTTGCGCGGGCCAGATAAAGCTAATCAACGTGGTGCCTGGATTCAGCAGCGCAATCTCTTCGTCCAGCGGCGCGTTAACCTTGAGGATAACGTCGGACTGCCAGACCGCATCGCCAGAGACTATTTCGGCTCCAGCCTGAACAAACGCGTCATCATCAAAACTTGCCAGTTTTCCTGCACCACTTTCAATTGCCACGCTGAAACCGAGCTTAAGCAGCTGCTCCACCGTCTTCGGCGTTGCTGCGACTCGCGTTTCCTGGGCCCACCTCTCTTTTGGTACACCAATACGCATAACTATTCCCTTACATCGGTTCTAATTTGATGGTTTGCCATTTTGTCAGTATGTTGCGGATGACCCGTCAGCGAACAAACAGGCGAGCAACCTGAATAAATAAAACAGTAACAAACTGTCTATAACCTACTGAAAATCCCGATTGTGATCTAGCTCCGAAAAACACTATTTTTGCATTAAATGCCAAATACCGAGTGGTGACGGTTACAAACAGCGATATTTACCCCCGATTTGATTAGCGAGCCTCATAAATTGCTTCATCAGCGAGTGAAAACATGATTATTTGCGGGCAGGATATGCCAATTAACATTCCATTAACTTAAAAAAGTCATAAGGTTGACCGGTTTTTCTGGTCAAGAGCCCGTTTTTTCAACATATCAGGAAAAGTTATCCAAAACCGTCATCGGGTTCGCATCTGAAGTTAAAAATGACGCAGACAGTGGAGTCATTTCAATGCCATAATCAGGCGTTTCCCGTTTACAACATTTCCCGAATTTGGTTTGCGCAAGGCGAAGGATTATTTTTATGAAGCTTAAGAACACCCTCCTCGTGTCCGCCATGCTGACTGCCGCGGCCATGTCCGCTCAGGCAGCTACCGAGCTGACCCCGGAGCAAGCGTCCGCACTGAAGCCCTATGATCGTGTCGTGATTACCGGCCGTTTTAACGCCATTGGCGATGCCGTTCAGGCAGTCTCCCGTAAAGCGGACAAAGATGGCGCAGCCTCCTTTTACGTTGTCGATACCTCTGATTTCGGCAACAGCGGGAACTGGCGCGTAACGGCTGATTTCTACAAAGCCGATGCAGCAAAATCAGAAACCCCAAAAAACCGCGTGATCAACGGTATCGTTGAACTGCCTAAAGATCAGGCCGTTGCACTGGTGCCTTACGACACGGTGACCGTACAAGGCTTCTACCGCAGCCAGCCTGAAGTCAACGACGCCATCACCAAAGCGGCGAAGGCTAAAGGTGCGGTATCATTCTTCATCGTGCGTCAGGTTGATGCCAACGACGGCGGTAACCAGCGCGTCACCGCGTACATCTATAAAGCCGATGCGGAAAAACGCGTTCTGCAGAGCCCTGATGCGATTCCAGCCGATTCCGACGCTGGCCGTAAGGCGCTGGCGGAAGGTGGCGAGGCTGCCAAACAGGTTGAAATCCCAGGCGTTGCAACTACTGCAGCCGTGGGCGCAGGCACCGGCGTAGGCCGCTTCTTCGAAACGCAGTCCTCTAAAGGCGGGCGTTACAGTGTCACGCTGCCGGACGGCACTAAAGTTGAAGAGCTGAACAAAGTGGCTGCCGCGCAGATGGTTCCGTTCGACAGCGTTAAGTTCACCGGTAACTACGGCAACATGACCGAGGTTTCCTACCAGGTTGCGAAGCGCGCCGCGAAGAAAGGCGCGAAGTACTATCACATTACACGTCAGTGGCAAGAGCGTGGCGGCAACGTCACCATCAGCGCCGACCTGTACAAGTAATCTCATAAAAGCCGGTGAATTTATCACCGGCTTTTTTCTCATCACGATCCTTTCTTCTCGTATTCCCCCCTTTTTTAAACCCACCGGCCCATCACGCCATACGTTTTTATCTTTCTGCGCCCGATGCTCTGACTTTTTAGGACATACATTGTTGCATGTATGCACCGCACTCCGTAAAATCGCCGCCTCAGCGCAATCCTCCATTTTTATGCGATTTCGCCAAATAAATATTCTTGTTCTTCTTCTTCCACGACAGGATTCACATGGAAAAGAAATTAGGGCTTAGTGCCCTGACAGCGCTGGTACTGAGCTCAATGCTTGGAGCGGGCGTTTTTAGTCTGCCGCAAAATATGGCGGAAGTCGCCAGCCCCGCTGCGCTGTTGATCGGTTGGGCGATCACCGGTGTCGGCATCCTGTTTCTTGCCGTAGCGATGCTGGTGTTGACCCGCATTCGTCCGGACCTCGACGGCGGTATCTTTACCTACGCCCGCGAAGGTTTCGGCGAGCTGGTTGGCTTCTGCTCCGCCTGGGGCTACTGGCTGTGCGCGGTCATCGCCAACGTCTCCTATCTGGTTATCGTCTTCTCGGCGCTGAGTTTCTTTACCGATACGCCCGAGATGCGCCTGTTTGGCGACGGCAATACCTGGCACTCGGTCGTCGGCGCGTCGGTACTGCTGTGGATCGTCCATTTTCTGGTCCTGCGCGGTGTGCAGACAGCCGCCAGCATCAACCTGGTGGCAACGCTGGCAAAGCTGGTGCCGCTCGGGCTGTTTATCGTGCTGGCCGCTCTTGCCTTCAACAGCGACCTGTTTACTCTTGATTTCCACGGCATCGATTTAGGCGTGCCGGTCTGGGAACAGGTGAAAAATACCATGCTGATTACCCTGTGGGTGTTTATCGGCGTGGAAGGCGCAGTGGTGGTTTCTGCTCGTGCGCGTAATAAAAAGGACGTCGGGCGCGCTACGTTACTGGCCGTTATCTCTGCGCTGGGCGTTTATCTGCTGGTGACGCTGCTGTCGATGGGCGTCGTTGCACGCCCTGAGCTTGCTGAAATGCGTAACCCGTCGATGGCGGGCCTGATGGTGCGCATGATGGGCTCGTGGGGCGAAGTGGTGATTGCTTCTGGGCTGATTGTTTCAGTCTGCGGGGCTTACCTGAGCTGGACGATTATGGCAGCGGAAGTGCCGCTGCTGGCCGCTACGCACAAGGCGTTTCCGCGTATTTTTGCTCGTCAGAACGCCAATAATGCGCCGTCCGCTTCGCTTTGGCTGACCAACCTCAGCGTGCAGGCAAGCCTGGTGCTGATCTGGCTGACCGGCTCAGACTACAATACGCTGCTGACCATCGCATCCGAAATGATCCTCGTGCCTTACTTCCTGGTCGGCGCGTTCCTGCTTAAAATTGCGAATCGTCCGTTACATAAGCTTATTGGTGTCGGCGCCTGTGTTTATGGCTTATGGTTATTGTATGCTTCTGGCCCCATGCACCTGCTGCTGTCGGTCGTACTCTATGCGCCAGGGCTACTGGTCTTTATTTATGCGCGCCGCACCCATGTCGATAACGTCATGCTGAAGCGTCGCGAGTTGGCTTTAATTGGTTTGCTTCTGGTTGCCGCCGTACCGGCAACGTGGATGTTGGTGGGGTGACGCACTTGCCCCATCGTCTTTAATATAAGGAGAGTACGATGGGAAACATGCTGTCACGCCCGATTCTGATTACCGGTGGAGGCCGCCGCATTGGCCTCGCCCTTGCCCACCATTTTCTCACCCAGCAGCAGCCGGTTATCCTAAGCTACCGTACTCACTACCCGGCTATCAACGTAATGCAGCGGGCTGGCGCGGTCTGCATTCAGGCGGATTTCTCCGCCGACGAGGGAATTTATACCTTCGCGGATGCGGTGAGAACCCACTGCTCCAGCCTGCGCGCGGTTATCCATAATGCCAGCGGCTGGCTGGCGGAGAGCCCTGGCGCATCCCTCAGCAATGTATTGAACGCGATGATGCAAATTCACGTCCACGCGCCCTATCTGCTTAACCATGCGCTGGAAGATATGCTGCGCGGCCACGGTCATGCCGAAGGCGATATTATTCACTTTACTGATTATGTGGTGGAGCGCGGCAGCGATAAGCACATCGCCTATGCCGCCAGTAAAGCGGCGCTGGATAACATGACCCGTTCTTTCGCCCGCAAGCTAGCACCGGAAGTTAAGGTGAACGCGATTGCACCTGCACTGGTCTTATTTAATGAAGACGATGACGCAGAGTATCGCCAGAAAGCGCTTAACAAATCGCTGATGAAGATTGCCGCCGGGGAGAAAGAGATTATCGATCTCGTCGAGTATATCCTCGGCAGTTGCTACGTCACCGGGCGTACCTTTGCCGTCGACGGCGGTCGCCCGCTGGTCTAGCGCTTAGTGAAAACGTCCCCACAGAAAGATGAGCAACCAGGCGCTGACGCCCCAGCAGGCCACCGCGCCTGCTAGCGCCAGCGGCAGGCGCATCATGCCGGTGAGATACCATAGCGACAACAGGTAGAGAAAGTACGGGATAATCGACCACATACCGAACACGATGGTCGTTCGCAGTGCTTCAGTGCCTCGCTCGCTGGCAACAATATAATGTGCGATCAGCGCAAAAGTGGGAAACAGCGGGATCAGCCCCGCAATCGCATAGTTTTTAGTTTTCGCTAAAATCCCGATCAGGACAACCACCAGCGCCCCAAGCAGCGCCTTAATTAACAATCCCATTGCATTATTTACCGATAAACAACATGTTGCCTGAGCATAACGGAAGTCTGCTCATAGATAAAAGGTTAATACAGCACGGGAATTGAGAAAGCAGAGGTGGCAGGCGATGGGCGCTCAGTGTATCGTAGCGTTTTTTCCGTCAGTGCGTAGAGTAATGAATAAGATCGTTTATGTTGAGGATGATCCGGATGTTGGGGCGCTGATCGCCGCTTATCTCGGAAAGCATGATATGGATGTGGTGGTCGAGCCGCGTGGCGATAACGCCGAAGCGACGATCGCCCGCGAGAACCCGGACCTGGTGCTGCTGGACATTATGCTGCCGGGTAAAGATGGCATGACGCTGTGTCGTGACCTGCGTGGCCAATGGACCGGGCCGATTGTGCTACTGACCTCGCTCGATAGCGATATGAACCATATCCTGTCCCTGGAAATGGGTGCCAACGATTATATTCTCAAAACCACCCCACCCGCCGTGCTGCTTGCGCGTCTGCGCCTGCATTTACGCCAGCGCCCAGCCGCCAGTAACAGTATCGCGCCAGCCCAGCCAACGCTAACACCGCACAAAGCGATTCGCTTCGGTACCCTTTCCATCGACCCGGTCAACCGTCAGGTGCTGCTGAGCGGCGAGAATATCGCGCTGTCGACGGCGGATTTCGATCTGCTGTGGGAACTGGCGACGCACGCCGGGCAAATTATGGATCGCGATGCTCTGCTGAAAAACCTGCGCGGCGTAACCTACGACGGTATGGACCGCAGTGTAGACGTGGCGATTTCGCGCCTGCGTAAAAAACTGCTCGATAGCGCCACCGAGCCTTACCGCATTAAAACCGTGCGTAATAAAGGCTATCTGTTTGCGCCGCACGCCTGGGAATAATACCACCCCAACAGCATAATATGCTGACTATAAAACTATAACCCTCGAGAGGCGGCGCACCATCCCTCTCAAAAACAGCGTGTTTATGCTGCCAGTTGCGCACTAAACACGCTGCTGGCAATATTATCTATAATTCTGTTCGCTATTGCGTCAACTCGGCCGTCGTCACGCCTCGTGCAAAGCCCGCTTCAAGCAACCCCAACGTCACGTTGAAGATCGCTTCAGCGCTCAACCCCTCGCCCAGCGGAAAACTCAGTACCGCATCGCGAACGATCGTCATGTTCAGTCCCAGATCGGCCCCGGATCGAATCGTTGAGTTAACGCAGAAACCGGCCACTGCGCCAATCACCGTTAATTCGTTAATATTCTCGCGCTGTAGCCACTGGTAGAGATCGGTCGAACTAAACGCCGACGAGGTTCGTTTGATAAAGACCTCTTCTTCGCCCTGCTCCTCAAATCCTTCGACCGGTGGAAAATGCGGGGAATTTTTTTGCAAGTCGGAACCGGGTTCGATTGTTTCATGGCGTACATGAAGCACGGTTTTCCCGGCAGCCCTGAAAGAAGCCAGAATCGTTTTCATATTCTCGATGCTCGCGGCGGGAAAATACTCCATGCCACGCGCGATTCTATCGCTGACAAACCGTTGCATATCAATAACCAGTAAAGCCTGCATAACGCCCCCGACAGTTCAGTAAAAAGACAAATTACGAGAATCATGGTGCGAAAACAAGCCGCTAAATATTGTTCAGCGCTCCCCATCGGCCAAACGCATAAAGTCACACTTTTTGCATGCCATATCAGAATCTTTCTCTCTATAATGCGCTACGGCACTATTATCCATCCGGGATAATAGGTTAATTAATTGAAAACAACTCTTTCCGGCATTTCAGGTGCTGAATGGGGCAAGAGGCTTAAAGATGTTCATTACACTCGCGTATATTGCGCTTTTTTTGATCTGCTCATGGGGCATTTTCGAAATAGATAAGCGCAGTTCATCGCTTTCCCGCTCTGTCTTCGCGGCTATTTTTATCGGCGCGCTCATCGGGCTTTCTCTCCACTTTATCGCCAGCGATAGCAGAACCACCGTTATTGATTGGTACAGCGTCATTGGTAACGGCTACGTTAATTTATTAAAACTGGTCGCCATTCCGCTAATCTTTATTTCCATTCTCTCAGCGATTAATAAGCTCGAAAATAATGCGGGGATCGGCAAAATGTCGCTGACCATCGTCGCCTGTATGCTGATTCTGGTGATGATCGCCGGGTTTGTTGGCCTGACGATGGCGCATACCCTGGGGCTGAGCGCCAGCACCTTTGGTCAGATGCAGTCCACGCTAACCGCTGACGATGTGTCCAAAACCGCCGCCGTTTCACTGCCGCAGCTCATCACCTCGTTGATTCCCACCAATCTGTTCCTCGACCTGACCGGTGCCAGAAGCGTTTCGGTGATCGGGATTGTGATATTTACGCTGCTGGCAGGTATCGCGCTGCTGAAAGTGAAAAAAGAGGCGCCGGAAGAAGGCGCGAAATTAAGCGCTGGCATTAACGCCATTCAAATTTGGGTCATGAAGATGGTACGCATCGTTATTACCCTCACCCCCTATGGGGTACTGGCATTAATGGCGAAAGTCTTTTCCACCTATCAGCTCGCGCAATTTACCAGCCTGCTCGGCTTTATTGTCGCCTGCTACCTGGCGGTGGCGATGATGTTTGTCGTGCACGCCATTTTGCTGGTACTGAGCGGACATAACCCGCTGCGCTATTACAAAACCGTGTGGCCTGTCCTGACCTTTGCCTTTGTTTCCCGCAGCAGCGCGGCGGCTATTCCGCTGGCGATTACCGCGCAGGAGAAATTTGGTGTACCGAGCACCATTGCCAATATCGCTGCCTCGTTTGGCTCCAGCATGGGACAAAACGGCTGCGCCGGGATTTATCCGGCCATTATGGTGGCGATGATTGCGCCAACGATGGGCATCGACCCGTTCTCCGTGCATTTCCTGGTGACGCTGTTGCCTGCCATCGCGCTGGGCTCCATCGGCGTGGCGGGTGTAGGCGGCGGCGGTACCTTTGCCGCGCTGATTGTGCTCTCCACCTTGAATTTTCCGGTGGCGCTGGTCGGGATCTTTATTGCGATTGAGCCCATTGTGGATATGGCGCGTACCGCGCTGAACGTGAATGGCTCGATGATGTCCGGCGTGATTGCCAGCCGGATATTGACTAAGGACGAGACGACGCAAGAAACAGAAGCGTCGCTTAACTGATAGCACGCGCCTCGGTGCCCTGAACGCCGAGGCGCGTTAAATAGCGGTATCACTGAGAAAATATTAACGCAGCACAATTTTGCCTATCAGATAGGTCGTCGCTTGCCCGCCAATATGAACGCGGTCACCCAGATGGCGGCAGCGCAGTTCCCCACCGCGATCCGCGCCCTGATGCGCCATCATCTCCGTTTTGCTCAGCTTTTCAGCCCAGTAAGGGATGAGCATGCTATGCGCCGAACCGGTTACCGGATCCTCAGCCACGGCTTCACCTGGGCAGAAGAAGCGGCTGACAAAATCGTACTCGCCCGTCCCTGGTGCGGTGACGCAGACCATTTTCCCCAGCGGCACCATGGCGTTAATATTCGGCCGCAGTGCCTCAACCTGCTGCTGATTTTCCAGCACCACAAGGTAATCGCGCGCTACGCGCACGTCTTTGTATTCGGTGATGCCCAGCGCTTCCAGCAGCAAAGCGGGCGGCGCAGCCGGTTCGGTCTTCCAGGCCGGGAAATCAAGCGTTAACCACTCCCCATTGCGGGTCACGGTAAGTGGCCCGACAAAACGGGTATCGAAGTGGATCGTTGCATCAGGGAAATTCAGGTATTCAAAGATGACGTGTGCGGCCGCCAGCGTCGCGTGCCCGCAGAGGTTGATTTCCCCCTGGGTGGTGAACCAGCGGAGTTCAAAGCCGTTATCCGTGGTGACAAAAAACGCCGTTTCCGACTGGTTATGCTGTTTCGCCATTTTCAGTAATGTCGCATCTGGCAGCCATTCGGTGAGCGGGCAAACGGCAGCGGCATTGCCACCAAACGTGGTGGTGGTGAAAGCATCTACCATATAAAAATCGATCTGTTGCATAGCCTAACCTCTCATCAAGCGCAGGAGAATCCGCATCTTTTCCATAGCGGAATGACACAATTTAGATTTTTTTTATGCACTTACACCATAACAGGTCTTATCCCCGCCGCGACAGATTTTCTTGCGTCGGGGACACTATGGCAGTGGAGAGTGAAGAAATAGAGAGAACGTATTATTTCAGTAGCGTTATCATCATCTGGTTAAACATCGGCACATCTTTACTCAGCGAAAAAGCTGGGTTTATCGCCTTGCGCGCAATCAACCCATCAATAAACGCGAACAGAATAATGGTCATTTCTTCCGGGTTAATATCCTGGCGAAATTCCCCCGCCGTTATCCCTTGTTCAATGATTCCAGCAATGCTTTTTCGCATAATGCGGTCGCTGGAAATAAAGGTTTCCTGTAGCTCAGGATTACGCGAGGATTCCGCCATAATTTCAACCCACAAGCGGTGCGTAACGGGATAGCCGACATCGCTGATGCAAGAGATGACCTGATGGCAAAGGCGTTCAAAATAAGTGTCGCCGGAAAGTTGTTCATGCGAGTTCAATGCTGAGTTTTGCTCTTCCAGTACAATCGCCCGAATAAGCTCATCCTTACCCTTAAAATAGGTGTACATCGCCCCCTGACTAATTCCGGCACGCGTAGCGATCTCGCGCACGCTCGTCGCGCTGAAGCCTTTTTCCGCGAAACAGGCTGCGGCTGCGGTAATCAGCTTATGGTAAGTTTCAGTATCCTTTGACATATTCGCCCTTTGCTTTGTCTCTACCCCCAAACTTTACCGTCCTTTTACGCCGGTAGCCAGATATGATGCCCCCTGTGACTACCGGCTTGATTCTTATTTCAGCAGCGGTAACTCGCTCAGCATATTCTTGAGGTTCAGCATATCCCACGGTAAATGTTCTGCGAGGGTGATCCCGACGGCCTCAGCCTGTGAGGTGGCCTGATGAACCAATCTGAGCACTTCCGCCATCGTCAGCTTACCTTCCGCGACATCACCGAAATCATGCTCCCCTCTGCCCGGTTGCGCGAACAGCACCGCACGGAAAAACGTGGGGTCCAGAACGTCGAGATCGATATGAATGGCCAGATAAGCGATATCCTCTCGGGCAATCCAGGCCAGCACCTCATTCGCACCATTTTTGATCTCCTCAGGGCTCGACGTGGCGATGCGATGCGCCTCGAGGTATTCCTGTTCATAAGCCAGCGGTTTGTGGATGCCAGCAATCATGACTTTGGCCGGCGAAAGCGGAGTGGCAACACTCGCCACCAGATCTTTATCGCCCGTCCCCATTAGCGCCCCGAGGACGTGAGCATGTGCATTTGGATACTGCGCGGCGGTCTGGACGTCAGGATGGGAATCAATCCATAACACGCCCAGCTTATCGCCGTATTTATTCAGCAGATGGGCAAACGGTGCCAGCGACACCAGACAGTCTCCACCCAAAACGACCATCGCATCAGGGTCGTGTTTCTCGATAAGCGCTGCCGCGTCACGCAGCTGTTGAATAATTTGCGGTTTGCCGGTGATGCCATCGACCTGAGTGAGAGTGTCCGCGTCAGGTAACGCGACCGGAACCTCTTCCACCGGCCCCTTCGCTGCAGGAGCGAGAAAGGAGAGCAGCCGCGAACCAAGGTAATAAGGCGGGTTATTGCCGCCCTGCCATTGAGGGAAATCGAGTCGAAGCGTCTTTTTACTCATGATGTCTCTACCGTAAATACAATAATGAATGAACGTTCATTCATTATCTATCTGAGATAAAAATGATGCAAGCAAGGATGGTAGAACCCCACATTTATCGTCGCTCATCAACGTCATGGCATGCAGAACCGCGTTATACAGTGTACTCTGCCAGGATAAGCAGGCTTGATGACCCTCTCATCCCCTGCGAATCGGCAAAGCGCTGACCACCCCTGAAAATATCTGGGGAAAACGTATTAGCTAACACATTGAATGTTCGGTGATTTTTCATGAAAAAGCTGTTTGTGCAGTTTTACCTTCTGCTGTTCGTCTGCTTTCTGGTCATGACCATGCTGGTCGGGCTGGTCTATAAGTTCACCGCCGAACGGGCTGGTCGTCAGTCGCTTGACGACCTGATGAAAAGCTCTCTGTATCTTATGCGTAGCGAGCTACGTGAAATTCCACCACGCAACTGGAGTAAGACGCTCAACGAGCTCGATCTTAACCTGTCGTTTGACCTGCGAATTGAGCCGCTGAGCAAATTCCAGCTGGGCGAAAGATCGATGCAGCACCTGCGCGAAGGCGATATCGTCGCACTTGATGATCAGTACACCTTTATTCAGCGCATTCCACGCAGCCACTACGTACTGGCCGTCGGGCCGATTCCCTATCTCTACTTTATGCATGAGATGCGACTGCTGGATATTGCGCTAATGGCGTTTATCGCCATCTCGCTCGCCTTCCCGGTGTTTATCTGGATGCGACCGCACTGGCAGGACATGCTCCGCCTCGAGAGCGCCGCACAGCGCTTCGGCGAGGGGCATCTGACCGAACGTATTCACTTTGACAGCATGTCGAGCTTCGAGCGTCTTGGCGTCGCCTTTAACCAGATGGCCGATAACATCAATGCGCTGATTGCCAGTAAGAAACAGTTGATTGACGGTATTGCCCATGAACTGCGCACGCCGCTAGTGCGCCTGCGCTATCGGCTGGAGATGAGTGAAAACCTGACCGAAGCCGAATCATTGGCGCTCAATCGCGATATTGGGCAACTGGAAGCGCTGATTGAAGAGCTGCTGACCTACGCTCGCCTCGACCGCCCGCAGACCGAACTTTCTCTGACCACGCCAGACCTGCCACAGTGGATCGCCACACATGTTGAAGATGTGCAGGCAGTCAATCCACAGCGCGAAGTGACCATTGACCAGATTACGCCGGGCGATTACGGCGCGCTGGATATGCGCCTGATGGAGCGCGTGCTCGACAACCTAATCAACAACGCCATGCGCTACAGCCAGTCGCGCATTCAGGTTAGCCTGATGCTGCATGGCAGCATGGCCTGCCTGCAGGTCGATGACGACGGCCCCGGTATTGCAGAAGGCGAACGTGAGCGCGTGTTTGAGCCGTTTGTCCGCCTCGATCCAAGTCGTGACCGGGCCACCGGTGGCTGCGGTTTAGGGCTGGCTATTGTCCACTCTATCGCCGTGGCGATGGGCGGACAGGCGCACTGTGACGTCAGCCCGCTGGGCGGCGCACGGTTCAGCCTGACCTGGCCTATCTACCACCATATCTCCCTGCCCGCGGCTAGCTGACCGCGGTTTGCACGGTGCCAGATTCTGGCTTATAGTAAACGGTGCAGTCAGTATGTTGTAACTAACCACATAACGGAGAGCTCATCATGGCCAGCTACGACCTCGTAGAACGGTTAACCGACACGTTTCGCCAGATAGAGCGTAATCTGCTGGACCTGCGCGATGAACTCTCCGCCTGTCGCCTGCTTACCGCGCGTATTTTTGAGCTGCCGGAAGTGACGAAAACGTCAGAGCACGCGCCGCTATCCCAGATTCAGGTTGTCCAGCATCTGGGGCAAACCGCCTTTGAGATGGCACTGAAACACTTTAACCATCTGTTTATTCAGCAGCAGTCGGAGAATCTCAGCAGCAAGGCGGCGGTACGTCTTCCCGGTGCTATCTGCCTGCAGGCAACCAGCGAGCAGCATGAAGCGCTCGCCGCACGTGTGCAGCACATTAACGCGTTAAAGGCCGCGCTGGAGCAGATAATCACCGTCGATTCGGGCCTGCCGTCGGTGGCGCGTTTTGAATGGGTTCACCGCTATATTCCCGGTTTGATCACCCTCAACGCCTACCGCTCGCTCACCCTCCTCTCCGACCCAAGCACCATCCGCTTCGGCTGGGCGAATAAACATATCATCAAGAATCTGACCCGCGATGAAGTACTGGCGCAGCTTGAAAAAAGCCTGAAGTCACCGCGAGCGGTGCCACCGTGGACCCGTGAACAATGGCAATCAAGACTGGAGCGGGAATATCAGGATATTGCGGCGCTGCCACAGCAGGCGAAGTTGAAAATCAAACGCCCGGTAAAGGTACAGCCGATAGCCCGCGTGTGGTACGCCGGCGAGCAGAAGCAGGTGCAGTACGCCTGCCCTGGCCCACTAATTGCGGTGATTTCCGGGCGTAACGGCGTCAGCGTGCCTGACCTTGGTGAACTGCTGAACTACGATGCCGATAACGTCCAGCATCGACACAAGCCGGAAGCGCAGCCGCTTAAGCTGATGATTGAGCGGCTGCACCTGTGGTTAGCGCCGGATTAAGCGCCGCTGATTTGGCTGCCGACCATCTCTTCAGGCCGCACCCAGCGGTCAAACTCCTCGGCGCTGAGATAGCCTAACGCCAGCGCCGCGTTCTTCAACGTCAGCCCCTCTTTGTGCGCTTTCTTGGCAATCTCCGCCGCTTTGTCATAGCCGATGTGGGTATTCAGCGCCGTCACCAGCATTAACGACTCGTTAAGCAACTGATTAATACGCTCGCGGTTAGGCTCAATCCCTACCGCACAGTGCTCGTTAAAGCTCTCCATCCCGTCGGCCAGCAGACGCACGGATTGCAGCACGTTGTGGATGATCATCGGGCGATAAACGTTAAGCTCGAAATTACCGGATGCGCCGCCCATATTGACCGCCACATCGTTGCCCATCACCTGGCAGCACAGCATGGTCATCGCTTCGCATTGGGTCGGGTTGACTTTACCCGGCATGATGGAGGAACCCGGTTCGTTTTCCGGAATAGCAAGTTCGCCAATGCCGCAGCGCGGGCCGGAGGCCAGCCATCGAACGTCGTTGGCGATTTTCATCAACGATGCCGCCAGCCCTTTTAGCGCCCCGTGGGCATGAACCAGCGCATCGCAGGTCGCTAACGCTTCGAATTTATTCGGCGCCGTGATAAATGGCTGCCCGGTCAACGATGCCAACTCTTTTGCTACACGGACGGCGTATTCTGGATGGGTGTTCAACCCGGTGCCGACGGCGGTGCCGCCCAGAGCCAGTTCGCTCAGGTGCGGCAGACTCTGTTCCAGATGGCGACGATTGTGCTCCAGCATCGCCACCCAGCCGGAGAACTCCTGGCCGAGCGTCAACGGCGTAGCGTCCTGCAGATGCGTACGGCCAATCTTGACGATATCGCGGAAGCTTTCCGATTTCTGGCGCAGCGTCTCCTGCAATACCGCCAACTGCGGCAGCAGATGTTGGCGCAGCGCAATCACCGCCGCCACATGCATCGCCGTTGGGAAAACGTCGTTCGAGCTTTGGCTTTTGTTCACGTCATCATTCGGATGCACTTTGCGCGTCATGCCGCGCTCGCCGCCCAGCAGTTCGCTGGCGCGGTTAGCCAGCACCTCGTTCATGTTCATATTGCTTTGGGTGCCGGAGCCGGTCTGCCAGATAGCCAGCGGGAACTCATCGGGATGCTGATCCTTCAGGACTTCATCGGCGGCCGCCATAATGGCTTCGGCTTTCTCTGCCGCTAATAAGCCTAAATCCAGATTAACCTTCGCCGCAGCGCGCTTGGTCAGCGCCAGGGCATAAATCAGCGAAAGCGGCATTTTCTCGGTGGAGATCCGGAAATGCTCCAGTGAGCGCTGGGTTTGCGCGCCCCACAGTTTGTCGGCAGGAACCTCAATTGGCCCCATAGAATCGCTTTCGCGGCGTGACGTTGTCATTACCTTCTCCTTGAATTCAAAGTGATTGTGAAGTGACATTGCTCTTGCGAAAAAGATAAGTATGAACGGAGAAACAAAAACCGCCCCGAAGGGCGGTAAAAGAGATTATTTCACGCAGCGGGCGCACTGCGACGCCTGAATCTGCTGGAAGAAGTCGTTGCCTTTGTCATCCACCAGGATAAACGCCGGGAAGTCTTCCACTTCAATTTTCCAGATAGCTTCCATACCCAGCTCCGGGTACTCCACGCATTCCAGACTCTTGATGCTGCTTTGCGCCAGCACCGCTGCCGGGCCGCCGATGCTGCCGAGGTAGAAGCCGCCGTGCTTATGGCAGGCGTCGGTCACCTGCTGGCTACGGTTGCCTTTTGCCAGCATGATCATACTGCCGCCTTCCGCCTGCAACTGGTCAACGTAGGAGTCCATACGCCCCGCGGTGGTTGGCCCCAGCGAGCCAGAGGCATAACCTTCAGGGGTTTTCGCCGGGCCCGCGTAGTAGATCGGGTGATCCTTAATGTACTGCGGCAGCCCTTCGCCTTTATCCATACGCTCTTTCAGCTTGGCGTGCGCAATGTCGCGCCCCACGATGATAGTGCCGCTCAGCGACAGGCGCGTAGAGACCGGGTACTGGGACAGCTGCTTGAGGATATCGCTCATCGGACGGTTCAGGTCGACCTTCACCGCTTCACCCTCGCCCGCTTTACGCAGCGATTCTGGGATGTACTTACCTGGGTTATTTTCCAGTTTCTCAATCCAGATGCCGTGGCGGTTGATTTTGGCTTTGATGTTACGGTCAGCGGAGCAGGAAACGCCCATCCCGACCGGGCAGGACGCGCCGTGGCGCGGCAGACGCACCACGCGGATATCGTGCGCGAAGTATTTACCGCCGAACTGCGCCCCGAAGCCCAGATTCTGCGCTTCAACCAGCAGCTCTTTTTCAAGCTCAACGTCGCGGAACGCCTGGCCGTGCTCGTTACCTTCGGTTGGCAGACCGTCGTAATACTTGGTCGACGCCAGCTTCACGGTTTTCAGCGTGGCTTCGGCAGACGTACCGCCAATCACAAAGGCGATATGGTACGGCGGGCAAGCCGCAGTGCCGAGGGTACGCATCTTCTCAACCAGGTAAGTTTTCAGCTTCGCTGGGGTGATCAGCGCTTTGGTTTCCTGGTAGAGGTAGGTTTTGTTCGCCGAACCGCCGCCTTTGGCGATGCACAGGAACTTATATTCGTCACCGTCCACGCTGTAGAGATCAATCTGCGCTGGCAGGTTAGTGCCAGTGTTGACCTCTTTGTACATATCCAGCGGCGCATTTTGCGAATAGCGCAGGTTGTCTTCGATAAAGGTGTCGTACACGCCGCGAGCCAGCGCCGCTTCATCGCCGCCGCCGGTCCAGACGCGCTGGCCTTTTTTACCCATGATGATTGCCGTGCCGGTGTCCTGACAGGTCGGCAGGATACCTTTTGCCGCGATATCCGAGTTACGCAGGAACTGCAGCGCCACGTACTTATCGTTTTCGCTGGCTTCCGGGTCATTCAGGATATCGGCCACCTGCTGCTGGTGCGCGGGGCGAAGCATAAAGGAAGCATCGTGGAAGGCGTGTTTGGCAAGAAGCGTCAACGCTTGCGGGGCAACTTTGAGGACTTCCTGCCCTTCAAATTCTGCGACGGAAACGTAGTCGTTGCTTAACAGGTAGTATTCGGTCTCATCCTTTTCTAACGGAAAAGGATCCTGATAGTAGAAAGGTTTATTCGACATTGTGCTCTCACTTACTGCTTTGATGATGTTATGAAGGGCAGGCTTTCCATTTGCCCAGGTTAAAAGCGAGTTACCCTATCGTACACAATTTTTTAACAAAAACTGAGACAAGTACGACTTTTTATTTCTGCGGCATACGACAGCGCATTTTTTTGCTTTAATACAGCCCAAAGAATCCACATTGAAACAGGGCTTGATAATGCAAAAACTCATCAACTCAGTGCAAAACTATGCCTGGGGCAGCAAAACTGCGTTAACGGAACTCTACGGTATGGCAAATCCTGAAGGTCTGCCGATGGCAGAACTGTGGATGGGCGCGCACCCAAAGAGCAGCTCAAAGATTACCGACAGCCACGGCGTCGTGCAGTCGCTGCGCGACGTGATTGATGCCGATAAAACCACGCTGCTGGGAGCCAACGTTGCCACTCGCTTTGGCGAGTTACCTTACCTGTTTAAAGTACTTTGCGCCGCACAACCGCTCTCTATTCAGGTCCATCCGAGCAAAAAAGCAGCGGAAGTTGGTTTTGCCAAAGAAAACGCCGCCGGGATCCCACTGGACGCCGCCGAGCGTAACTACAAAGATCCAAACCACAAGCCGGAGCTGGTCTTTGCGCTGACGCCATTCCTGGCGATGAATGCCTTCCGTGAGTTTGCAGAAATCGCCTCACTGCTGCAGCCGGTTGCCGACGCCAACCCGGCTATCGGTGAGTTTATCGCCCAGCCGACCAGCGAGCGCCTGAGTGCCCTGTTCGCTGGCCTGCTCAATATGCAGGGTGATGAGAAAGCCCACGCGCTGAATGTGCTGCGCGCGGCGTTGGAAAATCAGCAAGGTCCAGCCTGGGATGCAATTCGCCTGATTGCAGAGTTCTACCCGGACGACAGCGGCCTCTTCTCCCCGTTGCTGCTGAACATCGTTCAGCTTAACCCGGGCGAAGCAATGTTCCTCTACGCTGAAACCCCGCACGCCTACCTGCGCGGCACCGGGCTTGAGGTGATGGCAAACTCCGATAACGTACTTCGTGCTGGACTCACACCGAAGTATATTGATATCCCGGAACTGGTAGCGAACGTCAAATTCACCGCCAAACCGGCGAACGAACTGCTGACTCAGCCAGCACAGCACGGCGAGGCGCTGGAGTTCCCGATTCCAGTTGAGGATTTCGCCTTCTCTCTTCACGCCCTCAGCGCGAGTGAAGCCACGCTGACTCAGGATGGCGCCGCCATTCTGTTCTGTGTGGACGGTGAATCCGTACTGAGCAAGAACGACCAGCGTCTGGTACTGAAGCCGGGCGAATCCGCGTTCGTCGCGGCGAATGAATCCCCGGTTCAGGTCAGCGGCAGCGGCCGTTTAGCACGGGTGTATAACAAACTGCAGTAAACGCCGAAGTTAATGGAGCGGCTTGCCTGATAGGCAACCCGTAAAACGTAAACCAGGTGGCCTGTCCACCTGGTTTTTTTTAAGGATGAAAAGATGAAAAAAACGCGCGTGGCAATAGGGGTTATTGTGGCTTTAGGCGCTGTCTGGGTTGGCAGCGCGTGGTATACCGGCCAGCAATTGGAATCACGGATGGCCAGCAAGGTGGCAGAGGCGAATGGGTGGCTACAGCAAAATCCCACCAGCCCAGGGGTTAAAATCAGCTATCAGGATTATCAGCGAGGCATTTTTAGCACACAGCTTAAAATGGTGTTAACCGCCACCCCGGATGCCAAAGCATCATGGTTAGAGCCCGGTCAAAGCGTGATTCTCAATCAGACCATCGACCATGGCCCTTTCCCGGCAGCATCGCTTAAATCCTTTAACCTCATTCCCGCACTGGCGTCCGTCCACACCACGCTCGAAAATAATGCCGCCACAAAAGATGTTTTCCTGCTTTCTAAGGGGATTTCGCCTTTTGAAGTGGAAACCCGCTTCAGCTACGACGGCGCTACCGTGTCAGCTATTTCGCTTAGGCCATTACACTCCGAAACCGATCGCTCAAAGCTTGCTTTTAGCGGCGGCAACGCTATCTATTCGCTCGACGCCCAGCACGATGTGATGTCGCTGAACGGCCAAATAGAAAGCGCCCAAATCGCTACTACTGACCGGGATAATAAAAAAATAGAGTTCACCCTTCGTCAGTTGAAAACCGACAGCAGCAGTTGGGTCAGCAATTTTGGACGACTGGGCGAACAATTGATAACCCTGGAACAGGCGGCTATCACCCGCGACGGCATCCACCTGGCGGAGTTGAATAATATCCGCATCGGCGGCAAAACGGCGCTGGCCGAAGGCGGCAAAAAGATCAACTCTCAGTTAGATTTCGCGCTGGAAAACCTGAAAGTCGTGAATCGCCCCATCGGGAGCGGCCAGTTAACGCTGAAAACGGAAGGCGTTGACGGGGAGGCTATGCACCAGTTTATGGCGCGTTTGCGCACGCTGCATGCGCAGGATAAGAGCGCGCAGGAAAATATCCTCGCCACCTTACCTACCCTGCTGAAAGGCGGCCCAACGGTCACGTTGTCACCGCTTCGCTGGAAAAATGTTAAGGGTGAGAGTTCGCTGGATCTCTCCGTGAGCGTACGGGATCCTGCGGAGGTTACAGGCGCAGCGGGCTCGACAGCGCAGGTTTTCGATAGCAAAGTGAAATCGTTGAGTATGAAACTGGCGATCCCAATCGACATGGCGACCGAATTGATGACGCAGATTGCGCAGACCATGCACTTTTCTCCTGAGGACGCGGCTAAACAAGCGAATCAGCAGGTTCAGCAAATGATAATGCTCAGCAAAATGTTCAAACTGACGACAATGCAGAACAACACCATCAGCAGCGACCTTCACTATGCTGATGGCCAGGTCACGCTGAACGAGCAGAAAATGTCGCTGGAAAAATTTCTCAGCCGGACACGGTTATAGATTTATCCTCTTTTCCCTCGGCAAAACGTCATTGATGCCGGGTTCTTACCACTTCGTTTAACGCGTATTTGTAATAAGTTGAAGTTAATACTGAAGTTTCAGTACAAGCTTGCTACTCTTTTGCATAGCCTTATGACTCAACCAGGCGGCTTTCCCGCCTGGTTTCATTTTTATGGACAAATACTATGAAAAAAACGCTGGTAGCCGCAGGTATTATCGTCGCTTTAGGGGTGGTCTGGACAGGCGGAGCCTGGTATACAGGCAAACAACTGGAATCACATATTGCGGAAATGGTCTCTCAGGCGAACGCCCAGTTGAAGCTGAGCGCGCCGGAAGCCGGTCTTGAGATTAGCTATCAGGACTACCAGCGCGGTGTCTTCAGCAGCCAGCTAAAAATGGTGGTGAAACCGCTGGCTGGCGCGGAAAACTCATGGTTAAAACCGGGTCAGAGCGTGATTCTGGATGAGTCCGTCAGCCACGGTCCAATCCCACTGGCGTCGCTGAAGTCCTTCAATCTTGCCCCTGCGATGGCAAGCGTAAATACCGTGCTGGTCAACAATGAGGTGACCAAACCGCTGTTCGACATCGCCAAAGGTACCTCGCCGTTCGATATCAACACCCGCATCAGCTACAACGGCGATACCGAATCCGCCATCGCGCTCAAACCGCTGGATTACGAAAAAGATGCCGAGAAGGTCACCTTCAGCGGCGGCGATTTTGTACTCTCTGCGGATAGCCAGGGCAGCCTGGTGTCGCTGACCGGTGAAGCGAAAAGCGGCCAGGTCAACGCGGTTAACGAATACGATCAGAAGGTACAGTTCACCTTCAACAACCTGAAAACCGACGGCTCCAGCAAGCTGACCTCGTTTGAGGAGCGCATCGGTGACCAGACCCTCTCCCTGGAGCGCCTGGCGGTCTCCGTTGAAGGAAAAGATCTGGCCGAATTAACCGGTATGACCATTGCCGGGAAGTCGTCCCTGACGCCTGATGGCAAAAAAATTAACAGCCAGCTCGACTACACGCTGAATAGTCTCAAGCTGCAGAATCAGGATTTCGGCAGCGGCCAGCTGACGCTGAAAGTGGACGGCATTGACGGCGTGGCGATGCATCAGTTCAGCCAGCAGTATCAGGCGCAGACTCAGGCACTGATGGCACAGCCGGACCTGGCGCAGAACCCAGAGCTGTATCAGCAAAAAGCGGTTGATGCGCTGTTCAACACCCTGCCGATTTTGTTGAAAGGTGACCCGGTCGTGACACTGTCACCACTGAGCTGGAAAAACGCCAAAGGCGAAAGTTCGCTGAACCTCTCCCTGGCGCTGAAAGACCCCGCACAGGCGACCGGTGAAGCCACCACGCTGGCGCAGCAGGTCGATCGCGGCGTGAAATCGCTGGATGCCAAGCTGGTGATCCCAATGGAGATGGCAACCGAGCTGATGACGCAGGTCGCACGCCTGGAAGGCTATCAGCAGGAAGATGCTGCCAAGCTGGCTGGGCAGCAGGTGCAGGGTCTGGCAGCAATGGGGCAAATGTTCCGTCTGACCACCACGCAGGATAACGCGATTAGCAGCAGCCTGCAGTACGGTGAAGGTCAGGTCACGCTGAACGGCCAGAAAATGCCGCTGGAAGACTTTGTTGGCATGTTCGGTATGCCGGGCCTGGCCCAGCCGGATGAACCCGCCACCATCCCAGCACCATAACTAAAAAAGCGCCTTAAAGGCGCTTTTTTATGACCGTAACGCAGTAGCCCGGCCGAGCAACGCGACGCCGGGAACCTCTCCCGCGCCCTATTTTCTCGCCACCAGTCGCGGCGGCATAATCACGTTTCTCGCCGCCCCTTGCCCGGTATCAATGCGCTGCAAAATTCGCTCGGCAACGCTTTGCCCCATTTCGCGTGCCGGTGTGGTCACCCAGGTCAATGGCACGTCATCAAGCGCCTTTTCCGGCACGTCGGCAAATGCCGCCAGCGCCACGCGCTGCTCAAAATAGCTTTCGACACTGTCTTCACCGCTCTGCTTACCCGCCCGCATCAGACCAAACCACGCGCCCATCGCAATCACGCTGTTGTAGCACAGCACGGCGCTAATCGTCGGGTTATGGCGCAACAGTCTGGTGATCGCTTCCGACGCCTGCTTCTGGCTGGTCTCACACTCCAGCACCCAATCGCTGTGGAACGGCAGCCCGTATTTAATCAGCGTGGCGCAGTAGCCGCCGACCCGCTCAGCGCGAGTCAACGATGAGCTCTGCCCACCGAGCCAGGCAATGCGCTGATGGCCCCGGCGGATCAGATGTTCGGTCACCAGTTGCGCCGCCTGCATATTGTCCGGACGAATAATGTCGACTTCATCGAGGTAGCTGGCGCGTGAAGCGAACACCAATGGCGTTTCGGTTTCTGCCGCTTTTGCCCGCAGTTCCGAGGCCTGGTCCACCGAACCGGCGATCACCACGCCGTCAACGCCCTGCGACACCAGCGCGTCGAAACGCTGCAGCATCTGCTCGCCCCGCTTCCCGCCCTGGGTCAAAAACACCATTTTGCCCTGCGATTCGAAGGCCGCGGTCATCCCCGCGGTCAGTTCAGCATAAAACGGCGACGAAAGATCGCCAACAATCAGCCCAATCACCCCCGTTTGCCCCCCGCGCAGCGAGACGGCCTGGCGGTTACGCACAAAGCCTAACTGGTCAATCGCCTGGTAGACGCGCTCACCCGTCGCGGAAGATATTCGCCCTTTACCGCTGAGAACCAGCGAAACGGTACTGACGGACACACCGGCCGCCAGTGCAACATCGTTAATGGTGACTTTCTTTGCAATCGCCATGGTTCCAGCGAGGCTCCTTTTGCTCAAGAGATAAAACGTTTTATCAACAGACTCACTTTATAAACCTTATTATCACTTGCTTTTGTGATTTGTTTCTCACTAAAAAATGGTAAAACGTTTTATCTTCCTGTCCCGTGATTGTTAGAAACCCTTTTTTCAGGATTAAGGAGTCGTTTCATGACGGCGAATACCGCACCAAAAGTTACCCTCTGGGAGTTTTTCCAGCAGCTTGGCAAAACCTTTATGCTGCCGGTTGCCCTGCTTTCCTTCTGCGGGATCATGCTTGGGATCGGCAGCTCGCTTAGCAGCCATGACGTCACCACGCTGCTGCCGTGGCTTGATACGCCGTTCCTGCAGGCCGTCTTTATCTGGATGAGTAAAGTTGGCTCTTTCGCCTTTAGCTTCCTGCCGGTGATGTTCTGTATCGCCATTCCGCTGGGGCTGGCGCGTGATAACAAAGGCGTCGCCGCTTTCGCGGGTTTCGTCGGCTACGCGGTGATGAACCTGGCGGTAAACTTCTGGCTGACCGCCAAAGGTATTCTGCCAACCACCGATGCTGCAATTCTGAAAGCGAATAACATTCAGAACATTATCGGTATTCAATCCATCGACACCGGCATTCTCGGCGCGGTTATCTGCGGGATTATCGTCTGGATGCTGCATGAGCGCTTCCACACCATCCGTCTGCCGGATGCGCTGGCCTTCTTCGGCGGCACCCGTTTTGTGCCGATTATCACCACCATCGTGCTGGGTCTGGTTGGCCTGGTGATCCCGCTGGTATGGCCGGTATTTGCGATGGGCATCAACGCGCTGGGTCATGTGATCAATAGCGCCGGTGATTTTGGCCCGATGATCTTCGGTACCGGTGAACGCCTGCTGCTGCCGTTCGGCCTGCACCACATTCTGGTGGCGCTGATTCGCTTTACCGAAGCGGGCGGTACTATGGACGTCTGCGGCCACGACGTCAGCGGCGCACTGACCATCTTCCAGGCACAGCTGAGCTGCCCGACCACTCACGGCTTCTCCGAAAGCGCTACCCGCTTCCTGTCTCAGGGTAAAATGCCTGCGTTCCTCGGCGGCCTGCCAGGTGCTGCACTGGCGATGTACCACTGCGCACGCCCGGAAAACCGTCATAAAATTAAAGGCCTGCTGATTTCCGGCGTCATCGCCTGCGTCGTGGGCGGCACCACTGAACCACTGGAATTCCTGTTCCTGTTCGTTGCACCGGTGCTGTACGTTATCCACGCACTGCTGACCGGTCTGGGCTTCACCATCATGGCGGTACTGGGCGTGACCATCGGTAACACCGACGGCAATATCATCGACTTCGTGGTGTTCGGTATCCTGCACGGTCTGTCGACCAAATGGTACCTGGTGCCGGTCGTCGCAGCTATCTGGTTCGCGGTTTACTATGCAATTTTCCGCTTCGCTATCGTGCGCTTTAACATCAAAACGCCGGGTCGCGATGTGGATACCACTCCTGCAGCAGAGCACACCTCCAGCGGCGTAACCGGGAAATCCGGCTACAACGTGCCGGTTATCCTTCAGGCGCTGGGCGGAGCTGAAAATATCATCTCGCTCGACAACTGCATCACCCGTCTGCGTCTGTCGGTAAACGACATGGACAAGGTCGACGTTGATACGCTGAAAGCCAACCGTGCCATTGGCGTGGTGAAACTGAACCAGCACAACCTGCAGGTGGTCATTGGCCCGCAGGTACAGTCGGTGAAAGACGAAATGTCGATACTGATGAACTCCGTTCAAGCGTAAAGCCCTTTGCCCCTGTGCCTAACAGGGGCAAAATAGCCCAATCTTCCCTTCGTTAGGATCTCCACATGTTTGATTTTTCAACGGTGATTGACCGACACGGCACCTGGTGCACCCAATGGGACTATGTTGCCGACCGCTTTGGCGACGCTGACCTGCTGCCGTTTACCATTTCTGATATGGATTTTGCCACCGCGCCCTGCATTCTGGACGCACTGAGCAAACGTCTTTCTCACGGTGTATTCGGCTATAGCCGCTGGAAAAACGATGAGTTTCTTCCCGCTATCGCCCACTGGTACGCGCACCGTTTTCATGCGGTGATTGATACCAACACGCTCGTCTACGGCCCTTCTGTCATCTATATGGTGGCTGAGATGATCCGCCAGTGGTCGAAGCCTGGCGACGGCATCGTAGTACATACCCCTGCCTACGACGCGTTCTTTAAAACCATCGAAGGAAATCAACGCCACGTGGTTGGCGTGCCGATGGATAAGCACGATGGGCAGTGGTTCTGCGATATGGACAAACTCGAAACCGTGCTCGCTGAACCACACAACAGCGTGCTGTTGCTGTGTAGCCCGCAAAACCCGACGGGTAAAGTCTGGACACGTGAAGAGCTCGAAACCATGGCGGCCCTGTGCGAAAAACATAACGTGCGGGTGATAAGCGATGAGATTCATATGGATATGACCTGGCAAGGGCATAAGCATATTCCGTGGAGCGAAGTGGCTCGCGGCGAGTGGGCACTGTTCACTTCAGGGTCGAAAAGCTTCAATATCCCGGCATTTACCGGCGCATACGGCATGATTGTTGATGATGCCGCGCGCGAAGCCTATCTCACCGCGCTGAAAAACCGCGACGGTCTCTCTTCCCCTTCCGTTCCCGCGCTGGTCGCCCATATTGCCGCTTACGAACAGGGTGAATCCTGGCTGGATGCGCTACGCGAATATTTGCAGGATAATATGCGTTATATCGAGAAAACGCTGAACGCCGCCTTCCCGGAACTGCAATGGTCGATGCCACAGGCAACCTATCTGGCATGGGTTGATTTGCGCCCGCTGAATATTGACGATCGTAAACTGCAGGAAGTGTTAATTAAACAGCAGAAGGTCGCCATTATGCCGGGCTACACCTACGGCGAAGAAGGTAACGGTTTTATTCGTCTGAACGCCGGATGCCCGCGCGTGAAGCTGGAACAAGGCGTCGAACGTCTGATTGCGGCGATTCGCACCCTGCGTTAATCGCCATTGCGCAATGCTGCCAGGCATTGCGCAAGCTTTAAGCCTTAGCTATCGATTGTTAATATCAGATCCTGCCATTCACATCTCTTAGACATAGCACGATTGCTCAATCTAAGACATTTCTTAATCTTTATTCTCCGCCCCCGTTAACACCCCACCCCAAAACAATTGAAAAATTAGTGAGTTTTAAAATGATTAACCGTCAAGCCACTGCATTAACTCTGACTGCGATTAGCATTTTATTTTCATCTGCCGCCTTTGCGGATAACGCAGCAAGAACAGACCAGGTTCGCGGCGCCGACATGCATGTCAATCTGACCGTTGAGAAATCCTGTCAGATCAGCGTGGACGATATGAACTTTGGCTCGCGTGCGAGCGACTCCGGCGATGCGACTGCTTCCGCAAATGCAACCGTGACCTGTACTACCGGCACAAGCTATAACCTCAGCAGCGAAAAAAGCCACGACTACAACATGTCGAATAACAACGGCACCGATAAGGTGGCCTACGCCCTCTATAGCGATGCTGATGATACCAACGAACTGTCCACCACCGGCATTCCACAAACCGGTACCGGCACGGCGCAGGTTATTCCTATCTACGGCAAAGTCACTGCGGACGCACTTTCACAGGCGCCCGCTGGTGTGTATGCCGATACCGTGACCCTGACCGTCTCCTACTGATTCAGCTCCCGGGGAGTAGCATATGAAACGCACACTGGCTGGCATCCTGCTCGCGACATTGGGCTCGTTATTTGCCCTTTCTTCCTATGCTGCAACCCTCCAGGTTTACCCGGTTAACGTTGGCTTTTGCGCGGGTGAAACGGCGCAGGCAATCTACGTTAAAAACGTCGGTAGCGCCGCCATTGGCGCACAAATCCGGGTATACGCCTGGCATCAGCAAAACAATACAGACGCGCTAAGTGAGACGGAGGATTTACTGGTCAGCCCGCCAATGACCACTATTCCAGCAGCCCGCCAGCAACTTATTCGCGTCATTCTTCCCGTGCCGCCCAGCGGTGATACCGAACACGCCTACCGTCTGGTCGTCGATGAACTGCCCGGCAGCAGTAACATGGCGGAAAAAGATGGCGTGCGCTTTCTGCTGCGTTACTCCATCCCGGTGTTTGTGAACTGTCACGACCAGCCGATGGACCTGAAAACCGTGAGCGCATCAATTGATCATCTCACCCACCCGGCGATGCTCAGAATCCGCAACAACGGCACGCAGCACATTAAGTTGAGCAACATTGCCCTGTTAGCCGGTAGCCATCGCGTACCGATGAGTAAAGGGTTACTCGGCTACGTACTACCGAACAGTGAAAAGGAATGGCCCCTGCCAAAAGGAATCAATACGGCGTCATCTTTGTCACTTAATTTGAATGATAATGAGCAAAAACAGACCATCGATATTACTCCGTAACGCCATACCGCTTTGGTTTCTGCTCTGTCACTGCGCCTACGCCGCCAATGATGAAACGCTCTACCTGACCGTCAGCGTTAACGGTCAGCCGATTAAAGGCTTTGTGAAAGCCAAAAATATTGATAATAAGCTGTATATCTCGGCCAATGACGCCAAAAAACTGGACATCAAAACCGCCTCGCTACCAGAGCGTCAAGGGTTCTTCGACTTAAGCGCACAGGACGGTCTGGACGTAACGTTCGATAGTCTGAGTCAGAATATCAACATCGTCGCCAGCAAAGCGTGGTTAGGGCGCGATAGCCGTCTGTCCAATCGCAACGGCTCCCATCTGATCCACGCCTCTCAGCTTTCGCCGGAAGTGCGCGGGTTGGCGCTGAACTACAATGCGTTCACCAGTCACGAAAACGGCGAGCAGGAGGCTTCACTGTTCAGCGAGTTGCGCACGTTCGGCCTGGGGCCCGGTTTTTTTAGCACCTCGTTTAATAGCCAGGACTCCACTAACGCCGCTGACAGTGAGCGCGGTACCCATCGTCTGATGAGCAGTTGGGTCTACCAGAACGTCGATAAACTGTTCTCCATGACGCTTGGCGACAGCTTTACCAGCAGCCAAAGCTGGAACAACAGCGTGCGTTTTGGCGGTATCAATATCGCCCATAACTATTCGACACAGCCAAACTTCAGCACCTCATCGCAGGATATTCTGACCGATAGCGTCACCCTGCCATCCACCGTTGACCTCTACGTTCGCGGGGTGAAAACCTCTTCACAGCGGGTGGACCCGGGGCAATTTACGCTCAATACCGCGCCGATCTTCACCGGTAATGAAGGTGCGCAGGTGGTGATTACCGATATTAACGGCCAACAGCGGGTGGTAAATCTGGATCTCTACGGCGCCACGCAGTTACTGTCAGCCGGGCTGAATACCTGGGGCATTAGCGCAGGCTGGGTGCGAAAGGATTACACCTACGCATCGTTTAGCTATGACAGTGAATTTGTCGGCGTGGGAGACTGGCGCTACGGGGTCAGCAACAAATCCACCCTCGGGCTACATACCGAGCAAAGCGCCAGCCTGCACAATCAGGGTGCGGGCTGGGATTACCTGCTATCGCCCACGCTAGGGGTGCTTCACGCCAACGCGTCGAACAGCCGCTATGGGCAAGAGAGCGGAACGCAGTGGGGGTCAGGCTGGCAGTGGAACAATCGCCGTTTTAACGTGGCGTTGAACCATTCGCAGGCGAGCCGGGGCTATCGGGATGTTTCATCCCTGGCGGACAATACCCTGACCACACGGGAGGATTCGGCATTTACCAGCGTCACCGTGGATGCGGTCGGTACCTTCGGCATAAGCTGGGTAAATCAAACTTACCCGGACGCCTCATCGCAGTACGTTGGTCTCTCCTGGTCAAGAAGCTTTACCCACCAGATAACCTTAGCCACCAGCCTCACCCAGGAACTTGGCGATGAGCGCAATACGACGGTGTATCTGAACTTCAGTATGCCGTTGAATCAGAATAAAGATTACCTTTCACTGCAGGACAGCCACGATAACGCCGGCAATGCAATGCAGGCCAGCCTGGCCCACTCTCTTGATGCCAACAAACCCGGCTGGGGATGGAATATGTCGGCTCAAAGCGGCGATAACGCCGCTCTGCACGCGACCGTTCAGCACCGTAGCCACTGGAGCGATATGGGGCTGGGCCTTAACCGCCAGGACAATAACAGCGATTACTACGGTTCAATGTCTGGGGCATTGGGGCTGTTTATGGGCCATCTGTACGCCACCCGCATGTTGGGCAGCGCGTTCGCCATTGTCGATACTTCAAACGTGCCTGACGTACCGGTTTATCTGGAACATCGGCCCGTTGGCCATACCGATAAGAACGGTATGCTGTTTCTCAACAACCTCAATGCGTATCAGGAAAACCGGTTGGATATCGATGTGCTGCAACTCGACGAAGCCTATCGTGCGCCCTACACCGGCGAAGTGCTGATCCCGAAAGCCGCCAGCGGCGCGCTGGCTAAGTTCACGATCTACAAAACCCAGGCGCTGCTGATGACGGTGAAAACGGTCGATGGAAAAGCGGTACCGTTTTCGGCGCAGGTTAACGTACTGACCGCAGCCGGTGAACCACCCACACACGGCACACAGCACACCATTGCGGGCTATGAAGGAAAGATATATCTGGAAGATCCCCCGACCGGCGGCCATGTAGAAGTTAAATGGGCCGCTTCATCCTGTCAGGTAATACTGCCCCAGCGGCTTCACCCTACCCATTCCGTGGAGACAATCAACGCGCTATGCCAGTCACTCGCTCAATAGGATTTATCGGCCTGTTTATACTGCTGATGTTCACCTTTAACCCCGCCGCGCAGGCGGCAAACTGCTGGAACGGTAGCCCGCCGGGGCTGAGTTTTGGTACCGTTACGCCGGGCGTTAGCAGCGCGACCAGCACCAGGCTGACCTTTACCTGCAACAACTACGACGGGCAGCCGGAATACGTTCGCGCCTGTCTGAAGCTAATGGCAAACGACCCGATTCCGATGAGCCAGAATGAGCCGTCCACCACGCCGCTCTATTTTTCGCTGTACTCACTGTACGACCTGAGACACCCGCTGAGTCAGAACAGTGACGTCTACGCGCAGATTGATATGTCGCTGGCGTCCGGTCAGGGTAACGTTGAGCATGACATTCCGCTCATCGGCAAAATCAACCCCGGCCAGAGCAACATCAGCGCCGGGAGTTATTACGATTACGCCACCGGCGTTCAGATACGCTATGCCTCAGCGTCGTCGATGCAATCGCTGCCATCATGCAGCGAAGAGTCTGGCACGCTTATCACCGATCAAATCAGCGCTACCGCCACGGTGAAAAATGGCTGCGAAATCGTCAGCGTCGATAGCATGGAATTTGGCAGTAAATCACCTGCCGAAGCTGACACGTTGCAGGCAAGCTCAACTGCCGGCATCAGCATTCAGTGCCCGACGGGCACCACCTATGCCGTTGGCATCGGCCGCGGCCTGCACGCGGACGGTAACGCCCGACAGCTTTGCCACGACGGCGAATGCGTCAGCTATGGTCTGTATCAGGATGCTGCCCATGCCGTCGAATGGTCGCCTGACAACCCGGAGAAACAGTATTCCGGCGACGGTCAGCCGCAGAATCTGGTGGTCTACGGCGACGTACCCTCACAGAAGTGGCCGTCGGCGGGGGACTATTCCGACACGGTGGTGATTACGCTGACCTATTAACCGCTGGCAGCAGCGCGTTCAGAAGTTGAGCCAGTTGCGCCGCCACTGCCTCAACGGGCAGCCCCATCTGCGCGTGCATAATCGCGCCGTCCAGCGCCACCACTACCGCTGCGGTCTCATGGCCCGGCCAGCGCCCTGCCAGTTCGGCGGCAACGGCGGCTTTATGTTCGCGAGTCAACTGCTCAACCTCGGGCAGCGCATCGCCTATCTCCGCCGTCGCATTCAGAAAAGCGCAGCCGCGAAAGTCAGGCTGCTCCCACCACTGCCGCATCGTGGCGACCAGCGCCGTAGCAGGCGCCTGCCCGGCTTCACTTTGCTGCTGTAGCGTATCGCTAAACCACGTCATCCACAGCGTGTGGCGATAATCCAGATAGGCGAAAATCAGCTGATTCTTGCTGGGAAAGTGACGATAGAACGTGACTTTGGTCACCCCGGCCTGCTCGATAATTTTATCAATACCGGTGGCACGAATACCGTGTAAGTAAAATAGCGCATGCGCCGTGGTGAGAATTTTTTCCCTGGCGCTGATGGCCTTTGAACCGTTTTTTACCGCGTTATTCATCGTTTTTTCACCGTTGACAAACTCTGGAGACGGGAATACGTTAGCACCAAGTAGACAGATCTGTCTACATTGTCACTCTGGAGGTTTTTATGAGCATCAGTCGCCCGCCACTCCCGCCTTTCACTCGCGAAAGTGCGATTGAAAAAGTTCGCCTTGCTGAAGATGGCTGGAACAGTCGCGACCCGGTGAAAGTCGCGATGGCCTACACTACCGATACCCAGTGGCGAAATCGCGCCGAGTTTATCCACGGACGCGCCGAGGCGCAGGCCTTTCTCGAGAGAAAATGGAAAAAAGAGCAGGAATATCGCCTTATCAAAGAGCTATGGGCTTTTGAAGGCAACCGTATTGCCGTGCGCTATGCCTACGAATGGCATGACGATTCCGGCAACTGGTTTCGTTCCTACGGCAATGAAAACTGGGAATTTAACGAGGATGGGCTGATGCAGCGCCGCTTTGCCTGCCTGAACGACCTGCCGATTCGCGAAGATGAACGCCTGTTCCACTGGCCCCAGGGCCGACGCCCGGACGATCATCCGGGGCTTAGCGAATTAGGACTGTAACAGCAGCACTCTCCGCGCAGTCGCGCGGGGAGTGATTATCCCACCGCAATATTATTTTTGCATCAGTACAGATGCCGCGCTCAGCAGAAAAATAGCAATCATCACGACACTCATGATAATTACCGCTAAACGGGCGTTGCGCAAAGTTCGGGTCATTGCGAATATCCTCACAAAGAAAAATAGTGGCGTAACAGCGCCGTAGCGAGCACGCCGATAATAACGGTTACTGGCATAGAAAAACGGATAGCCGCAATAAACGTCACGCCCAGGCCAATTAAATCAATAAAGTTACCTGAAGCAAAATACGGGGCAATAAACGCCAGCATGACGCACCCCGGCGATGAACGCAGTACCGCCATAGCACCCGGCGTCAGCGTACGATTTCGTAAAATGAGCCACGCAGAGATGCGGGTTAAATAGGTGGTTGCCGCCATCAACACGATGGCAAACAGCGTTTGCTGATCCGGCATTATTTATCCCCCCACCGCCAGGCCACCGCTAACCCGGCCAGCGGCCCGGCGATAACGTACCAGACGCCGGGTATAAAGTGATACACCGCCACGGCCACCAGCAAACTGGTCAGCCACGGCAGCGCTTTGCGAACTCCGCGCCACATACCCCGGACCAGCACCAGAAATACCGCCGGGAACGCCATATCAAAACCATAACGGTGAACATCGCCCAGCACCGGTCCCGCCAGTGCGCCAAGGGCAGTGAAACCCACCCACATGGCATAAAACGACAGCGATGCCCCCAGATAATAAGGCAGACTAAAACTGAGCATTCCACGACCAGCTCGCTTTTGCGCATCGCTGTAACTCAATGCCCAACTCTCGTCAGTCATCAAAAACAACGCCGGGAGCACCTTACGTTTCGGGAAACGCGCCAGCAGTGGCACCAACGTCGCCCCCATCAAAATATGTCGGCTATTCACCAGAAAGGTCACGGCCATAATTAATAAAATATGCGGCGGATTGGTCCAGATTTGTATTGCCGCAAACTCAGAGCCACCGGCAAAATTAAGCCCGGTCATTAGCGGCACTTCAAAATGACTTAATCCTTTATGGCTCGCCTGTGCGCCAAGCACCAGCGCAAATGGAATAACGCCAAGTAATACCGGCAGCCCTTCTTTAATCCCACGACGAAATTCAGCGCCCACGGAATCACTTTGCGCAGACGTGTCTGGTCCGTCCGCAATAACGGAAATATCTTTTATGCTCATATTGAATGCCTGTTTCGGATGCTGCTTTAGCTGGCATTAGCATAGAATGCGTGACACTATTAGTAAACATATATAGTGTCACATTACACTTAAGTGATCAGATGCGCGAACGCTCCCCCTGGCAGCCACGGCTTGCCGAACAGACAACATCCCCCACCGAACGGCTGGTACTGGCTTTATCGGAAGATATTCTTTCCGGCCTACTGCCCTACGGCGCACGCTTACCGGCGCATCGGGATCTCGCGGATACCCTGAGTATTGGCCTTGGCACGGTGACCAAAGCCTACGGGATACTCGAAAAACGTGGCCTGGTCCGCAGCGTTAAGGGCAGCGGAATGTTTGTCGCGCTAGCAAACGCGCGTAGCGCAGAAGTTATCGACCTTTCGCAGAACACGCCGCCTGCCGCCCTGACGGCGCGTTCACTCGGCGCGACGCTCACCGCCATCGCACGTCGGCCGGATATGGATATGTTTAACTTTTATGCCCCTCCCGCTGGTCATGATGAGCACCGACGACTGCTGGCGCGCTGGTTTACCCAGCTTGGCGTTGAGGCCAATGCTGAACAGCTCATTATCACCAGCGGCGCGCAGCATGCGCTGTCGGTGGCGCTCTCCACCGTCTGCAAGCCGTTCAGTACGCTGTACGTTGAGGCGCAGACCTATTCCGGACTGATTCAACTTTCGCGACTGCTCAATCTGACGCTGGTCGGCATCCCAATGGATGATGACGGTATGGATGTGAAAGCGTTAGAAGCAGCGCTCGACGCCCGCGGTGAACACAACGCGGCGGTGTATGTGACCCCGCTGCTGCAAAGCCCTTCAACGCGGGTGATGAGTCTGACGCGTCGTCATGAACTGGTGCGCATTTGCCGGGAACGGAAGCTGTTTATCATTGAAGATGATGTTTATCGGCTGACCCGCAATATCGACATACCGCAAATCACCCGTTTGGCACCGGAAATCACCCTGTATGTAAATAGCCTGTCGAAGATCCTTAATCCAGCGCTTCGAATTGGCGGGCTTCTGCTGCCCAAGGCGCTCTACGCGCAGGGAGAATCGATGCTCAGAACAACGGCTATCATGGTTTCACCGCTGAGCTGTGCCATTATGGAGCAGTGGCTGCTGGACGGCACTGCCGAAACCGTCACCCTCGCCATTGAGCAAGAGACTACACGCCGATACGCGCTGGCACGCGATATTCTGGGCGAAAACCTGTACCACTCAGGGCTGCCCAGCTTCCACCTCTGGCTGCCACTACCCCGGGAAAACGTACACCCTTTCTACGAGGCAGCGCTTGCCGCCGGTATTAAAGTGACGTCGCCCGCCTCAACGGAGGTGACACCGTTCGCCGATCAGGCGGGAATTCGATTGTGTATTGGCGGGCCGGATATGGAAAAGCTGACTCAGGCGCTGTTGATAATTAAGCGGATTATCACCCAGCTTAAACGACCTGCGATGCTGAATTATCCGGTCTGAGCACGCTTAGGGCGAATATCAAAACCTCGGCGCCATACCATACTTCGGCGATTTGATATTGGCTGCCCATACCTTGATATTATTCTGCAACAACAAGGTGAAATCAGACTCGAGGTGATTCACCATCTCATTGATTTGCTGTGAATCGTTAAGGGCGTAATGTTCGATCCGGTCCTTGCCTACCGGCACGCAGCTGTATTTGGCTGGAATATCTTTGCCATTAACATTGAACGTTTTAGCACCACCCGCGCACGGCCCCTCAGCCAGGTAAGACACCACCATATTGGCTCCGATTCGACCTGGCTGGGCGATACTTAGCATGACGGGAAACCCCTCTGAGGTCTGCGTCATGTCATAAAGAATGGCATTTCGTAAGTACCAGGTGTTGTATTCCCGTTCCTGCTGTTCTGAATATGCAAGAGAAGGAAGAAAAAGCAGCGCAATGATCGTAACAGCGTGAATTTTCATAAAACGTTGCCTTTATGGATTGTCATACGCATTATTCAGATCGGGATAAAAACAACAACATATTAAGATTATTCCTACTATTTTTGGCTGTCATCTTTTGGCTTTAATTTTAAAACAGGTCCTTCTGGATATACCGCACTAGAGAACGCGATCGCTGCACTACACGAAAAAATGCTGAAAATAACCCCATATCCCCCCAAGCGATTGTAAAAGCATCTATTTTTCAACACTTTTAACTGGTTACCGGCATGTTGTATAATGGTTTGCACTTTAACTAAAAAATGAGTGCGATCATGATTGATACCAACCTGCCTTTAACCGATGTCCACCGCCACCTTGACGGTAATATCCGTGCCCAGACCATCCTCGATCTCGGCCGCCAGTACAATCTCGCGCTCCCCGCTACTACGCTTGAAACCCTGCTGCCCCACGTACAAGTGACCAGTAATGAACCCGATCTGGTGAGCTTCCTGAGCAAGCTTGACTGGGGCGTGAAGGTTCTGGCTTCTCTGGACGCCGTCCGCCGCGTCGCCTATGAAAACATTGAAGATGCGGCCCGTAACGGCCTGCACTACGTTGAGCTGCGCTTTTCTCCGCGCTACATGGCGATGACCCACCAGCTGCCGGTCGACGGCGTGGTTGAAGCGGTAATCGCTGGCGTTAAAGAAGGCTGCAAAACCTTTAACGTTGAAGCGCGTCTTATCGGCATTATGAGCCGTACCTTTGGCGAAGCGGCCTGTGAAGAAGAACTCAATGCCCTGCTGGCCCACCGTGACGGAATTACCGCCCTCGACCTGGCTGGTGATGAACTGGGCTTCCCGGGACATCTGTTCCTGAACCACTTTACCCGTGCGCGCGATGCAGGCTGGCGTATCACCGTTCACGCGGGCGAAGCCGCAGGCCCGGAAAGCATCTGGCAGGCCATTCGCGACCTCGGCGCTGAGCGTATCGGTCACGGCGTGAAGGCCATTCTGGATCCGGCACTGATGGATTTCCTCGCGGAAAAACGTATCGGCATTGAATCCTGCCTGACCTCCAACATCCAGACCAGCACCGTGCCATCGCTGGCACAACATCCGCTGAAAACGTTCCTTGAACACGGCGTGCTGGCAAGCATCAATACCGATGATCCGGCAGTTCAGGGGATTGATATTCAGCACGAGTACCACACTGCCGCCCCAGCAGCAGGCTTAAGCCCGGCACAAATTCGTCAGGCGCAGATCAATGGTCTGGAAATGGCGTTCCTTTCCGCTGCCGAAAAACAGGCGCTTACCGCCCGCGTTAAACAGGCATAAAAAAATCCCGGCAGGTACGCCTGCCGGGATTCCTCAATACCTTGGCGATTACACTAACGTCAGCGCCGCACGGTGTTTCGCAGATTCCATCCCCAGCTCAATCAGTTCCATAATCTGGATCGCCTGACCGGCCGGTACCGGATTCTCACCGATGCCGTTCAGCGCATCGCGGATTGCCGCGTAGTACGCTGGGTAGTTGCCCGGTTGCGTCAACAGCGTCGTTTCCACCCGCGTTTCACCGTCCACCGTTGTTAACACGCCGTCACGCATATCGTAGCCCCAGTCGGCCTGCGGTAGACGTTCCCCGCTTTTCAGGCGATCTTCCTGCGGGTCGAGGCCAAACTTCACATAGCTTGCCTCGGAACCGTGAATGATATAGCGCGCCGTTTCCGCCGCCGCCAGAAGCGTGCCGTGCAGCACAACGCGGCGCTGCGGATAGGTTAACACCGCATGGAAGTAGTCTGTGGACTGCGCGCCGGGGCGCAGCTGACCGAGATCAACATACATACTCTGCGGTAAACCAAACAGGGTGACGACCTGATCCAGCAGATGCGGGCCTAAGTCATACCATATACCGCTGCCCAGCCCAGCCTGCTCGCGCCAGCGGGCGCGTACCTGCGGACGATAGCGGTCAAAATGTGATTCAAAGTGAGCGATATCGCCCAGCTTGCCTTCGTTGATCAACGCTTTCACCGTCAGGAAGTCGCTATCCCAGCGGCGGTTATGGAACACCGACAGCAGTTTGCCCTGCTGTTTAGCCAGCGTATCCAGTTCACGCGCCTGTGACAGTGTCACGGTGAATGGTTTATCCACCACCACGTTTTTACCCGCTTCCAGCGCCGCTTTCGCTAACGGGAAGTGGGTATCGTTTGGCGTCGGGATAACGATCAGGTCGATATCAGGATTGGTAAATAGCGCCGTCGGGTCGGAGACGACCTGCACCGCTGGCCAATCTGCATGAACTTTACTGGCATCGCTACTGGAGACGACGGCAAGCGCCATACCCGGCGTGCCGCTGATGAGCGGCGCGTGAAATGTCTTACTGGCATAGCCATAACCCACTAATCCCACACGGATTTGGTCACTCATATGTCGCCTCACTTCTCTATTTGGTGTGCTTTGAACTGATTTTGTAATCGATTTCTTTATTTGAACTCATCTGAAGCGTTCATACAACAGTTTAATAACATTATGGTCCATTGCCCCGTCAATTGGTGAAATAACCACCACCTGTCGAAACGATTCGGCTGAAAACTTGCGTTGTGACGCAGGCACGCTAAGATCTTGCCCTGGCTCTCTTTTATCAATGGACTGTAAGTAAAATTTCATGACTTCCGTAATGACGCGTATTGTTGAATTAATTGGTTGGATTATTCTGGGTTTTTCCGTTCTGCTTCTGTTTGTCGCGCATCACATCGATAACTACCAGCCGCCGGAGCCCGCTACCGCAACGCTGCAAAAAAATGTCCCGCCGTCATCGTAAAAGAGTGATTCAGATCTCATCAATGGAACCGGTTTCAGAAACCGGTTGCTCCACTTAAAAGCACTCCTTACACTCGTGTTATCACACAGGTAAGGAGTGTTATATGTCTGCTTTTCCCCCAAATTTTCTCTGGGGAGCTGCCACGGCAGCGTACCAGGTTGAAGGTGCACATAATGAAGACGGTAAAGGCCCGTCTATCTGGGATATTTTCTCCCACCAGCCAGGGACAACCTATCAGGGTACAAACGGCGACGTTGCCGTCGATCACTACCATCGCGTAAAAGAAGACGTCCAGTTAATGGCGGAAATGGGGTTGCAAAGCTACCGCTTCTCCATCTCATGGCCCCGCCTGCTGCCGAACGGCCGCGGCGAGATCAACGAAGCTGGGGTGAAGTTTTACAGCGATCTGATTGATGACCTGTTAGCACATAATATTGAACCCATGATTACCCTCTATCATTGGGATCTCCCACAGGCGCTTCAGGACGAAGGCGGCTGGGAAGCCCGCTCCACGGCGGAAGCTTTCGAAGAGTATGCGCGCCTGTGCTATGCCCGTTTTGGGTCCCGCGTGAAGAAATGGGCCACCTTTAACGAAACCATCGTCTTTATTGGTCACGGTTACATTACCGGTAGCCATCCCCCTTCCGTGCGTAACCCGGCACGCGCTATTCAGGCCTGTCACCACGTCTTTATTGCCCATGCCATGGCGGTTAAAGCGTTTCGTGGGATGCAAATCAACGGTGAAATTGGCTTCGTCAACGTGCTGCAACCCCACTCTGCGCTGACCGATAGCCCGGAAGACCAAGCCGCTACCGATCTGGCAGACGCTATCCATACCCACTGGTTCTACGATCCGGTGCTGAAAGGCCGCTATCCTGATGAACTGCTGGCACAATCTCAGGCGCTGTGGGGCGTACCGCGCTTTGCGCCGGGAGACGATGAACTGCTGCGCAAAAACCGCTGCGATTTTATCGGCCTGAACTACTATCGTCGTGAAACCGTTTCCGCGACGCCGCCGAAAGAAAAAGTCAGCGGTGAACAAGGCGTTGAAGGGCTGTTCTATTTCGTCCGTAATCCGGAAAGCGTCTACACCGAATGGGGCTGGGAGATTTGGCCTCAGGGGTTAACCGACGGCATCATGATGATCAAAGAGCGTTACGGTGATATTCCTATCTATATTACCGAAAACGGCCTGGGTGCCGTTGACCCTATCGTCGATGGTGAAGTGGTGGATACACCGCGTATCGATTTCCTACGCGTTCATATTGATGCTCTGGAAAAAGCCATTGCGCTTGGTGCTGACGTCCGTGGTTATTATCCGTGGTCGTTTATCGATCTGCTAAGTTGGCTGAATGGTTACAAAAAACAGTACGGTTTTGTTTATGTCGACCATAAGCAAAATCTGATGCGCAAGCGTAAAAAAAGCTTCTTCTGGTATAAGGATGTAATTGCCAGTCGCGGCGAGAATCGTTAATTTCACTTTGTCAGGGCGTGCCAAGCGCCCTGACTGCCTAAAAAATCACATTTTTTGTATCGAAATCAATAAGCACATTTTCTGTTATTGTAATTCCTGCCTATAAGCCAAATAATCCAGGCCGTCCTGCTGAGGTTTAGTCGTATGCGCTGAACTCTCTATAAAAACGGATGTCGATACACCTATTGGCTGCGCACCCCTTTACCCGCTTTGTCATTCAGTTCTTTCTCACGGACTGAAACACGCTGTACGGTGAGCCCTAACATTATAAAATGGATACCCTTAAATGACCGTTCTGGATTATTTATTAAAATTCCGCAAAGTCAGTTCGCTGGACAATCTTGAAAAACTCTACGATCACCTGAACTATTCGCTGACCAACACCGAAGAAATTATCAATATGTATCGCGCTGCCGACCATCGTCGCGCGGAGCTGGTTTCCGGCGGGCGACTGTTCGATGTCGGCCAGGTGCCAAAATCCGTTTGGCGATTCGTGCAATAGTAGTTTTTTCCAGAGCGCCAGTTGCTTATACTCCTCGGCTTGTATTTTTTCCTCTTCACTGGCGCTGATTTTCAGGAGACACAATGTCGGATAATTCTGCGGAACGTATCGGCGGATGGCTGCTTGGCCCGCTGGCCTGGCTGATTGTTCAGTTAATAAGCATCTGCATCACGTTAGTTAAATTTGGCTACGTCCTGCTGACGCCGAACACCCTGAGTCTGATTAAAGAGATGGGGGCGGCCAATATCGCCCTGCTCGCGCTCTCCTTCTTGTCATTCATCGCCATGTGTTATTACACGCTGTGGCTGACTATTGCCTTCTTCAAGCGCCGCCATAACGTACCAAAGCACTACATTATCTGGTTGATGATTGGCGTCCTGCTGGCGGTGAAAGCCTTCGCCTTCTCGCCGATTTCGGACGACCTTGCCGTGCGACAGCTGCTGCTTCCGCTGTTGGCCGCCGCGCTGATTGTGCCGTACTTCAAGCGTTCGCAGCGGGTAAAACGCACCTTTACTCACGCGTAATAACCCCACACTTAGCCTGTTGTCGCTCGAGACACTTTGTCAGATAATAGGTGGCTTTTTTTGTTACAGGTCGAATGATGTCTGACTATTTATTGCTCTTTATCGGTACCGTGCTGGTAAATAACTTCGTCCTGGTGAAGTTCCTGGGGCTCTGCCCGTTTATGGGCGTTTCCAAAAAGCTGGAAACGGCTATGGGGATGGGCCTGGCGACCACCTTCGTGATGACGCTGGCCTCTATCTGCGCCTGGCTTATCGACACCTGGATTCTGATCCCGCTGGATTTGGTTTACCTGCGCACGCTGGCGTTTATTCTGGTCATCGCCGTTGTCGTTCAGTTCACCGAAATGGTGGTGCGTAAAACCAGCCCGGCGCTCTATCGCCTGCTGGGCATTTTCCTGCCGCTTATCACCACCAACTGCGCCGTACTCGGCGTGGCGCTGCTTAACATCAACCTCGGCCACAATTTCCTGCAGTCGGCGCTGTACGGCTTTTCAGCCGCCGTCGGCTTCTCGCTGGTTATGGTGCTGTTCGCCTCTATTCGCGAACGTCTGGTGGTCTCCGACGTTCCTGCGCCGTTTCGCGGCAACGCCATTGCGCTGATTACCGCTGGTTTAATGTCATTAGCCTTTATGGGCTTTAGTGGGCTGGTGAAGTTGTAATGATGACCTTCTGGATTGCTGTCGCTGCGATCAGCCTGTTAGGGTTGATTTTTGGCGTCATTTTGGGTTACGCCTCACGCCGTTTTGCCGTTGAGGATGACCCGGTAGTTGAAAAAATTGATGAACTGCTGCCGCAGAGCCAGTGTGGCCAGTGCGGTTACCCCGGCTGCCGCCCTTATGCAGAAGCGGTCAGCAACGGTGAAAAAATTAACTGCTGCGCGCCCGGTGGCGAAGCCGTGATGCTGAAAATTGCCACGCTGTTGAACGTGGACCCGCAGCCGATCGGCGGTGACGAAGCGGCCGCCGAGCCAGCGCGCATGCTCGCCATCATTGATGAAAATAACTGTATCGGTTGTACCAAGTGCATTCAGGCTTGCCCGGTAGACGCCATTATTGGCGCGACCCGCGCCATGCATACGGTGGTCAGCGACCTGTGCACCGGCTGTAACCTGTGCGTGGCCCCTTGCCCAACGCAGTGTATCGAGTTACGCCCTGTCGAAACGACAACCGACAGCTGGAAGTGGGATCTGCACACTATCCCGGTACGAAACATTCCTGTGGAACACCATGCTTAAGCTATTCTCCGCCTTCAGAAAAGACAAAATCTGGGATTTCGACGGGGGCATTCATCCGCCTGAAATGAAAACCCAGTCAAACGGCACGCCGCTGCGCCAGGTTCCCCTAGCCCAGCGTTTTGTTATCCCGTTGAAGCAACATATTGGCGCAGAAGGTGAACTCAGCGTGAAACCTGGTGATCACGTGCTCCGTGGCCAGCCGTTAACGCGCGGTTGGGGACGCATGCTGCCGGTCCACGCCCCCACTTCCGGGACGGTCGTGGCGATTGAACCTCATGCTACCGCCCACCCTTCCGCGCTGCCAGAAATGAGCGTCATTATTGACGCCGACGGCGAAGACCGCTGGATAGCTCGCGACGGCTGGAATGATTACAAAAACCATAGTCGCGACGCACTGATTGAACGTATCCACCAGTTTGGCGTTGCCGGTTTAGGCGGAGCAGGTTTCCCGACGGGCAACAAACTGCGCGGCGGCGGCGATAAAATCACCACGCTGATTATTAACGCCGCCGAGTGCGAGCCGTACATCACCGCTGACGATCGCCTGATGCAGGACTGCGCAGCGCAGATTGTCGAAGGTATTCAGATCCTCGCGCATATCCTGCAGCCGCAGCAGGTGCTTATCGGCATCGAAGATAATAAACCGCAGGCGATTTCGATGATGCGCGCGGTGCTCGCGGGCTGTCACGGTATTAGTCTGCGCGTGATCCCAACCAAATACCCTTCCGGCGGCGCAAAGCAGCTGACGCAAATTCTGACCGGTAAACAGGTTCCGCACGGCGGCCGTTCGTCGGATATTGGCGTATTGATGCAGAACGTCGGCACCGCCTATGCGGTAAAGCGCGCGGTCATCGACGGCGAACCGTTGACCGAGCGCGTCGTCACGCTGACCGGTGAATCGGTTGGCCAACCTGGTAACGTCTGGGCGCGTCTGGGCACGCCGGTACAGCATCTGCTCAAACATGCCGATTTTTGCCCGACCAGCGACCAGATGGTGATCATGGGTGGCCCGTTGATGGGCTTTACCCTGCCCTGGCTTGATGTACCGGTGGTCAAAATCACCAACTGTCTGCTGGCCCCTTCTGCCGCTGAAATGGGCGAGCCGGAAGAGGAAAAAGGCTGCATTCGCTGTAGCGCCTGCGCCGATGCCTGCCCGGCCGATCTGCTGCCGCAGCAGTTGTACTGGTTCAGCAAAGGCCAGCAGCATGATAAAGCCACGGCACACAACCTTTCCGACTGCATTGAATGTGGTGCCTGCGCGTGGGTCTGCCCAAGCAGCATTCCGCTGGTGCAGTACTTCCGTCAGGAAAAGGCCGAAATCAACGCCATTCGCCAGGAAGAACAGCGCGCCGCAGAAGCCAAAGCTCGCTTCGAAGCGCGTCAGCAGCGTCTGGAACGCGAGAAAGCCGCCCGTGAAGAGCGCCATAAAAAAGCGGCCGTTCAGCCTGCTGCCAAAGATCAGGATGCGATTCATGCGGCACTGGCTCGCGTACGAGAAAAACAGCAGCAGGCCGCGCAGCCGATTGTGATTCAGACTGGTGCCGTGCCGGATAACAGCGCTGTGGCTGCCGCCCGTGAAGCACGTAAAGCTCAGGCTCGCGCCGCGCAGGCTGAAAAACAGCAGGCAACGACTGAAGCTATCGACCCGCGTAAAGCCGCAGTTGAAGCCGCTATTGCTCGCGCCAAAGCACGTAAAGCGGCCCCTACTGAAGCAGCAGAACCTGCTGCCGTTGATGGAGCCATCGACCCGCGCAAGGCCGCCGTTGAAGCGGCTATTGCCCGTGCTAAAGCACGCAAAGCATCGCAACCAATGCCGGAAGAACCCGCTACTGTCGCCGACGCGGTTGATCCACGCAAAGCTGCCGTTGAAGCCGCCATCGCGCGTGCCAAAGCTCGTAAAGCGGCACAATCAGTTGAAGCACCAGCCGTTACCGTTGAAGAGACAGCGGTTGACCCGCGTAAAGCTGCCGTCGAAGCCGCCATCGCGCGAGCCAAAGCGCGCAAGGCCGCTACGACAGAAATGAATGAACCTGCCGCCAACGACGACCCACGCAAAGCCGCCGTTGCTGCCGCTATTGCCCGTGTTCAAGCCAGGAAAGCCGCTCAGGCCGTTAACGAGGATTAAATGGTTTTCAAAATCGCAAGTTCCCCTTATACCCACAACCATCGCCAGACATCGCGTATTATGATGCTGGTGGTCATTGCCGCACTGCCCGGCATTGTGGTCCAGAGCTGGTTTTTTGGCTGGGGAACCGTCATTCAACTGGTTCTCGCTATTCTTACCGCCTGGCTTGCCGAGTCGCTGGTGCTTCGCCTGCGCAAGCAGAACATCGGTCAGACGCTCGCCGATAACTCTGCGCTGCTGACCGGCCTGCTGCTGGCCATCAGTATTCCGCCGTTTGCTCCGTGGTGGATGGTGGTACTCGGTACCGTGTTTGCCGTGATTATTGCTAAGCAACTCTACGGCGGCCTGGGTCAGAACCCGTTTAACCCAGCGATGATTGGCTACGTGGTACTGCTGATCTCCTTCCCGGTTCAGATGACCTCCTGGCTGCCGCCGCACGATATCGCCGCCAACGTGCCGGGCTTTATGGACGCGCTGCAGGTGATTTTCAGCGGTCATACCGCTGCAGGTCAGGACATGACGGCGTTGAAGATGGGAGTCGATGGCATAAGCCAGGCAACGCCGCTCGATACGTTCAAAACGTCGCTTCATGCCGGACATCCGGTGGATGAGATCCTCAAATCCTCGATTTATCACGGTGCGCTAGCCGGTGCGGGATGGCAGTGGGTCAACGTAGCCTATCTGGTCGGCGGCCTGTTCCTGCTGTGGCAAAAAGCAATTCGCTGGCATATTCCGGTGAGTTTCCTGGTGAGCCTGGCTGTCTGCTCAACGCTCGGCTGGCTGTTCCACCCGGAAAGCGTCGCCTCGCCGCAGATGCATCTACTTTCTGGCGCGACCATGCTGGGTGCGTTCTTTATTCTTACTGACCCGGTCACCGCCTCCACGACCAACCGAGGTCGTCTTATCTTTGGTGCGCTAGCGGGCCTGCTGGTCTGGCTTATTCGCAGCTTCGGCGGCTACCCGGACGGCGTGGCGTTTGCCGTGCTGTTAGCTAACATCACCGTCCCACTGATTGATTACTATACGCGCCCGCGCGTTTACGGACACCGCTGAGGATTCACATGTTAAAGACCATGCGTAAACACGGTGTCACGCTGGCACTGTTCGCAGCCGGTTCTACCGGGCTGACGGCGGCAATCAACCAGTTGACCAAGCACACCATCGACGACCAGGCCGAGAAGCAGCAAAACGCCCTGTTCCAGCAGGTCATTCCGGCAGGAAGCTATAATAATGACCTGTTGAAGAGTTGCTTTGTGGTGGAAGCCCCGGCGCTCGGCAAAGGCGCGCATAAGGTTTATATCGCCCGTCAGGACGATAAGCCGGTCGCCGCCGTACTCGAAGCCACCGCGCCGGACGGCTATTCCGGCGCTATTCAGCTGTTGGTCGGTGCCGATTTTAACGGTACCGTGCTTGGTACCCGCGTGACCGAGCACCACGAAACGCCGGGGCTGGGTGATAAAATAGAGCTTCGCCTGTCTGACTGGATAACCTTCTTCGCCGGTAAAAAAATCGACGGTGCGAACGATAGCCAGTGGGCAGTGAAGAAAGACGGCGGCCAGTTCGACCAGTTCACCGGGGCGACCATTACCCCTCGTGCGGTAGTCAATGCGGTAAAACGCGCAGGGCTGTATGCCCAAACGCTGCCCGACCAACTGTCACAACTGCAAGCCTGTGGAGGATAAACAATGAGCGAAGTCAAAGAGGTTATTGTCCAGGGGCTGTGGAAGAATAACTCCGCGCTGGTTCAGCTTTTAGGCATGTGCCCGCTGCTGGCGGTCACCTCAACCGCCACCAACGCCTTAGGTTTAGGTCTTGCCACTACCCTGGTATTGACGCTCACCAACCTGGCCATCTCCAGCCTGCGTCGCTGGACGCCAGCGGAAATTCGTATCCCCATCTACGTGATGATTATTGCGTCGGTGGTTAGCGCCGTGCAGATGCTGATCAACGCCTATGCGTTCGGCCTGTACCAGTCGCTGGGGATCTTTATCCCGCTTATCGTGACCAACTGTATCGTCGTAGGTCGCGCAGAAGCGTTTGCGGCCAAAAAAGGCCCGGCGCTGTCGGCGCTGGACGGTTTTGCTATCGGCATGGGCGCCACCTGCACCATGTTTGTACTGGGTTCCATCCGTGAACTGCTCGGTAACGGCACGCTGTTCGACGGCGCGGATGGCCTATTGGGTAGCTGGGCGAAGGCGCTGCGCATTGAAGTCTTCCATACCGATACCCCTTTCCTGCTGGCGATGCTGCCACCGGGCGCATTTATCGGCCTGGGAATGCTGCTGGCTATCAAATATCTTATCGATGAACGGACTAAGAAACGTCATGCTCAGCAGGTTATTGCCGCCGATAGCGTGAACGTGGATGGGGCAGAGAAAGCCTGATGAACAAAAGCAAGCGTCTTGAAATATTGACTCGGCTGCGCGACAACAACCCGCACCCGACCACCGAACTCAACTTCACTTCACCGTTCGAATTGCTGATTGCGGTTCTGCTCTCCGCACAGGCGACGGACGTGAGCGTCAACAAAGCGACCGCCAAACTTTACCCAGTGGCAAACACGCCGCAGGCGATGCTTGATTTGGGCGTCAATGGCGTGAAGGAGTACATCAAGACGATTGGCCTGTTCAACAGTAAAGCGGAGAACGTCATCAAGACCTGCCGCATGCTGCTGGAACTGCACGGTGGTGAAGTTCCGGAAGACCGGGCGGCGCTGGAAGCATTACCGGGGGTTGGACGTAAAACGGCGAACGTGGTGTTAAACACTGCTTTTGGCTGGCCCACCATCGCCGTCGATACGCACATCTTCCGCGTCTGTAACCGCACGCAGTTTGCGCCTGGCAAGAACGTCGAACAGGTGGAGGAGAAGCTGCTGAAAGTGGTTCCCGCCGAGTTTAAGGTCGACTGCCACCACTGGCTCATTCTGCACGGCCGTTACACCTGCATCGCCCGTAAGCCTCGCTGCGGTTCCTGTATCATTGAAGACCTGTGTGAATTTAAAGAGAAAGTGGAGCTGTAGTCCATTTTTCGCGGCGTGGCAAGTCGGCCCGCCGCCCCCTTCCGAGTGACTAGACCGCGTTTAATCCCATCTAATTATTCATTTTTTGGCACATCCAACGCCTATATAACGCTTTTACAGATTAAACGGGCCATCACTAACGAAATTTTCTATACAAAAACTGACCAGAACATCACCACAACATGATGTTGCATTTATGTTTCTTTACGAGCAATTCGCTTACATCATTAGGATGAATCCTCCGTAACGCACAATATGATCATCCAGTTATTTTTCAGAATCCAGCCTATATCACTATACGAAAGCGAGATCAGCAGAAGATATCGTTAAATTGCCGTTTTTGCCCCACTATTTCAGAATAAAAAACCGCTTAAATTTAAAGCGTGAAATTTAACGCTAAATAACATTTATATGTCTGGTTAATTATTCCACTCTTTTTATTTGTAACGGAGTATTACAAAGGTCTTGTCTGAAAGCGCAGGATAGTGAACATTACTTCCCGTTTCCCTCCAGAATAACTATAAGGTGGATGCCAATGAGCACCCGCCCAGTACACCCCCCATTAGAATGGGATGTAAATAAGAGGTATATGTGTCTACTGCAAACAATAAACCAACTGAAAGCGTAAGTTTAAACGCCTTCAAACAACCTAAAGCGTTCTATCTCATCTTCTCTATCGAGTTATGGGAGCGTTTTGGTTTCTACGGCCTGCAAGGCATTATGGCCGTTTACCTGGTTAAACAGCTGGGTATGTCAGAAGCAGATTCCATCACGCTGTTCTCTTCCTTTAGTGCATTAGTGTACGGTCTGGTTGCTATCGGCGGCTGGCTGGGCGACAAAGTACTGGGTACAAAACGCGTGATTATGCTGGGTGCCGTGGTGCTGGCTATCGGCTATGCGCTGGTCGCATGGTCTGGTCACGATGCAGGCATCGTCTATATGGGTATGGCGGCTATCGCTGTAGGTAATGGCCTGTTTAAAGCCAACCCGTCTTCCCTGCTCTCTACCTGCTATGCCAAAGACGACCCGCGTCTGGACGGTGCATTCACCATGTACTATATGTCCGTGAACATCGGTTCGTTCTTCTCCATGCTGGCAACGCCATGGCTGGCCGCAAAATACGGCTGGAGCACTGCGTTCGCGCTGAGCGTCGTGGGTATGCTGATCACCGTGGTTAACTTCGCTTTCTGCCAGCGTTGGGTTAAACAGTACGGTTCCAAGCCTGACTTCGAGCCAATCAACTACCGCAACCTGCTGCTGACCATTGTCGGCGTGGTGATTCTGGTCGCTGTCGCCACCTGGCTGCTGCACAACCAGGGCATCGCACGTATGGTTCTGGGCGTGATTGCACTGGGCATCATCTTTATCTTCGGTAAAGAAACCTTCGCAATGAGCGGTGCGCCGCGTCGTAAGATGATCGTGGCGTTCATTCTGATGCTCGAAGCGATTATCTTCTTCGTGCTGTACAGCCAGATGCCAACCTCTCTGAACTTCTTCGCGATTCGTAACGTTGAGCACTCCATTCTGGGCATCGCGTTCGAACCGGAACAGTATCAGGCGCTGAACCCGTTCTGGATCATTATTGGTAGCCCAATTCTGGCCGCTATCTATAACAAGATGGGCGACAACCTGCCAATGCCGACTAAGTTCGCGATTGGTATGGTGCTGTGCTCCGGTGCCTTCCTGGTGCTGCCGCTGGGCGCGAAGTTCGCTTCCGACGCGGGTATCGTTTCCGTTAACTGGCTGATCATCAGCTACGGCCTGCAGAGTATCGGTGAACTGATGATTTCTGGTCTGGGTCTGGCGATGGTGGCACAGCTGGTTCCACAGCGCCTGATGGGCTTCATCATGGGTAGCTGGTTCCTGACTACCGCGGGTGCGAACATCATCGGTGGCTACGTTGCTGGCATGATGGCGGTTCCGGAAAACGTGACTGATCCGCTGATGTCTCTGAACATTTATGGCCACGTATTCCTGCAGATTGGTGTTGCTACGGCCATTATCGCCGTGCTGATGCTGCTGACCGCTCCGAAACTGAACCGTATGACTCAGGACGACGCAAAACCTGCTGCTGACGGTAAAGTCGCTTCCGCATAACGTCATCGGGAAACGAATAAATATTTAGGCCGCTAACTTCTGTTAGCGGCTTTTTTTTTATCGCTTCAGGCACTAACATACCTCCATATCTCTCGGCTGCCCTTCGGCTGAGGGAAAACAAAAATAACCAAGTCTGAAGGAGTTACCCATGAAATTGTTCTACAAACCCGGCGCCTGTTCCCTTGCATCGCACATCACGTTGAGGGAGAGCGGAAAGGACTTTACGCTTATCGGCGTCGACCTGATGCACAAACGTATGGAAAACGGTGACGATTTCCTGAAGGTCAACCCGAAAGGCCAGGTTCCTGCGCTGCTGCTGGACGACAACACCCTGCTGACGGAAGGCGTGGCTATCATGCAGTACATCGCCGATAGCGTTGCGGATCGCCAGCTGCTGGCACCGGTTGGTACCATCAATCGTTACAGAACGCTGGAATGGCTGAACTATATCGCGACCGAGCTGCACAAAGGCTTTACGCCACTGTTCCGCCCGGATACCCCGGAAGATTACAAACCAACGGCGCGCGCGCTGCTGGATAAGAAACTGGCCTACATCGATGAATCGCTGGCGAACGCGCAGTGGATCAGCGGTTCACGTTTCACTATTGCCGATGCCTATCTGTTTACCGTGCTGCGCTGGGCGTTTGCCGTGAAGCTGGAAATGGCTGGATACAAAAATATTGCGGCCTATATGGAGCGCGTCGCGGCGCGTCCTGCGGTGGCGGCAGCCATGGCGGCTGAAGGTCTGAAGTAATATTGCTGTGCTGGCTCCCCGGAGTCGGCGCTTCGCACCTCGTCCGGGCTACAGGCTAGTGTAGCCCGGCAGAGCTTCGCGACGCCGGGAATATTTACAGCTGAGTGGCGCTAAAACAGTGAACTGGCTTCGCAATACGATCCTGCGCCGCCACTACCTGCAACTCATACTCGCCCATCTCTTTGGTGGTGACCATAATCTCGTACACCGCCGCAGTCACATGCTCCAGCGCGTCGCGAAGGCTAGCCCCTTGCAGCAGCTTAACCAGCAGCAGACCGCTGGTCACATCGCCCACGCCCACCGGGTGACGCGCGCCAAAGTCGATCAGTGGACGGCTGATATGCCAGGCTTCATCCGCCGTCACCAACAGCATCTCAAAGCGATCCTGACTGTATCCTGCACGGGCCAGATGCTTCACCAGCACGATCTCCGGCCCCTGAGCAATCAGCTCACGCGCAGCCAGCACCGCATCGTTCACATCCTTCACGTCACGGCCGGCGAGAATTTCGAGCTCAATCAGGTTCGGCGCGATGATGTCACTTGCCGGCATGGCATAGCGCTTATGGAATTCCGCCACGCCTGGCGCCACGATGCAGCCCTTTTCTGGGTGCCCCATAACCGGGTCGCAGAAAAATTTCGCCTGCGGGTTCGCCGCTTTCACCTGACGCACGATGCCAAGAATATGCTCGCCCTGCTCCGCAGAGCCCAGATAGCCGCTCAGCACCGCGTCACAGCGCTTCAACTGGTCGATAGCCGCAATGCCCTGCACAATCTCTGTCAGATGCGCTGGCGGCATCACGCAGCCCGTCCACTGACCATATTGGGTATGGTTGGAAAACTGCACCGTGTTCAGCGGCCAGACGTTCGCACCAAGGCGACGCATAGGAAACTCGGCGGCGCTATTGCCCGCATGCCCAAAAACGACGTGAGATTGAATGGCGAGGATGTTGTTCATTAGCTCTACTCAGACGACAAAAAAGAAGGGGGCGTAGTTTCCCACGCCCCCTCGTTTCGGAATATTACTTCCAGCAGATCAAACAGTAATTTTTCTTACCACGGCGTAACAGGGTGTAACGACCGAAGAGAATATCGCTTTCCTGGAAGAAATATTCCGGGTCAGCCTGTTTTTCACCGTTGATGGTGACCGCGTTGGAGGCGATGGTTTTACGCGCCTGGCCGCGAGACGGCTGCAGCTCGGAGTCCACCAGCGCCTGCATCAGGTCAGCCCCTTTATCCATCTCAACCATCGGCACACCGTCCTGCGCCAGCTGCTCGAAGTCTTCTTCGCTCAGCGCGCTCAGTGAACCGCTGAACAGGCTATCGGTGATGCGTTTTGCCGCCACCAGACCTTCTTCACCGTGCACCAGACGGGTCACCTGCTCGGCCAGTACGTACTGGGCGCGAGGAGCTTTACCGCTGTTCTTATCTTCTTCTTCCAGCGCATTGATCTCTTCAATGTCCATAAAGGTGAAGAACTTCAGGAAGCGATAAACGTCGGCATCCGCGGTGTTGATCCAGAACTGGTAGAATTTGTACGGGCTGGTTTTCTTCGGATCCAGCCAGACTGCACCGCCTTCGGTCTTACCGAATTTGGTGCCATCCGCTTTGGTGATCAGCGGAACGGTCAGGCCGAATACCTGGTTCTGGTGCAGACGACGGGTCAGGTCGATACCGGAGGTAATGTTACCCCACTGGTCGGAACCACCAATCTGCAGCGCAACGCCGTGCAGTTTGTTCAGGCAGGCAAAGTCATAGCCCTGCAGCAGGTTGTAGGAAAACTCGGTGAAAGAGATGCCCTGATCGTCACGGTTAAGACGCTGTTTCACCGCTTCTTTGTTAATCATCTGGTTAACAGAGAAGTGTTTACCGATATCACGCAGGAAGGTCAGCACGTTCATGCCGCCGAACCAATCATAGTTGTTGGCCGCGATAGCCGAATTGTCGCCGCAGTCGAAATCGAGGAACGGTGCCACCTGTTTGCGGATTTTATCCACCCACTCCTGCACGGTATCTTCGGTATTCAGTTTACGCTCGGCCGCTTTAAAGCTTGGGTCGCCAATCAGACCGGTTGCGCCACCGACCAGTGCAACAGGCTTATGCCCTGCCTCCTGGAAGCGTTTCAGGCATAACAAAGGAACAAGATGCCCCAAATGCAAGCTGTCGGCGGTAGGGTCGAAGCCGCAATAGAGCGCGATCGGGCCTTGCGCCAGTCGCTCTGCTAACGCTACCTCGTCCGTTACCTGGGCGACTAGCCCCCGCTCTTGCAGTTGTTTAATCAAGTTACTGCTTGCCATCAAATTCTCCATCTATATACGACTGCACCTTTGCCGGTACACGACTTTTCGCCAGACGCGAAAGCTCTATAGAATAAAGCGCTGGCGCACTCAGCGCTAGCGCTTAACACAACAAATTTCAGGGATTACGGTGCCAGACGGTCGATTTTCCAGGCATCCGCGTCGCGCTGGTATAAAAAACGATCGTGCAGACGATGTTCACCGCCCTGCCAGAACTCCATCTGCTCAATAGAAACGCGGAAACCGCCCCAGAAACTTGGCAGCGGGACTTCACCCTGCTGGAATTTCTGTTTCAGTTCCATGAACTTGCTTTCGAGGATACCGCGCGCGGAGATGCGGCTGGACTGCTTAGATACCCAAGCGCCAATTTGGCTGTCGCGCGGGCGGCTGTGGAAATACTTCACCACTTCGAGGGTCGACAGACGTTCAGCCTTGCCGATAACCATCACCTGCCGCTCCAGCATATGCCACGGGAACAGCAGGCTGATGCGCGGATTGTTCTCCAGCTGATGCGCCTTACGGCTACCCAGGTTGGTATAGAAGACCAGCCCTTTCTCATCATAGTGCTTGAGCAGAACGATACGCTGATACGGCTGACCGTTTTCATCAACCGTGGCAACCACCATCGCCGTAGGGTCGGCCAGTCTGGCATCACATGCCTGGCGTAACCAACGTTCGAACAAGGGCAGCGGTTCAGCAGGAAGGTCGTGGCGACGCAGACCGCCACGGGTGTACTCACGGCGCAGATGCGCGATTTGTTGCAGATCGTCGTTATCAGACATGGCGTTTAAGAGAGTAGTCAACGGGTGGCGTTATTGTGCGCCGCCCGCCTGAAAATCTCAACGCTTGGGGTTTTGTAACTGGCAGTTATTCAACACGATGTGATCGCGTTTGTAGACGGTTGCTTCGTTACCCTTAGACCAGAACACGTAGATCCCGTCGGTATAGCGAGCGCCCGACGCGGAGATCCCCTGCTGGAGATTCAGCTGCTGGTTGTCATAGATAAAATTCACCTGTTGGCGCTGATTGTTAAGATGCACGGTCAGCGGTTTTTCCTCACACTGGTATTCCAGCGTGTCGGTCTGCATGCGTTCCATAAACTGATTGTACGCACTGCAGCCAGCGAGCATAAAAGGGAGAACAGCGATAAGTAGCTTTTTCATTGTTTTGGGCCTTCCGACATTCCTGGTCAAGGAGTGATTCTCACACTCCCGTTCAAGTTAAGTCTACCGGCCCACTGTAAAAGAAGATGTCAGTTAACTCTGATTATGCTGCGGATTTGCTGGATAAATAGCCCCTAGCACGGTCGCCTCCGAAGCACCGGTCACAGACGGTAGGTTACCCGGCAGTCCGGCGACGGTTCGCCAGGCAAGCCAGGCAAATGCCAGCGCTTCCATATCGTCACCGCTGATCCCGTAAGCATCGGTGCTCGCCACTTCCGTTCCGGCAAGCAGGCCGGCCAGACGCGCCATCACCAACGGATTACGGCTGCCACCGCCGCAGACCAGCAGACGTTCGCATCCGCCGCTCAACATCACCTGTTCGCTGATGGTCACGGCGGTCAGTTCAGTCAGCGTCGCTTGTACGTCCTGCGGACGCAGGCCCGGATAGCGCGCCAGGAACTGCGCCAGCCAGCCGTAGTTAAAGTACTCCCGCCCGGTGCTTTTTGGCGCTGGCGCTGAGAAGTATGGGTCGCTCAGCATATCCTGCAGCATCGGCAGGATAACCTTGCCTTCGCTGGCCCACTCGGCGTCTTTGTCGTATGGTTTGCCCTGGCTGCGCCAGATCCACGCATCCATCAGCATATTACCCGGGCCGGTATCAAAACCGCGCACCGGCATGCCAGGAACCAGTAAAGAGAGGTTGGCAATACCGCCGATGTTGAGGATCATCCGACGTTCATCAGGATGCGCCAGCAGCGCCTGGTGAAAAGCGGGCACCAGCGGCGCGCCCTGCCCACCCAGCGCCATGTCGCGGCGGCGGAAATCCCCCACTACGCTCACGCCGGTGCGGGCGGCGATAATATTGTTGTCGCCAATCTGCATCGTGTGCGGTGCAGCGCCCGTCGGCTCATGCCATACCGTTTGCCCATGGCAGCCGATGGCGACGATATCGTGCGCCTCAAGATGCTCCTGAGACATTAGCGCGATAACTGCTTCAGCAAACAAAGTCCCCAGCCGATTGTCGAGCTGGCCGAGTTGCGAAAGCGTCAGCGCCTGCCCCTGGCAGATGGCGAGCACGGCCTCTTTTAGGGCTACCGGTATTGGCCAGGTAAGGCTGGCAAGCTGGGCTACGCGGCTTTCATCAATGGCCGCGAGCACTACGTCCACGCCGTCAAGGCTGGTTCCCGACATCACGCCAATATATCGCCCGGATTTCATACGCCGTCCTTAGTCATCTTTGCAAAGTCAACACTCAATCATAAAGTGACACTTAATGCTATTAACTGATAATACTTTTTAACAATATACCTACCATCGACCCGCCCGGTAGTTTCCCTTGCGTTTAACGTTGGTTAAGCCATTATGGATTATTCTTATTAATAATAAATGCGGAATATATGACCGCTCGAATCAAATACCATATAATCGTTTAGTACGGATGCTCACAAGAGCGATTCTGAGTGAACTGGAGATTCATAAAATGATGTTACGCGTATTGGCTGTTTCAATGATTGGTTTATCCCTGGCCGGATGTGTCAGCAACAGCGGGTTGTCAGGCGATGTTTACTCGGCATCCGAAGCGAAACAGGTCCAGAACGTGACCTACGGTACCATCGTCCACGTACGCCCTGTTCAAATTCAGGGCGGCGACGATAACAACGTTATCGGCGCCATCGGCGGTGCAGTTCTGGGTGGCTTCCTGGGTAACACTATCGGTGGCGGCACCGGTCGTTCCCTGGCGACTGCGGCGGGTGCCGTGGCAGGTGGCGTAGCAGGTCAAGGCGTTCAGGGTGCGATGAATAAAACCCAGGGCGTTGAGCTGGAAATTCGTAAAGATGACGGTAACACCATTATGGTGGTGCAGAAACAGGGCGATACCCGCTTCTCAGCTGGCCAGCGTGTCGTGATGGCAAGCAACGGCAGCCAGGTTACCGTTTCCCCGCGTTAAACCTCACTTTGCGTACGTGGCCGCTACGGCCACGTACCTTTCCACCACTCAGTATTATTTCTAATACTTATTTCAAATAAACAATTAATTCATACCATGAATGCATAATTGACATTTAGCTTATGTATTATTTGCGCGTGGACAATATTTACTGACAGTTTATCTATTACACTCCCTGCGTATAGGGCTGGATGCCCGTTGCATGCCCGGCGTTGCGTACACAGGACACATATATGCTGCTAAAATTCCCGCTACAGTGCTTTTTGATTTATCTGACCATCACTCTTATTGGCACGCTTGTTCTGAATCATTTCTCGAACGCGTTTATCAGCAACGTTCCGTCTATTGCGCCGATATTGTTCCCAACGCTGACGATTTTTCTCATGGTTTTTCACACCATGATCGCCGTGTTCATGGTCATGAAGTATTTGTGTGATAAACGTCGTCTCTACCTTATGCCCATCGCCTGCGCCTTTGCTAGCTCTGCATTGCTGATGCTGGGAACGCTGAAGAGTTATCCGGATTGGTTCCTCTGCGGCGGCGTGAATATCGCAAATTATAATGATGCCCTGATCTTTTACGTATTCCGTAATATATTAATGGCGCTACTCTTTATGACCGCCGTCATTCTCTACGCATTTAAACTGCGTGAGATGCACACCCGCAAAATTCATTTTTTCATTCTCAGCGGCATCGTTATTTTCTGCGCCTGCATTATGGAATTGGCCTGGCTATATTCCAGCAACGATCCGTTACTCAGCGTTGCCTTTATTGATAATCTTACCTTTAAATATACTGACGTCTGGCAAGGAATTATCAGCTGGATATTGTTTGGTCTTTGGGGGATAACGCTTTTCACCATTCTGATTACAACGCAACTGCGCAATATATTCTGGTACAGCGGGGCCTTCTTCTGCGCCTGCTATATCTTCACGCTGTTTGTCCTGATGACCGGCCAGGAGACCGCCAGCTACAGCTGGTATCAGGCGCGCCTGTTCGAAACCATCTCCACTCTGTTCCTTATCTTTGTGCTGTTTTGCGACGTGTTCACGCTCTATCGCCAGTCCAATGCGAAATACCATGACTCATACCAGAACTCTATCCGCGATCCATTAACACGACTGTACAATCGCAGCTATTTCTACGACTCGTTTACCGCACTGTTGCCTACTATTGCCGATGGTCAACCGGTATCGGTGATTGTCAGCGATCTGGACCACTTTAAGCGTATCAATGACAAATATGGGCACCTGCAGGGCGACAAGGTGATTCAGTTCGTGGCGAAAGTCCTGCAGGATTCGGTGCGGCAAAACGACGTTGCCGCCCGCATCGGTGGCGAAGAATTTGCTCTGCTGCTGGTTAACACCTCTCCCGAGGTGGCGCGAACGATTGCCGAGCGTATTCGTCTGGCAATCAGCCAGCATAATGCCGAAAGCAGCCATGCGCAGCTGCCAGAGTCTATCACCATCAGCATGGGCGTTTTCACCGCCGTCGATTTATCGGTGCCGGTAGAAGAGTGCGTCAGACGTGCGGATGAAGCGATGTACCGCGCCAAAGCGGCGGGCAGAAACCGCGTAATGGTCTGGGAATAAGAGAGGTGAAAAAAAACCCGCGACTATCGCGGGTTTTTTTGAGTATCAATGAGTATCAATCGCGCGATTGCAGCTCAATGATATTCTGCTCCAGTTTGCGGATCAGCGTGGTCAATATCCCCAGCTCCTCGGCGGAGATCCCCGACAGGATATCACCGCGCGTGTGGCTGATGACCGCTTCCATCTCCTGGATCAGCGGTTCTGCTTTCTCAGTCAACTTAATGCGTTTAGCACGGCGGTCATTCGCACAGGTCTGGCGAGAGATCAGTCCCTTCTCTTCCAGCTGATCCAGAGTACGAACTAAAGACGGCTGCTCGATGCCGATCGCCTTTGCCAGTTGGATTTGCGACTGTTCGGGCGGCAGCTGATGAATATTATGCAGCGTGACCCAGTGAGTCTGCGTGAGTTCCAGAGGTTTGAGGCGATGGTCAATCAAAGCACGCCAAATGCGCACCAACCGTGCCAGATCAGAACCTAATGGCGATTCCAATTTCATCTCCTTATAATTAGCTTGCTAAGTTATTATACTGATTTTAGAATAGTGTGCAGTATTTAAATTAGCAAAACAAATGAATTGCCACGTGCACGCAAACCAGATCCGTGAGTTACACTGTTTCAAATGATGTGAATGTATGTCAAAACACGACACACTATCGAGCCATAACTCTTCAATTGCAAAGGATTTTTGCTTGTGAAGTCTATTTTCCACATTCCAGGAGTCCCGCTGCAAGACCTTGTGGTTGGTGCTTCTATTTATTTTCCCCCTGTATTTAAAGCCGTCCTGCTGGGCTTCCTGTTCTGGTTAATAATTCACCGTTTATTGCGCGATTGGATGTATGCCGGTGATATCTGGCACCCGCTATTGATGGATCTCTCTTTCTTTGCGCTTTCAGTGTGTATGGCGCTGATGATACTGGTTTGGTGGTGATGTAACTCAATGAAAAAATTAAAATACTTCTCAACGCTGTTCATCGCGGCCCTGGCTATCATCGCCTGCTGGCTGGTCTGGAACTACTACATGCAGTCGCCGTGGACGCGCGACGGCAAAATTCGCGCCGAACAGGTTGATATTACCCCACAGGTTTCTGGCAGTATTCTGACCCTCAACGTAAAGGACAACCAGTTTGTCCACGCCGGTGACGTGCTGTTCCAGATTGACCCAACGCCGTGGAAAATTGCCGAGATGAATGCCGATGCGAAGCTTGCTAAGGCTCAGTCCGACCTCTCGCGCGCCAGCCATGAAGTGGAGCGTCGCCGGGGGCTATCGCAGAACTTTATCTCCGCCGAAGACCTCGACACGGCCAACATGACGCTGAAAGCAGCGCAGGCCAACTTTGATGCCGCCAAAGCCGAGCGCGAACATGCCCGCTGGCAGCTGGCTCAAACCAACGTAAAAGCACCGGTCGACGGTTGGGTCACCAACCTCTCAACCCGCATCGGCAACTATGCCGCCGTCGGACAGCCGGTCTTTGCGCTGATCGACAGCCACTCCTTCTACGTGGTCGGCTACTTCGAAGAGACCAAACTGCGCCACATCCGCGAAGGCGACCGCGCCGATGTCGTCCTCTACAGTGACGATAAAAAGTTACAGGGTCACGTATCCAGCATCGGCCGTGCCATTCACGACCAGAGTCTGGCAACAGACGGCAAGCTCGTTGCCGATATCAAGCCGACCATCCCATGGGTGCGTCTGGCACAGCGTGTGCCGGTACGCATTGAATTAGACGCGCTGCCAGCAGATACCGTGCTGGTTGCCGGTACCACCTGCACCGTCTCTATAGCCGGTGGGAAGCAATGATCTTTCCCGCTTTAACATGGCGGTCATTGCCCTGGGTTAAAGCGACCGTGCCGCAATGGCGCTATGCCATGCGCAACGCCATTGCCATGTGTCTCGCGCTTAGCATCGCCTACTGGCTCAACCTTGATGAACCTTACTGGGCGATGACCTCCGCTGCAGTGGTCAGCTTTCCGACCGTTGGCGGTGTTATCAGTAAAAGCCTCGGGCGTGTTGCCGGGAGTATGCTCGGCGCCTGCGCGGCGCTGTTGATAGCCGGGCATACCCTGACCGACCCCTGGCTGTTCCTGTTTGCTATGTCCGGCTGGCTGGCTTTCTGTACCTGGGCCTGCGCGATGTACACCAACAACGTCGCCTACGCCTTTCAGCTGGCGGGCTACACCTGTGCCATTATCGCGTTTCCTATTATCAATGTGGTGGATGCCACCCGACTCTGGGACATTGCTCAGGCGCGCGTGTGTGAAGTGATTGTCGGGATTCTGTGCGGCGGGGTGATGATGATGATCCTGCCCAGCACCTCTGACGGCAGTACCCTGCTGACGGCGCTTAAAAATATGCACGCCCGGTTACTTGAACACGCCAACATGCTCTGGCAACCGGTCACCACCGATGCCATCCGCACTGCGCACCAGAGCGTGATCAGCCAAATTCTGACGATGAATCTGCTGCGCATTCAGGCCTTCTGGAGCCACTATCGCCTGCGACGACAGAACACGCTGCTCAACTATTTACTGCACCAACAGCTACGACTGACTAGCGTAATCTCAAGCTTACGTCGACTGCTGCTGAACTGGCCGGAGGCGCCGCAAACCATCCGCCCGGTGCTGGAAGAACTGTTGCTGGCGCTGGCGAAACCCGACTGCGATGCCTATACCGTCGCGCGAATTATCGCTCCGCTGGCGCCGAGCAACCCGCAGGATTATCGCCACCACGCGTTCTGGCACCGTTTACGCTACTTCTGCCGCCTCTATCTCACCACCAGCCACTGGCTCCAGCGGCTGGAAAACGCGACCGCGGTGACCGAGTTTACCGTGCCAGCCGCCCCCGCCTTGATGCGCCATACCGACCATGCCGAAGCAGCATGGAGCGGCATCCGTACCTTCTTCGCACTGGTCAGCGTTGGCGCGCTAAGCATCAGCACCCAGTGGGAATCGGGTGCAGCGGCCTTAACCCTGGCAGCTATCTGCTGTGTACTCTACTCCAACGTACCGTCACCGTTCAGTTCGCTCACGCTGCTGATGCGTACCTTGATCCTGCTGTCGATATTCAGCTTTGGCGTCAAATTCGGCCTGATGGTGCAAATCAGCGATCTCTGGCAGTTCATGCTGTTTCTCTTCCCGCTGTTGCTAACCATGCAACTGTTGAAACTGCAGATGCCCAAACAGGCAAGGCTGTGGGGGTCGCTTATCGTCTTTATGGGTTCATTTATCGCGGTGACCAATCCGCCAGTCTACAATTTTGGCGATTTCCTTAACGATAACCTGGCCAAAATCATCGGCGTTGGTCTGGCATGGCTGGCTTTTGCCGTGCTGACTCCCGGTTCAGATGCGCGCAAAAGCCGCCGTCATATTCGGGCGTTACGGCGTCACTTTGTTGATCAGCTTAGCCGACACCCGGCAAACAGCGAGCATGAATTTGAATCGCTGGTTTATCATCATGTTAGCCAGCTCAGCAGCAGCCAGGATGAACCAGCACGCCGCTGGCTGTTACGCTGGGGCGTGGTACTGCTGAACTGTTCGCACGTAGTCTGGCAGCTTCGCGCCTGGGAAGCCCGTTCGGACCCGCTGTCGCAGGTACGCGATATGTGTATTAGTCTGCTGAGGGATGTGATGAGTGAACGCGGGGTTCAACAGCGCCCGCTGGCCACTACGCTCGAAGAGCTGCAGCGAATTTGTAACACCCTGGCCCACCACCATCAACCGGCCGCCCGCGAGCTGGCCTCGATTCTGTGGCGTCTGTACTGTTCGCTTTCACAGCTGGAAACGGCACCGCCGCCCGGCACGCTGACCGAACAGCCGGCGTAAAAGAAAGGATGCAGGCGGCAAAAACCGCCTGCATAAATGACATTACGGAACGTCGTAACCTAATGCCGCTTTACGAATGCGGAACCACTGCTGACGCGTCATATCCAGAGACTGGGCGACAATGGCAGAGCGCACGCGTTCGATTTTGCCAGAGCCGATAATCGGCAGCGGCTGCGACGGTAAACGCATCACCCACGCATACACCACCTGCTCAATGCTGCCTGCGTTCAGTTCATTCGCCACCTTCGCCAGCTCATCGCGCAGCGGCTGGAACTCATCGTCATTAAACAGGCGACCGCCGCCGAGGCAGGACCAGGCCATCGGGCGAATACGCAACTGCTGCAGCTGATCCAGCGTGCCGTCAAGAATGGTCGGCTGGTGAATTGGCGATATCTCCACCTGGTTCGTGGCCAGAGTGAACGGCAGACGCGACTGCAACAGCGCAAACTGCGCCGGGGTAAAGTTGGAGACGCCGAAATGGCGCACTTTTCCACTCTGATGCAGCGCGGTAAACGCCTGCGCCACTTCATCGGCATCCATTAACGGATCCGGGCGGTGGATCAGCAGCAGATCCAGCACGTCGGTAGCCAAGTTACGCAGCGACTGTTCGGCGCTATGAATGATGTGATTGCGGTCGGTAATATAGTGACCGAGCGCGTGTTCCGGCTTCGCCGTGGTGGCGATCCCGCACTTGGTGACAATCTCCATTCGTTCACGCAGATGCGGCGCCAGCTTCAGCGCTTCACCGAACGCAGCTTCACAGGCGTAGCCACCATAAATATCGGCGTGGTCAACGGTCGTCACCCCAAGGTCGAGATGCTCTTCAATAAAGCTCACCAGCTGACGTGGCGTCATGTTCCACTCCATCAGACGCCAGTAGCCCATCACGAAACGGGAAAATTCTGGCCCTTGTGGTGCCAGGGTAATACGTTGAACCATAACCACTTCCTCAACAAAAAAAATTGAATTGAGTATACGCACTTTTGCGCTTAAAACAGTGAGGGCTGCTGAGGATCTTCCGTATTCGTCGCTTTACCCGCGCGTAATTTACGCAGCAGACGCTGACGACAGAGCCGCAGCACCTCCTGTTTTTGCGCATCGTTCATTTTTTGCCAATTGAAGCGTTCATCGCGGCTGCGAAAACAGCCACGGCAAAATCCGCGCTCATCCGACTGACAAATTCCCCGGCACGGACTTTGAACCGGGAAAAACTCCAGTTGCTCCGCCACGTTAGCCCCCTTTTACCACGTCATACTCTCATTGAAGACGTTTAATCACCGGGGCGCAACTTTTCTCCCACATCGTGCGGGTGAACCTGCATTTTCAAAAATTCATTTGCATTAGACCAATCGGTCTATTACAGTGCATCGCATGAGCAAATTGATTGAACATGATACCCGTGAACACATTCTGGCTACCGGCGAGCGTCTTTGCATGCACCGGGGGTTTACCGGAATGGGGCTTAGCGAACTCCTGAAGACGGCGGAAGTGCCGAAGGGGTCGTTTTATCACTATTTCCGTTCAAAAGAGGCGTTTGGCGTCGCGATGCTGGAACGGCACTTTGCCGATTATCACCAGCGCCTGGTGCAGCATTTTACCCAGGGCGCAGGCAACTACCGTGACCGCCTGCTGGACTATTACCAGCACACGCTCACCCAGTTTTGCCAGCAGGGTCTTATCAGCGGTTGTCTGACCGTTAAACTCTCTGCCGAAGTGTGCGATCTTTCCGAAGATATGCGCACAGAAATGAACAAAGGTGCCAGCCAGATTATGGCTCTGCTGGCGCAAGCGCTGGAAAATGGCCGCCGTGAAGGTTGCCTTAAATTCAGTGGCGAAGCCGAAGCCACGGCGCAGGTACTCTACTCGCTGTGGTTGGGCGCAAATCTGCAGGCGAAAATGGCCCGCAGTTCAACGCCGCTTGAAAGCGCGCTGACGCACGTCAGGAATCTGATTGCCGCGCCGGACTAAACCCGGCGTTTTTATTTCGTTAATCACTAGACGACCGGTCTACTCAGGAGTCACCATGTCGCAAGAAAAACTGTTTACCCCACTGAAAGTGGGTGCGGTTACTGCCCCGAACCGCGTGTTTATGGCCCCGCTGACGCGTCTGCGCAGCATCGTTCCGGGTGACATTCCTACCCCGCTGATGGCCGAGTACTATCGCCAACGTGCCAGCTCCGGTCTTATCATCTCCGAAGCGACCCAAATCTCCGCTCAGGCGAAAGGCTACCAGGGCGCTCCTGGCCTGCACAGCCCTGAACAGATTGCCGCATGGCAGAAAATCACCGCTGGCGTTCACGCCGAAGATGGTCGCATCGCCGTTCAGCTGTGGCACACCGGGCGTATCTCCCACTCCAGCCTGCAGCCAAACGGTGAAGCGCCGGTTGCCCCTTCCGCGCTGAGCGCGAACACCCGTACGTCGCTGCGCGATGAGAACGGTCACGCCACTCGCGTTGATACCTCCATGCCGCGTGCGCTGGAAACCGAAGAGATCCCTGGCATCGTCAACGATTTCCGTCAGGCGATTGCTAACGCTCGTGAAGCCGGTTTCGACCTGGTTGAACTGCACTCCGCGCACGGTTATCTGCTGCACCAGTTCCTGTCGCCATCCTCTAACCATCGTACCGACCAGTACGGCGGCAGCGTCGAAAATCGCGCACGTCTGGTGCTGGAAGTGGTTGATGCAGGGATCAAAGAATGGGGTGCAGACCGTATCGGTATCCGCGTGTCGCCAATTGGTACTTTCCAGAACGTCGACAACGGCCCGAACGAAGAAGCCGATGCGCTCTACTTAATTGAAGAGCTAGGCAAACGCGGTATCGCCTACCTGCACATGTCTGAACCAGACTGGGCCGGCGGTCAGCCATACAGCGAAGCCTTCCGCGAAAAAGTACGCGCTCGTTTCCACGGCCCGATTATCGGTGCAGGCGCCTACACCCCGGAAAAAGCGGAAGCGCTGATTGAGAAAGGCTTAATCGATGCCGTGGCCTTTGGTCGCGACTACATCGCCAACCCGGATCTGGTCGCTCGTCTGCTGCATAAAGCCGAGCTGAACCCGCAGCGTCCGGAAAGCTTCTATGGCGGCGGCGCGGAAGGTTACACCGACTACCCTGCGCTGTAATCCCACGTTGATTGATAGCGGCGGCCTTCCGCCGCTATACTAGCCAGATTATTCATAAGTAAGGACGAGGGATAACATGCGTTTACTGCATACCATGCTGCGCGTCGGCGACCTGCAACGCTCCATTGATTTCTACACCAACGTGCTGGGCATGAAGCTGCTGCGCACCAGCGAAAACACCGAATATAAGTACTCTCTGGCTTTCGTCGGCTACGGCGAAGAGAGCGATGAAGCGGTGATTGAGCTGACCTACAACTGGGGCGTGGATAAATACGAGCTGGGCACCGCCTACGGCCATATCGCCCTGAGCGTGGACAACGCCGCAGAAGCCTGTGACCGCATTCGCCAGAACGGCGGCAACGTCACTCGTGAAGCAGGCCCGGTTAAAGGCGGCACCACGGTGATCGCGTTTGTTGAAGACCCGGACGGCTATAAAATCGAACTGATCGAAGAGAAAGATGCCGGCAAAGGCCTTGGCAACTAACTCCTCCACGGGTGCCTAAGGCGCCCGTTTTTTTACCCCGCCTTTCCAAGCCGCGGCAAAATTTGCCATAATGCGCGCTACTTTTTCTAAGTGAAGAGATTCTGATGTCCGACAATGTGCAACTTAATGGTCTATGCGACCGTTTTCGTGGGTTTTATCCGGTAGTGATTGATGTGGAAACTGCGGGATTCAATGCCAAAACGGATGCCCTGCTCGAAATAGCGGCAATTACGTTGAAAATGGATGAGCAAGGCTGGCTGATGCCGGACACGACGTTGCATTTCCACGTTGAACCATTTGAAGGCGCTAACCTCGAGCCGGAAGCGCTGGCGTTCAACGGTATCGATCCGAACAACCCGCTGCGCGGCGCGGTCAGCGAGTATGACGCACTGCACGCCATCTTTAAGATGGTGCGCAAAGGCATGAAAGATAGCGACTGCAATCGTGCCATTATGGTGGCGCATAACGCCACCTTCGACCACAGCTTTATGATGGCTGCCGCCGATCGTGCGTCGCTCAAACGTAATCCGTTCCACCCGTTCGTCACCTTCGACACCGCCGCACTGAGCGGGCTGGCATTAGGGCAAACCGTGCTGTCAAAAGCCTGTACCGCGGCGGGCATGGATTTCGACAGCAGCCAGGCGCACTCGGCGCTGTATGACACTGAACAGACCGCCATTCTATTCTGCGAAATCGTCAACCGCTGGAAACGCCTCGGCGGCTGGCCGCTGCCGATATCGACTGAAGAATAGCGGCATAAAAAAAGCGACCTGAAGGTCGCTTTTTTATTTCTATGCCCAATGTCCGGGCAAACCGATTATTCTGCTTTCGGCTCTTCAGCGTATTTCGCCGCAGTCTCTTTAATCAGAGGCTGCAGTTCACCGCGCTGGTACATTTCAATGATGATGTCACAGCCGCCAACCAACTCACCGTCTACCCACAGCTGTGGGAAGGTCGGCCAGTTTGCATATTTCGGCAGCTCGGCACGAATGTCCGGGTTCTGCAGGATGTCGACATAAGCAAAGCGCTCACCGCAGGCAGACAGTGCCTGAACGGCCTGTGCAGAGAAACCGCAGCTAGGCAGTTTCGGGGAACCTTTCATGTACAGCAGGATTGGGTTTTCAGCGATCTGGCGCTGAATTTTTTCAATTGTCTCGCTCATTATCTTGCTTCCTCAAACTTCTTTTTACGGCAGTAGTCTGACATTGTAACGTTTCAGACCCTGAACAGAAAATAACATTTTGTTCACGCATTACTATTTTATCGTCTGAACCGTTAAGTTGCTTTATAAATATGAGTTTATCGGCAGGCTGATGAAAAGCTTGCTCATTATTTGACTCATTATGTATCAAATGATGTTTTTTTTTGCAGTTGCTAACGAAACAACGTTTTATCCTTAAAAACACTATTAACATTTCGTGTTTTTATGGATTAGAATCGTTGGGTTTTGTAAACCATACCCAGGCAAGGACATTTGGCCTGCATCTTACTCAGAGGGTTGTTCAGTGGCGCAGATAAAAAAATGGTCGTTCACGCTCTGTGCATTGCTGTTTACATCGTTATCCTTCACGCCGTTGGCGCATGCTACAGGGCATGCCAAAACCCCAACGGCGCAAAAGTCGCTTCCTGTAAAAAGCAGTGAACGCAAGAAAAAGAACGCGGACAATAAATCTAACGCTAAGAAAAAATCCACTCCGGTTGCCGCTAAGAAGAAAACCACGCCAGCCGTAGCGAAGAAAGCGACTCCAGCCGCCAGCAAATCGAAAACAGCCTCCGCTAAAACCCACGCGAAAAGCAGCGCGGTCAAAACCGCCAGCGTCACCACGACCTGCAAGGTTCGCAAAGGTCACAAGAAGGTCTGCACCACCAGTTCTGTAGAATCCAAACCGATGACCATCGCCGCTGCGCACAAAGTTCGCGTACAGAAAGTACAGAAGACCGCGATGAATAAGCTGATGGGCCAATTAGGAAAACCTTATCGCTGGGGTGGTAACTCCCCTCGTACCGGTTTCGACTGCAGCGGTCTGGTCTATTACGCTTACAAAGATCTGGTCAACATCCGTATTCCCCGTACTGCCAACGAAATGTATCACCTGCGCGATGCCCGCCCGGTTGAACGTGGCGAGCTGGAAAGCGGCGATCTGGTCTTCTTCCGTACTCAGGGCCGCGGCACCGCCGATCACGTTGGCGTGTACGTCGGTAACGGTAAATTTATTCAGTCTCCGCGCACCGGCCAGGACATCCAGATAACGTCACTGAGCGAAGACTATTGGGTCCGTCACTACGTCGGCGCCCGCCGCGTTGTGACACCAAAGACAATTCGTTAATCACTTACCCCGTTTGTTAATAAACGGGGTAAGCTTATCTTTTATCTCACCTTTTAATTTGTTACTCTATCCCTACTTAATACATGGTTATTGAGTGTACAAATATAATAAAGGAGAGTAGCAATGTCGTTCGAATTACCTGCATTACCATATGCCAAAGACGCTCTTGTTCCGCACATTTCCGTGGAAACCCTGGAGTATCATTACGGCAAACACCACCAGACCTATGTCACTAACCTGAACAACCTGATCAAAGGTACGGCGTTTGAAGGCAAAACGCTGGAAGAGATCGTCCGTACCTCTGAAGGCGGCGTGTTCAACAACGCAGCGCAGGTCTGGAACCACACCTTCTACTGGAACTGCCTGGCACCTAATGCCGGTGGCGAACCAACCGGTGCCGTCGCTGATGCGATCGCTAAATCCTTTGGTTCCTTCGCTGAATTCAAAGCACAGTTCACCGATGCCGCAGTGAAAAACTTCGGTGCGGGCTGGACCTGGCTTGTGAAGAAGGCGGATGGTTCCCTGGCTATCGTTTCAACGTCTAACGCGGCAACCCCGCTGACCACCGATGCGAAACCACTGCTGACCGTTGACGTGTGGGAACACGCTTACTACATCGACTACCGCAATGCGCGTCCAAACTATCTGGAGCACTTCTGGGCTCTGGTGAACTGGGCGTTTGTGGCTGAAAATCTGGCGGCGTAAGCAAAAAATAACCCGGCATCGCCATGCTCCGCCGGGTTATCTCGTATCACGCAGAAGGTTTCCCTTCTGCGTTTTTGTTTTTACTGGCTGGCCAGCGCCTCTTCACCGCGTGAACGGCCGCTCAGGAATACCACCAGCAGCGCCAGCGCGGCAACAATCGCCCCCATCACCGGTACAAAGCTGTAACCCAGACCACCGGAGATCACCGCCCCGCCCGCAACCGCACCCAGTGCGTTACCCAGGTTGAACGCCCCGATATTCACCGAGGAAGAAAGGCCCGGAGCTTCGTGTGCCACGCGCATCACGCGCATCTGCAGCGGTGGCACCACCGCGAAGGTTGCAGCCCCCCACACCACCATACTGAACGCCGCGCCCACCTGCGTTTGCGCAAGGAAAGGAATCGCCAGCATGATTGCCATCAGCAGTAGCAGGAAGCCCTTCAGCGTTCCGCTCACCGAACGGTCGGCGAATTTGCCGCCGAGATAGTTACCGATTGAGAAGCCGACGCCAATCAACACCAGCATCAGCGTAATAAACGCTGGCGTGGCGTGAGTTATCGTCCGCAGCACCGGTGAAATATAGGTATAGAGCGTAAACATCGCTCCCGCCCCCAGCACGGTAGTCAGCAGCGCCGACAGCACCTGCGGACGCACCAGCACCGACAGTTCGCGTTTCACGTCCGGTTTTTCACCCGCCCCGCCCTTCGGCAGAGAGAACCACAGCCCCAGGATGGCAATAATGCCAAGGCCTGCCGTTGCCAGGAACGACATCCGCCAGCCGATGGTTTCACCAAGCCAGGTTGCCGCCGGCACGCCGCCGATATTGGCAATCGTCAAGCCCATAAACATGGTCGCCACAGCGCTGGCCTGCTTATGCTTCGGCACCACGCTGGCAGCGACAACGGAACCCAGGCCGAAGAACGCGCCGTGGTTAAGGCTGGTAATAATCCGCGACAGCATCAGCGTGGTGTAGTCCGGCGCCATCGCCGACAATACGTTGCCGAGGGTAAAAATCGCCATCAGGAAGATCAGGGCGTTACGGCGGGCACGATGTGAAAGCAGCAGCGTCATCAGCGGCGCACCAACCATCACCCCTACGGCATAGGCGCTGATCAGCATCCCGGCTGCGGGAATGGAGACGTCCACGCCTTTTGCGATCACCGGCAGGAGCCCCATTGGCGAGAATTCGGTAGTCCCGATGCCAAAGGCCCCGATGGCTAACGCCAGTAAGGGAAAGTTAATTTTCATGCAAATGCTCCGGTTGGCCGCACGACAGACGCGGCATGTCGATAATGGGCAAAAGCATGACATCAATCACATAAAAACAGAAGTGTACAAAACAGCAAAAGATTATTGCTAAACGGGTAACAATCAGACAGGAGGGAGCGGGCGCCCCCTCGCAGAGGAATTAATGCAGTACAGCAGTCAAACTTGCGGCAACGATCAGCGCAAGGGTAATGACGGTGGTGGTGAGTGACATCTTAAGTTCGGTACTCATCAACTTTTCTCCTTTTTATCGCTACAGCAAAACTGAGCTAACTCATTTTTGCACAGTATTGCGCAAAAATCTTCACAGATTTAGCAGGATGTTGGTTTTTACTCTTCCACTTTGCGTCAGGATAAGTCAAAATTCGACGCTTATTTATAAGCGTACCGGCCATTGACCCCCTCCTGTCGTCCTGTATCGTTTTCCCGGCGAATCGCAATCCACAAAATTGCGTCAGGGTGTGTGAAGGCAAACGTTTTCCTTTCGATTTTATCAGGGGCAGGCCAGGGTCTGGAGTGAGATGGAATGGCAACTATTAAAGATGTAGCGAAGCGCGCAAACGTTTCCACTACAACCGTATCACATGTAATTAACAAAACGCGTTTTGTCGCCGAGGAGACGCGTGAAGCCGTTTGGGCGGCGATCAAAGAGTTGCACTACTCTCCGAGCGCCGTTGCCCGCAGCCTGAAGGTGAACCACACCAAATCGATTGGTTTGCTGGCAACCAGCAGCGAAGCGGCCTACTTTGCCGAAATTATCGAAGCCGTTGAGAAAAACTGCTTTGAGAAAGGTTATACCCTGATTCTGGGCAACGCCTGGAATAACCTGGAAAAACAGCGCGCCTACCTGTCGATGATGGCGCAAAAGCGCGTAGATGGCCTGCTGGTCATGTGCTCCGAGTATCCGGAATCCCTGCTGACGATGCTCGAAGAGTACCGTCACATTCCAATGGTGGTAATGGACTGGGGCGAAGCCAAAGCGGACTTCACCGACTCGGTCATTGATAACGCCTTTGAAGGCGGCTATACCGCCGGTCGTTACCTGATTGAGCGTGGTCATCGCGATATCGGTGTGATCCCAGGTCCACTGGAGCGCAACACCGGTGCGGGTCGTCTGGCAGGCTTTATGAAAGCGATGGAAGAAGCGCAGATCAACGTACCGAAGAACTGGATTGTGCAGGGTGACTTCGAGCCCGAATCTGGTTATCGCGCAATGCAGCAGATCCTGTCGCAGCAGCCGCGCCCTACTGCTATCTTCTGCGGTGGTGACATCATGGCGATGGGCGCACTGTGCGCCGCAGATGAAATGGGTCTGCGCGTGCCGCAGGACATTTCGCTGATCGGTTATGATAACGTGCGCAACTCGCGTTTCTTCACCCCGGCGTTGACGACCATTCACCAGCCGAAAGATTCGCTTGGTGAGACGGCGTTTAACATGCTGATGGACCGTATCGTCAGCAAACGCGAGACCTCGCAGTCGATTGAGGTGCATCCGCGTCTTATCGAACGTCGCTCCGTGGCCGACGGCCCGTTCCGCGACTACCGCCGCTAAGCGTTCCCACGGACACCCTACTCGGGTGTCCGCAGCCACTCTTCATTCAGCGTCTCGCTATCCCCCAGATATTCCAGCAGCCAGCTTAATGCCGGAGATGCTTCGCTTTGCTGCCAGGTCAGGCAACAGGCGGCATCCGGGAACGGGTTTTCAAGCTGTAGCGCCACCCACTCCCCGTTTTCCAACCACGGTTGCGCCAGATGTCCCGGCACCATCGCCGCGCAAAGCCCCGCCGAGATACAGGTTTCCGATGAGGCCCAATCCGGCACCACCACGCGCTTCTGGTTATCAAGCAGCCAGGTTGTTCGCTTTGGCAGCGATCGCGAGGTATCTTCACGCACCAGCGACGGCCAGTTGCGCAACACATCATCGCTGAGCGGGCCCTCCATCTGCGCCAGTGGATGGGTACTCGCCACTACGCAGTGCCAGTTGAGCATCCCCATATCACGAAACGCGAAACGGCCACCAACCGGAATCGCCTGGGTGGCACCAATTGCCAGCTCCACGCGACCATCGGCCAGTGCATCCCAGACGCCGTTGAACACCTCCTGATAAACAATCAGCTCCACGTCGCTAAAGTGACGATAGAAATCGACAATCAACTGCCGGGTTCGCTGCGGTTTCACGATATTATCGACGGCAATCGCCAACTGCCCTCGCCAGCCGTTAGCAATTTGCTGGCACTGTTGGCGAGTGATCTGCATTTTTTTGATAACAGACCGCCCCTCCTTCAAAAACCATACGCCAGCGGGAGTAAGCTCAACGTCGCGATGGCGCCGTTCGAACAGGGGCACCGCCAGCCACTCTTCCAGCTGGCGTACCGTATAGCTGACCGCAGAAGGCACGCGGTGCAGTTCCTGAGCAGCGGCGCTAAAGCTACCGTTGCGCGCCACCGCATCAACCACTTCCAGTGAATATTCAGACCACATTTTCTGCCTGCAAAATTTTTGAATGCATGACGCAAATATTAGCGTTTCACAAGCCGTTATGCACTCTCTACACTCAGCGACATCGTTTATTCATGATAAAAAGGGCGAAATTAATGCAACCTGGGAAAGGATTTTTAGTCTGGCTCGCGGGGCTGAGCGTATTGGGCTTTCTGGCTACCGATATGTATCTCCCTGCCTTTGCCGCCATTCAGGAAGACCTGCAAACGCCGGCGTCAGCCGTCAGCGCGAGTCTTAGTCTGTTTCTGGCCGGTTTTGCCGTCGCGCAGCTCCTCTGGGGGCCGCTGTCAGACCGCTACGGTCGTAAGCCGATTCTGCTGTCCGGGTTAGCCATTTTCGCTATCGGCTGCATTGGCATGCTGTGGGTGCGCGATGGCACCACGCTGCTGGTCCTGCGTTTTGTACAGGCCGTCGGCGTTTGCGCTGCGGCGGTGACCTGGCAGGCGATGGTCACCGACTACTATCCCGCTCAGCGCACCAACCGCATTTTTGCCACCATCATGCCGCTGGTTGGGCTCTCTCCGGCGCTCGCCCCGCTGCTGGGTAGCTGGCTGCTGGCGCACTTTGACTGGCAGGCCATCTTCGCCACGCTGTTTATTATCACCCTGGTACTGATGCTCCCGGCGTTCCGCCTCAAGCCTGCGCACAAAAAAAATGCCACTAGCGAAGAAAAGCTGACCTTTATGCGCCTGCTGCGCAGTAAAGACTATCGCGGCAACGTGCTGATTTACGCCGCCTGTTCGGCGAGCTTCTTCGCCTGGCTGACCGGTTCACCGTTCATCTTACATGAGATGGGCTACAGCCCGACGGTCATTGGCCTGAGCTATGTGCCGCAAACCATCGCCTTCCTGATTGGCGGCTACGGCTGTCGCGCCGCGCTGCAAAAATGGCGTGGTGCCCAGATGCTGCCGTGGCTGCTGGTTATCTACGCGCTGAGCGTGGTGGGTACCTGGGCCGTGGGTCTGGCAGAAAACGCCTCGTTGACCGCCCTGCTGATTCCGTTCTGCGTGATGGCCATTGCCAACGGCGCGATTTATCCGATCGTCGTCGCTCAGGCGCTGAAGCCTTTCCCACAGGCAACAGGCCGTGCTGCTGCATTACAAAACACGCTGCAGTTAGGGCTCTGTTTCCTGGCAAGCCTTGCGGTATCCACATTGATTGCCACGCCGCTGCTGACCACCACCAGCGTGATGCTGGTGACCGTGCTGCTCGCAGGCGTCGGCTACTGGATGCAACTCGCCGCTCGTCGCGCTGAACGTGAAATAGAACACGCCACTTCTCACGCCTAAACATCACTCATATCAATATCCCAGAAAATGATTAGGGCGCTAAGATTTTTAGTTGAATCAACAAACTTAGCGTCCTATACTGGATCCGCATCACATAAATAATATAGATTGAACTTATTAAGCGGGAGCAGGATAGCTTCCCGTTGAACCATGGATTGGCTTTCGGCAAGGGATTCTTCCCTTCCTCTGTGCTACGTCGGATAGCAGGCTCACGAATTTCGTGAGATTTCTCACAAACCCAAAAAAAGCGTCTACGCTGTTTTAAGGTTCTGATCATCAGGTCGGGATGGAGAAGCTATGAGCTCATCGTGTATAGAAGAAGTTAGTGTACCGGATGACGACTGGTATCGTATTGTCAGCGAGCTGCTAGGCCGCGCAGGCATTGAAGTAAACGGCAATGCTCCCTGCGATATACAAGTCAGAAATCCTCGGTTGTTTAAACGCGTGTTACAAGAAGGTTCGCTGGGTCTTGGCGAAAGTTATATGGACGGTTGGTGGGAATGCGATCGTCTGGATATCTTCTTCGACAAGGTGCTGCGCGCCGGATTAGAAACGCAACTCCCTCACCATATTAAAGACACGCTTCGCATTGCCGGCGCGCGTCTGTTTAATCTGCAAAGCCGTCGTCGTGCCTGGCAGGTCGGTAAAGAACATTACGACCTGGGCAACGATCTCTTCAGCCGCATGCTCGACCCCTATATGCAATACTCCTGCGGTTACTGGAAAGATGCCCAGACGCTGGAAGAGGCGCAGCAGGCTAAGCTTGATCTCATCTGCCAAAAACTGCAGCTAAAACCCGGAATGCGCGTGCTGGACATCGGCTGCGGCTGGGGCGGTCTGGCAGCGTTTATGGCCAGAAACTACGACGTCACCGTCAAGGGCGTGACCATTTCAGCGGAACAGCAGAAAATGGCCCAGGCCCGCTGCGAGGGGCTGGACGTCGAGATCCTGCTGCAGGATTACCGCGACCTTAACGACCAGTTTGACCGCATTGTTTCCGTCGGGATGTTCGAGCACGTTGGTCCGAAAAACTATGACACCTATTTTTCCGTCGTCGACAAAAATCTGAAACCCGACGGACTGTTTTTACTGCACACTATCGGCTCGAAGAAAACAGACAATAATGTCGATCCCTGGATCAACAAATACATCTTTCCGAATGGCTGTTTACCCTCAGTACGCCAGATTGCGCACGCCAGCGAACCTCACTTTGTGATGGAAGACTGGCACAACTTTGGCGCTGACTACGATACGACGTTGATGGCATGGCATGAACGCTTCCTCGAATGCTGGCCGGAAATCGCGGACAACTATTCTGAACGATTCAAACGCATGTTTAGCTACTATCTCAATGCCTGCGCGGGTGCTTTCCGCGCGCGAGATATTCAGCTCTGGCAGGTGATGTTCTCCCGCGGCGTCGAGAGCGGTTTGCGCGTCGCCCGCTAGTCACTTCACGTCTGCGCCGCACTGGCGCAGACGCTTTTATCCCCTTTCGCCGCTTCGGCAATAGCCAATGCAGCGGTCTATCCAGCGCAGCATCCCTTCCTGACGTTCAATCGCCCCTTCCAGCACGATAAAATCGCCAAAACGATCGCTATCCAGCGGCGGCACCTGCGGATACTGTTCCATGGTTTTTTGCAGCACGTGAAGCCGCTCCAGGTGCTGCATCCGCTGATTTTCCAGCAGATGGATACGGGTAGTGAGATCCAGATAACTGGAAAAGTACATCCGCACCCGAAACACGTCCTTTGCCGTTTTCTCAATTGGCTCATCTTTATGCAGCCACTGCATCAGCGCCTGATGCCCGGCCTCGGTGATGCTGTACTTCTTCTTCTCCAGAATATCGCCGCTGATCTCAATATCGTAAGTCACCAGCCCCTCGTTAAACATGCTCTTCAGCTCGCCATAAATCTGGCTGTGTTTGGCATGCCAGAATTTGGCTAACTCATGGTTAAACGCTTTGCTGATGTCATATCCGGTCATCGCCGTCCGGTTTAACAAGCCAAGAATGGCATAGGTTAAAACTTTCATTGTGCCCTACCTGATGTTTTTCCCCGCTGAGTATACCACGCCGCGCCGTCATATCCGCTTTGATCAACATGTCAAAACAAACATGTAAACATTGACATGTTTATTAGTGTGGATTAGCGTCGTTAGCAGTTTGCTTTAACGTGTCAGCTTGTTAATAAAATATTGATTTAGTTAATGAACACCAAAATTACGGTTAAGGATGAAAAATGGATTACTCAAGGAAACGGTGGTGGATCCTCACCGCCAGCTGCTTTATCAACCTCTGCGTCGGGTCGATGTACGCCTGGAGCATTTTCGCCTCCCCGATGGCGGAGTACCTTTCCGGGCTGCACGGCAGCACAATCAGTTCGGCAAACCTGGCGATTGTGTTCGTAGTCTGTAACTCGGTCGGCCCCATCACCATGATTACCGGCGGTAAAATCAACGACACGCTGGGTCCGAAACTGGTGATTTTCATCGGCGGTCTGATGTTTGGCGGCGGCATGATCCTCTGCGGTTATGCCACCGAAGTCAGCCATCTGGTGTGGGCCTATGGCATCCTCACCGGCCTGGGCCTCGGTATGGTCTATGGGGCGACCATCAGTACCTCAATCAAGTTTTTCCCAGATAAACGCGGCTTCGTTGGCGGCATCACCACCGCGCTGTTTGGTATCAGTTCGGTTATTATCCCCCCCATTGCCGCGTGGATTACCGCTGAGGCGGGTATTCTCGCCGCCTTTAAAATTATTGGCCTGACCTTCGCGGTCATCGTCTGCGCCTGCGCTTTCGTGATGGAAAAATGCCCGGACGGCTTTACGCCGGCAGGCTGGCAAGCAGCGCAGGGCACAAAGCTGGGCGGTGTCTCCCCCGACAAAAACTGGCGGAAGATGCTGTGCACTCCCAACTTCTATCTGATGCTGGTCATGCTGACCTGCGGCGCCGTGGCCGGGCTGATGTGCATTTCACTCGCGTCACCGCTGGCCAGGTTGATGATAGGGATGTCAACCGCCGCCGCCACGCTCGCCGTCTCCGTACTGGCTCTGTTTAACGTGCTGGGGCGGGTGCTCGCCGGAGTCGTTTCCGACAAAATTGGCCGCATCAATACGCTGATGCTGGCCTGCATCCTTTCCCTGCCCGGCCTCTACTTGCTCTATCTAGCAGGCCCCGGCGACAACCTACTGTTTTATGTTGGTATCTCAATCATCGGCCTGTGCTTCGGCGCGTTTATGGGCGTCTTTCCCGGTTTTACCGCCGATCAATTCGGCGCGCGCTTCAACAGCGTCAATTTCGGCATCATGTTTTGCGGCTTCGCCATCGCCGGCTACGTCGGCCCGACCATCATGAGCGCCACCTTCGCAAGCAGCCACAGCTACAAAGCCGCATTCCCCATCGGCATGGCCTTTAGCGTCGCCGCGCTGCTGCTGGCGCTTATCTTCCGCGCGACCAATAAACACGCACAGTTTCAGTAAGTTCTGGAGAACACACTATGTCTATCACCCGCAAATACCCACACCTCTGCCAGCCCATTAAAATTGGCAACGTCTATTTCCGTAACCGGATGTTCGGCGCACCGATGGGCGGCACCGACATCACTGCCGACTGCACCATCGGCCCGGCCTCCACCGCCTTCTACGAAAACCGTGCCAAAGGCGGCGTGGCGAACGTCACCGTCAGCGAACTGGTGGTGCATCCGAAAACCGAAGGCTCGCATATGTTTCATCTGGATCTGCAAACGCCGGGCTCGCTCGCCAGCTTTACCTACACCGCCGACGCTATTCGCCGCCACGGCGCGATTGCCAGCGTGGAGCTTTCACATTCGGGCCAGTATGCGGGTACCTATCTGACGGATAAAAATCAGAAAGAGGGTCTTTATCAATGGGGGCCAAGCCAGGGCACGCGCCCTGATGGACGCGAGGTGCACGAGCTGACCGAAGCGTTAATTGCTGAGATTGTCGAAGCCTACGGTGAGAAAGCGGCGTTGGCTAAGCGTGCCGGATTCGAGATGGTGATGGTACATGGCGGCCACGGCTGGCTTATCAACCAGTTCCTTTCGCCGTGGTTTAATAAACGCACCGACGGTTACGGTGGCTCGCGGGAGAATCGCGTGCGCTTTGCCATTGAAGTCCTGCAAAGCGTGCGACGCGCGGTGGGCGACGGTTTTCCTATCGAGTTTCGCATGAGCGGGTCTGAGCTTTTCGACGGGGGTTACGACCTGGCGGAAGGGATTGAAATCGCCAAACTGCTGGAGCGCCATGTCGATATCCTGCACGTCTCCGCGGGTACCTATCAGCGTGGATTTGGACTCACTCACCCGTCAATGTTCCTGCCACACGGCAGCAACGTCTATCTGGCAGCGGAAATTAAAAAACACGTCAGCGTGCCGGTCGCTACGGTCGGCGGCCTTAACGATCCGCAGATGATGGAGGAGATTATCGCCTCCGGGCAGGCCGATATCGTCGAGATGGCGCGTGCCCTGCTCGCCGACCCGGCGCTGCCGAATAAAGTGATGGCCAACCAGGACGACACCATTATTCGCTGCCTGCGCTGTTTTACCTGTATGGCCGAACGTGCTGAAACCTCAACCCGCCGCTGCACCGTTAACCCACTGATTGGCCGCGAACGCGACGGCCTTGAGATCCCTCGCGCGCCCCAGCGCAAAAAAGTGCTGGTCGTTGGCGCAGGTCCCGGCGGCCTGCAGGCGGCATGGACCGCCGCGCGCCGTGGTCACGAGGTGGTGCTGTGTGAGAAGAACCACGAAGTGGGCGGCATTCTTATCGGTGAGCAGGCCATCGACTTTAAATACGAGATGTACCAGCTTGGCCAAACGCTCGGCAAACTGTGCGCCGATGCCGGGGTGGATATTCGCCTGAATACGCCGGTGACGCCGGAACTTGCCGACAGCATTCACCCCGATGCGCTGATTATTGCCGCTGGCTCAGAGGCCAACGTACCGCCAATTGCGGGTATCCATCATCGTAACGTGGTGCTGATTAACGATTACCACCACCATCAAGATGAGATCGACGATGACGTCGTGGTTCTCGGCGGCGGGCTAGCAGGATGCGAGGTGGCGATTCACCTGGCGCGTCAGCATAAGCGGGTTAAGCTGGTTGAAATGAATGCTCAACTGTCGCCCGATGCCAACATTCGCCATCGCCCGCTGCTGCTGGCTGAAATCGAAAAATCAGGGATCGCGGTCTATACCGAACATCGCGCGCTGGCGATTAATGATGACGGCGTACGCTGTGAGAACGCGCGAGGTGAGCAGGTGAACATTAGCGGGAAATCGGTGATTTGTGCGCTGGGGCAGCGTTCACGCCATGAGGTGATTGAAGCACTGCGCGACTGCGCGCCGTGGGTTGCTCAGGTTGGTGACTGCGTGAAGGTATCGACGATTACGACGGCCATCTATCAAGGGCATCATGCGGCGATGGACGTATAGATGAAAACGCCCGGCGCGAACTGCGCCGGGCAGATTTTTGGATTATTCCGCCGCAGCCTGCTGCGCTGCCGCTTCTTTTGCCGCCATCACGCGCTCAACGGTATCCACTACCGCCTGCGTTTGCGGGTCGATTTCGATGTTCACGCGGTCGCCCAGGCGTTTTTTACCCAGCGTGGTGCGCTCCAGCGTTTCCGGGATCAGGTGGACGCAGAAACGCGTGGCCGTCACTTCACCGACCGTCAGGCTGATACCGTCGATACCGATGAAACCCTTATACAGGACATACTTCATCAGCGTCGGGTCCTGGATTTTAAACCAGATCTGCTTATTGTTTTCGGAGGTCAGGATTTTAGACACTTCCGCCGTGGTCATAATATGACCCGACATTAAATGACCGCCAATCTCATCGCTGAACTTCGCCGCACGCTCAACGTTGACCAGGTCGCCCTCTTTCACATCGCCCAGATTGGTAATACGCAGGGTCTCTTTCATCAGGTCGAAACTGATCTGGTCGCCGTTAATTTCCGTGACCGTTAAGCAGCAGCCGTTGTGTGCAACCGATGCGCCCGTCTCAAGGCCAGCCAGCATGTGTTCCGGCAGCGCCACAACGTGGGTACGGAAGTTCGGTTTCTCATCAATGGACACGATTTTTGCCGTGCCCTGCACAATACCAGTGAACATGCAGTTAACTCCTGTTGATAATCATTACGGTACGTCTACCGATTCGTCTGCTACGCACAATAGCAGTTGAGAAAACAGGTTGCTACCTTCCCCGGCGCTCCACCTATTTTTTGACTAGATTAAAAGCAAATCCTCGCTACAATAATGGAGCAAATCCTCTATTTATTCTTCTTGCTGCCGGTTAAGGCGGCTTTTCTGTCTCCCGTACCCGGCGTACGGCGAGAATAAATAACAACAATACAGGTGTTCACGTGCAGAAGTACTTTAGTGAAGCGCGGCAGTTATTAGCGCTGGCTATCCCGGTTATCCTCGCGCAGGTTGCTCAAACCTCGATGGGCTTTGTCGATACGGTTATGGCGGGCGGCTACAGCGCCACCGACATGGCCGCCGTCGCCATCGGTACCTCTATCTGGCTGCCAGCGATCCTCTTTGGTCACGGCTTACTGCTGGCCCTCACCCCGGTGATTGCCCAGCTCAACGGCTCTGGTCGCCGAGACCGTATCGCGCAGCAGGTTCGTCAGGGCTTCTGGCTGGCTGGGCTTGTCTCCGTATTAATCATGGTCGTGCTGTGGAACGCGGGGTATATCATCCGCTCAATGCATAACATTGACCCAGCGCTGGCGGATAAAGCGGTCGGCTACCTGCGCGCCCTGTTATGGGGAGCCCCTGGCTACCTGTGCTTCCAGGTGGCGCGTAACCAGTGTGAAGGGCTGGCGAAAACCAAGCCCGGCATGGTGATGGGCTTTATTGGTCTGCTGGTTAACATTCCGGTCAACTATATCTTTATCTACGGCCACTTCGGCATGCCGGAACTTGGCGGCGTGGGCTGCGGCGTTGCCACTGCCTCGGTCTACTGGGTGATGTTCTTCAGCATGTTCTACTACGTCCGCCATGCGGGCTCAATGCGCGATATCCGCAATAAAGAGCGTTTTTCCCGCCCGGATACGGCCATCCTGAAACGTCTGGTTTCTCTGGGATTGCCCATCGCGCTGGCGCTGTTCTTTGAAGTCACGCTGTTCGCCGTGGTAGCGCTGCTGGTCTCCCCACTGGGGATCGTCGACGTTGCTGGTCACCAAATTGCGCTGAACTTTAGCTCGCTGATGTTCGTACTGCCAATGTCGTTGGCGGCGGCGGTGACCATCCGCGTGGGCTTCCGTCTTGGGCAGGGTTCTACGCCGGATGCGCAGGTTTCTGCGCGTACCGGGCTCGGCGTCGGCGTGTGCATGGCGATGTGTACGGCCATTTTTACCACCCTGATGCGTACGCATATCGCGCTGCTGTACAACGATAATCCAGAAGTGGTGACGCTTGCCGCCCAATTGATGTTACTAGCGGCGCTGTATCAGATTTCTGACTCGGTGCAGGTTATCGGCAGCGGTATTCTGCGTGGTTATAAAGATACCCGTTCGATCTTCTTTATTACCTTTATCGCTTACTGGGTGCTGGGGCTGCCGTGCGGCTACGTGCTGGCGCTGACCGATATCGTGGTTCCGCGAATGGGCCCGGCGGGCTTCTGGTGGGGCTTTATTATTGGTCTGACGTCGGCGGCGGTGCTGATGATGCTGAGAATGCGTTTCCTGCAGCGCCAACCAGATGTGGTGATTCTTCAGCGCGCCTCGCGTTAACCATCCCGGCGGCGCTTCGCCTGGCCGGGCTACACTCAAATGTAGCCCGGCCTTGTCACTTAGTGGTGCAGCATCTCATCAACCACCTGTTTTTTGGTCAACTGATACGGATAATAGGTCGGCCAGTTATCCATTTCTGCCAACAGCGCGTCCTGAGACTGATTCCCCATAAAAATGTGGAAATGGCTGGACTTGCGCGGGCCAATAATATGGTCGCTGAACTGGACGAACTTCGGCGCAGCGCTGTTAGCATCCTGACATTCAAACAGATAACGCACGCCCTTCTTACCGGAGGTATAGGTCAGAATTTTGTGTCCCGCGTAGCGGTACTGGCATGAACTCACCTTGTCGCCCGAATGGAACTCCATCGTGCCGTTTTCGATGCCAATCATATTCACATCGGTGGCATAGCCTTTACGGTAATACGCTTTAATCTGGGCGAAAGTTTTGCGCTTATCTTTATCGGCTTTTTGCTGGAATACCGGGTCCAGGTCACCGGACAGCAACAAAGCGTTCACCGACTCCCACATACCCTCCCAGTCTTTCAGTTCGCGATCCTTGACGTCGCTATCGTTGAATACCCCCTCGGCGGCCTTTTGCTCCACCGCGGTTAACGGCTGTCCGTGATCGTGATGGCCATGCGCGAATGCCTGCCCTGCCATCACCAGCGCCCCCACTGCCAGCGTCACTTTACCCAGAAGTTTCATGATTATTTATCCTTAACTGATGCGAGAAAAATGAGATGTTATATTATAACAATTCATATCTCAACCACACAGACCGTCCTGATTTTCCATCGCCTACATGCGAGCGCTGGATAAATAAAATGCTGCGAGATCAACGGATTTTCAGCAGGCGCGCTAAAACGCGCGCAATATGGGCAAAAGTTCTCCAGTCGGGTGAAATCACACATTTTCCGCTTGCCACCGACCGCCGCTGCCGCTAATATTCGTCCCCGTTGCCGCAAGCAACAATGCGTCTGTAGCTCAGTTGGTTAGAGCACCACCTTGACATGGTGGGGGTCGATGGTTCGAGTCCATTCAGACGCACCATTAATGCGTTTATAGCTCAGTTGGTTAGAGCACCACCTTGACATGGTGGGGGTCGTTGGTTCGAGTCCAATTAAACGCACCATTATGCGTCTGTAGCTCAGTTGGTTAGAGCACCACCTTGACATGGTGGGGGTCGATGGTTCGAGTCCATTCAGACGCACCATTCTGCTGTAACTCTGCAATACCCCTCTAAAGCATTCATTAAAAACCATCACGCCATCGTCATTCCGTACGCGCCTATCGTGTAGCGAAATGGGAAGGTTTTCACCCTCCCAGAAGAAACGCTATTCCGCCCTTTCGATGCGGATATTACCGTGATCGAAATCCGCCGTCGGGGTATCAGGGCTCACCACCATCACGTCAATTTCTTCGCAGGAAACCACTTTATAACGGGCTACCTGGGCGATTTTTTCTGCTGTGACGGCGGTAATCACCTCATTGCTCTGCGCGATAACCTGCTTCTTAAAACAGGCATCTTCATAATAGACCGCGCTCAACCCCGCCTGCAGATCCAGGCCACAGACGCCGACAAACGCCTGATCAAAAACCATCTCCCGCACCTGATTCACCGTGTCTGAGCTGAGCGTGCTCCCCGTTTTCGGATTCACTTTGCCGCCCAAAAGAATCAGTTCACCGTGGGTTCTGGCGCCTAATGCCGCGGCAATTTGCGGGCAGTTGGTGACAATCGTCAGCTCCATATCCTCAGGGATAAACGCCGCCATCGCCAGGTAGGTCGAGCCGGAATCAATAAAAACGCAGGATTCTGGCTTCAGCAGCTCGGCGCATTTGCGCCCCACCAGCGACTTCTCAGAGACGTTTTGTTCAATGCGCGAGGCGAGAGAACTGGAGGCAATCAGCTGACTGACGGCACCGCCGTAGACTTTCTTGCACAGCCCCTGACGCGCCAGTTCCTGCAGGTCACGGCGGATCGTATGTTCTGAGACCCCAAGCTGTCGCGCCACATCGGCCCCAATCACCCGGCCGGTTCTCACCAGCAGTTGGTGAATAAACGCCTGTCGCTGATCGGGTAAAGCATCATAATCAATCAAGGCAATCTCCCACAAACGATCAATATATTGCACAATCTATCACAATGTATCATAGTGGCGCTATCTGTTAGCCCACTGTTGCCGTCAGGCAGGACTCTCCCGACATCATGGAGCATCGTGTGTGCATCACCTTACCTCAGGGTCTGAGCGCTCATCTACAGCAGCTTGAGCAGCGGACCCACGCCTGGTTTAGCGCTCAGCCGGTCGCTTGCGCGGAAGATCTGTTCCTTAAGTATTACGCCGAATCCCGTCGCGGCAGTCTGAAACCGCTGTACGCCGCGCTCATTCAGCATGCCAGTGACCAGCAAATCGCCATTCAACCAGCCATTACCGACTGCCTGACCCGCGCGGCCTCAGCGACCTTTCCTGCGCCAGGGCGCGCCGTACGTCTGGTTCTTGGGATGCTGACCTACTGGCTTTCGCAGTACCACAGCGGGCAACACCGCGAGCTTCCCGAGCCCCGTGAAGCGCGCGATATCATCGCCGGGATCTTACAAGATACGGTAATCTCCGTCGGCTAAACGTCGGCCGACATTTTCCGGGCAATAGCGTGACGTTTATTCATAGCCATCATGCTCGATTGTGATGGATTCACACCAGGAGTTAACATGAGCAATCACCGTATCGGCGAAATTATCCTTGATGAAGCAGCGATTGCGACAGGCGTTCGCAACGTAGCAGCGCAGTTAAACCGCGATTTTCGCGATGCCGTGTTCATTACCGTGGTGCCCGGCGGGATCCTCTTCACCGCCGACCTGACCCGGCAGTTAGATTTTGATATCAGCATGGATTATATCTCCTGCCCCCATACGCCGGGCGATCGCCATAACGGCTCGACCATCGTCTATCACCAGAATATAGATATCACCAACCGGCACGTCATCGTGATTGACGACGCGATTGAATCCGGCGGCACCATGAAACGTCTGGTTGCGCACCTGGCGGAAAACTATCGCCCCGCCTCTGTGTCGGTCGCGGTACTGTTCGTGAAGCCGGGTCGCGTGGAAATCCCGGTAAAACAGTACTATGCGTGGGAGATGGAGAATGACGATCTGCTGGTGGGCTATGGCATGCCGTGGGAAAACAAATACCGTAATCGGCCCAATGTGGCTCGGCTGATAAAATAATTCATTTTTTGTGCATCCGTTTCCTTTCTTCATTCGTATTAACAGATGAGGGCACATCAACCCTTCCTAAAACAACCAATGAGGGAAGTGAAAATGAAACAATTTCTTAAAACGATGCTTTTTTCTACCCTGATCGTCAACGGTGCTGCTCAGGCAGCGATGATGGACAACAGCACGGTGATGGTCGGCGGTGCTGCCATGTACCCTTCTAAAAATATCGTGCAGAATGCCGTGAACTCCAAAGATCACACCACGCTGGTCGCGGCAGTCAAAGCCGCAGGGCTGGTGCCAACGCTGGAAGGCACGGGGCCGTTTACCGTATTTGCCCCAACCAATACGGCGTTTGAAAAACTGCCAGCAGGTACCGTCGACTCGCTGCTTAAACCCGAAAACAAACAAAAACTCACCAGCGTGCTCACCTATCATGTGGTTTCAGGGAAGCTCGATATGAAAGCGCTGGAGAAAAAAATTAAAGCCGGCGGCGGGAAGGCTGAGCTGAAAACCGTTAACGGTGAATCGTTGTGGGTGATGGCAAACGGGCCGCACAATATTCAGATTAAAGACGTGCGCGGCAATATCGCTAATATCACCACTTATGATGTCAATCAGAGTAACGGTGTGATCGACGTTATCGATACTGTGCTGATGCCGTAAAGCATTGCCTATACTGTGTGCAGCCACTCTTGGTGTGGCTGCACCTTTAAGGGAATCCGATGACAGCTAATGCGCCTCATATTCATGCCGGATTAATGAACCAGATAGCCTGCGGCGATAAAGATGCCCTGGCGCAGCTCTACCACCTCCTCTCTCCCAAGCTGCTAGGCATCATTCTGCGCATGGTCAGACGTCGTGACTGGGCCGAAGAGATCCTCCACGATACCTTTATTCAAATCTGGCAATCGGCCATCTATTACGACGAGCAGCGCAGCGAACCGCAAATCTGGCTCTGCCATATCGCCAGGAATCGCGCGATTGATTATTTGCGCAAGCATGAACATCGCTGTTGTTCGGTTGAGGAGATAAGCGAGGCCGAAGACAGCTTCCAGGCGCCACCGCCCGGCGATGACGTGCATCAGGAGGCGCGTCGGCTTCATCACTGCATGGACCATTTACCCGCCGAGCAACGCCAAAGTATCGCGCTGGCCTATTATCGCGGCCTGTCGCAAACCGAGATTGCTCTGTCGATGAACCAGCCGGAAGGCACGGTGAAAAGCTGGATCCGCCGCGCGTTGACGCACCTCAGGGAGTGTATTGGCCTATGAGCACGGAAGAGAAAGAAACACTGTCAGCCGCCACCTACGTGCTGGGGTTAATCGACCCGCTGAAGCGACGGCAGCTAGATAAACGTCTGGATGAAGACGCCGATTTTGCCGCCGAAGTCACGCGCTGGCAGAAGGCGTTTAGCGCTATTGACGTCACCAGCCGCGAGGTTGCGCCTTCGCCTGGGCTTTGGCAGCTCATCGCGCGCGATCTGGTGCCACCTCAGACCACTCACGCCGCGTCAACGGTGCGAAACCGTTCTCTGTTCTGGCTAGGCTGGGCGCTTGCCGCGGCGCTGGGCGGCGTTGTTATCTTCACTCAGGTGATAAAACCAGACGCTGCGCCTGCCCTGCAGACCATTGCTATTCTTAACGACAAGCAGTCCGAACGGCAGTTCGTGGTGATGCTGGATAAATCGGTTTCCACGCTTCAGGTCTCGGCGCTGGATGTCACCTTGCCGCACGACAAAACGCTACAACTGTGGATGATAAAAGGCAGCGCACCACCGCGCTCACTCGGGCTTATCACCCAGCGTGACGGTAATACCTTCAAGCTCCCCGCCGAGGCGCTGGATAATCAAACCGTACTGGCCATCAGCCTGGAACCGCCAGGTGGCTCTCCGCTGCCTGGACCATCCGGCCCGGTGGTGTATCAGGGCAGCGTCAGAGCGCTGTAGCGCAAGAACGCGCGTGGCAACGCGGTGTTGCCACGCGCGGTTTAGTGGGTCTCATCGAACTGCAGCAAGCGCCCGGTGTTGAGCAGCACCAGCAGCGTGCTGAGATTATGCAGCACCGCCGCAATCAGCGCACCAGCCGAACCCAGCAATCCCATCGCCGCCGCGGCGACGATAAGAATTGTCCAGCCTAGCCCAATAAAGACGTTGACCTGCAGCGTCGCACGGCATTTACGACTCAGGCGGATAGCGCTCGGCAAGCGGCGCAAATCACCGCCCGCCAGCACTACGTCCGCCGACGCCAGCGCGATATCCGCACCGCTGCCGCCCATCGCGATGCCCACCGCACCCGCTTTTAATGCCAGCGCATCGTTGATGCCATCGCCAACGACCATTGGCCGCCAGCCGTCATCCACCATCTCCTGCACCTGACGCAATTTTTCCGCCGGTAGCGCTTCAGCGGCCAATTCATTAATGCCCGCTTGCTGTGCCACGCGCTCGGCAACCGCCAGCCGATCGCCGGTCAGCAGCTGTACACGGTTAACGCCCAGCGATTGCAGTTCAGCCATCACCGCAGGCGCTTCCGGGCGTAGAGTATCTTCCAGCAGGAACCAGCCGAGGAAAACGCCATCGAGCGCCAACCCGACTACCGGGCCTTCATGCTCAGGTAATGGCGATACCGGCACGTGATGCCGGGTAAACAGCGCCTGCCGTCCGAGTAGCGCAACGCCGTCATCGGTGGTCGCCGTAATACCGACGCCCTGAATCTCTTCGACCTCACGCAACCCGATGTTACCCGGCGCGGCCACGGTCTCCGCCAGCACCCGGCTCACCGGGTGGTTACTGGTGGCACCCAGCGCAGCCGCCAGTTCAAGTACTCGTTCACGTGGGAGATCCGTCGCTAACACAGCTTCCACAAAGCTCAAACGCCCCTGGGTCAACGTTCCGGTTTTATCGACGATCAGCGCATCGACATCCGCCAGTTCCTCAAGAAAAGCTGCATTACGAATCAGAATGCCGTGCCGCGCCGCGACGGCAATACCCGCCATCGCGGTGGCCGGAGCCGAAAGCACCAGTGCGCAAGGACACGCCGCGACCAGCACCGCCAGCATGGCCTGGCTGTTGTAGGTTAAAAACCAGGTGGTCGCCGCAATCAGCAGCACCAGAATAAGGTAGTGGCCCGCGTAGCGCTCGAGCATACGGGTGATTGGCGGTTTTGCCTGTTCGGCATCCTTCATCAGCGCGATCACTTTGCCAAGCGTCGACTGGTCGCCGGTATGACTGACTTCAACGCGCAGCAGGCCGTTCAGGTTGATGCTACCCGCAAAAACGTTCATGCCAGTTGTCGCTTCAACCGGTACAGACTCACCGGTAATGTGCGCCACATCAAGACTGGCCTGGCCGGAAAGAATTCGCCCATCGGCGGGAACCCGGTCGCCCGGCCGCACCTCGACCATATCTCCGGCTTGCAGATGCTGGCTGTCAACGGACTCCAGTTCACCGTTGGCGCGCACGCGTCGTGCCTGGCTGAGCGTCAGCTTGCTCAGCCCGGCGATCGCCTGACGGGTCCCCATCACGCTACGCTCTTCGAGGATATGGCCAAAAATCATGATCACCGGCAGCAGCGCGGCGGTCATTAAATCCCCCAGCGCCCAGGCACCGAGCATGGCCAGCACCACCAGCAGGTCGGTCACGCCGTGCAGGTCCGGGTGCAGCAGGCTGTGCCACGCGGCGCGAAATACCGGTACCGCCACCAGCAACCAGGCGACACCCGCAAGAATATCGCTAATGCCGGGCTGATCCGGGGCGATGCCCCGCCAGAGCAGGCTCAGCAACAGCAGGCCGATGGTAACCATGGTTAGCGTCAACTGGCGCTGCATACGCCGCTGTTCGGCGGGCGTTTGTAGATTGCCGCTAAAGTGAATATGGCCGTGGCTACACTGATGGCTCATGGTTTTGTCTCGCTATTGGTTGGCGCAGCCGGCTGCGACGGCAAGCCTTGCAGGATAAGACGGCTGTCGTCACCCGGTGCGACGGTAATCACCTGCCCCGCCTGCGCCAGAATATGAGCCACTTTGTCACGCCAGACGCGCTGGAGCAGCCCGCCATCGGTGCCGTCATGACGTGCCTGAGCCAGCTGGACAATGGTGCGGGTGTCCACGTTGGCCTGCGCCACAATTTCCTGGCCACGTGCCTGCGCCTGGCCCAGCGTGCGGTCGGCCTGCTGCTGCGCCTGTTGGGTACGCAGCGCCGCCGCCGTGCGGGCGCTGGCCACCGCTTGCTCCGCTTGCTGTCCGGCAGCCAGCACGGCGTTAAACGCCGCCACGGCGTTCTCCGGCAATGAAGAGGTGATATCCACACGCTCAATACGAATGCCCGGATCGTTGCCTCCGGCGGCCAACCGCGTCAGGCTTTGCGCCATCGCCTGCTTAAAATCACTGCGCAGCTGAATACGCTGCTGCGCCGCACGACTGTCGTTTTGCAGCGTTTCAGGGCGGGTCACCAGAATCGAGTCCAGATCGCGGCCCACGCACACCACCGCCGCCGCGCGTTCTGCCAGACGGTCAATCAAGGGTTCAATATGCGTGCGCTGCAGCGCAAACTGCACCGGGTCGTCGACCCGCCAGAACACCCGCACGTTAAGCTGCACCACGCCCGCATCGCCGGTCAGCAAGTATCCCGCACCAGCGCCGGCGTCGTTATCGCGGTCCCAGCTGTTAATCTGGCTTAGCTGCTGCTCCCGCTGCAACGCCCTAACGTCGCGTTCAAGAATGCGCTCCGAGCCCGGCACCCGCTCAACCCGTTCAATCGGGTACGGCCAGGCAAACAGCAGCCCTGCACCTTCCACTCGCACCGGTTTACCGAAGCGGTAGACCACCGCCCGGCTGTCCGGGGCTATCTGGTAGATGCTGGAAAACAGCCACGCTCAGGCGGCGATAATCGCCGCCGCGTAGAGCGCAAAAAAGGCCAGGCGGTACGACTGCCCCCACGGCGTGGATATCTGCGCATCACGCATCATGGTTTCGCCGTCTCTTTGAGATCATCCGGCCCCTGCACCAGCGCCCGGAACGGCTCTGCATCGGTGCGCAGCACCATACGGGTATTACCATTGACGATGGTGCTCAGCGTATCCAGCGAGCGCAGCAAGTTATACAGCTGCGGGTCGCTGGCCCAGGCTTTGCCGTAAATCGTTGCCGCATCGCGCTGGGCGTTCGCCACAATCGTCGCCGCCTTGACGGAAGCATCGGCCTCCACAATGCGCCCATCACGATCGGCCTGGGAATGAATCTCCGCCGCCAGACGTTTACCTTCCGCCGTACGCTCCGCCGCGATGGTTTCACGCTCGGCGCGCATACGGTCAACGGTGGCATTGAGGGTCACCGCCGGTAGCGTCAGTCGTTCAATGCCGGTCTGAATAACTTCAATACCGTAGCTATTGAGCAACTGTGCTTTTAGCTGCGACTGAAGCGCCTGCTCCAGCTGGGCGATTTTCACCTTGCTGCTGTCGACGTTGACGATATCCGCCAGCGCATAGTTACTGGTGGTGGTTTCCAGCGCCGAGCCGATAAAGGTACGAATCTGGCGCGCCGCTTCATCCGGCTGGTTCTGTACCGCGCGGATAAAACGCAGCACGTTGCCGTCGTCCGGTTTCACCTTCCAGATAACCCACGCCTGCACCAGCACCCGCAGGCCGTCACGTGTCCCCACATCCTGCAAACCGCTGGAGGTAGAACGCACGCGCAGGTCAACGTTGATTGGCGTTTCAAACGGCGCCGGTAAACGCCACGCCAGCCCCGGTGAAAGCAGCACGCGCTCCGGGTTGCCAAAACGGGTCACCACCGTCGCGCTGCCCGCGCTGACGTTAAGCAGACAGGCCGTTAGCACCGCCAGCGTCAGTAAAAAGGCCGCAATACCGAGCCGCAGCGCCCGCTTATTACGCAGCGGCGTGGGAGAGACGGTCTGACGCACGCCCACTTTTTCCGTACGTTGCGGAGGAACGATTGAATGGATCTTCATGGTTTGCTGGCCTTCTGTGGTGCAGTGCTATCGGAGAGCGCAGGATACTGGCGCATATCCAGAACGGGTTCATTGGTGCCCTGAAGATGACTATCCAGGATGAGAAGCGGCGTATGGGCCAGCGTCTGGCTCAGAATGTGGTAACGGCGCTCAAGAATAAAGGCCTGACCGGCCTGCTGCCAGGCCTGGCTGTCGGCGGCAAACTGCGCCGCGGCGGCCTGGGCGCGGGAGAGATTTTCCGCCGCAAACGCCTGCGCGTCGTTCTCGCGGGTTTCGGCGTTTTGTCGCGCTCCGTTGGTCACCGTCGCGGCATAGCCCCGCTCGCGTGCCACCCGTGCGCTGGCAGCAATTTGCGCAGCCTGCACGCCGTGATAGGCGTCGGCGGCCCCGGCTGGCGGATGGATGGCTTCGATACGGGTAGAGAGCAGCTCAACGCCGGTATCCAGCGCGGTTAAGCGCTGCTGGATTTGCTGATTGAGCGTCGTCGATAGGCTGGCGCGCTGCTCGTTGAGCAGTTCATCGAGCTGTTTGCTGGCAAACTGCGCCACCAGCACCTGACGGGCAATACTGCGGATCAGCACCGGCAAATCTTCCGCCTGATACTGGCTGTTGAGGGCATCTTCATTGTTCAGCCCGACGCGCCAGATAAGGCGGATATCCATGTTCACTATCTGGAAACTCTGCTTATCGGCGGCCTGGCTGGCAATCACCTGCGACTGGTCGGTCAGATGGCTGCTGTCCCACAAACGCCAGCTATTCTGCGGCGCCGGGCCTTCTGCGCTGTCCGGCACGTCGTTACGCGCCTTCTGCTCCGGCTCATCGCTCAGGCGCAGCTCATGCACCGCGCCGAACTCCACGGCGCGAACCCGGCCAAACGGCCAGGGCAGACCGGCGTGCAGCCCCGGCGAGAGCACCGCCATCGGGCGACCAAAGCGCTCATAAATGCCCCGCTGATGCAGCGGCACCTGCGTCAATCCGCTCAGCAACCAGCCAAGCACCGCCAGCCCACAAACCACCGGGACGATGGTTTTGCCCATCAGACGAAATGCCTGAACCTGGCGTAGATCGATGCCAAAGCGTTGTTCCAGCGTGTCGAGAACGAAAGCCAGCGGGCGTAGCGGCCAGCGATACTAAGCGGCAAGCAGGCTACGGGTCAGGAAACGGGGATCGGTGTCCTGCGGCAACGGCGTGGCCATCACCATCAGCACGCGCAGGAAATATTCCAATGCCACCAGCAGCACCAGCAGGCAGCCCAGTTTGATAAGCCACAGCGTCAGCATCGGCGAGTAGGTGACCAGCAGTAGCGACCCGGACAGCAGGAGCAACAGGCTCAGCATGACGCGCGTCAGCCCGACATATTCCTGCTGGTAGCGCCAGTGGCGGATGGTCTTAAAACCAATGGTGCGTTCGATAACCAGCAGGCCGAAACTGATGACCAGTAGAATGCCGGGGATGACCCGGCTTATCGCCGTGTCGGCTTCACTGGCGGGGCTGCGGTCCGCGAGGCCGGAAACGGCGAAAAAGATCGCCAGCAGCGACAGCACCGCGGTCAGCGCCAGGTGGTTTTGGAAATAGTTAAGCCAGCTCTGTATGGCAGGAGGGAGTAACTGACGCGGCCTCGCTGGGGGGGCTTCATCGCTTTGCGCCGCAGGGGCTGGGCTCTCATAGCGTATGGCGTTATCAACAAACGCCAGCGCCACCAGCACGATAGCCAGCAGCAGTCGGAACGTGGGTAGCCAGAGGCCGGTTCCTGCGATTAACAGCAGGAACGCGTAAATCAGGCCGACCAGCAGCAGTACGCCGTAGAGGGAAAATCTAGCAATGGTAAGACGCAAAAACAGGCGCGGATGCGGCGCCTTATTCTGCAATAGCGGTGGTAATGACACCCTGATGCTCCCAATGGTTTCGCCTACCCGGCTGCAACACATCTGGTAATAGCAGGAATGGCAAACGGATGCGGATTTTGGCGTTACGATATAACATCATTATCATATACAAAACAGAATATAATAAGCCGCCGCAACCATTTTCGTATCAATATGTAACCGGATATTCCGTAGGCTTATTCCTGCGCCAACGTGCGGTGCTCTCCGCCTTTGCCTTTCATTACCATCACAAAGCACAGCAGCGTAAAGGCCATCATGATCCAGGCCATCGCCCATGGCGTGCCGTCGCTAAACACCGACAGCAGCAGCGATGAGACGATCCCGCTGCCGTACTGCAACGAGCCTATCAGCGCCGAGGCCGAACCCGCCAGATTCGATGGCACCGTATCCAGCGCGGCGGCGGTGGAAGCTGCGGCGACAATGCCGTTCATCGAGAAGAAAATAAAGATGGTCAGCACCATCGCCACCATACCGCCAATATGCGTTTTCACCGACAACGCCAGCAGTACGGTCGCCAGCGCGGCCACAAAGGCGGCTACCCGCAACAGCGTATGCAGCGGGTGGCGCTGCACTAAGCGGCGGTTAACGGAGCTTAGCGCCATCACGCCGATAATATTGACTGCAAACAGCCAACCATAGTGCTGCGGGTCAACGTGGTAATAGCTGATATAGACAAACGGCGAACCAGCGATAAAGGCGTAGGCCGCCACGTAGAAAAAGCTTACGCACAGGGTGTAACGCATAAACTCGCGGTTTTTCACCAGCGAAGCATAGTTGCCAAACGCGCTGCTGATGGGCGTGGTCAGCCGTTTTTCACCCGGCAGCGTTTCCGGTAGCCACCACAGCGCGATAAACATCGCCGCCCCCATTACCACCAGCAGCCAGAACACCGCGCGCCAGGAAGCGATCGTCACAATCTGCCCACCGAGCAGCGGCCCCACCACTGGCGCAATGGCGCTGATAATCACCAGCGTCGAGAGCATCTGCGCCGCGCGGGTGCGGGCATAGAGGTCGCGAATCATTGCGCGCGCCAGCATCGGGCCGGTACAGGCGCCGAACGCCTGAAACACACGCCAGAACACAATCTGCGGCATGTCGCTCGACAGCGCGCAACCGGCAGAACCAATCACAAACAGAACCATACCAATAAACAGCGGGATACGACGGCCAACGCGGTCGCTAATCGGCCCCCAGATAAGCTGGGCAAACGAGAAGCCAATCAGGAAGCCGGTAATGGTCAGTTCGACGTTTCCCTGCAGTTCGGCAGCCATCATCGGCATGGCGGGCAGGTAGATATCGGTTGAAAGCGAGGTAAATGCCATCAGCGCACCGAGAATCAAAATAAAGAAGATCCCGGAGGTGGCGGCGCGTTTATTCGGCGTGGAGTGATCGGTTCTGCTCATAATGTCCTGACAAAAAAGAAGAAACCGGCAGACGCGTGCTGCCGGTGAAGGGGTTACTCGCCAGCGGGGAAATCGGTCGATGCCGCCAGCGCTTGCTGCGTTTCAAAATCGGCAGCGCGAGCCCGCAGCGTCGATATGGTGCTTTGCAGCGCCTGCGAACCCAGTACCATCCGCAGCGGGGCCGGATTGACCTCCACGCTTTCAATAATGCGTGCCGCCATCCGCGCCGGGTCGCCCGGTGCCTGACCGTTCGCCGGGTCGAGCATCTTAAGGAAGCTATGCGCCGGTGTCGCATCGTATTCCTGCATCAGCGTCGCAACCTGCGCGCTGCCGTAGCGGAACTCAGTACGTGCACCGCCGGGCTCGACGATGGTCATTCCGATACCAAACGGCGCCACTTCTTGCGCCACGGCTTCGACGAAACCTTCAATGCCCCATTTGGTGGCGTGATACATCGAATTTCCGGCGAAGGCCACCTGGCCGCCGTAGGAGGAGATCTGAATCACTCGGCCACCGCCCTGCGCACGCAGATGCGGCAGCGCGCTGCGGATAAGCTGGATAGAACCCAGCAGGTTGGTATCAATCATCTGCTGCACCTGCGCGTCGCTCAACTCTTCCGCCGCGCCAAACAGGCCGTACCCGGCGTTAGCAATCACCACATCAATGCGGCCAAAGCGCGCCCAGGACTCATCAACCACCTGACGCACCGCCGCGCCGTCAGTGACATCCAGCAGCGGCGCGCTGAAGGTCTCCGGCCACGCGGCCAGCAGGTCTTCCACCTTCGCCGTGCTGCGCACCGTGCCAATCACGCGTTCACCGCGCGCCAGCAGTTGCTGCGCCATTTCACGACCAAAACCGCTGCTTACGCCTGTAATAAGCCATGTCCGCTGAACCATAAATCCCCCTGCTAACCGTTGATATTTGCGCCGTCAGGCGTTGTCGCCCCGCGTTTCGATGCCGTGATTATCCGCCGCAGATTATTACCAGTATATGAATTTATCCTGCTTTCAGAATTCCAATTTTGGATATAATAGCCAGTAAACCCTTAATCATCAGGCCACACCATGCTCGATAAACTTGATGCGCTGAAAATTTTCTGTACCGCCGCGCAGACGCTCAAATTCCGCGAAGCCGCCACTCAGTTGGGTCTCGCGCCACAACAGGTTACCCGTGGCATCGCCGAACTAGAGAGCCAGCTTGGCGAGATGCTGTTTCTGCGTAATACCCGACAAATTAAGCTTACGCCGTTTGGTCAGCAGTTCTGGCCCAAAGCTGAGCGACTGCTGGTGGAAAGCGAAGCGCTGTTCTCCGAAGGTCAGCGACGCAACGAGCAGTCTATGGCAGGCAAGGTGCGCATCACTCTGCCCCCGCTGTTTGAAAACCGGGATATTATCTGCCAGCTTCTGCATCAGCTGTCGGACTATCCGGAGATTGCCATCGAGTGGCACAACACCGGTCGTCACCTGAATATTATTGATGAGCAGATTGATATTGGTATTCGTATCGGCGCAGTACCGGATAACCGCTATATCGTCAAAACGATCCGCCCGGTCGGGGTGCAGATTGTCGCCGCGCCAGCGTTAATCCAGCGGCTAGGCGAGCCCGCAGACCTCAAAGCCCTGCAGCTTCACTACCCGCTAAGCGCGCTCAGCAACAGCAACTCCGGCCGCATCTGGCCGTGGCAGTTTGCTAACGACAACAGCTTTTTCCCGGCCAATCCGGCGTTTGTCGCGTTCGATATCGACAGCGAGCTGGCGGCGGCGCTCGCCGGGCGCACCGTTAGCCAGCTGGCGGATATTACCGTGCGCCCGTTCCTGCAGCGCGGCGAACTGGTGAATCTGCTGCCAGCGCTCAACTATCAGCCGTGGCAGCTCTATATATTTCGCCCGCATCTGCCGCTGCTCCCTGCCCGCGTGCGGCTGGTGTTTGATCTGCTAACGCAGATCCTGCGCGAACATTTCGCGCATTAAGCCAGGTGCAGCGTTATGACTTCGCGGTTTCAGCAAGAAACTGCGCCAGAACCGCATTGGCATTAGCCGCCATGTCTGAAGAGCATGTCGCTGACAGCACGGCAATAAATGCCTGAAGCTGCTCTGAGGTGATGCCGTTATGGTGGCTGATGGCAAAGTGGCTTTTCAACTGGCTTTCTGCGCCGGGAATGGCGGCCAGCGCAGAGATGGTCGCCAGTTCGCGTGCTGGCCAGTCCAGCACATCGCGCTGGAAGATATCGCCAAACAGATGCGCTTTCAGGTAGGTATCGATAGCCGGAGCAAAATCAAACAGCGGCCCGCTCACCGTTCTGCCCACCAGCGCCGTTTGGGTATCACGCCCGGCGGCCAGGCTATCCCATCCCGCGGCCGCTGGGGTGGAGGCCTTGCCTTCGTCATCGACAATGCCCTGCGCCTGGCGCGCGTTCATCACCGACATAAAGCAGCCGAGGCCGTTGAGGCTGCGCGGGAAACCGCAGTAGGCATAAAGCTGAACCAGCACTTCTTTGATTTCATTCACGGTCAGCCCGGCGTCCAGCCCTTCATGCAGCGCGGTGGTCAGTCTGGTCATGTCACCGCAGGCGGTCAGCGCGGCAATCGGAATCATCGCCTGCTGGCGATCATTTAATGGATTTTGCATCAATGCCTCTCCGAAGGGAGCCCGCAGGCTCCCGTATAAACGGGTAAATGGGATAAGTATAAGACGTTGGCTTTAGGTTGATTAGCCGGTGAAATCAGAACTGGGCTATGAGCCAGTTTCATGAATACCGTCACTACCGGCCAGAGAAACGCAGCACCTCAGCCGGATAGCGCTCGCCCTGAATCTCAATGTTGGCATCGGCAATTTGTTTGAGGTCCTGCGCGTCGAGCGTGAGTTCCAGCGCGCCAATATTCTCCTCAAAGCGGATCTGGCTACGGGTACCAAACAGCGGCACGATCCACGGTTTCTGTGCCATCAGCCACGCCAGCGCCACCTGCGCCGGGGTGGCGGCATGTTTGTCGGCAATCTGGCGGATAAGCGTAACCAGCTGCTGATTGCTCGCGCGGGCAGCATCAGCAAAGCGCGGCGTATGGGCGCGAATATCGCTACTGTCAAACACCGTGGTGGCGTCGATTTTTCCGGTCAGAAAGCCTTTGCCCAGCGGGCTGTAAGGCACCAGCCCAATGCCCAGCGCTTCCAGCGTCGGCAAAATTTCACGCTCCGGCTCACGCGTCCACAGGGAATATTCGCTTTGCAGCGCCGCCAGCGGCTGTACCGCATGGGCCCGTCGGATAGATTCAGCGCTGGCTTCCGACATGCCAAACCAGCGCACTTTTCCTTCAGTAATCAGATCCTGTACCGTACCGGCCACTTCTTCCATCGGCACATCCGGGTCAACGCGATGCTGATAGTAGAGGTCGATATAGTCGGTCCCCAGACGTTTCAGGCTGCCTTCTATCGAGCGGCGAATCTGTTCCGGGCGGCTATTGACGCCGCCGCGATGCTCGCCGGTCTGCTGATCGATATCCCAGCCAAATTTGGTGGCGATTTTGACCTGATGGCGAAACGGCGCAAGCGCCTCACCGACCATCCGTTCATTGGTCCAGGGGCCGTACACTTCGGCGGTATCGAAGAAATCCATCCCCCGTTCAACCGCATGGCGAATCAGCGCAATCATCTGCTCGCGGTCCGGTAGCTCGCGGGCTTTGCCATAGCCCATCGCGCCAAGCGACAGCGCCGACACCTCAAGCCCTTGCCCTAACTGACGTTTTATCATCATGCCTCTCCTTACGGTTATGCCGCGCGCAGTTCGGCGGCAAACCGCGCCTGGAACTCGCTCAGCTTGTCCTTGTTACGGGCCGCCACCTCATAGAACGCCAGCGGCGGGCGGTAGCCCATGCCCACGTAGCGGGCGCTGGCTTTCATGGGGGTGAGCACCTCTTCCATGGTGCTGTTGAGCAGCCCGTCATGAGAATAGGTGAACTCGCTCGCCCCCGCCGTGGTAACAATTTGCAGTTGTTTCGCTTTCAGCGCCTCGCCGCCGGGGCCAAAGGCCCAGCCGTAGGTCCAGACCGCATTCAAATAGGCTTTGAGCATCGGCGTCAGGTTGAACCAGTGGGTAGGATAGAGGAACACCACCCGGTCGGCATCCGCATAGGCGGCCTGCTCTGCCGCCACGTCGATGGCCGCAGGGTTATCACCGTACAGCGCTTCCAGGTTACGTACCGTCACGTTTTCCGCCTCTTCGGCGGTCTGCTGCAGCGCGTGGATCGCGCGGGATTGTGAGAAATAAGGATGGGAAACCACCACCAGCGTTTTCATATGTCGATGACCTTGTCGTGTTTATCTCGAATGACACGCAGTATGCGACGACCTATTGCTAACTTTAATAAGCCTTATGGTTGATGTACTTTCAACCTAAGGTTAATAATAAAGGCCATTACCCCTGCTATCGGAACCGGACATGGACCTTTCTCAGCGCGTGCGCGCCATTACTTCGTTTATCGATGCCGCCGATGCAGGCAGCTTTGCCGCCGCCGCGCGGCTTCAGGGCGTGAGCGCCGCCGCCATCAGTAAAAATATCGCCGGGCTGGAGCAGGCACTGGGGGTTCGTTTAATGAACCGCACCACTCGCAAGCTCAGCCTGACCGAGGAAGGGGCGGCCTTTTTACAACAGGCGCGCGTCGCCATTGAGGCACTGGATACCGCCGTCGATACGGTCGTAGCCGGGAAAATGGAGACGCGGGGGCATGTGCGCATCTCCACCAGCGCAGCCTTTGGGCGCGAACAATTGCTGCCCGCCCTGCCGGGGCTGCGTCAGCGCTATCCCGGCCTTTCCGTTGAGGTGGATTTTGACGATCGGGTGACGGATATCGTCCGCGATGGCTACGATCTGGCTATCCGCGGCGGACGCATTGTCGATTCGTCGCTGATTTCTCGCCCGGTCTGTCTGCTGAATATGGTGCTGGTAGCGTCACCGGCCTACCTGGCGGAGTGTGGCGTACCCACTACGCCGGACGCGCTCAGGCATCATCGTCTGATCGCCCGTCGCTTTCTCGGCGGCAAAGTGTCGCCCTGGAACTTTCACGCACCCGATGGCAGCCTGATAACGCTGGAACCGGACGCCGCCGTTGTTACCCTCTCAGCCCCCGAAGCCCAGCTTCAGGCGGCGCTGCTGGGTCTGGGGATTGCGCAAGTTGGCGTCCACCATGCGCTGGCGCATCTGCAAAGCGGGCAGCTAAAAACGCTGCTCTTCGGGCAACACGATAGCGGTAGCTATGAAATGGTGATTCAGTACCCGCACCGGGCGCTGGTTGCGCCGCGCGTCAAAGCGACCGTCGAATACCTGCTGGAGACGTTCCGCCAGGATCCCAGACTGCATTTCCCTGTGGCCAGACTGGCGGAGTTTGCGGCATAGTCCAGAATAGATATATTCATCACACAAATATTGCATTTCATGCCGCATTTTCGGCATTTCATTCCCGTTTTCAGGCCGTTAATGCCTGAAATGTCTGACGGGCGACAAAAAGGCCTACAGTAGCGTTTATTTACAGGTGTGCCCTATGCCGAAGTCTCTGTTTCAACGTGAAAACCTGTTGTCCGGTTTTCAGTGGTTCTTCTTTATTTTCTGCAATACCGTGGTGGTTCCACCAACGCTGGTTTCCGCTTTCCATCTGCCCGACAGCAGCCTGTTGATGCTGACCCAGTACGCGTTTCTCAGCACCGCGGTTGCCTGTTTACTGCAGGTCTTTTTCGGCCACCGCCGCGCCATAATGGAAGGGCCAACCGGCTTATGGTGGGGTACCATTCTGACCATCACCCTGGCAGAAGCCTCGCGTGGCACGCCGCTGAACGATATTGCCAGCAGCCTGGCGGTAGGAATCGCCATCTCTGCGGTAGTGACCATTATTATCGGCATCAGCGGCCTCGGTAATCGCCTGTCGTGGCTGTTTACCCCGACGGTGATGGTCGCTTTTATGCTGCTGCTGGGCGCGCAACTCACCACCATCTTTTTTAAAGCGATGCTGGGGCTGCCGTTTGGCATCGCCAAATCAACCGTCGGCCTGCAGCTTGCGCCGTTCGCCATTTCGACGGCCATTATGTTCTTCGTGATTGGCCTGATTATCTTCTTACCTGCGCGCATTTCCCGCTACGCCCTGCTGATTGGCACGGTCGTCGGCTGGCTGGTGTGGCGCATCTGCTTTGGCGCGTCGGCCACCTCCTTCGGTGAACTGCACTGGCAACTGTTCCCGCTGGGCAGCCACGGTACGCTGTCGCCAGGGATTATTCTCACCGCGGTTATCACCGGTCTGGTGAACATCAGTAATACCTACGGCGCCGTGCGCGGTACCGATGTGTTCTACCCGCAGAGCCCTGCCAGCAGCGCGCATTATCGCCGCAGCTTTGTGGTTTCCGGGGTGATTACGTTGGTGACCGTGCCGCTGGCGGTGATTCCTTTCTCGCCCTTTGTCTCTTCCGTTGGCCTGTTAACCCAAACCAACGACAGCTCGCGAAAATCCTTTTTCTACGGTGCGCTGCTGTTCCTGCTGGTCGCCATGGTGACCCCACTCACCCGCTTTTTCTGCTCTATTCCGTTAGGTGTTAGCAGCGCGGTGATGCTGGTCTCTTATCTGCCGTTATTATATTCCAGTCTGGTATTTAGCCAGCAGGTGAAGTTCACTTCGCGGAATATCTATCGCCTGGCGCTACCTTTATTTATTGGGCTATTTTTAATGAACCTTCCGCCGGTATATTTACAGGATGTACCGCTCACCATTCGTCCATTGTTAAGTAATGGCTTATTGATGGGGATTTTGTTATCCGTATTGTTAGATAATATTATTCCGTGGGATCGTTTTAAATAATTGTTCCTGCCGCTCCCCGAGCCTTCGGGGAGTACATGCGTTTTCTGCCTCACTCACCGCTTTACATGCCAGCGTAATGTGCTATTAATAAGTATAGTTGTATGGCAAGTGATTAATTCAAAAACACATAACGCAAGCGTTTCCTGTTGCATAAGAGAGAACGGTAAGAAGCTTTTTATCCCTTCCGCAAAGATGTGAATAAAGTGTTTCTTTACGTAACCAAATAATAGGCTAATCGTAATGAAAAAACGTATTGATAGCGACAAAATAACAAAAACATTCCTCGAATATACCTTAATTAACACCACCTCCGTTCCCACCAGTCAGAATTTACCGAGTTGTGATAATCAATTTAAACTCGCACAACACGTCGCCAATCAATTTGCTCATCATTCGGCAGTTACCGTTGATATAAACAACCACGCTATCACCACCATTACGCTTCCGGCGAATATTGCCAACGCCCCTTCTATCGTCTTCTTCGCGCACCTCGACACCGCACCTGACCATACCGGCGATACCCATGCCATTCGCGTGAACCAGTATGACGGGCAGGCCATCGTCCTGCCGGGCAGCGGCGAACGTTTTTCACCGGATAACCACCCGGAACTGTTGGACTACATCGGCCAGGATCTCATCACCACCGATGGCACCAGCCTGCTGGGCGCCGATGACAAAGCGGCGATCGCTGCCGGTGCCGAAGCGCTGCAGTACCTGATTGCCCACCCGGAGGTGCCGCACGGCGATATTCGTCTGGTGCTGCTGCCGGATGAAGAGATTGGCATTCGCGGAGCAAAAGCGCTGGACGTGCAAGCGCTGAACGCCGACTACGGCATTTGCCTCGACTGCTGCGGCGTCGGCGAATACGTGATTGAAAACTGGTACGCCGGTAGCGCACAGATTACGGTTAAAGGCACCACCGCTCACCCGATGAGCGCGAAAGGCAAGCTGGTGAACGCACTGTGTATCGCCACGGAAGTGATTGCTGCCCTGCCGCCAAAAGAGCGCCCAGAGCACACCGAGGGCCGCGAAGGCTATTACTGGCCGCATAAGCTGACCGGTGATACTGCCAACGCCACGCTGGATATCGCTATCCGTGATTTTGAAATCGACGGCTATCAGCAGCGTAAATCCACGCTGCAGGCGATTGTGGCAGACCTCAAACAGCGCTGGGGCGATGAGCGCATCTCCATCACGCTGAATGATATTTACGACAACGTGAAGCCGAGTCTCGACAAATCACCGGAGATTCTGGAAAACGTCAAACGGGCGATGCATAACCTCGACATTACGCCAAAACCGCTGCTGATGCGCGGCGGCTACGACGGCAGTGTGATCACCCCGAAAGGCCTGCCGACCATCAACATCTTTACCGGCGCGCACAACTTCCACTCGACCAAAGAGTTTTTACCCGTCGAATCTCTGCGTCTGGCCGCTGAAATGTTGCTGGAGATGGTGGAACTGAGCACCGGTGAGGTTCGCGCGTGAAAAAGTGGACCATTGAATTCGTACTCTATGCCGTCTACATGGTGTTCGGCGCCGCCTGGGCCACCACCGGCTCGGTGATGCCGCAGATTATGGCTGATTTCAACGTTGACGTGTCGCACGCCGCGCTGATGTCGAACGTTATTCTGTGGGCCAAGATTGTCGGTGCCGTGGGCACTGCCGTGCTGGTTGCCCGCATGGGAACGCGCAAATCATACCTGCTGGGCTGCGTGATGATTGGCGTGTCGGTCTTTATTCCCTTTGTCGATAACTTCACCCTGCTGTTGATTATTCGCTTCCTCGGCGGCCTCGGCGGCGCGGTATGTCTGGTGTCGCTGGTGCCAACGGTGGCCCGCTTCTTCGATAACAAGATGGCGGCCACCCTGAATAGCATCAACTGCACCTCAAACATCATCGGCACCATCATTGCCCTGACGCTGGCGGGCTATCTTTCCACCTTCTTCGGCGGCTGGCGTAACCTGCTGGCGGCCTACGGGGTCATTACCCTGGTGCTGGGCGCGGTGTGGATGCTGTGCTTTACCGACGAAGAACGCAGCGAGCAGCACGCGGCGAACCTGAGTCGTGAAAGCAAGATGGCGGTGCTGAAAGAGGCGATATTCAGCCGCATCGTGTGGGGGATGATTGCCCAGTACGCTGGCGCGATGATCATGATGGTGTTTATGTTCACCTTCCTGCCGCTGTACTACGCCAAATATGCGCATCTGCCGGCAGACTCGCACGCGCATCTGAGCGGCACGGTGAACCAGGTGGGGATTATGCTCGGCGCGCTGGTGGGGCCGTACTTTAAAAACCGCGGCTATCACTATAAAAACTGGCTGTTTATCTCCAGTATTTTTATGGCGGTAACGACTTTTGCCATGCTGTTCGCCACCAACGACATGGTGATCCTGGTCTGTTCATTCCTGACCGGCGGTATCTTTGCGACCTGGTTTGCGTTTATCTTCTCGATTCCCAAAGAGGGGCTCAAAAACGCCACCACGCAGACCGTCACCTACGCTATGTCCACCTTCTGGGTCTGCACCTTCCTGCTGGCCACCATCAACAGCCAGCTTATCGGCTGGTCGGTTGACCTGACCGGCGGCTTTACCGTGGGCTTTACCTACGTCTTCGCCCTGATGGTGGTTTCACCGATTGTGGCGCTGCTGGTCTTTCCCAAAAAAGCACGATAATCAGAAACAACAACGGGCACGATATTGTGCCCGCTTATCATGAAAAACGGGCCACCCGGCCCGTTAACGATTAACACACTTCAAGTAGCTGCCGCTTCGCGCTTTCCGCCTGCGTTCGGTAGAACTCATACCGCGCACAGAACCACGTTCTTTGCTGCTCGTTCATATTGCCGGTTACCGCGCAAATATCGACAGGGCGGCCTCGCGACTGCATTTGGGCAAAACTGCGGGCCAAAAAATCAAAGTTCATTAACGCCTGCTGATCCTGTTGTTGCATTGCATATCCCTCCGGTCTGATACTCGTTTTCAAGGCTATATGCTCTACTGTTTCCAGTATTCGCCTGTTATCAGTTACTTTTTGAACACTGCGTGCGCATTCCAGTCGCGCGCCGTCACACTTCAGCCATTTCCCTTTTTTCTTCACGAGCGGATCGTGCTGAATACGCGTGCGGGTCCATATGCGGGTACATCAATCAACATTTTTGCAATATACTGTGACAATTGTAGAACAGAGTGAGTACAGGTGAGCGATGGAAATTGATCTCGATAATCTGGTCTTTGATGGGCTGGAAGAGGCGCAAGAGCGCAACGCAGAACGTCTTGACGATGCGGACAAGAAAGCGCAGGCGATTGTCGCCGACGATGATTGCGGCGATGCCTGCAAAATCTGATAACCGAAACCGGCCTGAGGGCCGGTTTTTTTATATGGAGCGGGAGTCTTTCCCGGCGTCGCTGCGCTCGGCCGGGCTACTGATTCGTGACAACGTCACGTTAAATCAATCCGCTATCTGTTCTTTGGCGAGCGCTACTAGCTTTTTAATCGCGGCGGTGCGTTCCCGTTTGCGGTACAGCAGCCACAGCACAGATGGGATCGCCTCTCCGGCAATCTCTCGATAGCACACGCCGGGGAGATTGATGGTCTGCGCCATCACCGCCGGAACCACCGCCACGCCGTTGCCCAGCGCAACGTTCGCCAGCACCTCCGTCAGCGCCCCGGACCGTCGGGTGTATTCAAGAGTAAAGCCGCCGCGTTTTGCCACTTCAACGGTGCCGGAGCGCTGTTCCGGCAGAATAAAAGTTTGCTGACGAAGGCTTTCCGGCACTATTTCCGCTGTCTGTGCCAACGAATGACCGTCACTTAGTGCCAGGCAAAAGTGGTCATGATGCAGCGCCAGATGGGCTATTTCAGCGGGCAACGCTAGCGGCCCGCGCACCAACGCGACGTCCAGTTTCCCCTCCACCAATAGTGCCGCCATCCCCTCCATCGGCAGTTCACTAACCTCAACGGCGACGTCGGGGTACTGCTGGCGATAGTGATTAAACAGCGAACTCAGCACCCCGGACATTAACGTCGATGACACGTATCCGACACGCAGATACCCGCGCTCACCCCGCGCCGCACTCTGTACCCTCGCCCTCGCCTGCTCGGCCTGCGAAAGCGTCGCCTGCGCCTCGTCGCGCAGAATCTCACCCGCCTGCGTAAGCTGCACCCGCCGCTGGCTGCGGACAAACAGCGGCGTACCCAGTTCACGCTCAAGCTGGGCTATCTGTACGGAGAGCGTTGGCACGGCGATACCGAGCGCCTCCGCCGCCGCACCAAAATGCAGGGTGTTAGCCACTTCAAGGAAATAACGCAAATGGCGCAGCTCCATGGTCGCTCCTGATTGTTAGGTTTTACCTAATAATAACGGCAAGCATCTGGATTGAACAAGGCTGCCAGAACGCCGATGCTAGTGGCTATACGAACCTTTTCGGATGCCGACCATGCTGTATCGTTTTGCCATTTTTAGCGATGTTCACGCCAATTTACCGGCGCTTGATGCCGTCCTCGCCGATATTGACCACCACGGCATTACCCAATGCTTCTGCCTTGGCGACGTTGTCGATTTCGCCCCCTGGCCAAATGAAGTTATCGCCCGACTGCGTGAGCGGCAGATTCCAGTGCTACGAGGAAACCACGACCAGCGGGTGGCCTGCGATGAACCGGTGACCACCATGGCAGTGCACAGCCCCGAAGAGCGGGATGCCAGAGTCGAAGCCATTGCGCTAAGTAAACGGGTTCTTAGCGAGGAAAACCGCCGCTGGCTGCAAGCGCTTCCCGATACATTGCGCCCGGATCTGCCGCTGCCAATTCTGCTGGTGCATGCCAGCCCGCGCTCACTGTCGGAATATCTGTACGCCGATACCAGCGCACGCACGCTGCTGGCCTTTCCACAATTGCACGACGTCGACGCGTTAATTTGCGGACATACCCACTTTGCCTGCGTGCGGGAAATCGACAGAGGTACGAGACGGCCGTTACTGTTCGCCAACCCTGGCGCCGTAGGGCGTATTAAACCGGGACAGCCGCAGGCAAGCTGGTTATCAGGCGAAATTCGTGAAGGGAAGTTGTCGTTGATGGTCAAAACGGTGCAGTACGATGTGGCGCTGGTGGCACAGGCCATCCGCGACAGTGAAGTACCGGATTATTATGCCGATGAACTCATGCGTCGCATCGCGCAGTGATAAGCGCCGTTGCGCACCGAGCGGCGCAAAACAGCGGCAATGGTATGCACACCACCGCGTACCAGTCGCTGCTCTACTGGATTAAGACGTAAATCCAGCATCTCCTGCGCCCAGTCGGGCAGCAGGTCAATCCCTGCCTTCATCAGAATCGTGCCCGCGGGTTGTGCCATCCGCCCCGGCAGACGGGTGGTCATCAGCACGCGAGCGACTTCTCGTGTGCGTTCATCGCATCTTAGCTGAGGCCGCATCTGCTCGAGATAGTCCGCCACTGCCTGCGGCGTTTTTGGCACGTTACGCGCACCCAACCGCTCGGCGATACTCGCGGACTCAATAAAATATTGCGCCTGCCTTGCCGGGCTCACCACTACACGGCGATAGCGCAGATGGGAGGCCATAAACGAACTGCACTCCGCAACGTGAACCCAGGTCAACAGATCCGGGTCGCTGGCGGCGTACGGCGTCCCGTCGATATCTACCCCGCTAACCCGCTCATGAATCGCTTTCACTTTGGCAATCAGCCGTTCAGCATCTGGAACGGTGGCGAAAGTGGTGGCTGAGATAAACTGGCTGGTACGGCGCAGGCGGCCAAAGATATCGTCACGAAACGAGGAGTGATCCCACACACCGGCCAGCGCCAGTGGGTGCAGCATCTGCAGTAATAACGCGCTGATGCCGCCGCACAGCATGGAGGTGAAATCGCCGTGCACCGGCCAGATAGCCGACTGCGGTCCGAACAGCCCCGGTTCTCCGGCAGGATGCTCGAAGTCGATTTCATTCAGCGCAATCCCCGTCAGGCCTAGCACCTGACGTTCAATACGCTGGCGTAGCCACTCCATGCGCTTTCTCCTTCAGGCTTACGCTTTACGCGCGTTATCAAGCCAGGCGTATACCGCCGCCAGATCCTGCTCGGCCAGCCCGCCCTGCGATGCCTGCGTCCACATATCGACGATATCGGCCATCATCGGCATGGTGCCCTGCGGAGCGTTTTCCAGCGCCAGACGCGCATCTTTGAGCGCATGCTGAAGCTGCATCTGCGGGGTGTAGTCCTCTTTACGGATCATCTCCAGCTTGCCCTTGACGTACGGCGCCGCCAGCGGTCCGCCTTCCAGCGTTTCCCACAGCTGGCCCGGCGTGAAGCCAAACTGTTTGGCAAGCTGCATACTTTCCGCCACGCCCTGCATCATTGAGATAAGCCAGGCGTTGATCACCAGCTTCATCTTCTGGCTGTTGCCCGCGTCGCCGTACCACTGGGTGCCGCGAGAAATGGCGTCAAAGACCTGCTGTGCGTCGCCCGCTCGCGACGCATCGCCGCTGGCCATTACCAGAATCTGGGCGTTTTCCGCCGGGGCTTTGGTGCCGGAAACCGGCGCATCGAGGTAGAGCATATCGGGGCGAAGTGCTTCGAGCAGCGCGATGGCATCAGCGGTTTCCTGAATGCCGATGGTCCCCATCTGGCAGAAGGTTGCCCCCTGCTGACAGGATGGTGCAACGGCGCGGATAGCCGCCAGGGTGGCGTCACCGTCGGTGAGCATGGCGATAATCACCTGCACGTCGCTTGCCGCTTGTGCGGCAGTTTCACGCACGATAAGGCCCTCAGACAGCAGATCGTCGCCGCGACCCGGCGTGCGGTTCCAGCCGTATACGGTGAAACCTTTTTTGAGCAGGTTGGCGGCAAATGCGTGCCCCATCGCGCCTAAACCCAGTACCGCTACCGCGGGCAGTGCCTTCATGTTTCTCTCCTCAGATGGTCGGTCTTTTAGGTAGCGTGATGATTATTCGGCAGAAAAGCAACTGGTTAATGGTTAAGCGCCCTTCTTATTTGAAACTTTTTGATAACAAAACTGGATACATGTCAGTTTGGTGAAAGGTTCCGTTCACTTTACGTTAGGTGGAATATGAAGTTCCATCACCGGTGAACGGGCCAAGGGGTGCGGCCGCGCACCCCTTCGCAATCCCCGCGGCCCCGCAGGGAAATCGGTGCTTCGCACTGCGCTCGCCTACGAACTCCAGCCTGCGGCACGGCGAAACTCGACATCCCTGTCTCGGTTCGCCTCAGTCCGCCATCCATGGCGTCCTGACCTTGTCTTCCATTCTCCGGCTCGCCGATTTCCAACGGGGACTCATCGGTTTCAGAAAGACTGGTTATTGCTGTTAACTGAAAGACCGCACGGTTTTTGGTGGCGTCTAAATCACCGAAGCGTTTCCCGTAGGCCGGGTCAGCCCACAGGGATGTGGGCTGAGGGAACCGCGCAGCGGCGATTGGCCGCCCCTTGCGCGCTCTCTGCGCCAGTGCAGTTTATATGGCTACCGCTGGAAGAGAGCGCAACAGAGTGATAAGCCTGAATGCAACTCAGAACGAAGGCATTAGCAACGCTCGCGCTACCCCCCTTTCCGTCCCCCAGACTTCCCAATCGCCTTATGCAAATCATTAATTCGCTTCATCGAACGCAGCGTCCGCTGTGAGTGGGTGGATGCCACCGACAGTACCAGCATCTCCAGACACACCATCACCGTACCATGCAGCGGCACGCGGCCATTCTCCCCACGCGGAACGTGGATCACCACCTGCGCCATATCGCTAAAGCGCGAATCGGTAGCCTGAGTCAGCAAAATCGTCGGAATACCCAACCGCTCCGCCTCACGCAGCGTCGTCAGCCCTTCCCGATGCGGCGATTTTTGCCCCATCATAATCAGCACATCTCCGCGCTGCAGCGCAATAAGCTGCTCGGCGAGACTAAAGCCGGTGCGATTAAGCACGCAGGACGGCAAACCAATCCGGCTGAACAGTCGCGCGGTGTACTCGGTCAGAATCCCCGACGCGCCGATGCCAAACAGCGCGACCTGACGCGCATCGCCGAGCAACGCCACCGCCTGGGCTATCGCCGCACGGTTGCTGGTGCTGGCGAGCATCTCACAGGCACGCTGGTGCCCTTCCAGCACAAAATCGATACTGGAGTTAACGTCGCTGGTCAGTGCCCCAACCGTCGACGCCATTTTTTCCGACGAGGTGATGGTCGGGCCAAACCAGTGCTGCATGGTCTGCTTCAGGTCGCGCAGCCCGGCAAAACCGAGCGCCTGGATGGCGCGTACCACGGTGGCATCGGAGGTTTGCGTGGCGGCGGCAATCTCCATCGCCGTGTGGTCGAGCACCGCCTCGCGGTTGTCATCAATCCAGTGCGCGACCGCCAGCAGACGCGGCGAAAGCTGAGGCGTGCGGCTTCGCAGGCGTTCGCCGAACAGGTCAACCCGACGCTTCTCTTTACGTATCACCGTCTGGCTCATTTTGCCTCCTTAGGCAATGGACGGCCGGCAATCTGCGACTGCACCTCCGCCACCAGCAGGTTCAACGAGGCGTAAGAGTTAGAGATAACCTCGTCGCGCGGCAGCAGGATGTAATGCCCGGTGCGGCAGGCGCGCATAAAGTCGCACCAGCCCGGCATCACTTTTTCCATATCGTTGAGTTCATCCTGCGGTTTACCGCCGGTGTCCGAGCGCCAGGTGGCAAACAGGAAATCGGCATCCAGCTCCGGCAACTGCTCAGCGCTCACGTCAATACGCTGGCCGTCGGGAATACCTTCAATCATCGGCGGGAAACGGAAGCCCGCATCGCGTAGCACGCGTCCCAGTGAATGATAAGAGTGATGTACCGTGATTTTGCCGTTGTTGGCCTGAATCACCGATACGGTGATCTTATTGGTATCGATGGTCTGTTTAAGCTGTTCGATTTGCGTCTGATAGCGGCGCTCAAGGAGTGCCAGCCGCGCCTGTGAGCCGGTCAGTTCGGCCAGCTTGCTGTAGATACGCGGCGCGCTGCCGAGCAGATGGTCAATGCTCACCGTCGGAGCGATTTTCGCCAGTTGCTCAATCGGCACGTTACGGTTGGGTTCGGTAATAATCAGGTCTGGTTTGGCTGCTGCCACCGCTTCGAGGTCAATATCCGCGGTGCCAATAAACTTAATATCGCTGTTATCAAAATCGACGCCGGTCAGCATCGCGCTGGAGCGCAGATAGTGGCTACCGTCCGGACGCGTCCGCCCGTGGCTGGCAACAGGCGGCACGCCAAGCTCGATGAGCGGAATCGTAATATCGAGATCGTGCATCGACACGATACGTTTCGGGTGATCGGGAACCTGAACCACGCGGCCCAGATCGTCGGTAAACGGGTGCGTTTGTGCAAACGCCGAAACGCTAAACAGGCACAACACTGACATTAGCCCACGTAGGGTCATCCTGAACCTCACAATGCGTCGCGACGACGCCACAGCAGTAAAATAAAGAAGGGACAGCCAATCAACGAAATGATGATCCCTGCCGGAATTTGTAGCGGCGCAAAGGCCAACCGCCCGAGGGTATCGGTGAGCAACACCAGCAGCGCGCCAATCAAGGCGCTACCGGTAAGCAGCGCGACCTGGCCGCCGCGCAGCATAAAGCGCGCCATATGCGGTGCCATCAGCCCGACAAAACCGAGGCTACCGACGCAGGAGACGCTCGCCGCCGTCAGCAGCACCGGCGCGAAGAAGCGCAGCAGCGTCAGGCGTGATAACCGCACCCCAAGCCCGTTCGCCACCTGGTTGCCCATTAGCGCGACGTCCGCCGCTCTGGCGGTCAAATAGAGGATCAGCACCGCCGGCAGCGCCCATACCACCGCGACCGCCAGCAGCGACCAGGTGGCAGCGTGCAGGCTGCCCGCAAGCCAGGTCATCGCCGTCTGCACATCGCGGATATCAGCAGTCGTGATAAACAGCCCCATCGCCGCCGACAGCGCCCACGACACGCCGATACCAATCAAAATAAAGCGCGGGCGCGAGAGGTCACGGGCCAGTACGATGACCAGCAGCGCCACCAGCACACCGCCGAGCATGCCGACCAGCGGCCGCCAGGCGAGACTCACGGCGGGGAAAGCCAGGATGAGGGTCAGCACCACCACGCTGGTTCCCTCTTTCACACCAATTAATCCAGGGTCGGCCAGGCCATTGCGGGTAATCGACTGCATTGCCGCGCCGGCAAGGCCGAGCATACCGCCGCAGAACAGCGCCATCAGCAGTCGGGGTAAGCGGATGTCGCGCACGATGTACACCTGCTGCGCACTTAACGCCTCTGGCATAAACAGCGCGCGGCCAATGGCGCTGGCGGGAATGGGCAGCGAGCCTCGCGTGACGCCGAAAACCACTAATAGCAAAATCACGGTCATCAGCGCGGCGGCGATTTTCAGCAATCGGGGGCGCAGCAAAATACGTAATGGGCCGATTGTGACAGCGCGAAAACCCGCGCGGGTGACTGCTCGCGTCATTTAAAGAACCTCACCGCAATCGCAATAAACACCGGCGCACCGACCATCGCGGTCATCACCCCGGTCGCCAGTTCCTGCGGCGCCAGCAGCCAGCGGGCGAGAATATCCGCCAGCAGCAGCAGCAACGCCCCGGTCGGCAACGCCAGCAGCAGCCCGGTACGGATATCCTGCCCGGCCCAGCGGCGAATAACGTGTGGCACCACCAGTCCGATAAAACCAATCGGCCCGGCTACCGAGACCGCCGCACCGCACAGCAGCGCGATGGCAATCACCCCCAGCACGCGGGTGCGCACCACCGATACGCCAAGCCCGCTGGCCACCCGGTCGCCGAGAGCCAGAATGTTGAGGCGCGGCGCGAGCAACGCTGCCATCAACACCCCAAGCAGAGCTGGCACGCTGGCAATCTGTAGCGTGCTGAGACTAATGCCGGAGAGATCCCCCGCAAGCCAGGTACGCATCGCCTGTAGCGTCTGTTCATCAAGGATCAGAATCGACGCGGTGACGGCCGACGCAAACGCCGACAGCGCCACCCCGCAGAGGGTAATTTTCATCGCCGTCGCGCCAACGCGCCCGGCTGAAGCCAGCAGCATCACTAGCCCAAACAGCGCCGCCGCCCCACAAGCCGCCGCCAGCGGGCGGCTCACACCGTAGGAGATCCCCGCCGCAGAGCAGACCACCACCGCCAGCGTAGCCCCGGCGTTGAGGCCGAGAATATGCGGTTCGCCCAGCGGGTTGCGAATCACCGTTTGCAGCAGCAGCCCCGCAGCGCCCAGCGCCGCGCCGGTCAGCAGCGCCGCTAGCAGCCGCGTCAGGCGCAGGTTAATGATAATGCGGTGGTCAAAATTGCGTGGGTCGTAGTGCAGCAGCGCATCAACCACTACGCTGGGGGCAATGGCACGCGCGCCAAGCCCGAGATGAATAATCGCGCCGAGACATAACAGGCTGCTAACCAGCAGCAGTGCCCACAGCGGACGAACCGTTTTTGGCCGTTGAATCAGGCTCTGCGTCGCCATCAGGCAGACTCCGGGCGGGCGCAGAACGGCATAAACAGCGGTTTTCCAGTTTGCGGGTTAGGCAACATATGCACGTCGACGTCGAAAACCTGTTTGATGATTTCGGCGGTGCAAGGCGCGCTGTCATCCACGATGCTGGCAATCTTCCCCTGCTTCATAAAAATCAGCGTGTCGGCGTAATTCACCGCGAAGTTGAGGTCATGCAGCACGGTCACCACGGTGCGCCCGTGTTCGCGGGTAAGCTGCTGGAGCAGTTCGAGGATTTCCACCTGATAGCGTAAATCAAGCCAGGTGGTCGGTTCATCCAGCAGAATGGTGGCGGTTTGCTGCGCCAGCGCCATGGCAATCCAGCAGCGCTGACGCTGGCCGCCAGAGAGGCTGTCGACCGGCAGATGCGCAAACTCCAGAGTGCCGGTCAGACGCAGCGCCGTCTCGACCGCCTGTTCATCGTCCGTCGACCATTGACGGATCAGCCCCTGCCACGGGTAACGCCCGCGCGAGACCAGTTCAAAGACGGTGAGCCCTTCCGGAGTCAGCGGCGACTGCGGCAGCAGGCCGAGCTGGCGCGCGACCTGCTTCGTTGGCTGTTGGTGAATATCCTGGCCGTCCAGACGCACGCAGCCGCCCAGCGGTTTGAGCATCCGCGCCATGGTGTTGAGTAAGGTGGATTTACCGGAACCGTTGGCGCCCGCCAGCACCGTCATCTTGCCGACGGGGATGGTCAGGCTGATGTTATCAACGATGCGCTGGTTGCCGTAACCGGCGCAAAGGGACTCCAGCACTATCCCGCGTTCCTGAGGGGCGTTTTGTTGCCGCTGTGGCATGTTTCTTTCTCTCCGGCCGCAACGACGTGGTATCGTTCTGCACTTTAAATAAATCTCATTCTCTTTTGATCATGCAATGTCGTAATGTAGTAGTCAATAGCACTACATTACCACTTCATTTCATAAGGAATAGGTTATGAAGCGCGATTTCTATACCTAACAAAAACCATTAAAAGCAATGATATTCAATTAATTATGAACAACACCTCTGTTTTACAACCTCGTATTCCGGCTTATTTTGAGTCGCCGATAAATTTATTGCCGATTGGATTTACTACTACATTTTTGCATGTTTGAATGATTCTCAATTACATATCCTGAACATCCCGGCTTGGTGTGAATGGGTAATTTTGGTTTTTCAGGGCAATGATTTTTATCAATTTTTACTGCCATCCTTCGGCAGTTTTTTTATGGGAAACAGAGAGATGACACAGTTATTCCCGACGTTCACGGGAAAATCCGGACGCGCACTTTTTTCACTGGTTTTTCTGGGGGCGGTCGGCTCCCCTTCGCTGATGGCGGCAGAAAATACCCCGAGCGGCGATAGCGCGAAAAAAGAAGAAGCGATGACGGTTGTAGGCACCGCGCAGGCTGACCAGACGGTTACCGAAGGGTACCAGCCCATCAGCAGCTCCACCGCGACCCTCACCTCAATGCCGCTGCTCGATATTCCGCAGGTGGTCAACACGGTGAGTGACAAAGTGCTGGAGGACCAGCACGCCACTTCGCTTGACGAGGCGCTGTATAACGTCGCCAACGTGGTGCAAACCAACACCCTGGGCGGCACCCAGGACGCCTTTACCCGTCGTGGCTTTGGCGCTAACCGCGATGGTTCAATCATGACCAACGGCCTGCGCACTGTGCTGCCGCGCAGCTTTAACGCCGCGACTTCTCGCGTGGAAGTGTTGAAAGGCCCGGCCTCTACGTTGTACGGGATTCTGGATCCCGGCGGCCTGATTAACGTCGTTACCAAGCGCCCGGAACGCACCTTCTCCGGCGATATTTCCGCCACCTCCAGCAGCTTTGGCGGCGGCACCGGGCAAATCGACGTGACCGGCCCGATTGAAGGCACCCGTCTGGCGTATCGCCTGATTGGTGAATACCAGAACGAAGATTACTGGCGTAACTTCGGCAAAGAGCGCAGCAGCTTTATTGCCCCTTCCCTGACGTGGTTTGGCGACGATGCGACGGTAAACCTCTCCTGGTCACACCGTAACTACAATACCCCGTTCGACCGTGGCACCATTTTCGACCTCGATACCGGGAAGGCGGTGAACGTATCTCGTAAAACACGTTTTGACGAGCCGTTCAACATCACCGACGGTAATTCCGATCTGGCGCAGTTAAACGCTGAATACCGTCTGAACAGTCAGTGGACCGCGCGCTTCGATTACAGCTTTAGCCAGGACATGTACAGCGATAACCAGGCGCGCGTGATGGCTTACGATGCGAAGACCGGCAACCTGACCCGACGCGTCGATGCGACCCAGGGCTCAACCCAGCGTATGCACTCCACGCGTGCAGATTTACAGGGCAACGTGGTAATTGGCGGCTTCTATAACGAACTGCTCACCGGTATTGCCTACGAGAATTATGACCTGCTGCGTACCGATATGATTCGCTGCAAGAACGTCAAAAATGGCTTTAACATTTATGACCCGGTTTACGGCTCGCTGAGTAAATGTACCAGCGTCTCCGCAGCCGACAGCGATCAGCGCATTCAGCAGGAAACCTACGCCACCTACGTACAGGACGCGCTGTATCTGACCGATAAATGGATCGTGGTGGCTGGTGCACGCTACCAGTACTACACCCAGTACGCAGGCAAAGGCCGTCCGTTTAAAGAGAACACCAACAGCCAGGATGAGAAGTTGACGCCGAAGTTGGGTATGGTCTACAAGCTAACGCCGAACGTCTCGCTGTTCGGCAACGTAGCGCAGTCGTTTATGCCGCAGTCCTCGATTGCCAGCTATATCGGCGATCTGCCGCCGGAAGAGTCTACGGCCTACGAAATGGGCGCGAAGTTTGATCTGTTCAACGGTGTGACCTCGAACATCACCTTCTTTGATATTCATAAGCGCAACGTGCTGTATACCGAGACCATCGGCGACGAAACCTACGCCAAAACGGCGGGTAAAGTGCGTTCACGCGGGATTGAAGTGGATGTCGCAGGCTCGCTTACCGATAACCTGAACGTGATTGCCAGCTACGGTTATACCGATGCGAAGGTGATTGATGATCCTGATTATGCAGGCAAACCGCTGCCAAACGTTCCGCGCCATACCGGTTCACTGTTCCTGACCTATGACATCAACAACGTCTACGACAGCAACACCCTGACCCTCGGCGGCGGCGGCCACGCATTGAGCCGTCGTTCAGGCACCAACGGCGCGGATTACTACCTTCCGGGCTACGCGGTGGCTGATATCTTTGCGGCCTATAAGATGAAACTACAGTACCCGGTCACCCTGCAGGTCAACGTCAAAAACCTGTTCGACAAGACCTACTACACCTCGTCTATCGCCAGCAACAACCTGGGCAACCAGATTGGCGACCCGCGCGAAGTGCAGTTCACGGTGAAAATGTCCTTCTAACCACCAGCGGCCCCGCTCACGGGGCCGCCTTTACATACTCTTTCAAACCCTTAGCACTTCCCTACAGTTCCCTTCCGCATAATAGTCGCTTTAACTTTTAAGCAACATATTACGACTTTGAGGGATTAGAGTAATGAAACAAACTCTGCAACTTTCACGCTGGCTACTGGGATTACTTCTCGTTGCCAGCGTTGCGCTGCCCGCCAGCGCCAACAGCTGGCCGTTACCGCCGCCCGGCAGCCGTCTGGTCGGCGAAAACCGTTTCCACGTCGTCGAGAATAACGGCGGTTCGCTGGAATCTATCGCCAAAAAATACAACGTCGGTTTCCTCGCCCTGCTTCAGGCCAACCCTGGAGTCGATCCTTACGTGCCCCGCGCCGGTAGCGTACTGACCATTCCGCTGCAAACGCTGTTGCCGGACGTTCCACGCGAAGGCATCGTGCTGAATCTGGCTGAGCTGCGTCTCTACTACTATCCGCCGGGTAAAAATACGGTCACCGTCTATCCTATCGGTATCGGTCAGCTAGGTGGCACAACGGTGACGCCAACCATGGTGACGACCGTCTCCGATAAACGCGCTAACCCAACCTGGACGCCAACGGCCAATATCCGTGCACGCTACAAAGCACAGGGGATCGATTTACCTGCGGTGATGCCAGCGGGTCCAGATAACCCGATGGGCCACCACGCAATTCGCCTCGCGGCCTACGGCGGCGTGTATCTGCTGCACGGCACCAACGCCGATTTTGGTATCGGCATGCGCGTCAGCTCCGGCTGTATTCGTCTGCGCGATGGCGACATCAAAGCACTGTTTGACCAGGTGACGCCGGGCACTAAGGTGACCATCATCAACACGCCGATTAAAGCGTCAGTCGAGCCAAACGGTGTACGTCTGGTGGAGGTTCACCAGCCGCTGTCCGAACATATTGATGACGATCCGCAGACGCTGCCTATCGTGCTAAACGCCAGCATGCAGGCGTTCAGCCAGAATGCGAACACCGACGCAGCCGTGATGAACAAAGTGATTGACGTACGCTCCGGGATGCCGGTTGATGTCACCCGTCACCACGACGTCGCACAGCAAAATATGTAGCAGAACCCATAAAGAAAAAGGCCCTGAGCGGGATACGCTCAGGGCCTTTTTTATGGCAGTGACATAAGCATTATGAGGGTTTTAACGCTTATTTATAGATAACTGCGGTGCCGTGCAGGTTGTTTGGACCGCTTACAGAAGTGATACGGAACGATTTCGCGCCCATGTCATCTGCTTTCTGAGCCAGTTCTTGTTCCAGAGACGCCAGGTTAGGGCCTGCGGAAGCGGAAATGCTGCCGACTTTATGCTGGTCTGCCGGAGTAGACTGCACTTCAACGGCAGCAAAGCTTGCGAATGATAGGGAGCTCAGTACGGCTGCGATGGCCAGAGTTTTTACGGTTTTCATGATTTTTACCTTTGCAGATGATTTTTGTAGGTCAGACGTTATTAACTTAACGATCGATAAAATAATCATAATGAGATCCAGGTCACACGTCAACGTATTTTTATAACGATCGTTTATTTAATTAAGATTCATATATTTTTCATATGAATATGTTCTTTTTATTTTTCCTCACGAAGCGCTAGCCCCTTCCGGGGATTATTTTTATAATGAGCGTTCACTAAACACCGACTAAGGTAGGCGGCACGATGACAACTGACACGCAAAGTTGCGCGAAAAAAGGCCGCGGTCGACCTAAAGTATTCGGCCGGGAAGCGGCGCTTGATAAAGCGATGACGCTATTCTGGCAGTATGGCTATGAAGCAACATCCCTCTCCGACCTCGTCGAAGCCACGGGTGCAAAAGCGCCGACGCTATATGCCGAGTTTGTGAATAAAGAGGGGCTGTTCCGTGCCGTTCTCGATCACTACATCACGCACTTTGCCTCAAAAAATGAAGCCTGTTTGTTCTGCGATGAGCAACCGGTGGTGGAAGCGCTACGCAACTACTTCACCGCGGTAGCCACCTGCTTTACCAGTAAGGACACACCGGCGGGCTGCTTTATGATCAACACCTCGGCGGCGCTGGCGGCGTCATCGAAAGAGATTGCGAAGACCATTAAGTCTCGCCATGCGGTACAGGAGCAGACGCTGAATCAGTTCCTTCAGCTGCGCCAATCGCGAGGGGAAATTCCGGCGGAGAAAAACGTCACCGAGCTGGCGTTGTTCTTGAGCTGTATTCTGCAAGGCATGTCCATCAGCGCCCGCGAAGGGGCCAGCTTTGATACCCTGATGCAGATAACCGACACCACGCTGCGACTCTGGCCGCAGATGATTGCCCCATCATAAAAAAAACGCCCCGCCATCTGAGTGATGGCGGGGCGAACAACTTACTACCTGCTATTTTAGGCTTTATTCAGTACCAGCTGGCCGTTGCTATCCAGCGGGATCTGGCTACCAGGCTGCTTATCCATACGGATTTTTCCCTGCTGATCGCCAATTTTGTAGGTCACATCATAGCCGAGCGTCTTTTCGGATTTGTCATACACCGTTTTACAGCGCTGCTCGTTGGTGGTGTAGGTGTCATTATTCTGCATCGCACCCTGCACCTGGTTGCCGGCATAGCCACCGCCTAACGCGCCGACCACGGTGGCAACGCTTTTACCGTGCCCGCCACCAAACTGATGGCCAATCACGCCGCCTGCCACCGCACCCAGCACGGAACCGGCGATACGGTTTTCATCCTGTACCGGACGACGATGCGTCACCGCGACGTTACGGCACTCCTGACGCGGATTTTTGACGGTTTCCTTGATAGGCGTAGCGGAAATGACCTGCGCATACTGCGGGCCACGGTCGAAAACGTTCATACTCGCTACAGCGGCAACCCCAAGCGCGGCGGCAACGCCAATACCTATACCCGCCAACATTGATTTATTCACGGGAGATCCTCCTTTGTTGCTATTGCTAACAATTGTGCAACCGATCGTTAGCAGTGCCTATCAGACAAAAACTCAAAAGCAGGATTTTATATGGGGAGATGGGTGTTTCGGAGAATTCTGAAGATGGAATGTCCCGGCGTCGCGACGCTCGGCCGGGCTACTCGTCACTGCTGTAGCCCGGCCGAGGCGTTCACGCCGACGCCGGGAACGGCACGATAATTAATGCAACTTAAGACGCGGACGAATCACGCGGTTAATGCTACCCACCAGCATCATCAGGCCGGTTTTCACGTAGCCATGCAGCGCAATCTGGTGCATACGGTACAGAGAGATGTAAACCATACGCGCGATACGCCCTTCAATCATCATCGAACCGCGCATCAGGTTGCCCATCAGGCTGCCGACGGTGGAGTAGTTAGAGAGCGATACCAGAGAGCCGTGGTCTTTGTAGCTATACGCTTTCAGCTCTTTGCCCTTCATCTGCGCCAGAATGTTATTCAGTGCACAGGTCGCCATCTGGTGCGCCGCCTGAGCGCGCGGTGGCACAAAGCCGCCTTCCGGACGTGCGCAGGAGGCACAGTCGCCAATCGCGTAGATATCCGGGTCACGGGTGGTTTGCAGCGTTGGCTCGACCACCAGCTGGTTAATACGGTTGGTTTCCAGACCGCCGATCTCTTTCATAAAGTCCGGCGCTTTAATACCTGCCGCCCAGACCATCAGATCGGCCTGAATGTACTCGCCGTCTTTGGTGTGCAAGCCGCCTGCATCCGCGCTGGTGACCATCGTTTGGGTCAGCACGCGCACGCCCATTTTAGTCAGCTCGCTGTGCGCCGCACCAGAGATACGCGGCGGCAATGCTGGCAGAATACGTTCACCGGCTTCCACCAGCGTCACGTTCAGCGCTTCGTTGCTTAAGCCTTTATAGCCGTAGCTGTGCAGCTGTTTCACCGCATTGTGCAGTTCAGCCGACAGCTCAACGCCGGTCGCCCCGCCGCCAACAATCGCAATGTTCACCTTGCCGTTTGCGCCAAGATTCGCCGAGTACTTCAGGAACAGGTTGAGCATTTCCTGATGGAATCGACGCGCCTGATGCGGGTTATCCAGGAAAATGCAGTGTTCTTTCACGCCCGGGGTATTGAAGTCGTTGGAGGTACTGCCCAGCGCCATCACCAGCGTGTCGTACGCCAGCTTGCGCTCAGGCACCAGCAGTTCGCCCTTCTCATCGCGCAGTTCAGCGATGGTGAGGGTTTTCGCTTCGCGGTTGATATCCATCACCGAGCCCAGCTGGAACTGGAAGTGGTGGTTACGCGCATGCGCCAGGTAGCTCAGCGCATCCACGCCTTCATCAAGAGAGCCGGTTGCCACTTCATGCAGCAGCGGCTTCCACAGGTGGCTATGGTTACGATCCACCAGCGTGATTTTCGCTTTTTTACTGCGGCCAAGCTTTCTACCCAGTTGAGTAGCCAGTTCCAGGCCGCCAGCACCACCACCCACAATTACGATTTTTTTCATTGGCGTAGTCATGTGACCCCCTTAAAATTTATTAACCAATTGTTAATTAAAAGTTATGAATATAGCCTTTAATTAACAACAAGTTACTTGTGTGAAACCATTCAGCTGCAATGAGAATAACATGAATGGTGCATTGGTCATACCAAAATTGATGTGCATCAAGTTTTATCGCGCAGAAGTTGAGCGAACGATATTTTGATAGCCGAAAAATGGGTTGGTTCGGTTAAAAATTAACAAAAAAAAGCCCCGGCAACGGAGCGTTGCCGGGGCGCTTTGCCGGTCTCTTAGCCTAAGGTTTTAAAGGCTTTGATCCGCTGCAGATGCGGGGAGATATTCTTGAACTTATGACCCTGCTCTTCATCCCAGATGATCTCATAGTAATGATGCAGCATGTCGGCTGAACGCTGGCTATCCAGCGCATCATCATGACGCGAGAGAATGGCCAGGCAGCGATCGCGGTTCTTTTCACGGAAGTTATTCACGCACTTGGTCGCGATATCCATATACTCTTCCGGGCGATCAATCTTGCCGTCCATGTTCTCGTTCGGGAACAGGTTCGGGTTAAACATCACCTGACGGATATCGCACAGGAAGCCGATACGTTCCGCCCAAAAGCCACCCAATCCTACGCCGCAAATCAACGGACGCTCATCGGCGTTCAGCTGCAGCATCTTGTCCACTTCCTTGAGCAGATGCTGCATATCATGTTTCGGGTGCCGCGTGCTGTAGCTAATCAACCGCACGTCCGGGTCGATAAACTGTAGCTGCAACACTTTTTCGTGGTTACCTGGGCTATTCGAGTCAAAACCGTGTAAATAGATAATCATTTGATCCTCACCACACCATTACTCCCACACCGGGAGGGTTAATGACCAGCCTTCTCTTCCTGCCAGCGTTCGTGGAGTTGCTCCAGCTCAGCGCTAACCGTTTTCCAGCGGGCGGAGTCCATCAGTTCCTGACGGCTAAATGAACCTTTATGATACAACTTCGTAACACGCTCAGCGTTGATCGGCGACAGGTTATCTAACACGCTGACGGCCCCTTTACGATTATTGCAGACGAGGATCATATCGCAACCTGCATCCAGCGATGCCTGACCGCGCTCGGCGTAGCTGCCCATAATTGCCGCCCCTTCCATCGACAAATCGTCGGAGAAGATCACCCCGTCGAAGCCCAGCTCGCCGCGCAGCACGGTTTTCAGCCAGTGCGGCGAGCCGCTTGCCGGACGCGGGTCGACTTCATCGTAGATAACGTGCGCGGGCATAATGGCGTCGAGCGCGTTTTCGGTAATCAGCGTTTTAAACACCGCCATATCTTTGGCGCGAATCTCAGCCTCTGAACGCGGGTCATGCGGCGTCTCTTTATGCGAGTCGGCGGTCACCGCGCCGTGGCCCGGGAAGTGTTTACCGGTGGTTTTCATCCCGGCACTGTGCATACCGTCAATAAAATGACGCGCCATTGCCAGCGCTTTGTGCGGATCAGCATGATAGGAACGTTCGCCGATGGCGGTGCAGATATGGCCAACGTCCAGCACCGGCGCAAAGCTGATATCAATGTCCATGGCGATCATTTCGCTTGCCATCAACCATCCTGCGTCTACTGCCATTCGTCCGCCCGCCTCTTCGCCCAGCACGGCGGCAAAAGATTGCGCAGCCGGCAAACGGGTGAAGCCTTCCCGGAAGCGCTGGACGCGCCCGCCTTCCTGATCGACCGCCACCACCAGATGATTTCGGGAGGCGCTACGGATCTGGCGAACCAGCTCACGCAGTTGCTCCGGGTCATGATAGTTACGGGTGAAGAGAATTAAGCCGCCTACCAGCGGATGCGCCAGAATTTCACGTTCTTCGGCATCCAGCTCATAGCCTTCAACATCCAACATTACTGGCCCCACACGGCCTCCTTTTTGTCGCTAAGCTGGCACCAAATCTCGTTTGCCAGCGTGATGAATTGTTTGTCGCCGCTTTGCTGCCAGCGACACTCGAACCAGCCAGCCATAAGCATCAGCACCCACGGCCGCCAGCGTTTAACCTGTCGCCAGAGCGGTTCCGGCGAAAAATGCGCCTGCTCGGCGTATGCCCACGTCAGTTCGCGGCGCTGCTTCATGTCTGTCGTCCAGACGGCGGCGAGCTCCAGCGCCACATCGCCGTCCCCCGCATATTCCCAGTCGATCAGCCGCAGTCCGTCGGCGGTATGGACGATATTGCCCGCATGCACGTCCATATGCAGCGGCGCTAACCGCAACGGTCGAGGTTCGCCCTGTTTGCGCAGACGCTTAAGTTCTCGGAGCCATAGCGGCGTTCGCCGCGCCGGGTCGCATTGCTCCCAGTACTGCATCAGCAGCGGTTGCAGCGAAAGCGCCCAGCCAAACCGAGGCTGCTGGTGCAAATCATACAGGAGAGCGGCGAGCTGACGATGCGTCGGGAGCACGCTTTTGATCTCACCGGCTAAAAAATCGACGGCCATCCAGCCAGGCGTATAAAAAACCGGCTTTGGTGCCAGTGAGGACGGGAGTTGACGCAGGGCGTGATACTGACGAAGGAAGTCGCTTTCCGGCGCATGCGGGTCGTGATGCTGACGCAGCACCAGCCGTCGTTCGCCGTGTTGCAGGATGCAGCTACTGCCGCTCAGCCCCGCGGTTTCGGGGCTGGCGACAATCTTATAGTGCGGGAAGACGCGTGACAGGAGTTCGTCACGCGAAAGTTTACTGTTGCGCAACCGCACCCTTACCTGACCAGACAATCTCACCGGTCTGTACCAGCATCAGCTGCATTTGCAGCATCGGCGCGTTGACGTTACCGGTGGCGTTGGAATAGAGCACGTACTGCGCGCCCACGTTACGGGCGATGCCCATCGCTTTGCTGCGGGAGCCGAGGCTATCCTGCGGCGACAGGCCAAGCTGCTGCTTCGCCACCGCCAGCTGCTGCGCTGACACCAGGGTGAATTTACCGTTGCCCGCCAGCGCATTGCGCAGCGCAGTCGTCGCCTCACCGGCGTTCAGCGAACCGTTGGTACGGTTGTTGACGCTATCAACCAGCAGAATGCTGCCCGCGTTAACGCCGCCAGCCTGGAGCATTTTGCCCACCAGTGGCTGCGCGGCACCGTTCCAATCATAGTGACGGACGCGCGGCGTTGGCTGCGCAGGCGTTTCACCACCGTGCTCAATTGGCCCTGGCTGCTGCGGAATCGTCGGCACGCTCGGCACCGTCGGCACCGGCTGCTGCGGTTCAGTTGGCTGCTGCGGCTGCTGTGGATTTGCCGTGTCAACCGGTGCCGGTTGTTCACGCACCGCACACCCGGCGAGGAACATTGCCAGGGAAGCAATTAACGCATAGCGACCCAATTTACTCATTGATAGTTTACCCCTCAGAGATAAAGATAAAGCCGGGCTTTGTGCGCCCCAAGACTGTTAGCCGTCCCGTACAGCGTCACCGACCCCATTGCTGGAACCGTGATGCTGCGCGGCGCTTCCAGCGGGTGCATTTCCAGCCCTCTGGCGTCATACCAATAAAAACGATAGTGAACGGTGACCGGCTCTCGCCTTTCATTAAACAGCTTCGCGCTGGCGGTAGACTGGATATCCGATGAACTCAGCACCGGCTTTTCCGCGCTGACCCCCGCCGCCAGGACGGCGGATTCCATGACCAGCGTTTGCTGCTCGCTGACGGCAATTTCCGGGCGCGAATGGCACCCGGCAAGCAGCGTCGCGCAAAGCACAAGACCGAGACAGACCGGTTTCATAGGTTAGCCTTTATGCGCCAGCATTGGCCCCAGCGGGCGACCGCCCACCAGATGCATGTGGATATGGTAAACTTCCTGCCCGCCGTGGCGGTTGCAGTTCATGATCAGACGATAGCCGTCTTCAGCAATCCCTTCATCACGAGCAATTTTCGCCGCCACGGTGACCATACGCCCCAGCGCCAGTTCGTGCTCGGCGGTAACGTCGTTGGTGGTGGCAATCAGCGTGTTAGGAATGATCAGAATATGCGTCGGCGCCTGCGGAGAAATATCGCGGAAGGCGGTGACCAGCTCGTCCTGATAGACGATGTCTGATGGGATTTCGCGACGAATGATTTTGCTGAAAATCGTTTCTTCTGCCATTGGGAGTTCCTTTATTATTCTCATGTGCAGCCGGTAAAATCGTTACCGACGAACAGGTTACATGCCAAGAGTATGAGCGAGTTGCCGCCCCTGTTTCAACCGTAATGCGTTTTTTCTTCTACGCGCCAGCCTTTACTTCCGCACCCACTGGCCGTTGATGCCCTGGACGTATTCCCCCGGCTGGGCTTTCTCAATCAGCTTTTTCCCGGCCAGACGCGCGACTTCCTGCGACGGCAGGTTGTTGCTTTGCGCCAGCTGCTGATAGCTTTGGCTGCGTGCTTCATTAATTTTCTTCACCAGCACCAGCGTCTCGCTATCCTGGGCAATGGCCGCCAGATAGCCCCCCTGCGTTTCTCCCACTCGTCCCTGCTGGCGAGCTTCGGGCAGCGTAAGCGCCAGCGCCTGTAGGCTGAAGAACGTGAGCGCCAGCACGGCGATAATCCCGGATTTTCTCATCATAGCCTCAGAATAGGTCGCTACGGGACTTGAGCAGATCCTCAACGTCCTTATCGGCCTTAATATGGATTTCGTGTTCAATTTTCACGTTCATATTGATGGTGATCGGCTCTTTCGGTGCCGCCACTTCAATACGCGGCACGCACCCTGATAACAGGCCGGTTGCCATCAATCCTAGTATGGCGATGGATAATTTCATTGTTGCTCCTTACATTCCGTGCCGCTGCGACACGGCACACCGGGAAGGGTTGCGTGTTGCTCGAGCCATGACTGAAGTTTGTCGCCAAAGCGCAGGCTTCGCCACAAATCAAAAACATTCTCCTGGTGCGTGTAGTTCAGACGCACCGTGCTGCGTTTCTCGTCCATCACGCCGGTCCCGGTGACCGTTGCCTGTAGCGTCAGCAGACCGAGACTATCGAGATTGATACGCGTCCACGACCGCGAGATCTCCATATAGCGTAACCAGTTAATCGCGGCCCCGGCGGCAATATTGTCATCGGCGACGGCATCGGCGGTGTCTTTGTCCAGTCTCAGGGTCATCGGGCCAGGATTATGCAACCAGCCGTCTTTGATTATCCATTTGCTATCGTTCAGCCACAGCGGCAGCGCACCGTCCACCGGGCCGGACATGGCGAACTGTTTCGGGTTGACCGCGCTGACCAGCTCGCTGGTTGAAATATGCTGCAAGCGTAGCAGCGCCGCATCGTGCTGCGGCATACGCAGCTGCTGCATGGTCACCTTACCCCCGAGCACGTCAACGCTGACGTCGCTCAGTTGTAACGGCGATGCTTCACTCCACGGCCAGGTGCCCTGCAGGTCGGCAGTGACATTACGCGCCGTCACCTGGTTGACGATTTCAGCAATACGCAGCGACACCGGGCGGCGCGTTCCCAACTGCCATACGCCTGCTTTCAGGCGGAACGGCAGTACAAAATCAACGCCGTTGACTTCGTTATCCGGCATCCATGCGCTGCCGTTGCGCAGCACGCCGTGACCACCGGCCTCAAAACCTTGCCCTACCGCCGCAGAGAACGCCACCTGGGCATACAGCGAACCGTCACGCAACTTCATTTTCCAGTCCGGTGGCACCAGCGGCTGGAACACTGTCAGCGATTGCTTAGGCCACCATGCTTGCCCACGCAGACGTTCACCGTCCCAGCGGCCGTTGACGCGAATCGGGCCAATCTCCTGCGCCCTCAGGTCACCTTTAAACTGGAAGAAAGTTGGGTCGCGGCCGTCAACGCTGAAGTTCAGGGCCGAGGCGGGCAAGACGCTGCCGCCGGTAAAGCGCGTCTCTTTGGCATCAAGCGCCAGCGCACCGGTAAAGGAGGGATGCTGTTCGTCGCGGATCCAGTGAATCGGCTGCTGGAGCGTCAGGCGCGGCTGCTCGATGGTCATGGTGCCGTACTGCAGCTTGTCAAAACCGGTGGAGAGTGCGTTGAGCACAATCGCGCTATCGCGCCACTCGCCGGTGCCGGTCACGTCCCAGCGCGCCTGCATCGGCGTAAAGTGACCGTCGCCCCAGTAGCGCCACTGCCAGGTACCTTTATCCGGCATGAAGTTATCGGCCTTGCCATCCAGGTGGAGAACGAAATCGCCGGTTTGCTGCTCATGGGCGCGAAGGATCGCCTGCAGACGGCCATCAATCCCCTGAGTGGAAATTTTGACCCCGGCCAATGGCCAGCGGACATCATCAATATTAAGAGCATCAATAACGCGACCGCGTGAACGGAGTAGCGAACCGGGCTGGAAAGCCAGCGTCGGCGCGGAAAGTGGGCCCCTTAACTGTGCAGGAAGCTTAGCGTAGAAAATCAGGTCACCCTGTTTGGCCTCACCGACCAGATGCAGCGGCATGTCGCTGTTATCCATGCTCAGCGTTCCCGGCCCAACGTTCAGCACCGCGACGCCTTTACCGGCATCACCAGAGGTGAGTACGCTCAGTCGACCAGTAATCAGCGTTTTATCGATGCCCTGCTGCCAGTTGTCCAGCTTCACGCCCACGCGACCACGTAGCGGAATGCCCGCCTGAAACGGCCAGCTCCAGCGACCGTCGCTGATAATGAGCTGCTGTTCGGTAATCTGCCACGGGAAGTCGGCAATCGGGTCATCTTCACCGCGCGCCATCATCACCAGTTGCCCCTGATTGCCGTCCCAGTTCAGTTCAGCATCCACCGGCGACGGCACCTGAGGCACCTGGAACGTCGATTCAAGATGGCCCTTCACCGGCAGCCCGTCCGGCACCAGCGGCATGGTAAATTCACCAAGCAGCTTCACCGGCGGTTCGCCTTCCAGCAGGCTGGCATGAAACTCGCTGACCGTCAGCGCCTGCCCGCGCAGGCGGGCGTGCAGCGTCACCTGGTCGCCTTCATACTCCAGTTCCTGATGCTGGGCGGTGAGCGAGACCTTGAGCTTGCCCTGCCACTTTTCCCACGGCGAGATGCTCAGTGAGTCGATGGACAGCCAGGTGTTAGGCAGCATCGACTGCCATTCCGCCAGCGTTCGCGGCGCACCCGGCACCGCATCGTTTTGCGGGAGCTTATTAAAGCAGACGGCGTTGAGATTGACGGCGGCGGCATGCAACTGCCAGCGGCTAGGATGTGACAGCGTCACGTCTTTCAACGTGGCGAGCTCGCAATCCCCTACCAGATAACGTAAATCAGGAACGCGTAAGGAGGTGCGGGTGAAACGTGGGCTGTCGTTCAGCGCAATGCGAGTTCCCGCTGGCAGCCAGATACCCACCAGCGTAGGCACCCAATATCCGAGCGTCATCACCAGCGTCAACGGCAGGAGTATTAATACCAGGAGTAGCGCAATAACGGCTTTATATTTACCCTTCATGGGTGCAGTAATATCCAGATTAAGCAGGCAGTCATGCCGTGAACGCGCAGCGGGCGATCCAAAGAGGCATATTGTGTCATGTCAGACCTGTGAGTGAAAGCCGCCACCATGGATTAATCATAGCTGCTACAAAATAAAACGTGAGGAATTTCAGTTGATTCTGATTGAGACAGTGATTTCTGCCCCGCCGATTATCCGCGTATACTGGTGATAGTTTCTTTACGTAACTTTAGCCTTCAAAACATTTTTATATTTTGTAAGATTTTTTGAAATGTGCTAAATTAACGCCAAAATCATTGGAGAAAAGTCTTATGAAAATCGCCGTTTACAGCACCAAGCAGTACGACAAAAAGTACCTGCAAAATGTTAATGAGACATATGGCTTTGAACTCGAATTTTTTGATTTCCTGCTGACGGAAAAAACCGCGAAAACCGCCCACGGCTGTGAAGCGGTGTGTATTTTCGTCAACGATGACGGCAGCCGTCCGGTTCTGGAAGAGCTGAAGAGAATCGGCGTGAAGTACATTGCGCTGCGCTGTGCGGGCTTTAACAACGTCGATCTCGATGCGGCAAAAGAGCTGGGTCTGCGCGTGGTTCGCGTTCCGGCCTATTCGCCGGAAGCCGTTGCGGAACACGCTATTGGCATGATGATGACGCTCAACCGTCGTATTCACCGTGCTTATCAGCGTACCCGTGATGCTAACTTCTCACTCGAAGGCCTGACCGGCTTTACCATGTTTGGTAAAACCGCTGGGGTGATCGGTACCGGTAAAATTGGCGTCGCCGCCCTGCGCATCCTGAAAGGTTTTGGTATGCGTCTGCTGGCGTTTGACCCGTATCCAAGCGCGGCGGCGCTGGAACTGGGCGTAGAGTATGTTGATCTGCCGACGCTGTTCGCCGAGTCGGACGTTATCTCGCTGCACTGTCCGCTGACCGCAGATAACTATCATCTGCTCAACGCCAGCGCGTTTGAGAAGATGAAAGACGGCGTGATGATCGTCAACACCAGTCGCGGTGCGTTAATTGATTCCCAGGCAGCGATTGAAGCGTTGAAGACGCAGAAAATTGGCGCACTGGGGATGGACGTGTACGAGAACGAGCGCGATCTGTTCTTTGAAGATAAGTCTAACGACGTGATTCAGGACGATGTGTTCCGCCGTCTGTCAGCCTGTCACAACGTGCTGTTTACCGGCCACCAGGCATTCCTGACCGCGGAGGCGCTGACCAGTATTTCGGAGACCACGCTGGAGAACCTGCGCCAGATTGATACTGGGGCTGATTGCCCTAACGCTATTGCTTAATGCGTTTTTCTTCCCCCACCAGGAACTCACCGTTGTGGGGGAAGAACCGACTACAGATAGGCACACAACGGGGTGATAAACCCAACCACTTTTCTTCTTGCCTGCCGGTACCAGGATTTGGACGAATAAGCGCCTGACCTACCGTCGGAAGCATTTTCCGCCAAGTCCTCCAGCCCTCTCCGGCTGTACAGTAACCCCTCAGAAGTATTCACCTGATCAATATATTTATAAGAAGTCCCGTGCAATGAAGAACGTGTTTTTATTGCTGGCCGCAGCCGCTCTGCTTTCAGGCTGCGTCTATAACAGCAAAATGTCTACCGGCGGTGAACAGCTCCAGCATCACCGTTTTGTACTTGAAAGCGTGAATGGCAAAACCGTCAATAGCAATGGCGCGCCGCTCGAAGTGAGCTTTGGTGAGAAACAGCCGCTATTAAATAACATTTATCTCTCCGGCGAGATGTGTAACCGCTTTTCCGGAACCGCAAAAATCAGCAACGGCGAACTCAAAGCCTCCGAACTGGCAATGACCCGTAAGCGTTGTAGCGACGCGCAGCTAAACCAGCTCGACGCGACGCTCAGCAGCATGCTTCGCCAGGGAGCCCAGGTCGATTTAACTGAACATCAGCTGACGCTGGCAACTGCCGATCAGACGCTGACCTTCAAACTCGCCGACCTGGTGAGTTAACACTCAATAGCTACCGCAGCTTCCCGCCGCCAGTGATTGCTCGCTGCAACGCTTACCGTTTGGCAGCGCGCACATGCCAATGCTGGAGCCATCCAGTTGGCGGGCGGCGGAAAGCGCCCCACCAATCATCGCGCAGTTTGCTTCGCCTGAGCTGGACATTGCCGCTCTCATCCCTGGCGTTACGTGCGCCGCCGTGGCCTGCTGGGCAGGTTCACTGCTACACGCGGATAATAAAAGCGCCGCACACCCGACAAAAAAAGCAGCTCGCATCACTTCCCTCCGAATCGCAAAAATAGGAACAAACCTATGCATCATAGGCAGTGCAGCCGCACTCGTCGAGAGAGGAAGCGCGCATTTATGCACCTTAGAAACATTTTCTGGCAATTTTGTGGCTAAAAATATTCGCGTCATTGATATAGACGCGCTCCAAGGACACAAAAGCAAAAATGATTCAGCGCGGGGTTTGCTAAACTTCACCTAACATCATCGACAAGAGCGATGTGTCTATTAAGGATAAATTTCCGGCCTTCGGGATGCCCGTGGGCCACTTTTCTGCGCAATGTAAGGTGTCATAACCAATGATCACAACTGACGGTAATGGTGCGGTCGCCTCAGTGGCGTTCCGAACCAGTGAAGTCATCGCCATTTACCCGATCACGCCGAGTTCAACGATGGCCGAACAGGCCGATGCATGGGCGGGGAATGGGCTTAAAAACGTGTGGGGCGATGTCCCGCGCGTGGTCGAAATGCAGTCTGAAGCCGGTGCCATTGCCGCCGTGCATGGCGCGTTGCAAACCGGCGCGCTGTCGACCTCTTTCACCTCATCGCAGGGTCTGCTGCTGATGATCCCAACGCTTTACAAACTGGCCGGTCAGCTGACCCCGTTTGTCCTGCACGTCGCGGCCCGTACCGTCGCGACCCATGCGCTGTCGATTTTCGGCGACCACTCCGACGTCATGGCTATTCGCCAGACCGGCTGCGCGATGCTGTGTGCCGGTAGCGTTCAGGAAGCGCAGGACTTTGCGCTGATTTCACATATCGCCACGCTGAAAAGCCGCGTGCCGTTTATTCACTTCTTCGACGGTTTCCGCACTTCGCACGAAATCAACAAAATCGTGCCGCTGTCGGATAACACCATTCGCGACCTGCTGCCGCAGGATGAAATCACCGCACACCGCGCCCGCGCGCTGAACCCGGAACACCCGGTGATTCGCGGGACTTCCGCAAACCCGGATACCTACTTCCAGTCTCGCGAAGCCACTAACCCGTGGTACAACGCGGTATATGACCACGTTGAGCAGGCGATGGCTGATTTCGCCGACGCGACTGGCCGCCACTACAAGCCCTTCGAGTACTACGGCCATCCGCAGGCCGAGCGCGTGATTGTCATCATGGGCTCCGCCATCGGTACCTGTGAAGAGGTGGTGGATGAACTGCTGACCCGCGGCGAGAAAGTCGGCGTGCTGAAAGTGCGCCTCTATCGTCCGTTCTCCGCCCAGCATTTATTGCAGGCGCTGCCGGAAAGCGTGCGCAGCGTGGCGGTGCTCGACCGTACCAAAGAACCTGGTGCACTGGCCGAGCCGCTGTACCTCGACGTGATGACCGCGCTGGCGGAAGCGTTCAATCAGGGCGAGCGCGAAACCTTACCTCGCGTGATTGGCGGCCGCTACGGCCTGTCGTCAAAAGAGTTTGGCCCGGACTGCGTGCTGGCTATCTTTAATGAGCTATCGGAAGCGAAGCCAAAACCGCGCTTCACCGTCGGCATTTACGACGATGTTACTAACCTCTCCCTGCCGCTGCCGGAAAACACGCTGCCGTCGCGCGCGCGTCTGGAAGCGCTGTTCTACGGCCTTGGTAGTGACGGTAGCGTCTCAGCCACCAAGAACAACATCAAGATCATCGGTAACTCGACGCCGTGGTTTGCGCAGGGTTACTTTGTCTACGACTCCAAAAAAGCCGGTGGCCTGACGGTTTCTCACCTGCGCGTGAGCGACACACCCATTCGTTCCGCCTATCTGGTGGCGCAGGCCGATTTCGTTGGCTGCCACCAGCTGCAGTTTATCGATAAATACCAGATGGCCGAGCGCCTGAAGCCTGGCGGTATCTTCCTACTCAACACCCCTTACAGCGCCGATGAAGTGTGGGGGCGTCTGCCGCAGGAAGTGCAGGCCGTTCTGAACCAGAAAAAAGCGCGCTTTTACGTGATTAACGCGGCGAAAATCGCCCGTGAATGCGGGCTCGCCGCGCGTATCAACACCGTGATGCAGATGGCGTTCTTCCATCTGACGCAAATCCTGCCGGGTGACAGCGCACTGATGGAACTGCAAAACGCCATCGCCAAAAGCTACAGCAGCAAAGGTCAGGATCTGGTTGAGCGTAACTGGCAGGCGCTGGCGCTCGCGCGCGAGTCGCTGTTTGAAGTGCCGCTACAGCAGGTTAACGCCGCCAGCCCGAACCGCCCGCCGGTGGTGTCCGACGCCGCTCCAGATTTCGTCAAAACCGTGACCGCCGCAATGCTCGCCGGGCTTGGCGATGCGCTGCCGGTCTCCGCACTGCCGCCAGACGGTACCTGGCCGGTAGGCACCACCCGCTGGGAGAAACGCAACATTGCCGAAGAGATCCCTATCTGGAAAGAGGATCTTTGTACCCAGTGTAACCACTGCGTCGCGGCCTGCCCGCACTCGGCGATTCGTGCCAAAGTGGTCTCCCCGGAAGAGATGGAAAACGCCCCGGCGTCCCTGCACTCTCTGGACGTGAAGTCCCGCGATATGCGCGGCCAGAAATACGTCCTGCAGGTGGCGCCTGAGGACTGCACCGGCTGTAACCTGTGCGTGGAAGTCTGCCCGGCGAAAGATCGTCAGGATCCAAGCATTAAGGCCATCAATATGATGTCCCGCCTGGAGCACGTTGAAGAAGAGAAAGTAAACTATGACTTCTTCCTCGACCTGCCGGAAATCGATCGTAGCAAGCTGGAACGTATCGATATTCGTACCTCGCAGCTGATTACCCCGCTGTTTGAATACTCCGGTGCCTGCTCCGGCTGCGGTGAAACGCCGTATATCAAACTGCTGACCCAGCTTTACGGCGACCGTATGCTGATTGCCAACGCCACCGGCTGTTCTTCTATCTACGGCGGCAACCTGCCTTCTACGCCGTACACCACCGATGCTAACGGTCGCGGCCCGGCGTGGGCCAACTCGCTGTTTGAAGATAACGCCGAGTTTGGTCTGGGTTTCCGCTTGACGGTCGATCAGCATCGTCAGCGCGTGATGCGCCTGCTGGACGGTTTTGCCGAACATATTCCGGCTGAGCTGAACGACGCGCTGCACGCCGATGCCACACCGGATGTCCGTCGCGAACAGGTCTCACAGCTGCGCAGCGCGCTGAAAGGTGTTGAGGGCGCTGAAGAGCTGCTGACCGATGCCGACGCACTGGTCGAGAAATCGATCTGGCTGATTGGCGGCGATGGCTGGGCCTACGATATTGGCTTCGGCGGCCTGGATCACGTGATGAGCCTGACCGAGAACGTCAATATTCTGGTGCTGGATACCCAGTGTTACTCCAACACCGGCGGCCAGGCCTCTAAAGCGACCCCGCTCGGCGCCGTCACCAAGTTTGGCGAGCACGGCAAGCGCAAAGCGCGTAAAGATTTGGGCGTCAGCATGATGATGTACGGTCATGTTTATGTGGCGCAGATTTCACTCGGCGCCCAGCTCAACCAGACGGTGAAAGCCATTCAGGAAGCCGAGTCTTATCCGGGCCCATCGCTGATCATCGCCTACAGCCCTTGTGAAGAGCACGGCTACGATCTGGCGTTGAGCCACGATCAGATGCGTCAGCTTACCGCTACCGGCTTCTGGCCGCTGTTCCGCTTCGACCCGCGTCGCGCTGACGAAGGGAAAATCCCGCTGGCGCTGGACTCTCGCCCACCGTCAGACGCGCTGGCAGAAACGCTGATGAACGAGCAGCGCTTCCGTCGCCTGAACAGCCAGCAGCCGGAAGTGGCCGAGCAGCTGTGGAAAGACGCGGCAGAGGACCTGCAAAAGCGCTACGACTTCCTCGCACAGCTGGCCGGAAAGGCTGAGAAGACAACGCCGCAGGAATAACGATTGTTATCGACAGCCGCCTTCTTTATGAAGGCGGTTTTTTTTGCCCGGTACGTAGTTAATTCGACCAATACGATTATTCCCGCGCATCACTATATTTTTTCATGTAAATCCGAACCGAATGCAGGAATGACAGAAACATTTAGTTTTATGCTATCGATCACACTATTTAATCTCGCATGGCCAAATTTCCGTCACCCGGTGTGAGAAACGTATTCAGCCATCGCGTTATTATCTACTTTCAGCCGCTTCTTAACGCGTCAAATATGTAGCATTACGTCCGTCTACCCTGTGCTTATTATCTATAAAAACTGACTATCGAATAGGGCGATAATGACCTAATGCGGGTGTAGATAGGATAGACTCCACGACCGACAGGCATACGCCACCACACCGTAAAAAACACATAAAAACAAGGCAATAAAAAAAGCCCGAATAGCAATTCGGGCTTGTCATTGGAGAGTGACGAATAAATGAAATGACACACGGCAACTTAAATACGTTGTGTGACAAAAAGGCATATAACGGAGATAGCTTACGGCAGCGAATATTCTTTGTATAATTTTTATTTTATATGTTTCAATGATAAATATTCATGAGAATTATCATCGTTTCATGGGAATTATATTCTTTAGATTTTACTCATGTTGTAACAAATGTTATTTACCATCTCCGATAGGTCTCCTTTAGCATTGCCTTACTTCCTCCATTTGAGTGGAAGTGCGCGAATAAAAATACTAAAGGAATAATTTCAATGAACAGAAAAGTACTGGCCCTCGTTATCCCTGCGCTGTTAGCAGCAGGCGCAGCTCATGCCGCAGAAATTTATAACAAAGACGGCAACAAATTAGACATGTATGGCAAGGTAGATGGTCTGCACTATTTCTCCAGCGATTCCAAAAAAGACGGTGATCAGACCTACGTCCGTTTTGGCTTTAAAGGCGAAACTCAGATTAACGATATGCTGACTGGCTACGGTCAGTGGGAATACAACGTTCAAGCAAACTCTTCTGAAGGTGACGGCGCTAACAACTGGACCCGTCTGGCATTTGCTGGCCTGAAATTCGGCGACTACGGCTCATTCGACTACGGTCGTAACTACGGCGTGCTGTACGACGTGGAAGGCTGGACCGATATGCTGCCAGAGTTTGGCGGCGATACCTATACCAATGCTGACAACTTCATGACTGGCCGTGCTAACGGCGTTGCGACCTACCGTAACAATGACTTCTTCGGTCTGGTTGATGGCCTGAACTTTGCTCTGCAGTATCAGGGCAAAAACGAAAGCAAAGGCACCGATGATGTTGGGACCAACAACCGCGGCAATGTCGGTGATAGTGATGTGCGCTACGATAATGGCGACGGTTTCGGTGTTTCTACCTCATACGATTTAGGTATGGGCGTAAGCGCTTCTGCTGCGTATGCAACTTCTGATCGTACTAACGATCAGATCGATGGCACGAATGCTAAAGGCGATAAAGCTGACGCATGGACTCTGGGTCTGAAATACGACGCTAACAACATCTACCTGGCAACCATGTATGCTGAAACCAACAACATGACCCCGTACGGTAATGATGGCGTAGCAAACAAAACCCAGAACTTTGAAGTTACCACACAGTACCAGTTCGACTTCGGCCTGCGTCCAGCAATTTCTTACCTGCAGTCCAAAGGTAAAGATCTGTACGGCACCACCACTGGCACCACTCATTCTAACGCTAACGTTAGCTCCAACTCTGTTGGCGACAAAGATCTGGTTAAATACCTGGATCTGGGCGCGACCTACTACTTCAACAAAAACATGTCCACCTACGTTGATTACAAAATCAACCTGCTGGACGGCAACGATTCCTTCTATCAGGAAAACGGTATCTCTACCGACAACATCGTTGGCGTAGGCCTGGTTTACCAGTTCTAATGCAACAAAAAACCCGCTGGCAACAGCGGGTTTTTTCTTTTATCACGCCAGCACGGCCTCACTGCACCGCGCTTTCTCCGTGAATCTCGCCCTTAAACCCGGTTTTGGCAATCGCCGCCAGCAGCTGTTGGTTATCAAAATTCTCCGGCACCACCACCTCCGCCTGACGCGTTTTCAGCGACGCTTTCGCCTTAATCACCCCATCGGTCGTACGTAGCGCCTGATTAATTGAAATCACGCACAGCGGGCAGTTCATCTCGCCAATATCAATGGTCACCAGCTTATCGGCGGCCCAGCTCAGCGGCGTAACGAGCATCAACGCCAGACATACTGCTTTTTTCATTCCATCCACTCCCAAATCCAGGGCAGAACATAAGGATAGGTGATAAGCGCCAGTACCAGCGGTACCGACAGCCAATAGAGCCACACCAGCACCCGACGGCTCACCACGTTGACGCATACCGGTTTCGGCGACAAATGCAAACGCCAGAACCCCCGCGCCATCAGCCCTACCGCGACGACAATCATCGGGAACTGCAGCCAGGAGGCGCCAGGAATGCCCACCAGCCCCGCTGCTGAGATACCAAACAGCAGATACAGCAGCGGCCCAATGCAGCACAGGGTCGAGGCACCGGCGGCAACGATCGCCGCCAGTAGCGTCAGGACGCCGCCCTTAATGCTGTTCGACGCTGACATAGTCGTAGCTAAATGCCGCAGGATCGTAGAAGTTCAGCGGATCGCCATCCACCTCGGCATACGGGTAGCCCAGGTTGTTAACGTCACCCTGCTCTGCCGCTGGCGACAGCGCAAAATCACGCGCGTGGTTGAAGCCCACCCAGTTCATCTCCCAGTTACCGAACAGATAGTCGTTCACCGCCGTCACCGCCGGGTCGCCGTTCTCTTTTTTCTCGGTCAGACGCATTTTGGTGACGTCCGCCGGGTCGGCAGGCATCCAGCCGAAGCCGGCCAGCCAGAACATCGCGCGGCAGTGTTGGCCGCCGCTGACTTTTGCCACGCCCTGCGCATCGGCGCTGCCGAAGGCTTTTTTAGAGTAGCCGTCGAGCTTGCGGCTCGCGCCCAGGCGAATACCGAACATTTCACGCGCCGGGATCCCGACCGCGCGGCACAGCGCCACGAATACCGAGTTGATGTCGGTGCATTTACCGCCAAGCTTACCGGTTTTCAGGATCTCACCCACGTCACCGGTACCGCAGCCAATCACCGCATCATCACGGTGCATATGCGTGCTCACCCAGTCATGAATCAGACGCGCCTGCTTCAGCGGCGCCTTTTCGCTGCCGATAATTTTCAGCGCAGTCTCTTTGACCAGACCATCAACGGGAATATGAGGGGTTGCCTGCAGGAACGGTTTGATCTCGTCAGGGATCACCGCGCCTTCTACCGGCAATTGCCAGTCGGCAAGACGGTTTTCTTTCAGCACTTCCCAATCGCGGGTTTCAATCTCCATGTCGACCTTAATTTCCAACGGGCCGCTGGAGGCAGGCCAGGTCACAAACAGGACTTTCGCCCCGTAGCGGTTATTGGCGTTGAGGGTAGCGCTTTGATAGTTGCCGCTAAAGGAGAGATCAAGCAGCTGCTGGAAGGCGGTATCTTCCGGGATGGGGATCCACAAATTGACCTTGCCGGAAGAGCCCTGTGGGGCCTTAAGGCTGTAGGTCTGGGTCATCACGAAACGGCGTGATTTGCCGGAAGACGAGACGGCAGGCTTTGCGACGGCTTCGGTTTTAGCAAAAACCGGGCTCACCAGCCCAAGGGTGGAGAGTGCCGCGGCACCTTTCAGAAAGTTACGCCTTTCCATTGTGTTTCCTTCATCACCAGAAAAAGCTGGCGCTTAACCCCGCACCTGCGGAGGTTGGCCGCTATTATGCGGCTACGCATTCATCACCACAATGAATAACAGGGCATTAAAGGCGCAAAATGCCAAGCGGATGTCGGACAACACGCCACTCGAGACCTATAATCTGGCATCGTGACAAAAATTGCGGGTATAATCCTCGCCATTATTCATCCTATTCAGAAGCGAAAATGACAAAACTTACCTTACAAGAGCAGATGCTAAAAGCGGGATTAGTCTCCAGTAAAAAAGTGGCCAAAGTTCAGCGTACGGCGAAAAAATCGCGCGTTCAGGCTCGTGAGGCAAGAGAAGCGGTCGAAGAGAATAAAAAGGCGCAGCTTGAGCGCGATAAATTGCTTAGCGAGCAGCAAAAACAGGCCGTGTTATCCAAAGAGTATAAAGCGCAGGTTAAACAGCTGATTGAAATGAACCGCGTCATGCCGGGCCGCGGCGATATTAGCTTTAACTTTACCGACGGCAGCATCATCAAAAAAATCACCGTCGATAAACTGACGCAGACCCAGTTGATTAACGGGCGTCTCGCCATCGCGCGTCTGGCAACCCAGAGCAACGGTGAGAGCGAATACGCGATTATCCCGGCGGTCGTGGCGGAAAAAATCGCCCAGCGCGATGCCAGCAGCATTGTTCTGCACAGCGCCCTAAGCCAGGAAGTGCAGGATGAAGACGATCCGTACGCTGATTTCAAAATCCCTGACGATCTGATGTGGTAAACATCCCCCGCCTACGTCTTACCAAAAGCCCTCACGGGCTTTTTTAATGTCTAAAATGGGCTAGCATGACGCACATTGACCGCTTCACCACTGACGGGATGAACAAAATTCAGCTCGCTGGCATGCAACATCAGTCTCGGTGTCCCTTCGGCACCGGACATCAGTAGCCCGCCGTACAGGTCGCAACCTAAAATCGGATGACCCAGTTGCTGGCAGTGTATACGCAACTGATGCGTGCGCCCGGTTTCCGGTGTTAACGAGACTCGCGTCAGCGGCAACTGAGTTCCCTCTTTCCCCTGCTGGAAAAAACGCGCTTCAACCCGGTAATGTGACCGTGCCGGTTTTCCCTGCTGCGGGCAAATTGTCATGCGCGGAAACCACGCCGGATCCTTCGCAATCGCCGCGTCAATAATCCCTTCGTCATCTTCAAGATGGCCGCACAGCAACGCACTGTATACCTTAGTCACGCTACGCTGACTGAACTGCTGACACAGCGCGGCATTCATCTCTTTGTTACGTGCCACCACCATGAGCCCGGAGGTGCCAAAATCAAGACGGTGAACCAACGTACAGCCGGGAAAATCCTTTACCAGCCGATAGTGTACTGAATCGAAGTTCTGCGGATTCTTACCCGATAGGCTCAGCAACCCGCTGGGCTTATTGATAAGTAGCAAATGCGCATCTTCATAGAGGATTTCTATCTCGGCGGAACACGGTGGAGCGATAAAAGTATCAACAATCGTAGACATCAGGCGACCAGTATTGCGAAGGAGTGAGGATCATAGCGAAATTCTCTCCCTCTGGCGAATCGGTTGTTTCGGGGAATACCAGCTGGAGAAGCATGTTATCCAAGCAGCCAGTTATGATTTTATTAATATGCTGGCGCACGTCCTTTATGCCATTTGGCCTAATACGCCTGACCAAATGGATATTATTATATACATCAACAACAAAAATCATCACCCAAACCAATAAAATTATAGAGGCATATAGTTACTATGCCATTATCCTTTTTCGTTACATTCACTATTAATTAAAAACAAATTCAACCGAAATTATAAATTGCATTCAAAGCCAGTACGGGAATAATACACGTGCTTGATCAATTTACTTCATTCATAGGTATTAAAATGAAACGTGCATTACTTGTCTCTGCATTAATGATTTCTTGTTCTACTTTTGCAGCGTCAAATCAACTTGATCAATGGACTGGTTTTTATGCAGGGGGTAATCTCGGTTATGGTTCAGGCCACAGTCGCGATGAAGGGAATTCAACCTCCTGGGGTGATTCAATCGACGGCGTGGTCGGTGGTATTCAGGTCGGCCATAACTGGCAGTTCGATAATAATATCGTGCTGGGCGTGGCGGCAAACCTGAACCTGTCTGACATGGGCGACGCTTTCAAAAACAGCGACCATGATAAGTATGACGCATACGATGGTTCCATTGATATCAAACAGAACGGTTCTGTCGATCTCCTGATGGGTTACGCCTTTGACCGTGTCCTGCCATACGTAAAAGTTGGCGTCACCGTCGCGAAAGAAGATTTTACCATGGGCTGCCATAAAGGTAACGTGACGAAGACAAATGGTTGTGGAAACGAATTCAACACCAACGCGTCAAACATCTCTGCTGGTATGAACGTTGGTGCCGGTATTCAATATCGCGTCACTCAGAATTTATCTGCGGGTATTGAATATACTTACGTTGACTTAGGAACGTCTTCCGTTTATCTGCACGATCCTAACTATGCAGATTATGGTTCTCGTAACTTCAACACGTCATACAGCACCACCACACTGAACGTTAACTATCTCTTCTGATATTGACCACCAGGAGGTTTATTTACCTCATGGCCGTTAGCGTTTTATAACAGCGTAACATTAGCATGTTTCATTATTTTGGATGACAATTTGTCGCGGCTGATAAATTTCATCCACATAATAATGCTGTCGATAATGTTACCTGTCAGGCCCATTATTTTTAATGGGCCTTTTACTTTGCACGACGCATTTACTGATGCATTTCTACCCTTGATAGACCCCACCTCTCGCTTAGCCACACAGGCCCTCGCCCCGATTAGATAGCACGCAGCAGTAAAACGTGCTGACATTCGTCGCCGTAATCCGTACCATACACGCCACACATTCGCTGATTCGCTATTGACCGGTCAGCGCGAGACAGGTCTTTTATCGCAAATCAAATGGACGGGAAGACGCTGTGTTTGGCCTGAACTTCCATTTAGATTTTTGAGTAACCATTAAATGCAACAAAATCAAGAAATTAGCCAAAAAGAAAAATACAATCTGAACAAATTGCAGAAGCGTCTGCGCCGCAACGTGGGCGAAGCCATCGCTGACTTCAACATGATTGAAGACGGCGACCGCATTATGGTCTGCCTGTCCGGCGGTAAAGATAGCTACACCATGCTGGAAATTCTGCGCAACCTGCAGCAGAGCGCCCCTATCAGCTTCAGCCTGGTCGCGGTCAACCTCGACCAGAAACAGCCGGGTTTCCCGGAGCACATTCTGCCAGAGTATCTGGAGAAGCTGGGCGTGGAGTACAAGATTGTCGAAGAGAATACTTACGGCATCGTTAAAGAGAAGATCCCGGAAGGGAAAACCACCTGCTCGCTCTGCTCGCGCCTGCGTCGCGGCATTCTTTACCGAACCGCCACGGAGTTGGGTGCAACCAAGATCGCGCTCGGCCACCACCGTGACGACATCCTGCAGACGCTGTTCCTGAACATGTTCTACGGCGGCAAAATGAAAGGCATGCCGCCGAAGCTGATGAGCGACGACGGCAAGCACATTGTTATTCGCCCGCTGGCGTATTGCCGCGAAAAAGATATTGAACGTTTCTCTGAAGCGAAAGGCTTCCCAATCATCCCATGCAACCTGTGCGGTTCGCAGCCGAATCTGCAGCGTCAGGTGATTGCGGATATGCTGCGCGACTGGGATAAACGCTATCCGGGCCGCATTGAGACCATGTTTAGCGCCATGCAGAACGTGGTGCCATCGCACCTGAGCGATATCAACCTGTTCGATTTCAAAGGTCTGACCCACGGCGGTGAAGTGATTGACGGCGGCGATTTGGCGTTTGACCGGGAAGAGATTCCGTTACAGCCAGTGGGCTGGCAGCCGGAAGAAGAAGATGGGCAGCTGGATGAGCTGCGTCTGAACGTCGTCGAAGTGAAGTAATCTGCTTATCGCGCCTCAGGTCCGCACCTGAGACGCGTTATTCTGCGGTTATTTCAGCAGACGCACTCGGCAAGCCTTGCCTTTGATTTTCCCTTTCTGCAGCAGTTTCCACGCCTGATGCGCCACGCCCTCGCGTACCGCCACGTAAACGTGTGCCGGATGAACGTCGATTTTACCGATATCTGCGCCAACCAGCCCAACATCACCGGTTAACGCCCCCAGCACGTCGCCCGCACGCATTTTGGCTTTCTTACCGCCGTCGATGCACAAGGTCATCATTTCTGGCTCCAGCGGCACGATACGCGCTTTACCCGGCTCAGCGACCCAGTTGAGTTTAATTTGCAGCATTTCGGCGAGAATATTGGCGCGCTGCGCCTCTTCTGGCGCGCAGAAGCTGATGGCCAGCCCGCTGTTACCGGCACGCGCGGTACGGCCAATGCGGTGTACGTGCACTTCTGGATCCCAAGCCAGTTCGTAGTTCACGACCATCGCCAGCGATTTAATATCCAGACCGCGGGCGGCAACGTCGGTTGCGACCAAAATACGCGCGCTGCCGTTAGCAAAGCGCACCAGCGTCTGGTCACGGTCGCGTTGTTCGAGGTCGCCGTGCAGCACAATGGTGCTCTGACCCGCGGCATTCAGTTCCTCAAAGACCGCCTGACAATCTTTTTTGGTGTTACAGAACACCACGCAGGACGCAGGCTGATGCTGGCTCAGCAGTTGCTGCAACAGCACGATTTTACCGTGACGCGGCACATCGAAGAACTGCTGTTCAACGGCAGGCAACGCGTCAACGGAGTCAATTTCGATGGTTTCCGGCGAGCGCTGCACGCGGCCGCTGATGGCGGCTATTGCTTCCGGCCATGTGGCGGAGAACAGCAGCGTCTGACGAGACGCTGGTGCAAAACGAATAACTTCATCGATAGCATCACTGAATCCCATATCGAGCATGCGATCCGCTTCGTCCATCACCAGCGTTTGCAGCGCATCCAGAGAGACGGTGCCCTTTTGCAGGTGGTCAAGCAGACGGCCCGGCGTCGCTACAATAATATGTGGCGCATGCTGCAAAGAGTCGCGCTGAGCGCCGAACGGCTGGCCGCCGCACAGCGTCAGCACTTTAATATTCGGCAGATAACGGGCCAGGCGACGAATCTCACCGGCGACCTGGTCGGCCAGCTCACGGGTGGGGCACAGCACCAGCGATTGGGTCTGATAGAGACCTGCGTCCACGTGCTGAAGCAGGCCAAGACCAAATGCAGCCGTTTTACCGCTGCCGGTTTTTGCCTGCACCCGCACGTCCTTTCCCGCAAGGATGGCCGGCAGCGAGGCCGCCTGTACCGGGGTCATTGAGAGATAGCCCAGGTCATTGAGATTTTCGAGCTGGGAAGCGGGCAGGATGTTCAGGGAGGCAAAAGCGGTCACGGTGTAGTTCTCACGAATTAGGGGCTGACGTTCAGCAGGCGCGTATCCTCGCAGATCTCGCCGCGGGATGCGACAACTAATCAACGAGTGTAGCCAGGGTAGCGGAAAAAAAGATAAAAAAAAGCCGACTATTCTAAGCCGGCGTCGTACGAATCAATTGTGCTATGCAGTAATTCAAAAAAAGGAAGTAAGACAATATGGAGCGCAACGCCCATCGCTTGACGTTGCATTCACCTGCAGGAACGATATTGCCTCGATTGGGGTGCTGGTTTATTGACCTCGCTCAAATTAAGTCGTGTTATTGGCGCTTAATGGAATAAAAAAGGTGACTTTTTACAACCATTTACTGCGATGTAACCACCACGTAACACCACCAATGAGTACTACCAGCATAATACAGAAGAGGGAGAAGCCCAGATGCGATCCGCCGCCGGGAATACCCCCAAGGTTGACCCCAAACAGCCCGGTCAGGAACGTGCTGGGTAAAAAGACCATCGCCATCAGCGACATGGTGTAGGTGCGGCGCGAGAGTGACTCCTGCATCATCTGCGCAATTTCATCGGTCATCACCGCCGTCCGCGCAATGCAGCCATCAATCTCATCCAACCCGCGCCCCAGGCGATCGGCAATATCCTGCATCCGACGGCGCTGGTCGTCGGTCATCCACGATAGACGTTCGCTGGAGAGTCGGGCATAGACATCCCGTTGCGGTGCCATATAGCGACGCATCACAATCAGCTGTTTACGCAGCAGCGCCAGGAAGCCACGTGGTGGCACCTCCTGCTCCAGCAGGCTATCTTCCAGATCGATAATCTTGTCGTGCAACTGTTCGATAAATTCACTGGCATGGTCAGTCAGCGCGTCGCAGACATCCACCAGCCAGGAACCGCAGTCCGTCGGCCCGCTGCCGTCCTGAAGGTCGCTAACCACATCATCCAGCGCCAGCACTTTTCGCTGCCGTGTGGAGACGATCATGCGTTCATCTATATAGAGCCGCATTGCCACGAGTTGGTCAGGGCGTTCGTCAGTGCTGCCATTGATGCAGCGCAGCGTGATCAGCGTCCCTTCGCCTAAACGGCTGACGCGCGGGCGTAAGCTTTCGCCGGAGAGCGCGTCGCGCACCGTGTTGGGCAACAGCGGCGTTGTCGCCAGCCATTGTGCGCTGTCGGGGTGGGTGTAGTTCATGTGTAGCCAGCACGGGTTCTCTTTGCTGACGGTTTCATCATCGGTCAGGGGCCTTACGCCGCCCTGCCCGTCGAGCGTCCACGCGAATACCGCATCAGGTACGTTGAGATCAGATCCCTTTATGGCTTCCACTTCGCCTCCGGTTAGAACTATTTATCCTGTTAGTCTAGCCATCTGCGTTTGTTAAGCAATATGTGGGCGGGGCATCGCGCTGAAATGGTTCATAAAAGGGGACGGTGAAAGTTACACAGCAGTAGGCCGGATACGCAAAGCGCCATCCAGCCTACTCGTTCTTCTGAAAGCGATGAAGCGTTACCTTACGCTAAAACGACTGCCAAAAGTCCTTATCATGGCTCCCGGCCACCGCTGGTTTAAGCACCGCCGCTCCCGGCGCGGCCTCCAGCTTCCGCGGCTCATCTCCGATACGGAAGTTTTGCGTCCGTGACTGCAAGTCGATAACCTGATTTTTCAGAATATCAGACGACCGCGCCAGCTCCTCCACCACCATCCCGTTACTCTGCGTTACAGTTTCCAGCTCCGTCAGCGCCAGCGTTATCTGATCGATACCTTTCTCCTGCTCGGCGGTCGACACTGCAATCTGTTCCATCAGACTGTTCAGTTCGCCGGAACCGCTCACGATATCCTGCATATTCCGCTCAGCCTCGGCGACAATATTCGCGCCCTGCGTCACGTTATCGCTGGTGACGCTGATTAAGGTCTTAATGCTCTTCGCCGCCTCGGCGCTGCGGTGCGCCAGATTCCGCACCTCACCGGCCACTACCGAGAACCCTTTACCGTGGTCGCCTGCCCTCGCCGCTTCTACCGCCGCGTTCAGTGCCAGAATATTCGTCTGGAAAGCAATCCCATCAATCATGGCAATGATTTCCGTCATCTGTCGCGCACAGTCGGTGATCGACTGCATGTTCGTCGCCACCTCCCCCATCAACTCCCCGCCTTTACGGGCGCATCGGGTAGCTTCACCCGCCCGTTCGCTTGCCAGACGGGTGTGCTCGGCATTGTTCTTAGTACCCGCGCCGATCTCTTCCATGCTGGAGGCGGTATGCATCAGCGTAGCGGACTGCTGCTCGGTCTTCACCGCCAATTCCGCGCTGCGGTTTGCCAGCTGTTCAGACAACGTCATCGCCGTATCGGACGAAGAACGAATCTCCGCCACCAGCGTGGAGATATTATTCGATAAGCTATTGATACCCGGAATTAAGCGCCCGGCACAGTTATTACCAAATATCGGAATACGCACCGATAAATTACCATCATTAACTTCATCAATGCTGCGCTTTACGGCGTTAATCGGCGTAACAAGATATTTGGTCATATAAAGCCAGAGCGACGCCAGCGCCACTACCCAAACCAGGTTAATGGCTAAATGCAAGAATATATTCTTTGATAATATTAAGCAGATCACATCTACAATAAGGAAAACCGCCAGAATAAATACCAGGATAAACGTTCGGACGCTAATGTTTTTAAACATAATCTTTTCCCCAACACCTGTTGTGTCATTTTGTTATATCACCACAAGGGGTATTTTCCAGATTATTTCCATGTTTATAAGGAGTTTAATTGTTAGCAGTGCCAGTTTCACTTTTACCAGACAATTACGCCACCTTAAGTAAAATCAACAATCTCAACGACTAATGAAACACTTAAGCAGTGATAAAATAAGAATTATATAAAAAAGCAACACTTAACATTCATTGGCATTTCATCAAGTTTTAGCCGTACTTAATCGAGTTCAATTCAGTAAAAAGAGTCACAGGTTATTGCTATTTCGCTGTGTAAAATTCGGAATTTACTGATAGATTAATTAAACCCCCTTTATGAAAAGGTATGGATTACATGATGCTGCATGCTTCGTGGGACCCGATACTGGTCGGTATTTCATTTTTGGTGGCCTTCATTGCGTCTTTCGTTGCGCTTGATAGTGCTGCAAAAATTGCTGCGTCGAATAAAAAAGCCGCTATCTTCTGGCGCATTACCGGCGGCGCGACGCTGGGTATTGGTATTTGGTCGATGCACTTTATCGGCATGCTGGCGATGAAAATGCCAATGCCAATGAGCTATCACCTTGAGCTCACGGTTATTTCTCTGCTGGCAGCCATTATTGCCTCATCATTAGCGATTAATATCGCGGTTGCAGGCAACACGCTGTCGTTAAAACGCCTCTGCATTGCCACCGCCCTGCTCAGCTCTGGCGTCGTCACCATGCACTATGTGGGCATGGCGGCATTAATGGCCCACGATGATATCGTCTGGAGCATTCCGCTGATTATCGCCTCGGTGGTCATTGCTATCGTGGCCTCCTGCGTCGGCCTGTGGCTGGCCTTCAGCCTGCGTCTCAACAGTAAAGGCGTGCTGTTGACCCGCGTCGGCGCGGCGTTCGCCATGGGCATCGCCATTGCCGCTATGCACTACACCGGCATGAGCGCCGCCACCTTTACCGGCCACGGTCATATGATGATGGGCCACGACGCGATGGTCAGCGAAGAGGGGCTCTCGATCTGGGTGTCGGTGACCACCCTGCTGCTGCTCGGGCTGATGCTGATGATTTCGATGGTCGACTCACAGGTGCGTACCGCCCGGTTGACGGAAAACCTGCAGCGCCTTAACCAACAGTTGGAGCAACAAGCGCGCTTTGATGGCCTGACCGGGCTGGCCAACCGCAGCCAGATTGATATGCGTCTGCTGGCCTGCCTGCATCAATCCCGCCTGGCGGGTAGCACGTTTGCGCTGGTGCTGATGGATCTCGACCGCTTTAAGCTGATTAATGACGCCTGGGGTCATCACGTTGGTGATAATCTGCTGGTCTCCGTCGCCAACCGCATGAGCGCCTGCCTCAATCCCAAAATGACGCTCGCACGTATCGGCGGTGACGAGTTTATCCTGCTCGCGCCAAACTGCACTGAAGCGGAAATCACCGATATTTGCACCCGCCTGGTGGAAAGCGTCCGCCGCCCGTTCTACCACTCCGGGCAGATCCTACAGATTTCACTCAGCGTGGGAATAAGCCTCTATCCAGGCCACGGCGAAACGCCGCAGGAGCTGAAGCTCTCGGCGGATACTGCGATGTATCACGTGAAGCACAATGGCCGTAACGGCTGGGTTTTCTACCATGAATCGATGCTCGACAGTACCTGGCAAGGAGCACACTTCCTGCAGGATCTGACTCAGGCGCTGGATCGCGGCCAGTTTGAACTGTGGTATCAACCTAAGTATCACGTCAAAGAACAGCGTATTTACGGCTTTGAAGCGCTGCTGCGCTGGCGACACCCGAAAAAAGGTATCCTGCTGCCCGACGTATTCCTACCCACACTGCAAAACACCGGGTTCATTGTCCCGGTGGGCAACTGGATAGTGGAGCAAGCAAGCCAGCAGTTGCATAAGTGGAGCATTGCCGGACACGACGACTGGACGGTATCGCTGAATATCTCGCCGGTGCAGTTTGAGCAGCAGAACTTTTACGAACGGGTGTGCGAAGCGCTGGTGCGCCATCGCGTCTCCCCAACCCGCTTAACGATTGAACTGGCAGAAACCACCGCGTTACACGGCTTTGACCGCAGCGTGCAGATTTTCAACGACTTCTGCCGCATCGGCATCACCATCTCCATCGATAACTTCGGCGTGGGTTATTCCAACATGCTAGCGCTTCAGGATCTCCCCGCCGGAGAGCTGAAAATCGACAAGAGCTTTATGAAAGACATGCGAGAAAACAGTAAGCACGTCAAAATCGTCTCGACCATCATTAACATCGCTCACTCAATGAATATGGACGTCGTTGCCGAAGGTGTGGAAACGCAGGAGCAACAGCGCATCCTCAGCGGGTTGGGCTGTGATGCGCTGCAGGGCTTCTGGTTCTCCGACCCGGTGCCGGCTGAGGATATTGAGGTGATGCTGAGTAACCTGCCGCTGACCGGCGACCCGAATGCGCCAGCGGCACTGCGGCGGGATATTTCGTCCGGGAAGAAACGGCAGGCTTGAAGTCTGGCGATCGGTTTACGCCGATCGCTGGCTTATTAATGAATTTTGATCATTACCATTAGTAAATTCCCCCCTCTAATCAAATAAATCCCCACGCGCTATCCTTCTTCTACTCAGAAGAAGGATAACCCCATGCAAACAGTACAACTGAACAACGGCATTGCGATGCCGCTACAGGGCTTCGGTGTCTACCAGATGACCGATGCTGCCGAATGTGAACGCGCGGTGCTGGATGCCCTCGAGACCGGCTACCGTTTAATTGATACCGCCGCCTCCTACCAGAATGAAACCCAGGTAGGCAACGCCCTGAAGCAGAGCGGTATTGCCCGTGATGCGCTGTTTATCACCACCAAACTATGGCTGCAAGGCACCAGCTATGAAGGGGCGAAAGCACAGTTCGAGCGCTCGTTGAACCGCCTGCAGCTTGACTACGTTGACCTCTATCTTATCCATCAGCCCTTCGGCGACGTCCACGGCGCGTGGCGAGCCATGGAGGAACTGCATGAGGCGGGAAAAATCCGCGCTATTGGGGTCAGTAACTTCCAGCCAGACCGACTGGCCGACCTGATGGCCTTCAACCGCATAGCACCCGCTGTTAACCAGGTCGAAGTCAACCCGTTCAACCAGCAACTTCACGCCACGCCGTGGATGCAGAGCCGCGGCATTCAGCCGGAAGCCTGGGCACCGTTTGCCGAAGGGCGCAACGGCCTATTTGCGCATCCGGTGCTGACGGCTATCGGCAATAAATATGGCAAAAGCGTGGGCCAGGTCGTCCTGCGCTGGCTGCTCCAGCGCGGCATCGTATCGCTCGCTAAATCGGTGCGTAAGGAACGTATGGTCGAAAATTTTGCCATCAACGACTTTGCGCTTAGCGCTGACGACATGCTGCGCATTGCCGCGCTGGATACCGCCACCAGCGCCTTTTTCTCTCATCGTGACCCGGCCATCGTTGAGTGGCTGGCGGCCCGTAAACTCGACGTTTAACGTGATTAAGGATCCTGCAATGCAACAGAGAACTCTTGGCCAATCTGGCCTGAAAGTGTCCGCACTCGGTCTGGGCTGCATGGGCCTGAGCTACGGCTACGGCCCGGCAACCGATACCCGCCAGGCGGTTGAGCTTATCCGTGCCGCCGTTGAACGCGGCGTGACCTTTTTTGATACCGCAGAAGTGTACGGCCCTTATCTGAATGAAGAGGTGGTCGGCGAAGCGCTGAAGCCGTTTCGCGATCGCGTGGTGATCGCCACCAAATTCGGTTTTACTTTTGGCGATGACAACAAGCAGCAGATTTTAAACAGCCGCCCGGAACATATCCGCCAGGCGGTTGAAGGCTCGCTTAAGCGCTTAAAAACCGACGTTATTGATCTGCTCTACCAACACCGCGTGGACCCGGAAGTGCCAATTGAAGACGTGGCGGGCGTAGTGAAAGACCTGATCGCCGAAGGCAAGGTGAAACACTTTGGCCTGTCTGAAGCCGGCGCGAAAACCATTCGCCGCGCCCATGCCGTCCAACCCGTTGCCGCACTGCAAAGCGAATACTCCATGTGGTGGCGTGAGCCAGAGCGGGAAATTATTCCGCTGCTGGAAGAGTTGGGCATCGGTTTTGTGCCGTTCAGCCCGCTGGGTAAAGGCTTCCTGACCGGTGCCATCACCACCGACACCGCCTTTGGTAGCGATGATTTCCGCAGTAAAGTGCCGCGCTTCCAGGCTGAGGCCCGCGAAGCCAATGCCCAGTTGCTGACCGTGCTGGCTGACCTGGCCGCCGAGCGCGGAATTACCCCGGCACAGATTGCCCTCGCGTGGCTGCTGGCGCAGAAACCGTGGATTGCGCCGATTCCGGGCACCACCAAGTTACACCGTCTGGAAGAGAATCTGGGTGCGGCAGAGATTGTACTCGCGGCAAACGACCTGCAGAAAATCACCCAGGCGCTGGATGCGATTAAGATTGTGGGTGACCGTTATCCGGCGTCCATCCAGGCTCGCGTTGGGCGCTGATTGACCCTCCCGGCGTCGCGATGCTCGACCGGGCTACGCGACCTCGGGGAATCTCCGCGATTACCGTTCTCCACGACCACCAGTCCGCTGCGCCCAACGCGAGTGAATGAGCAGAACTATACTCCATGCTGGCAGCCTCGCCTGCCGGGTTGAAGTTCATCGTTTCGGTTCGAATATGAGGGGCGTGGTGATGACGGTATTTCAGAACAAATCGGTACTGGTTCTCGGCGGCAGTCGCGGAATTGGCGCGGCGATTGTCCGGCGCTTTCGCGCTGACGGTGCGTCGGTAATATTCAGCTATTCCGGTTCGCAAGAGGCAGCAGAACGTCTGGCAGCCGAAACGGGTAGCACCGCCGAACGGGCAGATAGCGCCGATCGCGATGCGGTTATTGCGCTGGTTCATCACAGCGGCCCGCTGGATATTCTGGTGATCAACGCCGGGATCATTCTCTTCGGCGATGCGCTCGAACAGGACAGCGATGCCGTCGACCGTCTTTTTCGCATCAATATCCATGCCCCCTATCATGCCGCCGTTGAAGCAGCGCGTCGAATGCCCGAAGGCGGACGCATCATCGTGATTGGCTCGGTGAATGGCGACCGTATGCCACTTCCCGGCCTCGCCGCGTATGCGGTCAGCAAATCAGCGTTACAAGGGTTGGCACGGGGCCTCGCTCGTGATTTTGGCCCATTAGGGATCACCGTCAACGTCGTCCAGCCCGGCCCCATTGATACCGATGCCAACCCCGAGGACGGGCCGCTTAAGGAGGTGATGCACAGCTTTATGGCGGTTAAACGTCACGGTCGCCCTGAAGAGGTGGCGGGTATGGTCGCCTGGCTCGCCGGGCCGGAAGCCGCCTTTGTCACCGGGGCGATGCACACCATCGACGGCGGATTTGGTGCCTGAGCGACAATGGGCGGCTGGCGTCAGGCCACCCTTTTTCACCGCCACATAATACATCGTCATATCCGTGACGCCGCGCGCGCTTTGCGGTTCGCTATCCCCCCGCCACCAGGCTATATCTTAGTCATCTTTACTCAACGAGGACGGGTTATGGCAGGTAAAAAGATTCTGATGCTGGTAGGCGATTATGCCGAAGATTATGAAACCATGGTGCCTTTTCAGGCGCTGCAGATGATTGGTCACCAAGTGGACGCGGTCTGCCCGGATAAGCCGAAAGGTGACTACATCATGACGGCTATTCATGATTTTGACGGCGCGCAGACCTACAGCGAAAAACCAGGGCACCGCTTTGTGCTCAACGCCGATTTTGCCAGCGTCAACGAAGCGGATTATGACGCGCTGCTGATCCCCGGCGGACGTGCGCCAGAGTACCTGCGGCTGTATGAGGCGGTGATTAAGCTGGTGCAGGCCTTTGATGTGGCGAACAAACCCATCGCCGCCGTCTGCCACGGCCCGCAGCTGCTGGCTGCTGCTGGCGTATTGAAGGGACGCACCTGTAGCGCCTATCCGGCCTGCGCCCCGGAAGTGCGGCTAAGCGGCGGGGAATATGCGGAGATTGGCATCGATCAGGCGTATGTCGATGGTAATCTGGTCACCGCCCCGGCGTGGCCTGCGCATCCGCAGTGGCTGGCGAAGTTTGCCGAGTTGCTGCGATAGCTGAAGCCAGGGTGATGACAAAACAGGCGCGAAACGGCGCCTGTTTTTTTTGATGCTAAACCCGGTCAATCGTGGATTTTTACCCCAAGACAGCCGCGTACAAATTCCGGATTAAAATGCTTCACCGCCTCGCCCACATAGCCTAAATCCAGCGCGCTAATCTGCGCCATTTCACCCTCGGTCAGCGAGAAATCCCAGATAGCAAAATTCTCTGCAATACGTTCCTGGCGGGTCGATTTAGGGATCACCGTGACGCCACGCTGCACGTTCCAGCGCAGGACCACCTGGGCAACGGTTTTTTGATGCGCCTCGGCAATCCCCTGCAGCATTTTATCTTCATGTGCCTGATGTCTGCCGCCGCCTAATGGTGCCCAGGCTTCCGGCTGAACGTTGTAGCGTTTCATGGTCTCAAGCGCTTCAGGCTGTGCAAAATAAGGGTGAAGCTCGACCTGGTTTACCATCGGCTTAACGCTAACGGTTTCACAGAAGTTGGTTAACACATGAGCATAGAAGTTCGAGACGCCAATGGCCTTCAGTTTCCCGTCAGCATATGCCTCTTCCAGCGCGCGCCAGGCGCTGAAATAGTCGCCCATCGCCTGATGCAGCAAATAGAGATCAAAATAGGCTAAGCCTGATTTTTTCAGCGACGCGTCAATACCGCCTTTTGCCGCATCCTCGTTTGCCATGTCCTGTACCCACAGCTTAGAGGTGATAAACAGCTCTTCGCGGGTGCACAGACCTTCGGCAATCGCTTCACGAACGGCATCACCCACGGCGTCTTCGTTACCGTAGACGGCGGCGGTATCAATCAGACGATAGCCCGTGCGAATAGCGGTTAACACCGACTGCTTGCATTCTTCTTTATCGGTGACCTTAAAAACGCCAAAGCCCAGCATCGGCATTTTGAGGTTGTTACTTAAAACGGAATATTCCACGGTACGGCTCCCGGCAGGTTAAAAGCTGATTTTAGGACAGAAACATCATGAGGATTAGTCGGCAATCCGTGATTTGACTTATGCAGTGAATTCATTAATCCGGATGTGTATCAGTGGTACGACGGTTATCACGCTTCGCTTACCATGGCGATATTTAGCAAACGGCGGACCATTAATTAGCTGTACTTATTTATGTTAGAAAATTACGGGTATTATCGAATGAATTTCACCCTGATAGGATGAGTCCTGCTTAACACGATAGGCCGTATAAAAGGCCGAATGCAAAGCCGTCTGCGGCACACACGTTTACTCATCATCCACCTATCAGGAGCGTAAAATGACAGATAAGATCCAGGGCAAAGTGATTGTCATCACCGGAGCTTCTAGCGGTATGGGCGAAGCCGCCGCACGCCATCTCGCCGACAAAGGCGCGAAAGTGGTGATGGCCGCTCGTCGAGCTGACCGCATCGACGCTATCGCTAACGAATTAAAGCAGCGCGGTAAAGACGCTATCGCTGTCGCAACCGATGTCACGAAACTCGCTGATGTGGAGGCGCTTATCCAGAAAGCCATCAGCACGTTTGGTCGGGTTGATGTACTGATCAACAACGCAGGGCTAATGCCACTTTCTCGTCTTGACCAGGGTAATGTGGATGAATGGAATCAGATGATTGACGTGAATTTACGGGGCGTTCTGCACGGTATCGCCGCGGTTCTACCTCATATGAAGGCGCAGAAATCAGGCCATATTATCAACACGGCCTCCGTTGCCGCCCATCTGGTTTTCCAGAGCTCAGCCGTTTATTCCGCGACCAAATTTGCCGTACGGGCATTGACTGAAGGTCTACGTCAGGAGACAGCGGCAGATAACATTCGCGCGACGCTCATCTCGCCAGGGGCAGTTAAAACCGAACTACTGGAGCATATTTCGGATAAAGACGTCCAGGCAGCAAACCGGGAGTACGTTGAAAACGTAGGCGTACCGCCTGAGACCTATGCCCGAATGGTGGCATTTGCGATTAACGAGCCGGAAGATGTTGGGGTCAGCGAAATTATTTTCCGCCCGACAGCGCAAGAGTTGTAATGCCCTACGGCCAGTACGCTGGCCGATTCGCTTTGCGGGATATTCATCCGTACTCTCATTCGAGGAACACTCAACGTGGTGGGTAACGCAGGTTCTTTAGCGCATCCAGCACCAGCAAAAATGCGGGGGAATGGTGACGTCTGTCCGGGTAATACAAATGATACCCCGGCATGAGCGGGCTCCAGGCCTCCAGCACACGTATCAGCGTCCCTTCTCTGATGTCATTTGCCACAACATCCTCTGGAATGCAGCAGAGTCCGCTTCCGACTCGTACCGCATTGAGCATGAGTTCCAGGCTGTTTACGATCAACTGCCCTTCCACTTTCACACTTAAGGTATCGCCATTGTGGTCAAACTCCCAGGCATACAGCCCACCGTAGGTCGGAAGACGTAAATTGATGCAGTTATGGCGGGTCAGGTCCTGAAGTACCTGGGGTTCAGGATAGCGTGAAAAATAATCAGCAGAACCTACAACCGCCATACGGATGTCCGGACTTATCCGCGTCGCGATCATGTCCCTGGCAACCTGCTCCCCCAGCCTGACTCCGGCATCAAAGCGCTCCGCAACGATGTCTTCCAGAGAGTCATTAACCGAGATTTCAACGTGGATGTCCGGGTTATCCCTTAGTAGTTGTCGAAGGCCGGGTTCAATCACTGAGATCGCGGCATGGGCCGCTGCAGCAATCCTGACCGTACCCGCCGGTCTTTGTCGCATCCCCTTTAGCATATTCACAGCATGAACAATTTCATCGAGTTTAGGCCCGAGATTACTGAGCAAAAACTCGCCAGCCTCCGTCAGCGAAACGCTGCGAGTTGTACGCGTCAATAGCCGCACTTCCAGTCTCGCCTCAAGATTCCGGATTGTCTGGCTTAATGCCGATTGCGACACTCCCATTTTAGCGGCCGCTCGGGTGAAGCTACGTTCACTGGCAACCAGCGCAAACGCGGCCAGCTCATTAAAGTTTTCCATCATTAAGAAGCCTTACTAATGACTATGACTGCAATCATCGCTTCATTCTTATTAATATGGAAGTGCTAATGCCGCTCATGGGCAATGAGAAATGACCATTAGAGTGGCCCCGCTAACTCTTTTTACCCTATCATGCCGTTTTTTAGCTTATGGAGAAGGCCGTCATGGACCCTTTATCAGACGTACTGCAGCTTCTTTCCGCCCGCAGTTATATCACCAGCGGGCAGTCAGCCGGTGAGTGCTGGTCCATGCGCTACCCCGGTTTTTCCGGGATGAAATTTATCGCGCTGCGCAAAGGTACATTGTGGTTCCGGCTGGAAAGTGAATCAGCCTGGCGAAAACTCACCGCGGGAGACGGGGTGATTCTTACGCGTTCGGCCCCTTTTATTATGGCCTCTGACCCTGAACTCGAGCCCATAAATTCTGAACAGGTCCCTTATCAGAAGCGCAATGGTATCGCTGACTATGGCGGCGACGAAAGCCTATTGCTGGCCGGAAAGATGGAGATCGACCAGACTGGTGCCGGGCAACTGCTGGACGCCCTCCCGGTGATTATTCCCATCAATACCGGTTCAGAATCCTCCTCTACCCTCAACTGGCTGATGGCGCGACTCCACGAGGAAAATATGTCACTGCGTCCGGGCGCGTCACTCGCTGGCAACCATCTGATGCAACTGGTCATGATTGAAGGGATCCGAAGTTGGATTTTATCGGAAGAGCAGGCCTTGAACGGGTGGCTGGGTGCGCTACGCGATAGTCGGATCCTCGCGGCCCTGGTAGCGATACATGCCGAGCCGGAAAAGCCGTGGCAGCTTGCAGAGCTAGCCGCAATTTCAGGGATGTCGCGCGCAGGTTTCTCCAGACGATTTACCGAGTCGGCAGGAACTTCACCGTTGAATTATCTGACTCGCTGGCGGATGCACATCGCCAGCAGAGCGCTTCGACTGACCAAAGAACCGGTAAAACAACTGGCCTGGCGATTAGGGTATGCTGCTGAGAGTACGTTTTGCACCGCATTCAAGCGAATCTATGGCGAGTCCCCCACAGCGCATCGCGCAGCGTACCTTGAAGGCCCCGTTTACCCTCTGCATGCTTTTCATTCAATCGACCCAAAATGAGATTTTGACAAAATAAATATGGATTATTGATTATTAATAATCTCATAAGATGGCGATACCCTTTTACGGTAAGTTTTGCTGCTTTTTATCAGAGAGACCTGATACTCAGTGGCCGTTTTAACCCTGTCTGCGGATAACGCCGGCAGCACCGTAATGAAATGGGAAATATATGGCCAGTCAAACGACGGCGCAAAAGCGCCTGTTTACCTTTGCATCCTGCCTGGGAATCGTGCTTGTTCAGCTTGATGTCAGTATCGTGAACGTCGGGTTGCATTCGCTTAAAGTGGCCTATGACGCCACCGTGTCTGACCTGGAGTGGGTCATTAATGCCTATGCCCTTGTCTTCGCCGCGCTGATGCTGAGTTCAGGAAGCCTGGTCGATCGGTTTGGTTCTAAACAAACCTTTATCACCGGGGTCGCCATCTTCATTTTCGCCTCGGTCTGCTGCGCCCTATCCCCGACGATTTACTGGCTTGACCTTATGCGGGGAGTCCAGGGCATTGGCGCAGCGTTACTGCTGCCAAGCTCTTTGACGCTGCTTCGGCAATATTTCGCCAATGCCCGTGAGCGATCGGCGGCTATTGCCATGTGGGCCGCCGCGGGCTCTCTGGCACTGGTAGCAGGCCCTGTTGTCGGCGGTGTGTTAATTAAATACTGCGGCTGGAAAAGCATTTTTCTTATTAACTTTCCGCTGGGGCTCGTCAGTATCGCACTTATTCAGTCCCTGGCGCCGGTTAGCCCAATTGCCCCTGTACGCATTAATTTTCTGAACCAATCTTTTATCGCTGCAAGCCTGGCCCTGCTGACATTTACGCTCACCGAAGCGGGACAATACGGCTGGAGCAGCCCCATTATTCTGACCACACTCGTGCTGGGGATACTGCTGCTGGTGTCCAATAGACGCATGGATAAACATTCACCGAATCCGGTCATCGCCCGGGACGTGCTCTCCAGTAAATATATCCCGAGTGCGGTCATGGTCGGCTTCCTGTGCAATCTGGTTTTCTATGGCGCGGTATTTATCTTCAGTATTTTCTTCCAGAATCAGCTGCATTTGTCCGCACTGGATACCGGGATTGCCTTTATGCCGATGATGGCCGTCACCGCGCTGGTAAATTTTTCATCGAAATGGTTTTCTTCATGGTATTCCATCAGGAGGCTGTCTCTTCTGGGCAGCGGGATCAGTATGCTGGGGTTTATCATTGTGATGTTCGTTTCGCCAGCGTGGAGCGCATACCAACTCTTTATTCCCATGGTCCTCCTCGGTAGCGGAACCTCCTTTGCCATGCCAATCATGACCAACCTGATATTGTCGCAAGCGTCTCATCAATCCGCCGGTTCAGCGTCAGCGTTTTTTAACTGCGCCAGGCAAATGGGGGGCGTCAGCGGTGTAGCCATTTTTGGGTTACTTCTGAATGCGGAGTCGGACATGACGCAGGGCTTGAGAACGGTGGCATTTGCCGCTGCGGTGATGACGGTAATCTGGATTATTGTGGGCTATCGAAAGCTGCCAGCCTGTAAATTAAGCGAATTATAACGCAAAAAGACAGGTAAGCGTTTCCGCCTTACCTGTCTTTCTGAAAGACGCTTCCCGATGAGAATGACGGGAACGCTACGCTTAGAATGCCGATCTCAATGATAATTCAAAAATAATCATTTCAGCCTGGCAAGAGAAGGTCACTGAAGCAGTCAGCTTCACGTCGTTATCGGCTTTCACAACCTGATAAGTCACCACAGCGTCTTCATCCGATGACGCTGCTGCGGCTAGTTTCTTAATCTTAGCCACGGCGAGCTCGGCTTCATTTTCCGATGGGAAGATACGCTCAATAACGCTGGTACAATTATCATTCTCAATGATGGTGCCAATATCGATTGCACACCCTTTGGTACTGCATTTATCCACTACGTCTTTCATGATGATAACCTCGTATGTTTCCTCCCAAGATAAGACTCTGCCGATGGAAAGTCCAACCATTAATAGGGTTAAAGATTACCGTTTTTGAGATTAAACGCTGTTTATCTGCAATAAAGTCGATTTTATTGCTTAACCTGAGCAAATGTCTGATGTTTTCATCCTATCCGTTGGTTGCGCGTAATCGCAGTATCGTGCACATCATCAACCCGTGTTCGGATACCTATTCATAACCATCACCGAACTGGGCCGACCGTACCATCTGGCTATATTCGATGACTCCCGCACCGAGTGATAAATACCAGGAATACGTAGTTACTGTCATAATTACATCCAATATATTATTTAAGTCATATTCTCAACAGATATATAATCATGACTTATTCTTCAAACAAGGTTAATAAAATGAAAAAACTATTAGTTTTACTGCTCGCTTTCGCATCATATGGTGCAAATGCACAATGCATTGGCACCGATGCGTTATCGACTTGTTATGATAACAATGGAAATACCTACACTGTTAATCGTATGGGTAATACCACCATAGTAAATGGAAACTCGGCGAACGGTACCAGTTGGTCTCAGACCTCCAAAACCATAGGAAATAGCACTTACACTAACGGCACAGCCGCAGATGGTGAGAGTTGGAACGAAACACAGACCAATATGGGTGGAGGTAATCGAATTATTTCGGGAACGAACTCACAAGGTGAATCGTACTATCACAATTGTAATCAATATGGTTGCAATTAGTTAATATTTCTCATGCAGGGCTATATTTAAATTTTCAAAAATGAGAAATCTTGATAAATAAAAATAACATTTAAATGGCCTATCCACTGAGGATTTAAGACCAGTTTCTCAATTAAATACTACTTGAAATAACAACTAACCGTTACAAAACGGTCCTGCACCATCGCATTACATTTTTCGGTAAGGTTAATGAATGAAAAAGATAATAGCACTATTACTGGTTGCCGCTTTCGGCATGATCTCAGCTTCTACGATGGCCTGCCCTAAAGGCACACATCCGCATGGAGGCACGGGTTCTCACCATAAAGGTGGGACTTGTTACTAAAATTCGGGGTGGCTTCGGTCACCCGTTTTACCTCCTTTGCCTGAGATTTAAAAAAGCCCCTTAACGGGGCTTGAGTTCGGTTTAGTAGCCGGCTTGAGGCTAATTTTATTTGTTATAAGCTATCAGCATTAATTTTAGGTACTGGCGCTGTAATCCGCGCCAGCTCTAGTTTTAGATGAGGTTAACGAAGGTTATCAGGAGCATGTATTCAACTAGTGCTTCACGATATACATCGTATGCGTATAAGCCACGTCTTCCGGATTGGTGATCGGGTAGCCTTTTACCCACGGCTTGATCAACCGTCCGTTGGTGTACTGGTAGATAGGCGCAATAGGCGCTTTCTCGGCCAGAATTTTCTCGGCGGTGTTGTAGTCCGCGTTACGCGCCTCGGCCGTGTTCTCCAGCGTCGCCTGGCGGATCACCTTGTCATACGCCGGGTCGCTGAAACGGGAAATGTTGCCGGTGTTGGTGGAGGTCAGCAGCGACAGGAAGGTTGACGGCTCGTTGTAATCGCCCACCCACGACGCACGAATCACGTCGAAATTACCGGTGTTACGGCTATCGATATAGGTTTTCCACTCCTGGTTTTGCAGCTTCACGTCAACGCCGAGGTTTTTCTTCCACATCGATGCCACCGCAATCGCGATTTTCTGGTGGTTTTCCGAGGTGTTGTACAACAGCGTCAGCTTCAGCGGACGATTTGGGCCGTAGCCTGCCGCCTGCAGCAGCATCTTCGCCTGCGCGTTCAGTTCGGCCTGGCTGCTTTGCGCCATCTCTGAGGTCTGCGGCTTAAAGCCAGCGGTCACATCAGGGGTAAAGCGCCATGCCGGTTTCTCACCGGTGCCTAAGACCTTCTCAGCGATAATCCGGCGGTCGATGGTCATGCTCAGCGCCAGACGCACACGCGCATCGGCGGTTGGCCCTTTTTGGGTGTTGAACGCGTAGTAATAGGTACCCAGCTGCGCCGGCGTATAGACCTGGCCCGGCAGCTCTTTGAGTAGCTTCTGATACTGGTTTTTCGGGAAGGATTCGGTGATATCAATATCACCCGCCAGGTAGCGTTTGGTGGCGGAGGACTCCTGGTTTATCGGGATGAAGGTGACTTTCTGAATAACCGTCTTCGCGTTATCCCAATAGTGCTTGTTCGGTACCGCTACCAGCTTCTCATTCACCACGCGGTCTGCCAGCACGTAGGCACCGTTGCCAATAAGCTTACCTGGACGCGTCCAGTTTTTATCACTCTCGACGTTGGCTTTATTGACTGGATAGAGCGAGAAGTTGGCGGTCAGGTTCACAAACCACGGCAGCGGTTTATCCAGCTGAACGCGCAGGGTGTGGGCATCCACCGCGGTGACCCCCAGCGTCTCCGGTTTGGCTTTACCGTCGATAATATCCTGAGCGTTAGTGATACCAGCTAGCGCGGCAAACCAGGCAAACGGCGAGGTGGTTTTCGGATCAACCAGACGCTGCCAACTGTAAACGAAGTCCTGCGCCGTGACCGGCGTACCGTCGGACCATTTTGCATCATTGCGCAGGGTAAATGTCCAGATACGCTGATCGTTCGTCTGCCAGCGGGTGGCGACGCCTGGAATGATATTGCCGTTGGCATCCTGGTTCACCAGCCCTTCAAACAGATCGCGAATGACCTGAATCTCCGGCAGCCCCACCGCCTTTGCGGGATCTAATGAAGCGGGTTCATCTTTAATATGACGAACCAGCTCCTGCTGCTTCGCCAGCACCGTCCCAGCGGGAACGTCGGCCGCGACGGCGATAGAACTCAGACCTGAAAGCAAGACGGCGCAACAGGTCAAGGTGAACGGTAACTTCATGTCATCCCCTTAAAATTGGCAAACCCACACAACTTGATGAAAATATTATTTGTTTCAGTCGCGGTAATTGCAAACAACATGTCACATAAACTTGATATGTCACCAGCAATATCTATCAGGGAAACTATTTGATTCGCGGCGATTTTTGCACAACACTGCTCAATATCCCCATTGCGTATCAGGACTCAGCGTATGTCATCCACCCGCCCTCGCGCCCAGCGCGGCGCGTTCCCGCCCGGAACACAACACTATGGTCGTTCTCTGCTTGGGGCTCCGCTCATCTGGTTTCCCGCCCCATTGGCTGGCCCGCAGAGCGGTTTGATCATTGCCGGCACGCACGGTGATGAAAACGCCTCGGTCGTCACCCTTTCCTGCGCGCTGCGTACGCTGGCCCCGGACCTTCGCCGCCACCACGTGGTGCTGGCGGTAAACCCGGACGGCTGTCAGTTGGGTCTGCGGGCGAACGCAAACGGCGTGGATCTGAACCGCAACTTCCCGTCGGCAAACTGGAAGGCGGGCGACACGGTGTACCGCTGGAACAGCGCGGCGGAACAACGCGACGTGGTGTTGCAGACCGGTAGCCGCCCCGGCTCCGAACCGGAGAGCCGGGCGCTTTGTCAGCTGATTCATCAGATTAACCCAGCGTGGGTAGTGTCGTTCCACGATCCGCTGGCCTGCATTGAGGACAGCCGTCACAGCGAGCTGGGGCAATGGCTTGCCGAGGCGTTCAGCCTGCCACTGGTCAGCAGCGTCGGTTATGAAACGCCAGGGTCGTTTGGCAGCTGGTGCGCCGATATTGGCCTGCACTGTATCACCGCCGAGTTCCCTCCTGTCTCCTCCGACGAGGCCAGTGAGAAGTATCTGGCGGCGATGACGGCGCTGCTGCACTGGCAGTCAGCGCATCACAAGTGAAGCTCACCGCAGGTAAAACGCAGCGCCGGTTCGGCATCGGCGGCAAGCCAGGTCGGGCCGTCGAGGTCGGCAAAGCGAACCTGCGGTGCCAGCGGTAGCGCGGCTTCAATGGCCCGCGAGGTACACAGCATGCAGCCGAGCATCAGCGCAAAGCCCTGCGCTTTGGCCTCGGCGGCCAGCGCCAACGCTTCGGTCAGGCCTCCGGTTTTATCGAGTTTAATGTTCACCATCTCATAGCGCTCGCGCAGCACGGGCAAATCTTCCCGGGTATGGCAGCTTTCATCGGCACAAATCGGCAACGGATGGATAAAGTGGCTAAGCGCCTCGTCTTCGCCCACCGGTAAAGGTTGTTCGAGCATCGCGACGTTCAAATCCGCCAGCAGCTGGCAGCGCGCGGCAAGCCCATCGCCGTGCCAGGATTCATTGGCATCAACAATCAGCGTGGCATCCGGCGCGGCGGCGCGAATCGCCACCATCCTTTCACAAATAAAATGGTTATCCAGCTTCACTTTGAGCAATCGGGCACCGCTTTCATACAGGGCCTTTGCGCTAGCGGCCATTTGCTCTGGGGTACCAATGACTACCGTTTGGGCAGTCGTAAGGGTGTCAGGTAGGCGAACACCTAACTGCGTGACAACGTCACTTTTCAACAAGTGCGTTTCCAGACTCCAGAGCGCGCAGTCGATCGCATTTCGCGCGGCCCCGGCCGGCAGCAGCGTGGCCAGCTGTTCGCAGGTTAACCCCTGTTCCAGCTGTTCGCCCAGCGCCATGATTTGCGCCATCACCGAAGCGACGCTTTCGCCGTAGCGCGGATACGGCGTGCACTCACCCACCCCTTTTACGCCATCCTGCTCCAGTTCGACCACCACGACCTTCGCTTCACTGCGGCTACCGCGTGCGATAACGAAAGGGGTATGCAATGGCCAGGCTTCTTCGAAGACTCGCAGCTTTCTCATTTTTTGCTCCTTACAATCAGGCGTAAATAGGGTTTGCCGTGTTAACACCTGTTGTCATACACTAGGGTTGACGTTAACTATATGTAAACAGGAAGATAATCATGTCGCAAACCGTACATTTCCAGGGCAATCCCGTTGCTGTTCAAGGTTCTATCCCACAGGCGGGCGATAAAGCTCAACCGTTTACGCTGGTGGCAAAAGATCTGTCAGACGTCACCCTCGGCCAGTTCGCGGGCAAACGTAAAGTTCTGAACATTTTCCCAAGCATCGATACCGGCGTCTGCGCGGCATCTGTGCGTAAATTCAACCAACTGGCTGGCGAGCTGGCCAACACCGTGGTGTTGTGCGTTTCCGCCGACCTGCCGTTCGCGCAGTCTCGCTTCTGCGGCGCAGAAGGCCTGAGCAACGTAGTTACTCTGTCTACCCTGCGTGCTCCAGAATTCCTGCAGACCTACGGCGTAGGCATCGCAGACGGCGCACTGAAAGGTCTGGCGGCACGTGCTGTTGTGGTTATCGATGAAAACGACAACGTGGTCTACAGCGAGCTGGTGAACGAAATCACCAACGAGCCAGACTACGATGCGGCACTGGCTGCCCTGAAAGCGTAATCACCGCACCGCAAAAGACAAACAGCCTCTTTTCAGAGGCTGTTTTTTTATGACTCTTCGCCCTTCTTGTTGCTCAGGCCATATTCCCGCAATTTATTGGCAATCGCCGTGTGCGATACGCCCAGACGCTTGGCAAGTTTTCGAGTGCTTGGATAGCTGCGATAAAGCTGCGTCAGCACCGAACGTTCAAAGCGACGAGTAATATCGTCCAGCGAGCCTTCCATCGCCTCTTCCCCTACCGCCGCGCTTGATACATCGTGATCCGGTAGCAGTACGTCCTGCGGACGCAGTTCGTAGCCTTCGAGCTGGGTCAGCGCACGGTACACCGCGTTCTTCAGCTGGCGAACGTTGCCCGGCCAGCCGTAGCGGGTGAGTACGGTATTGAGATCGGCAGAAAGTTTCGGACGGGAGATCCCCTGCTCATCGGCAAAGCGCGCCACAAACAGTTCGGTCAGCGGCATGATGTCCTGTGGACGATCGCGCAGCGGCGGCAGGTTAAGGGTTAACACGTTAAGGCGATAGTAGAGATCCTCGCGGAACAGCCCTTTTTGCACCAGCTCCACCAGGTTTTTCTGGGTGGCGCAGATAACGCGAACGTCGACATGCACTTCATGATCTTCACCTACGCGGCGGAAGGTGCCATCGTTGAGGAAACGCAGCAGTTTGGTCTGCATGCGCGGCGACATTTCACCAATTTCATCCAGCAGCACCGAGCCGCCGTTAGCCTGTTCGAAGAACCCTTTTTTACCCTCAGCGGCATCACCGAACAGCTCGCTCTCAACCGCATCTTCCGGAATGGAGCCGCAATTCAGCGCCAGGTACGGCTTCGCTGCACGCGGGCTTGCCAGGTGACAGGCGTGGGCCAGCAGATCTTTACCGGTGCCGGTTTCCCCGACGATCAGCAATGGCGCAGTCAGCAGCGCCAGCTTGCGCGCCTGATCCACCACCTGACGCATACGCGGGCTAACGCCCACAATCTGGCTGAACGCGCTAACGTCCTGGGTGGTCATGGTTTGCAGCTGGCGGCCCATACGCAGCGTGGAGCGTAGCATTAGCACCGCCCCGGCCAGCACACGGGCGTCGTTTTCGCCGCTCAGGTAGACCGGCGTGGCTTCCAGCAGGAAGTTCTGCCCGTGGATCACCACGTGTTCGGCATGAGACTCCACTTCGTCGCTTTCGAACCAGCGCGGGAAGTTAAAGCCGCTAATTAGCTGCGCCACGTTGTGGTTGCGCATTTTATCCTGGCTCATGCCAAACAGCTGGCAGCTCGCCGGGTTAGCGCGTTCGATTTTGCTGCGCGTATCCAGCGACAATACTGGCTCCGGCATCGCTTCCAGCAGCGCGCTCAGCGCCAGATGTTCACGTTCGGAGGGCATCCACGGGACGGTACGAACGTCGGTCACGCCCGCAATGCGGCGGATTTCCGCCATCAGGCTGCTGAAGCTGGTGAAATCCAGCTCCGCAAAATTAAGGTAGATTCGGCCAACAGGGTCGATATCGATACCGCGCAGGTCAATGCCGCGTAGCACCAGAAGATCGAGCAGTTCACGGGTCAGACCGAGACGGTCTTCACAAAAGACTTCAAGACGCATGGGAGTGTTCACCCTTATAAGCCAAAGACGTATGAATAATAAGACACTTATTCGCTGGCGTGAAGATGAGTGTCAACAATTATTGACAGTATGGCGGAAAAATGGGCGTTGTGCCGTAAAGTTATGCGTTCAATTAATAAACCGCACTTAACGGTCCCCTCGCCCCTCTGGGGAGAGGGCTAGGGTGAGGGGACGGCACGATAGCCAATCCGTAATGAGATGATTGTAGCGGCGGTGGATTAACCCTCACCCCAACCCTCTCCCTTAAAGGGAGAGGGGGCAGATTGTGCCAGGATGTTAAAAATTACCCCATTCGATGCTCGCCACGCTCCAGCGCGTTACGGTCGAAGAAACGCTGAATCATCCCACCCGCCATAAAGGCCGCGCGGTCGGACATATGCGCAATCACATCCGCATCGTGACTCACCAGCAGATAGGTCATACCGTGGTCCTGCTTCAAGCGGTTGAGCAGGTTCAGGATCTCCGCCTGCACCGACATATCCAGCGCCGAGGTGGGTTCGTCGAGCAGCAGGATTTTTGGCCGCAGCAGCAGCGCGCGGGCAATCGCCACGCGCTGACGCTGGCCGCCGGAAAGCTGATGCGGATAGCGGCTGGCGGCATCGGCGGGCAACCCCACCTGCTCCAGCGCCGTCTGCACTCGTGCTTCAATGTCCGTTTCACCATGAATACTCAGCGGCTCGGCCAGCGTACGCCACAACGTATGGTTCGGATGTAGCGAAGCGTACGGGTCCTGGAAAACCATCTGCACGTTGCGGCGCAGTTCACCCTGGAAGCGTGCACCGGGGGTGATCGGTTTATCGAACAGCGAAACCAGCCCGCCCCACTCGCGCTGCAGCCCAGCGATAACCCGCAGAATGGTCGATTTCCCGCAGCCGGATTCCCCAATCAGGCTGAAGGTTTCGCCAGCGTTGACGTGGAAACTGGCCGCCGACACCGCCGTTTTCTCGCCAAACGTCACCTGTAACGCCTGAATATCAACGATCGCCATGCGCCGTCTCCTCAAAGTTCTGACTGCGATCCAGCGTCGGCAGCATCTGACCATAGGTCTGCGCGTTCGGGCGGCAGGTCCACAAGGTGCGGGTGTAAGGGTGCGTGGCCTGCGGTAAATCGCGTGCCGCCATCTCATCCACGCCGTTACCCTGATACATCACCAATACCCGGTCGCAGTGCTGAGCCACCAGCGGTAAATCGTGGCTAATCAGCAGCATCGCCATCTGCCGCTGTTCGCACTGCGCCACCAGCAGCTCGAGGATCTGATTACGCAGACGGGCATCCAGCGCCGAGGTGGGTTCATCGGCAATCAGGACTTTAGGGTCGTTAATCAGCGCAATGGCAATCATCACCCGCTGGCCCATGCCGCCGGACAGTTCGCCCGGATAGCGGTTCAGCACCGCCACGTCGAGCCCCATCGCCAGCACCGCGGACTCACACTTTTCCTGCCGCTCGCGGCGGTTCAGCCGCTGATGGAGAGTGAGCGCCTCTTCCAGTTGCTCACGTACCGTTTTCACCGGGTTCAGCGCATAGCGAGGGTCTTGCAGCACCATGGCGATGTCGTTGCCCCGCAGCGCACGCCAGCCGCGCGCATTCAGGGAGAGCACATCATGGCCAAGCACGTTGAGACGGTCGGCGCTGACGATACCCGGCTTGCGCACCAGCCCCATCAACGCCCGCGCGGTCATCGACTTGCCGGAGCCGGATTCCCCCACCAGCGCCAGTCGCTCATTGCCGAGCGTGAAGCTCATATTGTTGACCACCCGCGCGCGGGGATAATCAATATTCAGCCCCTGTACGGAAAGGCGTTGCTCAGTCATGTTGCGGCTCCAGAACGTCACGTAAACCATCGCCCAGCAGGTTAAACGCCAGGCTGGCAATCAGAATCGCCGCACCTGGTGCGGCGGCAATCCACCACTGATCAAAGATCACCTGCATGCCATCGGCAATCATCGCCCCCCACTCCGCCATCGGCGGGCGTGCGCCCAGGCCGAGGAAGCCTAAACCCGCAGCGGCCAGAATGATCCCCGCCAGATCCAGCGCCAGACGTACGATCGCCGACGGCAGACACAGCGGCAGAATATGGCCGATCAGCAGGCGCAGGCCGCGAATCCCCATCATTTCGGCGGCGGCTAAATAGTCGCTATGCCGCAGACGCTGGATTTCACTGCGCGCCTGTCGTGCATAGGCAGGCCAGGTGGTCAGCGCCAGCGCTAACGCGCCGTTAACCAACCCTGGGCCCAGCATCGCCACGAAGGCAAAGGCCAGAATCAGGCGCGGCATCGACATCACCACGTCGGTAAAACGCATCAGAATGCGCTCCAGCCAGCCGCCGTAATAGCCGGAAAGAATGCCAATCAGCAGCCCAACCGGCAGCGTAATCACCGTCACCAGCGCCACCAGCCCCAGTGCCGGACGAGTACCGTAAATCAGCCTTGAGAGCAGGTCGCGCCCGTAGCTGTCGGTGCCGAGCCAATGCTGCGCGTTGGGCATTTGCAAACGCGCGGCGGCGTCCTGCCAGTTGGGATCCTGCGGCGCAAGCCACGGCGCCAACAACGCCGTCAGTACCAGCAGGGCAATAATAATCAGCCCGCAGCAGGCCGCAGGCGAGCGCAGTAATCGGCGCAAAAACAGAGATGATGGCATCAGCGAACCCTCGGGTCGGTCAGCCGCACCAGCACATCGGTGAGGTTATTAATCAATACAAAACAAACGCCAATCAGCAGCGTTCCCCCCATTATTGCCGCCGTATCGCCAGCGAACAGCGCCGTCGTCAGGTAGCGGCCAATCCCCGGCCAGGAGAACACCGTCTCGGTCAGCACCGCGCCCTCTAGCATTGAGGTATAGGCCAGCGCGATGACCGTCAGCAGCGTACCGCGGATATTCGGCAGCACGTGACGCAGCAGAATGCTCATCTCACCTGCCCCTTTGGCGCGTGCCAGCAGGATGTACTCTTTGTTCATCTCGCTCAGGCAGGCGGAACGCGTGAGGCGCGTGATACTGGCCAGCGAATAGTAGGCCAGCAGCAGCACCGGCAGCACCAGATGGCTGAACGCGTTGCGGAAAGCCTCTTTGTCGCCGGAAAGCCAGGTATCAATCAACGCAAAACCGGTTTTGGGTTCGATGGTGAACTGGTAGATGTCGTCGAGCCGACCGGGGCCAGGGCTCCACTGCAGCTTCGCGTAGAACAGCGCCAGCATCAGCAGCCCGAGCCAGAAAATCGGCACCGAGTTACCCAACAGCGTCAGCGTTCGTACGGCAAAATCCCAGGGGGAACCCGCGTAGCGGGCGCAGAGGACGCCAGCAATCACGCCGAACACCGCGCCGATAACCAGCGCCAGCGTGGCGAGTTCAAGCGTTGCGGGAAAGGCGGCCAGCAGATCGTGCAGCACCGGTTGCCCGGTGGCGCTGGCGGTGCCGAGATCGCCATGGAACAGGTTAACCAGATAGTGCCAGAACTGTACCGGTAGAGAACGGTCAAGGCCCAACTGATGGCGAACCTGATCGTAGGTCGACTGGCTGGCGTGGTCGCCAACAATTTGCAGCACGCGGTCAACGGGTGAAAGCGCAGAGAGCGCAAAGGTGACAAGCAACAGCCCCAGCAGCGTGAGCGCGAGTGTTAGCAAGCCCTGAAAAAGCGCAGACAGTAACCGACGCGTTCGCAGCGCGGTGGGATTCGGTAAAGCGGCGGGCATGGGTATTTCCGTATATCAACGAGAAAACGACAATGGCCCGGACGGTTTACGCCGCCGGGCCAGGGTTATCTGACGGACTATTTCGTCACGCGGTCGTACCAGACCATATCGGCGTTCAGCCCTTGCTGGTAGCCCTTCACGTTGTCGCGAACCACAATCTGCGTTTTGCCCTGGTCAATAAAGACATACGGCGAATTACGCTGCAGCTCTTCCTGCATTTTTTTGTACAGGTCAAGGCGTTTTGCGACGTCCGGTTCGGCGACGGCCGCCAGCGTGGCTTTATTCAGCTCAGGGATTTTCCAGCCGTTCAGCCCCGCCACGGTGCTGGATTTACCGTCGTTAAAGGCAAAGGCGCTGGCGTTGGAGTGCGCGTCAAAGTAGTCCGGGATCCACAGACGAATCGCCGCCTGATGCTGCTTCGCCCGCACGCGAGCGTAAACCTGGCTGCCCGCTGCTGGCAGCAGATCCACCTTCACGCCGCCCTGGGCAAAGCTTGCCTGCATCGACTGCGCAATGGTGATAAACGGCGGTTTGTTTTCCACATCGAGAGTGAAGTGGGCGTCTTTGATGCCCGCTTTCGCCAGAATTTCTTTGGCTTTGGCAGGGTCAAATTTAAACGGCGTGTTGTCCAGCGCGCCCGGGAAACCGACCGGCAGGAAGCTCTGATGCACGAAGTACTGCCCTTTCAGCAGATCTTTGGTGATGCCGTTGTAGTCCACCAGCCAGCGCGCCGCTTCCCAGAACGCCGGGTTCGCCAGCAGCGGGTTGGCGGTGTTCGCGGTATTGAACACCACGTAGTTTTGCTCGGCAGACGGAATGCTTAATACCTGTAAGCCCGGCTTACCCTGGAGGGCGTCAATCTGATCGGCGCCGAGGTCGCGCGCCACATCAGCATCGCCCTGTTGGATCAGCAGGCGGCGGGAGGCCGGATCCGGCACGTTTTTAATGATCACGCTTTTCAGTTTCGGTGCGCCGGTTGGTGAAGTGTCGTTGGCTTCCAGCACGATAGCCTGATGCGGCTGGTAGACGCGCATTTTGAACGCACCGCTGCCCGCCGAGTGCATTTTCAGCCATTCGTTACCGAAGTCATTACCCTTCACGTTGGCTGCCACCAGCTTCTCATCCACAATCGAGGCAATCGGCGTAGAGAGAATATTCAGCGCCACCGATGGGCTGACGTCAGCGGTCCAGCTTAGCTGTAGCGTATGGTCGTCAATTTTCTTCAGCTGGCTGGCAATGTTGCCAGGCTCCCAGCCGAGGACGTTAAGGATAAACGCCGGAGATTTGTTGAGCGTGACGGCACGGGTGTAAGAGAAGATCACATCTTCCGGGCGCAGCGGGTTGCCGGAGGCAAATTTGGCGTCGCTTTTCAGCTTGATGGTCAGCGTTTTCTTCGCCGCATCAGCCTGCCAGCTTTCTGCCAGAATCGGGGTGATTTTTGCCGGGTCGTTACGATCCGGCTGGACCAGACGCTGGTAGAGGCTTGGCACCGTCTGGATGCTGGAGAGCTCGTTGGCTTCCGCCGGGTCCAGACTGACAATATCGTCCAGACCCTGAGCCACGACCAGCGTGTTCGGCGGCGTAGCGGCGTATGCGGAAGCTGACAGCGCGGTCAGCACGAGTAACGGCAGCAGTTTTTTGGTCATCGGGACTTCCTGAAAATGAACGTGTTGTGGACGATTCAGCTAAAGTAGCGCTGCTTGTCACTTTCAGTAAAGATAAGTATAGAAATAGGTTATACAATTTTTGCATAACCATATTTTATCTCGTCAACTATCCCGTTGTGCCGCCGATTTTCCTTTCTGCACCGTCGCTTTCAGTTGCCCTATCAGCTCGCGGCGGAAGTCACCGAGGCGCGGCTTATCGTTATCAATCCACGGCAGCGGTCGGCAAAGCTCCATCGCCTTGATCCCTAGACGCGCGGTCAGCAGCCCGGCACCAATCCCCTGCGCCGCACGGGTCGACAGACGCGCGGCCAGATCCTGAGACATCCAGTCCATCCCGATTTCCCGCACCAGCTCGCTGGCCCCAGCAAAGGCGATGTTGATAAGCACCAGTCGGAACAGGCGCAGGCGGCTGTAGTAGCCAAGCTCGATGCCATAGAGGTTCGCGATACGGTTAATCAGGCGCAGGTTACGCCAGGCAATAAAGCCCATGTCCACCAGCGCCAGCGGGCTGACGGCAATCATCAACGTCGACTCCGCCGCCGAGCGGCTGATTTCACGACGCGCCTGCGCGTCCAGCACCGGCTGCACCAGATGGGCATACAGGCTGACCACTTCGCGATCGCTCTGGGTTTCGTGGATAGCCGCGTACCAGCGCTGTAGCGCCGGGTGCGACTGGTCAAGCCCCGCCTGACGCGCCAGCCCTTCGCAGAACGCACGCCCTTTGCCCACGCTGTGGCTGTGCATTAGGGTACGCGCTTCATCGCGTTCTTCCGCGCGCTGGCGCAAGCGCCAGAGTCGGCGCCATTCGGTGACCACCGAACCGACACCCGCACCAACAATCAGCGCCCCGGCGGCACAGCCACCGAGCGCCGCCCAGTCGTTGGTTTGCCAGGCGGTCATCGTCCACTGTACGCCCTGGGCGACGACGCTGATGCCAAACAGGCCAAGCCCCGCGCTGACCATTTTGCGCCACAGGCTGCGTTTCGGGCGCAGCGCGGCATCGAGGGTGGCTTCCACCTGTCCTTCCTGCTCCGGCGCTTCATCGAGCGTGACCGGTGCGAATTTTTCCGCCGTGACGTCATCAAACGCCTGCGAGGTTTTAAACTGTTCTGCTTTTACGTCCTCAAGCGGGCCGTCAAAATCAATGCGTGGTTTATAGGCGTCGTTCATCGCAGCTTATCTCCAATCAAAAACTCCAGCGCGGCATCCAGACGGATATGCGGCAGCGGCTGGTCAACGTCCATCGTCTGCGGTCTGAAGGCCTCAAACTGAAAACCTTGTTTATCCCAGAAAGCCTGCCCGGGCAGACGCGCTGGGACTTCACCTGGGTAGACGGTGAGCGGCTGGCCGTCGCTTAAGCGATGACCGCGTAACGCCGGGATCTTCTCGCCGTTAACCTCAATCAGCCCACTCTGCGTTGCCTGTACCGAAGCCAGCCCCAGACAGTCCATGGTAATGCCTTCAAAGGCCGCGTTCTGCCAGGCGTCCTGGATCAGCTGTTGCAGCAGCGACACCATATTGCCGTGCTGATCGACGGTGACGTGATCCGCCTTGGTGGCGGCAAACAGCAGCTTGTCGATAACCGGCGAAAACAGACGACGGAACAGGGTACGCTGCCCGTAATGGAAGCTGTGCATCAACTGCGTCAGCGCCAGGCGCATATCGTTAAACGCCTGCGGGCCGCTGTTGAGCGGCTGTAAGCAATCGACCAGTACAATCTGGCGGTCGAAACGCAGGAAGTGATCCCGGTAGAACCCCTTCACCACTTTTTCGCAGTAGTAATGGAAGCGCTCGCGCAGCATTCCGGCGTTGCTGTGTTTGTCCGCCTGCGCGAGCTTTGACTCACCGATGGCGTCCACGTCCGGCCACGGGAAAAACTGCAGCGCCGGGGCACCGGCCAGGTCGCCAGGCAGCACAAAGCGACCCGGCTGAATAAAGTGCAGCCCTTCCTGCTTGCACTGGTGCAGGTAGTCGGTCCACGCCTGAGCGATTTCCGCCAGCCGGTTTTCGTCAGCGGGTGCAAACGGATCCAGCCCTTCGCACAGCTGCCGCCATTTTGCCGACCACTCGGCACGCTGGCCGGTCAACAGCCCGGTCATCTGGCGCGACCAGCTCAGGTAGTCCTGGTTGAGCATCGGTAAGTCGAGCAGCCACTCGCCAGGGTAGTCGACAATTTCCAGATAGAGCGTGGAGGTCTCTTTAAAGTGACGCAGCAGCGAGTCGTTCGATTTATAGCGCAGCGCCAGACGTATTTCGCTTACCCCACGCGTCGGCGTCGGCCAGGACGGCGGCTGGCCGTATAGCTGCGCCAGCCCTTCGTCGTAGGTGAATCGCGGGATACCGAGGTCGCGCTGGGGAATGCGCTTGACGCCGAGCAGGCGCTCTTCGCGCACCGCGCTCAACAGCGGCAGGCGCGCGCCGGTATGAATATTGAGTAGCTGATTCACCAGGCCGGTGATAAAGGCGGTCTTGCCGCTGCGGCTGAGGCCGGTAACGGCAAGACGAAGATGCCGGTCAACGCCACGGTTGACCAGCGCATTGAATTCATTTTTGAGTCGCTTCATTGCTTATCAGACACTCCTCGCTACGCCGATAGCCCTATTTTGCCATGGGGAAATAACGTTTGGCGAGGCGGGACAACAGCGGTTCCAGCGCCACCGCCAGAAACATTTTCAGCGGGCGACGGGCGACGGACTTCACCGCCCATCCGGCTACGCCTGCCGGCCCGTAACGCAGGGCCGTCAGGAGCGCCAGCTTGCCAACGATTTTCAAACCGGGCTTCACCTTTTGGCCTGCCCGCTGCCATTTATTATTCATCAGTGACCTCTTGCTCAGAGCTGACGGAACCGGCTGCGCAGGGTAAAAGTGTCAGATGTCACGTAACGTTCCATCTCGCGCAGTCGCTGCTCGCCAGCGGCTAATTCAGCATCCACCGTATCCAGCAAATCGCGGCTGGAGGGTTGATGCGGGTTGTTCATCGCCCCTTCCGGCATCGGGTCGAGGGCAAACGTCAAAATCACATAGGCGACGACGACAAAGAAAAACAGACCAAACAGCATCGCCAGCACGGTAATAATACGAATCAGCTTCACCGGTACGTCGAGGTACTCGGCAATACCGGCGCAGACCCCTTTCACCATGCCTCGCTGCGGGATACGCCACAGCTTTTTGTTCAAATCCAGCGCCATTATTTGTCCCTCCAGTTTGGATGTTCTGCATCCAGAATGGCTTCCAGCGCCTGAATACGCTCGCGCATCCGCTTCGCGTCATCGGTCAACTGCATCAGCCGCTGCTGCTCGCCCTGTGACAGCTCGCCGGAGCGGGAGCGATTGCTATAGTGAAGCCACAGCCAAATCGGCAAAACAAACAGCACAAACAACGTCAGGGGAATGCCGAGGAAAAGCGCGCTCATGTAAACTCCTTATTGGTGATGAGCAACAGTACCGTCTGTACTGCTCAATATTTTTGGTAGCCCGGCCGAGCAAAGCGACGCCGGGTTCTCCCCCGGAGTCGGCGTGAACGCCTCGTCCGGGCTACGCAATACTTATTATTCGTTGTCCTGCTTCATTTTGGCTTTCAGCGCCGCCAGCTGCTCGCTGATTTCGTCATCGGCTTTCAGCTCGGCAAACTGCTGGTCCAGCGATGGCGTTTTGCCAAAACGATGGCTTTCGGCTTCCGCTTCCATGTGGTCAATGCGGCGTTCAAAGGACTCAAAGCGGGCCATCGCTTCATCCAGTTTACCGCTGTCCAGCTGGCGACGCACATCGCGGGATGAACTCGCCGCCTGATGACGCAGCGCCAGAGACTGCTGACGAGCGCGGGTTTCGCTGAGTTTATTCTCCAGCTCACCGATCTCTTTTTTCATGCGTGCCAGGGTTTCATCCACCAGCGTCACTTCATGTTCCAGCGTGCCGATAACGTCGGTCAGCTTCTGTTTTTCAATCAGCGCCGCACGCGCCAGATCGTCTTTCTCTTTACGCAGTGCCAGTTCGGCCTTCTCCTGCCATTCAACCTGCTGCGCCTGCGCACGTTCCACACGGCGGGACAGGTCTTTCTTTTCTGCCAGCGCACGGGCAGAGGTGGAGCGCACTTCCACCAGGGTGTCTTCCATCTCCTGGATCATCAAGCGGACCAGCTTCTGTGGGTCTTCCGCTTTCTCAAGCAGCGAGTTGATGTTGGCGTTCACGATGTCGGCAAAACGAGAAAAAATACCCATTGTTCAATCCTCTTAGTTCTGTGTATCGGGCTGAGCCCTGCGTAATGACTATTACAACTTCCGTGCCAACTTTTTATCTTATTGATTATCAAAGAGGTGATTGAATTTCAGCCGTTAAACGCCTACAGTGAAATGGCGAATTACACCAACATGTGGCGAATTTCATCATGGCAGATAACAAAGATACTCTCCTCGGCGAAGCGAACCGCTTTATTGAGGTGCTGGAGCAGGTTTCCCGACTGGCGCCGCTGAACAAACCGGTGCTGATTATCGGCGAGCGCGGGACGGGCAAGGAGCTTATCGCCAACCGCCTGCACTACCTCTCCTCCTGCTGGCAGGGGCCGTTTATTTCGCTTAACTGCGCGGCGTTGAACGAAAACCTGCTCGACTCCGAGCTGTTTGGTCATGAAGCCGGGGCGTTTACCGGGGCGCAAAAACGTCACCCAGGGCGTTTTGAGCGCGCCGACGGCGGCACGCTGTTTCTCGATGAGCTGGCCACCGCGCCGATGCTGGTGCAGGAAAAACTGCTGCGAGTCATCGAATACGGCGAGCTTGAACGCGTCGGCGGCAGCCAGCCATTACAGGTCAACGTACGCCTGGTGTGCGCCACCAATGCGGATTTGCCGCAGCTGGTGGAGGAAGGCACCTTCCGTGCCGACCTGCTCGACCGGCTGGCCTTTGACGTGGTGCTGCTGCCGTCGCTGCGCGAACGTCAGAGCGACATTATGTTGATGGCGGAACACTTCGCGATTCAGATGTGCCGTGAACTGGGTCTGCCGCTGTTTCCCGGCTTTACCGAACGCGCCCGAGAAACGCTGCTGCACTACCGCTGGCCGGGAAATATCCGTGAGCTGAAAAACGTGGTGGAGCGTTCGGTCTACCGCCACGGCTCCATTGATGAACCGCTGGACGATATTATTATCGACCCGTTCCGCCGCCAACCGTCGGTTCATGCTGAGCCTGCAGGGGAAAACGTCGGCCCGACACTGCCACTGGATCTGCGCCAGTTCCAGCTTGAACAAGAAAAAGGCCTGTTGCAGCAAAGTCTGCAACAGGCCCGATTCAACCAAAAACAGGCGGCCGAACTGCTGGGACTAACCTACCACCAACTGCGCGCGCTGTTGAAAAAGCATCAGCTTTGACGTCGACGCGGCAGCAGTAGCGCACTCACCACTATCGCCCCCAGGCACAGCGTGCAGTTAAACCACAGCGCATACTGTGCCGCCTTCGCCATCCCGTGCGGCAGGAACAGCGCATAGAGCGAAGCGGTCATCGCCAGGCCAAACGCCCCGCCGAGCGAGCTGCCCATTTTGTAGATCCCGGAAGCCACGCCCACTTTATTCTCTGGCGCGCTGGTGACGGCGGTATCGGTCGACGGTGTGGCGTAGCAGCCCAACCCCAAACCGAACAGCACGTTGCTGAAAAAGACGGTCACGATATAGGTCCAGGTCTCCAGGAAGGTGCAGGAAATCAGGAAAATCCCCACCATCGCGATGGCCGGGCCGCCCATCATCGGCAGCCTTGCGCCGTAGCGCTGGAGCAGTTTCTCTCCGACCCGAATCATCAACAGCACGGTCACCAGATAGCCCAGCGTCATCATCCCGGTCTGGAACGGACTCAGATGTCGCCCCTGTTGTAGCCAGATGCTGGTAATCATCATGGTGCCAATCGCGCCGTTAAGCATCAGGTTCGACAGCACCGCCGCACTATAGGAACGGTTGTTAAACAACGCGAAGTCGATAAGCGCGGCCTCCTTTTTGCGCAGACCGCTGCGGATAAACCAGCCCATCGCCACCACGGCGCCTGCCAGCATCGACAGCGACAGGCCGCTGGTCCAGCCCCAGTGATGCCCCTTGGAGATAAACAGGTTAAACAGCACCAGGCCCGCCACCAGGCTCAGCAGTCCGCTAACGTCCAGCTTATGCTGCGCGGCGGTGGCGCTTCGGCTTTCTGGCGTGCCGCGAATCAGCAGGAAGGCAGCCAGCGCGGCGGCGATGGAGAAGACAAAAATCCAGCGCCAGCCAAGCCCGGTGGCAATCGCCCCGCCGACAAAGGAGCACAGGCCGCTGCCGCCCCAGGAGCCAATCACCCAGAAACTAACCGCGCGCTGCCGCGCCCGCCCCTCGTACCAGGTTTTAATCAGCGCCAGCGTCGCTGGCATGATGCAGGCGGCAGACAATCCCTGAACGACACGCCCGGCCAGAAACAACATCGGTCCCTGAGAAACCACCAGCAGCACGCTGCCAACGATGCTCAGCATCAGGCCGATAAGCGTCAGGCGTACCCGGCCAAACTTATCCGCCAGGCCGCCGCTGGCGACCACAAAACAACCGCTAAACAGCGCACTGAGGCTGACCGCAAGGGTGAGCGTCTCCAGCGAAATATCGATACTGCTTTTTACGACAGGAACCACGTTGATAACCGACTGGGCAAACAGCCAGAAGGTCAACACGCTTAGCACAATGCCCGCCAACAGTCGGTCGGTACCGACATACGGCGCTTCAGTCAACGAAACGGTACTCATGGCTCGCCCTCAGGTTGCGCGTCACTTAGGCCCGCAGATAATCTTCCGTCAGGCCGCACCACAGCGCCGCCCCCGTCAGCAGGATATCGTCGTTAAAGTCATAGCCCGGGTTGTGGACCATACAGCGTTCCGGCTCATCACCCGCCCCGATAGTGAAATAGGCACCGTTAGGGTTCTGCTCGAGCATAAAGGCGAAATCTTCACTGCCCATAAACGGGTTAACCGTGGCGATAGATTGTTCACCAAACAGCGAGGTGGCCACCTCACGCACCATCTGATTCGCCTGCGGGTCGTTACGTAACACCGGGCTGCCATTAACGTGCGTAAGTGAGGCGGTAGCGTTGAAGCTCTCTGCCTGGGATACCGCGATATCGTGAATGCGTTGCAGCACGGTTTTACGCACCGACTCACTCAAGGTGCGCACCGTTAGCTTCATCTGTACTTTATCGTTAATGATGTTCGGAGCCTGCCCCGCCTGAATGCTGCCTACGGTCACCACCACCGGATCGAACGGGCTGATATTTCGCGACACTATCGTCTGCAGTGCCAAAGTAATATGGCAAGCCACGACGGTGGCATCGACGGTATGTTCAGGCACCGCGCCGTGCCCACCGACGCCCTGAACATCGATATGCAGCGTATCGGACGATGCCATCATGGCACCGTCACGCAGGCCTATTTTGCCGAGCTTCTGCCCCGGCATATTGTGCAGGCCAAAAATACGGTCGCAGGGAAATTTGGCAAAAAGGCCGTCTTCCAGCATCACGCGACCGCCGTACAGCAACTCTTCCGCGGGCTGGAAAATCAGATGCAGCGTGCCGTTGAACGCACGGGTGCGCGCCAGATATTCCGCCGCGTAAAGCAGCATGGTGGTGTGACCATCGTGACCACAGCCGTGGAAGCTACCGTCGGTTTCGCTGGCCCACGGCTTACCGCTGCGCTCCTGCATCGGTAGCGCGTCCATGTCCGCGCGCAACCCCAACGTTTTACTGCCGCTGCCCACTTTTAACGTTCCCACCACGCCGGTACCGCCCAGACCGTAGTCCACCTCATAACCCCAACTGGCCAATAGTTTCGCCACCTCAGCGCTGGTTTTATGCTCCTGAAAACCGATCTCTGGCTGTTGGTGGAAGCGACGGCGTAGCGCAATAAATTCCGCCTCACGGCTCTGCAATGCTTCAACAATAGGATGTGTCATTTTTGTTATCCCTTTATGGCTCCACGGTGATAACGTCGAGTTTATGCCGCCGCCAGGGCTTTAAAGTGCAGGTTTTTGTTTTATATTGACGGAAAATGATATGACTATTTTTCATACGATTTGGTTATGACAAAAAATATACAGCTGTTTTTTGTCTCAGGAGAACGAGATGCCAATGCCGCAAATCAGTGACTTTTTCCTAGCCGTGCAGGATGTCCGCCATCAGACTCATGAAGAGCAGTCCGCGCTGACGCTGCTGTGGATCCTTCAGGGAGAGGTGACGCTGGAGACCGTCGCCGGTGTGCGCAAGTTGCAGGATGGTGCACTCGCGCTCATCAATCCTGACCAGCGCTGGCAGCTTGGTAGCGAACGGCCCAATGCGCTGATGACGCTAACCATCGCCAGCAGTTGGCTCACCCGACTGGATGCTCATTTTTTCGGTTTTGACTACCAGATAGCCGCTCAGCCCCATGCAACGCTAGAACATGAAGCCCGGCTGCGCTCGCTGATGCGCCAGCTGCTGATAACCCATCTCATCAATCACCAAACGCACGCACGGCTAGAAGCCAACCGCTGGATGAGTGAAATTGCTCTGCTGCTGGCTACCCATTTTCAGCAACCACGCCAATCCGTCACCCCTCAGGGTGCAGCAACATGGAGCCATCGCATACGTCAGGTGGTCGCCCGGATTGAGTCGCAGTACACCCAGCGGCTTTCACTCGCCGAAATTGCCCGCGCCGAGCGGGTGTCCGAGGCCTGGCTCTCCCGCCTGTTTCATAAAGAGGTGGGCGTCAGTTTCATGCAGTTCATCACCGCATTACGCCTAGAGAAAGCCGCCGAGCAGTTGCTGACCACCGCCCTACCGGTGCAGCGGATTGCCCAGCAGCAGGGTTTTGCCAGTGCGCGGGTGATGAGTGACCTGTTTAAGCGCCGCCACGGCATGACGCCCCGTCAGTATCGCCAGCAGCCAACGGTGAACAGCCGCCAGCGTGCGCGGGAAAACGTGCCTGACCAGGCGCTGCCGGTGGCCGCTGAAACGCTGTACGCGCTGCTGAACCACACGGGTATCCAGGCATGGGATAACCCGCCGCCGCTCCAGCATCATCCGCAGTCACGACAGATAGCGTTAAATACGCTGCCCCTGCGCCGCGTGCCGCTGCGCCATAGCCAGGTCATCATTACCCTGCGCGAGCTTGACGATCTGCTGCGCGATGACGTGCGTCAGTCCTTGCTGGCGCTGCATGCGCAGATCCCGATTGTCGGGATTGATATTCATGAACCGTTTCTCAGTAGCCGTCTGTTCAGCGAAGGCTGGGACGACCCGCAGATGGTCGGTTACGCTTGCTGGTACAACCTACAGCAGGTGTTCACGTTTCTGGCGCGCATGGGCTGGCGCGTGTTACTGCATACCAGCCTGACGACACGCCCGGACCTGCTCCGCCAGTTTCTCGCCCTCGCCGCCCAGCATTTTCCGCCGTCTACGCTTGCCAGTTGGCAGTTCGTCTGGCACTGGTCGCCGCAGGCCAGCGCAGAAATCTGGGCTCAGCAGAAAGCCATCATCAGAAGCTTGTCTCCAGATTCGTTACTCGGGGTCTGGCACCGTTTTACGCCGACCGAAGACGGCACCGTTGACGATGTCATCCTCAGCTCGCCGCTGTTAAAAGAGGCCGATTTTCTTGCCTGTTCGGCAAATGCCAACGAGCGTTTTCAGCAACAGTCTTTTGACGGTGCCCGGCTGGCCGCCGCCGAGAGCTACCCGGTCGACAAAGTGCGCCAAATCCAGCGCGCGCTGCGGCAGCACCACCTTGCGCTACCGCTGTGGCTGCTGTCGTGGAACACCCTGACCGGCTCAACCCGGCGCACCAACGGCGAATTTTTCCGCGGCGCACTGCTGATGAATAACCTGTTGGGCCTCGCTGAACAGGTGCAGCTTACCGGCTTCTGGCTTAACTCCAGCCAGCAGGGTGAAGCGCGAAGCAACGGCACCTTTGATACCTCAAGCCTGGCGTTGTACTACCATCATGGGCTGACGCGGCCTATTTTCTGGGTGCTCTGGCTCTGGCGGCGTCTGCAGGGTGATGTGCTGGTCAACGATAAAAATATCCTGCTGCTGCATCATCGCGGGCGCTATCAGCTTTTGCTGCGTAATCCGGTGGTCTTTAACCCGTGGCTCTCCAGCGAAGAGGCGTTTATTCAGCGCTTTCGCCAGCAGTATCCGGTCGCGCTTCAAGGGCTGAATGGCCGCTGGAAGATCAAGCGGCATCTGTTCGACCAGCTCAACGGGGCGCTGTTCCCTCACCTGGAAGCCATCGACAGCAGCAGCGGCCCGGATGAGGAGACCTGGACCTGGCTTGCGCACAAAACCCGACCGGCGCTCAGCGTGCGTGAAGAAGACGTAGTGGAAAATTGGCAGGTGGTTGACGCGCTGGAGAGCAATGCGCTGGTGTTATATGAGTTAACCCCACTGATTTGATGACTTTTAAAGCAGTTGCACGTAGAGATTTGTACCTGGTAGCCGTAAGTGCGATACACTTTGCAGATCAATCGAAAATATAACGAAACTATGCGCCTGAATTTGCCATCCTTCCTCGCCGCATTGGGGCTCTTTTGCGGCCAGGCGATTGCCGCACCGCAACCGCTAGCCCCCCCTCGCGGCGATATTCGCGACAGCGGATTTGTCTACTGCGTCAGCGGGCAGGTCAACACCTTCAACCCGCAAAAGGCGGGCAGCGGGCTAATTGTCGACACGCTGGCGGCTCAGCTGTACGACCGTCTACTGGACGTTGACCCTTACACCTATCGTCTGGTGCCGGAACTTGCCGAAAGCTGGGAAGTACTGGATAACGGCGCGACCTACCGCTTCCACCTGCGTAACAACGTGCAGTTCCAGACCACCCGCTGGTTTACGCCCACGCGCGCGCTGAACGCCGACGATGTGGTCTTTACCTTTGAACGTATTTTCGATCGCAATCATCCGTGGCATAACGTCAACGGTGGCGCCTTCCCTTACTTTGACAGCCTGCAGTTTGCCGATAGCGTGCAGAGCGTGCGCAAGCTGGATAACCACACCGTGGAGTTTCGTCTGACCCGCCCGGACGCCTCGTTCCTCTGGCATCTGGCCACCCACTACGCCTCGGTGATGTCCGCCGAGTACGCCGACAAGCTGACCAAACAGGATCACCAGGAGCTGCTCGACCGCCAACCGGTCGGCACCGGGCCGTTCCAGCTTGATGAGTATCGGGCTGGACAGTACATCCGTTTACAGCGCCACCCGACATTCTGGCGTGGCACCCCGCTGATGCCGCAGGTGGTGGTCGATTTAGGCTCCGGCGGTACCGGGCGATTGTCCAAATTGCTGACCGGCGAATGCGACGTGCTGGCCTGGCCTGCTGCCAGCCAGTTGACCATTCTGCGCGACGACCCGCGTCTGCGCCTGACGCTGCGTCCGGGGATGAACATCGCCTATCTGGCGTTTAACACCGACAAGCCACCGCTGAATAACCCTGAAGTGCGACACGCCCTGTCGCTGGCTATCAACAACCAGCGCCTGATGCAGTCGATCTACTACGGTACGGCGGAAACCGCGGCTTCAATTTTGCCGCGCGCCTCCTGGGCTTACGATAACGAAGCTAAAATTACCGAATACAACCCGAAGGAAGCGCGTCGTCGTCTTGAAGCGTTAGGTTTGCAGAAACTGACGCTGCACCTGTGGGTGCCGACCAGTTCGCAGGCCTGGAACCCTAGCCCGCTTAAAACCGCCGAGCTGATTCAGGCCGATATGGCGCAGATTGGCGTGAAAGTGGTGATCGTGCCGGTGGAGGGCCGTTTCCAGGAAGCTCGGTTGATGGACATGAACCATGACCTGACGCTCTCCGGCTGGGCGACCGACAGTAACGACCCGGACAGCTTCTTCCGTCCGCTGCTGAGCTGTGCGGCCATCACCTCGCAGACCAACCTGACGCACTGGTGTAACCGCGAATTCGACAGCGTGCTGCGCAAAGCGCTGGACTCCCAGCAGCTGGCATCGCGCATTGATGCCTACGATGAGGCCCAGCAGATCCTCGCTCGCGAACTGCCGGTGCTGCCGCTGGCTTCGTCGCTGCGTCTGCAGGCCTATCGCTACGATATGAAAGGGCTGGTGCTGAGTCCGTTTGGTAACGCCTCGTTTGCGGGCGTGTCGCGGGAAAAAGAAGAGAAGGTGCAGAAACCATGATTATTTTCACCCTTCGTCGTCTGTTGCTGCTGCTGGTTACGCTCTTTTTCCTGACCTTCGTCGGCTTCAGCCTGAGCTATTTCACGCCCCATGCGCCGCTACAGGGCGCGTCACTCTGGAACGCGTGGGTGTTCTGGTTTGAAAGCGTGATGCACTGGGATTTCGGCGTCTCCAGCATCAACGGCCAGCCGATATCCGAACAGCTGCGGGAAGTATTCCCGGCAACCATGGAGCTTTGCATCCTGGCGTTTGGCTTCGCCCTGCTGGTCGGCATTCCCGTCGGCATGCTGGCCGGAATCACCCGCAACAAGTGGCAGGATAAGGTCATCAGCTTTTTCGCGCTGCTCGGCTTTTCTATTCCGGTGTTCTGGCTGGCGCTGCTGCTTACCCTGTTCTTCTCGCTGACGCTGGGCTGGCTGCCGGTTTCCGGGCGCTTTGACCTGCTGTATGAAGTGAAAAACGTCACCGGCTTCGCGCTGATTGACGCCTGGCTTTCCGACTCACCGTGGCGACATGAAATGATCATCAGCGCCCTGCGCCATATGGTGCTGCCGGTGCTGACGCTGGCGGTTGCACCAACCACTGAGGTAGTGCGCCTGATGCGTATCAGCACCATCGCGGTATATGACACCAACTACGTGAAAGCCGCCGCGACGCGCGGGGTCTCTCGCCTGACCATTCTGCGCCGCCACGTGCTGCATAACGCCCTGCCGCCGGTGATCCCGCGTCTGGGGCTGCAGTTTTCTACCATGCTGACGCTGGCGATGATCACCGAAATGGTCTTTAGCTGGCCGGGCCTGGGGCGCTGGCTGATTAACGCCATTCGCCAGCAGGACTATGCGGCGATCTCCGCCGGTGTGATGGTGATTGGCGCGCTGGTGATCATTGTGAACGTGATCTCCGATATTTTGGGTGCCATGGCTAACCCACTGAAACATAAGGAATGGTATGCCTTACGATAGCGTCTATCTCGAGAAGCGTACGCCGGGTGCCCTGCGCACCGTGTGGCGTAAGTTTTACGGCGATACCACGGCAATGATTGGTTTTTACGGCTGCATCGGGCTGGTGTTGGTGTGCGTATTCGGCGGCTGGTTTGCCCCGTACGGCATCGACCAGCAGTTCCTCGGTTATCAACTGCTGCCGCCGTCATGGTCACGCTACGGTGAAGTGTCATTCTTCCTTGGCACCGATGACCTGGGCCGCGATGTGTTAAGCCGCCTGTTGAGCGGCGCGGCGCCCACCGTTGGCGGTGCGTTTGTGGTTACGCTGGGGGCAACCGTCTTCGGCCTGGGGCTCGGCGCCTTTGCCGGCTCAACGCGTGGCCTGCGCTCGGCGGTGCTGAACCATATTCTCGACACCCTGCTCTCCATCCCTTCGCTGCTGCTGGCGATTATCGTGGTCGCCTTTGCTGGCCCGCACCTGTCGCATGCCATGTTCGCCGTCTGGCTGGCGCTGCTGCCGCGCATGGTGCGCTCGATTTACAGCATGGTGCACGACGAGCTGGAGCGTGACTACGTTATCGCCGCCCGCCTCGACGGCGCTTCGACGCTCAACATTCTGTGGTTTGCGATTTTACCGAACATTGCCGCAGGGCTCGTGACCGAAATCACCCGCGCGCTGTCGATGGCGATTCTGGATATCGCCGCGCTGGGCTTCCTTGATCTGGGTGCACAACTTCCTTCTCCGGAATGGGGCGCGATGCTGGGCGATGCGCTGGAGCTTATCTACGTTGCACCGTGGACGGTGATGCTGCCGGGTGCGGCCATTATGGTCAGCGTCCTGCTGGTTAACCTGCTGGGCGATGGCATTCGCCGTGCCATCAACGCGGGGGTGGAATAATGCCGTTACTTGATATTCGCAACCTAACCATAGAATTTAAGACCAACGAAGGCTGGGTGAAGGCCGTGGACCGCGTCAGCATGACGCTGGCCGAAGGTGAAATTCGCGGGCTGGTCGGCGAGTCCGGTTCGGGCAAGAGCCTGATCGCCAAAGCGATTTGCGGCGTCACTAAAGATAACTGGCGCGTGACGGCTGACCGTATGCGTTTTGATGATATCGACCTGCTGCGCCTGTCCAACCGTGAACGCCGCAAGCTAGTCGGCCACAACGTGTCGATGATTTTCCAGGAGCCGCAGTCCTGTCTCGATCCATCTGAACGTATCGGTGAACAGCTGATGCAGAACATTCCAGGCTGGACCTTTAAAGGCCACTGGTGGCAGCGCCTGGGCTGGCGTAAACGCCGCGCTATCGAACTGCTGCACCGCGTGGGGATTAAAGACCACAAAGACGCAATGCGCAGCTTCCCCTACGAGCTGACCGAAGGGGAGTGTCAGAAGGTGATGATCGCTATCGCGCTGGCCAATCAGCCGCGTTTGCTGATTGCCGATGAGCCGACCAATGCCATGGAGCCGACCACTCAGGCGCAGATCTTCCGCCTGCTCACCGGTCTTAACCAGAACAACAACACCACCATTTTGCTGATCTCCCACGATTTGCAGATGCTGACCCACTGGGCGGATAAGATTAACGTCATGTACTGCGGGCAGACGGTGGAGAGTGCGCCAAGCGAAGAGCTGGTGACCATTCCGCATCACCCGTATACCCAGGCGCTGATCCGCGCGATTCCTGACTTTGGCCGTTCCATGCCGCATAAAAGCCGCCTGAACACGCTCTCTGGTGCGATCCCGCTGCTGGAGCAGCTGCCGATGGGCTGCCGTCTGGGGCCGCGCTGCCCTTACGCCCAGCGCAAATGTATTGAAACCCCGCGCCTGACGGGTGCGAAGAACCACCTGTTCGCCTGTCATTTCCCGCTGAACATGGAGAAAGAGTGAAATGGTCGAAACCTTGCTTGAAGTGCGTAATCTGAGTAAGACCTTTCGCTACCGCACCGGATGGTTCCATCGTCAGACGCTGCAGGCGGTCAAACCGCTGAGCTTTACCCTGCGTGAAAAGCAGACGCTGGCGATTATCGGCGAGAACGGCTCGGGCAAATCAACGCTGGCAAAAATGCTGGCGGGGATGGTGGAACCGACCACCGGCGAGCTGCTGATTGACGACCATCCGCTGGAGTTCGGCGACTACTCGTTCCGCAGCCAGCGTATCCGCATGATCTTCCAGGATCCGAGCACCTCGCTGAACCCGCGTCAGCGTATTTCCCAGATCCTCGATTTCCCGCTTCGTCTCAACACCGATCTCGAACCGGAAGCGCGCCAGAAGCAGATTATCGACACCCTGCGCCTGGTCGGCCTGCTGCCGGACCACGTCAGCTACTACCCGCATATGCTGGCGCCGGGGCAGAAACAGCGTCTGGGCCTGGCCCGCGCGCTGATCCTGCGTCCAAAAGTGATTATCTGCGATGAAGCGCTGGCTTCACTCGATATGTCGATGCGCTCGCAGCTGGTGAACCTGATGCTGGAGCTGCAGGAAAAACAGGGTATCTCCTATATCTACGTGACCCAGCATTTGGGCATGATGAAGCACATTAGCGATCAGGTGCTGGTGATGCACCAGGGGGAAGTGGTAGAACGCGGCAGCACCGCCGACGTGCTGGCCTCCCCGCTGCACGATTTAACCAAGCGCCTGATTGCGGGCCACTTTGGCGAGGCGCTGACCGCCGACGCCTGGCGTAAAGACCGCTAACACTGAAGAGAAGGATCAAACACCATGGGTTTTCTTTCCGGTAAACGTATTCTGATTACAGGCGTCGCCAGTAAGCTCTCCATCGCCTACGGTATCGCCCAGGCGATGCAGCGTGAAGGAGCCGAGCTGGCGTTCACCTATCAGAACGACAAACTGAAAGGCCGCGTAGAAGAGTTCGCCGCTTCTCTGAACTCCAGCATCGTCCTGCCGTGCGATGTGGCGGAAGATGCGAGCATCGAATCTCTGTTCACCGAGCTGGCTAAGGTCTGGCCGACGTTTGACGGTTTCGTCCACTCCATCGGCTTTGCGCCAGCGGATCAGCTGGACGGCGACTACGTCAACGCGGTAACCCGTGAAGGCTTCAAAATCGCCCACGACATCAGCGCCTACAGCTTTGTGGCGATGGCGAAAGCCTGCCGCAGCATGCTGAACCCTGGCTCTGCTCTGCTAACCCTCTCCTATCTGGGCGCTGAGCGTGCAATTCCGAACTACAACGTGATGGGGCTGGCGAAAGCATCTCTGGAAGCCAACGTGCGCTATATGGCAAACGCGATGGGGCCGGAGGGCGTTCGCGTCAATGCGATTTCGGCTGGCCCGATTCGCACACTTGCCGCCTCCGGCATCAAGGATTTCCGAAAAATGCTGGCACACTGCGAAGCGGTAACCCCGATTCGCCGCACCGTCACCATTGAAGATGTCGGTAATTCAGCGGCGTTCCTGTGCTCTAATCTTTCCGCTGGGATAACCGGGGAAGTGGTGCACGTTGACGGCGGTTTCAGCATCGCTGCGATGAACGAACTCGAACTGTAGGCCTTAGGATTTCCCGGCGTCACTACGTTCGGCCGGGCTACAACGCACCTCACTCAGTAGCCCGGACAAGGCGTTTACGCCGACGCCGGGAATTTCTCCGGCGTCACGGCGTTCGGCGGGCTACGATTCACCGCTTCTTACCCTTCTGTTATTCCAGTCAGTTATTAATTATCGCCGAACAATATTTTCTCCCTCGCCACGCATGCGCCAGGATATTTACCTATAACGATCCGGCAACCCCTCTCAATACCCGCCGGCTCGCCACCTATAGATCAAGGAATACCCATGGAGCCACGCCGCGTTTACGGCAAAAGCCACTGGTATCACGAAACCCAGTCGAGAGCCCAACACAGCGACGTGATGCCGCTGGTTCCCGAAGCCGCACACGTTGACGACCGTTTTTTACTGGACCTCACGTTACCTGATGCCCTCTACAGCGCCAATCAGCGCTGGCTGCGCGTTGCCCGTACGTTTGCCCAAACGCTGTTCCCGGATGTGGTCACCGTCAACCGCCTGCGCACCTTCAGCGCCTACGACCGTTTGAGTACTGCACTCACCGTCGCGCAGGTTTCCGGGGTTCAGCGCCTATGTAACCACTACGCCGCGCGTCTGGCGCCTCTGCCGGGGCCGGATTCATCGCGCGAAAGCAACCATCGGCTGGCGCAAATCACCCAGTACGCCCGCCAGCTTGCCAGCTCACCGTCGGTGATCACACCGCGCGAACGTCAACAACTGGACGGCGTAGGGCTTACCGCACACGATATTATTCTGATTAACCAGGTGGTCGGCTTCGTCGGCTTTCAGGCGCGCGTTATCGCCATTTTCCAGGCGCATCTCGGTTTCCCGGTGCGCTGGATACCCGGTATGCCGGTGCAGGAGGATGCTGACGCAGAACGCTTCCAGAGTGAAAGCGCGCCGTGGCATACCGACTTTGTCAGTACCGCACCGCACCAGGCCAATACCCCGCAGGGTGACGCGCTGGCACGCTGGCAGCAGCTACCCGAACTTACGGATCTGGCAAACGCACTGGTCGCCGAGGAGACGCTGCTGGAGGGACTGGGTGAGCTTATCGACGCCCTCGCCTTCGCCCATCCCCTTCAGCCGCTGGCCTCGCTTATCCCGGCCCGCATCAACGGTAGCACGAGCTGTTTTCATTACTACAGCGGTCAGTGGCAAGGCGCCAGCGGTCTGCCGGAGGCGGTACGCAACGGCGAGCGCGCTATCCAGGCCTGGAGCCACCACTATCCGCGTGAGCGGGCAATGGCGCAGGCAACACAGCTTTTAACCCGCGCGCCGGACCGGTTTAGCGCCGCTCAGCTAACACCAGTCATCGAGCAAGGTCTTTCGGTACCGGATGCCATCACGCTGCTTGCCTGGAGCGCATTGAGCGGCTGGCTAAACCGCCTGCGCATCGCCCTTGGCAACGCGCAACAAGTTACGTAAAAGGGTGAAAGAGCGCTTGCTGCAACCTATAGATTCGCGTAACAATGTCAGCCGCTCTTTTGGCCACGAAAATAGATCAATATGCTTCAGGACAACCCGCTGCTCGCGCAGCTAAAACAGCAACTTCACTCCCAGACGCCTCGTGCTGAAGGGGTCGTAAAAGCCACGGAAAAAGGCTTCGGTTTCCTCGAAGTCGACGCGCAGAAAAGCTATTTTATTCCGCCGCCGCAGATGAAAAAAGTGATGCACGGCGACCGTATTATCGCTGTCATCCACTCTGAAAAAGAGAAAGAGAGCGCCGAGCCGGAAGAATTGGTTGAGCCTTTCCTGACCCGTTTTGTCGGAAAGATTCACCGCAAGGATGACAGACTGTCTATCGTTCCTGACCATCCGCTGTTAAAAGATGCCATTCCCTGCCGCGCTGAACGCGGTGTCACACATGATTTCAAAGAGGGTGACTGGGCCGTTGCTGAAATGCGCCGTCATCCGCTGAAAGGCGATCGTAGCTTCTACGCTGAGCTGACCAAATTCATCACCTTTGGTGACGACCACTTTGTGCCGTGGTGGGTAACCCTCGCCCGTCATAACCTGGAAAAAGAAGCGCCAAACGGCGTGGCGACCGAAATGCAGGATGAAGGTCTGGAGCGTCGCGATCTGACCGCCCTCGACTTCGTCACCATCGACAGCGCCAGCACCGAAGATATGGACGATGCGCTGTTTGTGGAAGAAGCCACCGACGGCAAACTGCTGCTGACCGTGGCTATCGCCGACCCGACCGCCTGGATTGTGGAAGGCAGCAAGCTGGACGACGCCGCGAAAATTCGCGCCTTCACCAACTATCTGCCGGGCTTCAACATCCCGATGCTGCCGCGTGAGCTGTCCGACGACCTCTGCTCGCTGCGTGCGGAAGTGGTTCGCCCGGTACTGGCCTGCCGCATGACGCTGGCGGCCGACGGCACCATCGAAGACAACATTGAGTTCTTCGCCGCTAACATCGAATCAAAAGCCAAACTGGTGTATGACGACGTTTCCAACTGGCTGGAAAACAGCGGCGACTGGAAGCCGCAGACCGATGCCATCGCGCGTCAGATTACCCTGCTGCAGCGCGTTTGCCAGATTCGTAGCGAATGGCGTAAAACCCATGCGCTGGTCTTCAAAGACCGCCCTGACTACCGCTTCGTGCTGGGTGAGAAAGGCGAAGTGCTGGATATCGTCGCCGAACCGCGCCGCATTGCTAACCGCATCGTTGAAGAGTCGATGATTGCGGCCAACATCTGCGCGGCTCGCGTGCTGCGCGACAAGCTGGGCTTTGGTATCTACAACGTCCACACCGGCTTTGCGCCAGACAACACCGAAGCGCTGGCTGCGCTGCTGAAAACCCACGACGTTCACGTCGACCCGGTTGAAGTGCTGACCCTGGACGGTTTCTGCAAGCTGCGCCGCGAGCTTGACGCTCAGCCTTCTGGCTTCCTCGACAGCCGCATTCGCCGCTTCCAGTCATTTGCGGAAATCAGCATCGAGCCGGGCCCACACTTTGGTTTAGGCCTCGAAGCGTATGCGACCTGGACTTCGCCAATTCGTAAGTACGGTGACATGGTGAACCATCGTCTGCTGAAAGCGATCATCAAAGGCGAAAACCCTTCCCGTCCGAAAGAAGATGTCACCGTGCAGATGGCCGAGCGTCGTCGCCTGAACCGCATGGCGGAACGCGATGTGGCTGACTGGCTGTACGCCCGTTATCTGAATCCGCAGGCGGGTAAAGATACCCGTTTCGCAGCGGAGATCATCGACGTTAGCCGCGGCGGCATGCGCGTACGTCTGGTGGATAACGGCGCGGTTGCCTTTATCCCTGCGCCATTCCTGCACGCCGTGCGTGATGAGATGGTTTGCAGCCAGGAGAGCGGTACCGTGCAGATCAAAGGTGAAGTGGTTTATAAGGTCACTGACGTCATTGATGTCACCATTGCGGAAGTGCGCATGGAGACTCGCAGCGTGATTGCTCGCCCTGCGGCGTAAGCGTTCTCTGCTGTCTAAAGCGGCTCCTTCGGGGGCCGTTTTTTTTGCCCGCCCCTATACCTCTACCCTCTTTTTTCTACGCGAAATTTCAAAAAACGTTCACACTGAATACCATGGTATTGGATCCGGACGCATTCGAATGCAGGTGTACGAGGAGCACGCATGGTGAAGTCTCTGGCACAAAATCTGCTCGACCCAACCCCCAGTGAAACCAGTCTCTACTGGCGTTTGTCACGTGCCGAACCTATCCTCTACCTAAGCATTGACCCCGATTCCGGCGCTGGGTCCGACCTCGCCATCCCTCTCAGCGAAGAAAATGTCCAGCGCATTCATACCATGAGCGTCACCACCTCAAGCCTGGCGGTCAATATTCAGGTCAACGGCCATGATGTGCCCATTCATCTTATTGGTCGCAAGGTGAGCTGTACGGAATGGGCCGGCACGGCGTCTTCCTGGTTTGATACCTCCTCCGTCGCCCGCGACCTGCTGCAGGGGCTACTGTTTGCCGAACAGGTGGTGTCAGAAGCGAATTCGGTGATTGTTATTCTCGACCGGGAAGGCAAAATTCAGCGCTTCAACCGGCTATGCGAAGAGTACACCGGGGTAAAAGAGCAGGACGTGATCGGCAAAACCGCGTTTGAGCTTTTTATGTCTGCGCCGGAAGCCGCCGCCGCGCGGGAGAACGTGAGCCGTTTTTTTAGCAACGGCGGGCCCTATGAAGTCGAACGCTGGATCAAAACCCGCAAAGGGCCACGCCTTTTTCTGTTTCGCAACCGCTTCGTCCACAGCGGTAGCGGTAAGAACGAGATCTACCTTATCTGTTCCGGCACCGATATTACCGAGGAGCGCAAAGCGCAAGAACGGTTGCGGGTGCTGGCGAACACCGACACTATCACCGGCTTGCCCAACCGTCATGCCATCAATGAGCTGATCGGCAGTGCCATCGAAAGCCGTCAGCCTGACGAACAAGTTGGTCTGGTCTATTTCGATCTCGATAACTTCAAGAAGGTGAACGACGCCTACGGGCACGTCTTTGGCGATCAACTGCTACAGTCGGTGGCTCTGTCGATTTTAAGCTGCCTGGAAGAGAACCAGACCCTCGCACGTCTGGGCGGCGATGAGTTTATCGTCCTTGCCACCCACACCTCACAGAGCGAACTGGAAGCGATGGCATCCAGGGTGCTGACCCGCCTGCGCGATCCTTTCCGCATCGGCCTGATTGAGGTCTATAGCGGCTGTTCGCTGGGCATCTCTATCGCCCCGCAGCACGGCGAAGACCGGGAGAGCCTGATTCGCAACGCCGACACGGCGATGTACACCGCCAAAGAGAACGGGCGCGGGCGTTTTAGCGTCTTTAAACCGGAGATGAATCTGCGGGTATTTGAGTATCTGTGGCTGGATACCAACCTGCGCAAAGCCCTGCAGTGCGACCAGTTGGTTATCTATTATCAGCCTAAGGTGGACTTAAACGGCGAGGTTCATAGCCTGGAGGCGCTGGTGCGCTGGAACTCGCCCGAACGTGGGCTTATCCCGCCGATGGATTTTATCTCTTACGCCGAGGAGTCGGGGCTGATTGTTCCGCTGGGGCGCTGGGTAATGCTGGACGCGATTCGTCAGGTGGCGCAGTGGCGCGACCGAGGCATTCACCTGCGCGTGGCGGTTAACGTCTCTGCAAGGCAACTGGTCGATCACGCTATCTTCAGCGATCTGAAACAGGCGATGGCCGCTCAGGGATTCGAGACGTGCCCGATAGACATTGAGCTGACCGAAAGCTGCCTTATTGATAACGCCGAACAGGCGCTGGCGGTGATGGAACAGTTTCGCGCATTGGGAGCGCAAATCCATTTAGATGATTTCGGCACCGGCTATTCGTCGCTGTCGCAGCTGGCCCGCTTCCCTATCGATACCATTAAGCTCGACCATATTTTTGTGCAGAGCGTGCATGACCATTCGGTCTCCCAATCGCTGGTAGTGGCGATTATTGCCGTGGCCCGAGCATTGAATTTGCGCATTATTGCGGAAGGCGTCGAGGACGCGGCTGACGATGCGTTTTTGAAGCTGCACGGCGTAGATGAACGACAGGGCTACCTTTTTGCGCGCCCCATGCCCGTCGCCGAGCTGGAACGCTGGCTGAGTGAGCATTCGGGGTTATAAGGTAAGCCATTTTTTCACTTCTCTTTTGTCGGTAAATTTTGCATCATTGATTTCAATCGAATTTATCAACAGGATCCCATTATGTCCGAGCTCGATGCGCGTCAGGTAGCCCAACGTATTGATACCGTACTTGATATTCTGGTTGGCGGCGACACCCATTCCGCAATCAATAATCTTGAAATACTCAAAGCGGAATTACTGGCCTACGCGGCAGACGAACGCGACAGCCGCACAGGTCAGCCAAAATCCCCGTGGGAAATCTGACACCATTCGCCCTGCGAGCGGCGGCCTAATCGCAATTTCCGCCCTCGCCCTAAAAATTGATGCATTGATTATGAATTCCCGACAGCAAACCATATTACAACTGGTGATTGATAAAGGCCGAATGAGCGTCGCCGATTTGGCGAAAATGACCGGCGTTTCGGAAGTCACTATTCGTCAGGATCTGAATCTGCTGGAAAAGCAGAGCTATCTGAGACGTACGCACGGTTTCGCCGTTCCTCTGGACAGCGAAGACGTGGAAACACGCATGATGAACAACTTTGCGCTCAAGCGTGAACTGGCGGCCTTTGCGGCCTCGCTGGTGCGTCCGGGCGAAACGGTGTTTATTGAGAACGGTAGCAGCAATGCGCTGCTGGCGCGCGAACTGGCAAAGCAGCCGGATATTACCATCATCACCGTCAGCAGCTATATCGCGCACCTGCTGAAAGAGACCCCGGGTGAAGTTATCCTGCTCGGCGGGATCTACCAGAAGAAGAGCGAGAGCATGGTTGGCCCGCTGACGCGTCAGTACATTCAGCAGGTGCATTTCAGCAAAGCGTTTATCGGTATTGACGGGTGGCAGCCGGAGACCGGCTTTACCGGTCGCGACATGATGCGCGCCGATATTGTTAACGCCGTGCTGGAAAAAGGCAGCGAAGCCATCGTTCTGACCGACAGCTCGAAGTTTGGCGCTACGCATCCGTATCCGCTCGGGCCGATGAGCCACTTCAATCGTTTGATTACCGACGACAATTTATCCACGGAAAAACAGCTGCAGCTGGAGCAAACCGGGCTTACCGTGAATATCGTCAAGCGCCCTTAGTCACCCCGCCCGATGCCTGTTCTGGCGTCGGGTTTTCTCCCGTTTTATCTCCCCCCATTTGCCCCGTTTCGCTATGAGACTTTTCCTACGCCGGAATTAAGACTTTTTCCCTGGAACTTACATCACAAATTCGTAAAATTAATGTTAGCGATATAACAGGAAGTAACTATCACTTGCGTGACTTTTAGCAACAAAATTTACAACCTGCGCAACAAGCTTCACGGAATATGCACTGAGTACTGGTGGCAACTGCTATAGTTAAAGGGCTTTTTCCGTGAATAGAATATTCAGGAGAAAAAAATGACTTCAATGAAAAAAATGACGGCTGCTGTTTTAGCGGTAACGCTGGTAATGTCGCTGAGTGCATGTTCTAACTGGTCCAAACGTGACCGTAATACCGCGCTGGGTGCCGGTGCAGGTGCAATCGGTGGTGCGGTGTTAACGGACGGTAGCGCGCTGGGTACGCTGGGCGGCGCAGCGGTAGGTGGTATTATCGGCCATCAGGTCGGCAAATAAACCGCAATTCGAATATCAGGGCTCCGATGAGAATCGGGGCCCTTTTTATTTCACCGTGAGTAAAGGTGACATTCCCGGGCTCGCATGCGCTCGCCCGGGCTACAGGATCGGTAGCGCCATCCGGCAATTAACCGCCAGCCAGCTTGACCTTCATCCCTTTGGCTTCCAGCAGCGTTTTAAGCAAATCGCGCTTGTCGCCCTGAATTTCAATCACGCCGTCTTTCAACGCACCGCCGCAACCGCATTTCTTTTTCAACTCGGCGGCAAGTTTGGTCAGCTCATCGTCGTTGAGATCGATACCGGTGATAAGACAAACGCCCTTCCCTTTACGCCCGCTGGTCTGGCGCTGAATTCTCACCACGCCGTCGCCTTTCGGACGCACCACGGCGGCTTTAGGCTCATCGATACGGCCGGTTTCCGTCGAGTAGACCAGACGGCTGTTGTTGTCGCTCATTAGGCCCCCAGATTCAGCGATGCATTAATGTCGCGCAGAGTTTGCGCCGGGTCAGCAGACTGTGTGACCGGGCGACCGATAACCATATAGTCTACGCCTGCGGTCAGCGCCTGCTCTGGCGTCATAATACGACGCTGATCGCCGGCTTCGCTGCCGGTTGGGCGAATGCCCGGGGTCACCAGCTTAAACGCCTGGCCCAGTTCCTGCTTAAAGCGAACGGCTTCCTGTGCCGAGCACACCACGCCATCCAGACCACAGTTTTTGGTCAGCGTTGCCAACTTCAAGGCGTAGTCCGCCGGAGACAGTGCAATGCCCAGGTCTTGCAGGTCGCTAGACTCCATGCTGGTCAGCACGGTAACCGCAATCAGCAGCGGCGCATCAGCGCCAAACGCCGTCAGCGCTTCACGCGCCGCGGTCATCATTCGTGCCCCGCCGGATGCGTGTACGTTTACCATCCAGACGCCCAGATCCGCCGCCGCGGCAACCGCATGGGCGGTGGTGTTCGGAATATCGTGGAATTTCAGGTCCAGGAAAATCTCAAAGCCACGCTGCTGCAGGTCACGCACAAACTGCGGGCCAAACAGCGTAAACATCTCTTTGCCCACTTTTAAGCGGCAGTCACGCGGGTCAATGCGATCAACAAAGGCGAGCGCGTTGTCGCGATTATTGTAGTCAAGGGCAACAACAACGGGAGAGGTGATGACAACACGAGAAGAAGATGAAGCAACGGACATGACTGGACCTTCTTATTGATGGGCACGCGGGGTGCGGAAAAGGTAAACGGGCAGCATTCTACCTGCCTGACCGAACAGGCACAATGCCGAGGGCATGAACGAAGAAGGAAATTAAAGTATGTTGTAACTAAGCGGGCTATTTTTCAGAAGTTATTGGCCGTCCAGCCCGCGAATCGGCTTAATGGTCGACCAGGAGCGGCAGGATGGACAGTGCCAGTAAAGCGTATAGGCGGTAAAGCCGCACTTCTGGCAGCGATAGCGCGGCTTGCTGCGTACCTGTTCGCCGACCATGTCACGCAGCACCATCAGGCTCTCTTTGGCGCGCCCTTCTTCCGCCTCGTTGAGGTGGTAGTCCATCAGCTTGTGGAACACGCGCATGGTTGGGTGACGCTGCAGCTGGCGCGTCACGTAGGTTTGCGCCGCTTCTCCGCCTTTACTCTGTTCCATCACCTGCGCCAGCATCAGCTCCGCCGTGGCACCGGTGTTCTCTTCCACGCAGCGCTGGAGGAAATGCTCCCACTCTTTGTCTTTGCCGAGCTGGTGATAGCAGGTTTGCAGCATTTCCAGGGTTTCGCTGACCAGCTCTTTATCCTGGTCAATCACCCGCAGCAGGCTGTCCATCGCTTTGGCGTAGTCGCCTTTCGCCATCCACGCGCGCCCCATCATAATGGACACTCGCGCGCTTGACGGGTCGGCCGCCGCGCCGCGCTTGAGCAGCGACATGGCTTTATCGAGATCGTCATTGCCCATTTGCTGCAGCGCCAGCTCGCACCAGAAGTGAGCGATGTCGCCGCGATGTTTATCTTTACCCAGCTTCACCAGGCGCTCGGCGGTATCGATAGCCTTTTGCCAGTCGCTGGTAGCCTGGTAGATTTGCAGCAGCTGCTGCAGCGCGCTGATGCGGAAGTCGGTTTCGTCTACCAGTTGATTAAACATGTCTTCGGCACGGTCATACAGCCCAGCGGCCATATAGTCACGGCCCAGCTGCTGCACCGCCAGCAGGCGCTGGTCATAGGTCAGAGAGGCGCTTTCCATCAGCGTCTGGTGGATGCGGATAGCGCGGTCAACCTCGCCGCGTGAGCGGAACAGGTTGCCCAGCGTCAGGTGCGCTTCCACGGTGCCGGTATCCTCTTTGAGCATATCGAGGAACAGGTCAACCGCTTTATCCTGCTGGTTGCTTAAAAGAAAGTTCACCCCTGCCACGTAGTCACGCGACAAGCGGTTCGCTTCGTCCTGTTTGGACTGTTGTGCACTTCTGCGGCCCATATACCAGCCATAGGCTGCTGCTACGGGTAAAAGCAGAAACAACAACTCCAGCATGTAATTATTCCTTCGCCGCCGGAACGGCCGGGGTTACCGGTGCCGTCGCGTCGGGCGTCATTTGATGTTCGAGTCTTTTGATTTTACGTTCGGCACGCAGCAGCGAGACGCGCACGCGCAGCCAGAACAGGCCGCAGACCAGCCAGCCAATCGCGAAGCCCACGGCAAACAGCACCGCCAGCAGCGTAGAAATTCTGAATTCGCCCTGAGCAAGCAGGTAGTTGAAGGTTACCAGCTGATCGTTTTGTGCACCCAGCGTCACCGAAATGACAAAAATCGCTAACACCAATAAGAAAATGAGTAGGTATTTCACATGACTTCCCGTTATGTGGCTTTGGCAGTGTCGACACCGCACCCAGCCTTATAAAATAACATCTTCACCGCGACGACGAAATGGAAAAGCGCACTGAGAGGCTTAGATCTGTGGTTAGCCACGATGGAAATCAACCCTTTCCCCTGAATTCTCTTCGCCGCGCCCGCGTTTATGCCGTTTTTTCCAGCGGCCCACACCAATAGCGCACCAGCCAACAGGCTACCGTTGCCAGCAGCCACGACATCACCGTCGCCACCATCAGATCCAGCGGCCAGTGCATGCCCAACAGCAGACGGCTGCCCATCACGCCTATCGCCCAGGCCATCGCCAGCGCCACCGTCAGCACCTGACGACGCGGCCACAGCAGCCCCACCATCAGCAGCGCCCAGGTCGCCGCAAACATGGTGTGACCGGAGGGAAAGGCGAATCCGGTCTCTTTTTGCCAGTGATGGCGTAAAAAGCCGGGAATATCATTTTGTTGCGCCAGCTGTTCTTTCACCAGCGCCGCCCTTTCTTTACGCTTTAAAGTGTAGAACTGTGCGACGGGAATTTGCTGCGTTTTTTCCAGCCAGACCACAAAAGGCCGTGGTTCCTGCACCTGCTCCTTTACCAGCGATTTCGCCCCCTGGCCCAGCAGCACGGTCGCGCTGAGTACCAGAACCAGGATAATCGCATTGCGCCGCCCAGGCCGCAACATCACGATAACCAGCGCGCACAGCAGCAAATGGGTAATAATGCCCCACGGTTGGGTCACGGTTTCCGTTATCGCATACAGCGCGTGTAGCCCCCATCCGCTCGGCGCTGGCAGCCACTGCCAGCCGGAAAGCCACACCGCCAGCGGCATCAGTAGCAATAGGGCGGCGGCAATGGTCGTTCGTCCCGCGATGGTGCGCATTTCTCTTCCCTCTTGCATCAATGTCATCGTCCAACCTAAGGATAAAGTGTCAAATTTGTGCGCTTTACGAGCGGTCACCCGCGCACAATTAGGTGAAGTAAAGCACGTTGTGGCAAAATAAGGAAAACAGAAGGCGCTGATCGCGCTGAGATAATCTGGAGAATCACATGCAGCTTAAACGAGTGGCAGAAGCCAAACTGCCAACCCCTTGGGGCGATTTCCTGATGGTGGGCTTTGAAGAACTGGCAACCGGGCACGACCACGTCGCGCTGGTTTTTGGTGATATTACCGGGCAAACCCCAGTACTGTCGCGGGTCCACTCTGAGTGTCTGACCGGCGATGCGCTTTTCAGTCTGCGCTGTGATTGTGGTTTCCAGCTTGAAGCCGCGCTGTCGCACATTGCGGAAGAAGGCCGTGGGATCCTGCTGTACCATCGCCAGGAAGGCCGTAACATCGGTCTGCTCAATAAAATCCGCGCCTACGCGCTGCAGGATCAGGGCTATGACACCGTTGAGGCAAACCATCAGCTGGGTTTCGCCGCCGACGAGCGTGATTTCACCCTGTGTGCCGATATGTTTAAACTGCTGGGCGTAGACGCCGTACGTCTGCTGACCAACAACCCGAAAAAGGTTGAGATCCTGACCGAAGCGGGCATCAATATCGTTGAACGTGTGCCGCTGATCGTGGGCCGTAACCCAAAAAATGCCCACTATCTCGATACCAAAGCGGCCAAGATGGGGCATTTGCTCAATAAATAAGGTCATAGTCGCCGTTTATCACTAAACGGCGACCTCTTTATTCCCTCTCTTAAAGTGAAATATTCAGCTCGCTCTCGGCATCAAAAATATGGCATTTCGCCATCTCAAAGCGGAACCATACCTGGCTATTCAGACCGGCATCCAGAATCGACTTCACCTGATCGGAAGGCATCCGCGCCGTCAGTTCAAAATCCCCCACCTGCAGGTAGAGAAAGAACTCGTGGCCCATATTCTCAACGCGAATCAGCGTACCCCGACCACCGCCTTCAGCAAACGGCTGCGTTGAGACGTGAACGTACTCGGGGCGAATCCCAAAGCAGACCGCTTTATCGACGTAGTGCGCCACCTTCTCCTGCTGCTGCGCGTTAAGCGGTAGCGTGTCATGGCCGACGGTGATGTGCAGACCGTCATCTTTCCGCACAATACTGGCCGGTTTGATGTTCATCTCCGGCGCGCCGATAAACCCGGCCACGAACATATTTTGCGGATAGTGGTAGAGATTATCCGGCGTATCGACTTGCATAATATGGCCGAGTTTCATCACGCAGATACGGTCACCCATGGTCATCGCTTCGGTCTGGTCGTGGGTGACGTAAACGGTGGTCGCCGGTTTACCGGAGCGTTTGAGCGATTTATGCAGATCGGAAATACGAATACGCATTGACGCGCGCAGTTTGGCATCAAGGTTCGACAGCGGTTCATCGAACAGGAACACGTCCGGCTTTTTCACAATCGCGCGGCCTACCGCCACGCGCTGCGCCTGGCCGCCGGAAAGCTGACGCAGGAGGCGGTCAAGCAAATCCTCCAGTTCAAGAATTTTCGCTGCTTCATTCACCTGTGCGGCAATCTGCTCTTTCGGCAGCTTGCTCAGCTTCAGGCCAAACGCCAGGTTCTCGCGCACCGTCATGTGCGGATAAAGCGCATAGTTCTGGAACACCATCGCAATCCCACGCTCTTTCGGCGGCAGGTTGTTGACAATCTTCTCGCCAATGCGCACTTCCCCACCGCTAATGGTTTCCAGCCCCGCCAGCATGCGTAAAGTAGTCGATTTGGCGCAGCCGGACGGGCCGACAATCACCATAAACTCCCCTTCCGCAATCTTAAGGTCGATACCATGTACCGCTTTGAAGCCGTTGGAGTAGACCTTTTCCAGTTTATTGAAAATCACTTCAGCCATGATAGTTCCCTCTTAACCTTTAATTCCGCTGCTGGAGACACCCTGGACGAAGTAGCGCTGCGCCAGGAAGAAGACAATGATTGACGGCAGAATCGAGATGCTCGCCATCGCCAGAATTTCGTTCCACGGTGCGCCTTCGGTCACGTCGATGGACATTTTCAGCGCCAGTGCAATCGGATATTTATCCACGCTGTAGACGTAAATCAGCGGGCCGATAAAGTCGTTCATCGACCACATAAACTGAAACAGCGCCACCGAGATAATCGCCGGTTTAAGGATGGGCACCACCACGTACCACAGCACCTGCCAGGAGCTGCAGCCGTCAATCTGCGCCGCTTCTTCCATGTCACGCGGTACGCCGCGCAGGAACTGAATCAGCATAAAAACGAAGAACCCTTGTGTGGCAAACGCCGTCGGCAGATACAGCGGCAGATAGCTGTTGAGCATGCCCATTTCGCGGAACATCAGGTACTGCGGGATCAGCAGCACCGTGCTCGGCAACAGCATGGTGGCAATCAACGTGGCAAACCAGAATTTCTTCCATGGGATCTCGAAGCGGGCAAAGCCGTAGGCCACGATGGTAGAAGAGACAATGGTCAGAATCACCTTCGGAATCACATATTTGAAGGTGTTAATCATATAGTGACCGAAGTCGTATTCCGTCCCCGTTTTCCAGCCGTTGATAAACCCATCCCAGGTAGCATGAACCGGCCAGAGGTTCAGGGTAGTGAAAATTTCGTGGTTCGGTTTAAACGATGCCGAGAACATCCACGCCAACGGATAGAGCATCATCAGCCCGACCACCAGCAGAATGGTATAACGCAGCGACCGACTCACTTTTTCGTGGCGCAGCGTGCGGGCCACTTCACGTGCGGCCTCCTGCTCGGTAGCAGACATGGTTTGCAGATCAGCCATTTTTGCCTCCCTTATCGGCGGAGTAGAAGACCCAGTATTTCGATGATTTGAAGGCCACGGCCGCAAAGGCAGCCACCACCAGGAACAGGACCCACGCCAGCGCAGCGCCGTAGCCCATATCGAAATATTTAAACGCGGTATCGTAGATATAGAGCGAGAACAGGTAGGTATAGTAGGTCGGGCCCCCGCCGGTAATCACATACGGGCCGGTAAATTCCTGGAAGGTACCACTGGTCTGCATAATAAAGTTAAAGAAGATTACCGGCGTAATCAGCGGCACCGTCACCTTGAGGAACATCTGCCATTTCGACGCGCCGTCGATCATCGCGGCTTCATACTGCGACTGCGGGACGTTTTGCAGCGCCGCCAGGAAGATGACCATCGCCGAACCAAACTGCCAGACGCGCAGCAGCGTAACGGAAATCAGCGCCAGCGAGGGTTCACCCAGCCAGTTGATCGGATCTACGCCGATCGCCCCCAGCATGCTGTTGAACAGGCCGTCGATGGCGAACAGCGCTCGCCATAAGACCGCAATAGCTACCGAGCTGCCAAGAATCGACGGGATGTAGTACGCGGTGCGAAAGAAACCGATGCCCCGCAGTTTGAAATTAAGCACGAAGGCAATGCCCAGCGCGAACGCCAGTTTGACGGGAATGGTCAGGAACACGTAGACAAAGGTCACCGCCATGGATTTCCAGAAGAGTGGATCTTCCGTCAGCATGTAGCGATAGTTTTCAATGCCGTTAAATTCCGGTGGACTCATTAAATCGTACTGGGTAAAACTCAATAAAAAAGACGAAATAAAGGGAAAAGCGGTAAACACCACTAGCCCTATTATGTACGGTGAGATCCATGCCAGCCCTAATAACTTATTCTCGTTCATAGATTCCTCTAATATAATAAAGATATCTTGCACAACGACCCGCGTTAACGGTTTGCATAGTGATCTTTATCACATTTAATATTGCCTGATTAATTTTAGCTGTGAACTCCAGCAGAATAATGAAAAAACATTTCATTTTTTAAAGATTAAAACCTATAGTCGAAAAATAATCTTTCTTCTGAAGGCTATTGCTATGGCATTGCGTCGTCATTCCACCTATTTTCCTGAAAATGCATCACTGATGATTAAGCACATCGCTGACCAGGATGTCTGTCCACTGCACGCCCATGACTTTTATGAAATGGTTTGCGTCTCATCCGGCAGTGGGATGCACGTCATTGACGGGATCTCGTGGCCTATCAGCTGTGGTTCGGTATTTATCGTCTCGCCGAATGAAGAGCATTATTTTGAGAAAGTTGAAAAACTGTCACTGCTCAATATCCTCATTCATCCGGATTTTCTCACCGAGACGCTGCTGACGCTGCTAGCTGACTTCGCGCCAAATAAACAATTTATGGCTACCCATCAAACCATCGTACATAGTGCATTTTATACCAACCTATTAAATGAAGAATTAAACAAAGATTTAGCCTGGCGCTCCATTATGCTGGAAACGTTATTTACGCAACTCGCCGTATTTTTACAACGTGGTCACGTGAGTCAAACCTCTCATCGCTGCGCCAAGGAAGATTCAATTATCTATTTGCTGAATTATTTGCATCACAATTATGCAAACGATCAATTAAGCATTGATTATCTGGCACAGAAATTTAATATTCAAAAGCGCATGCTGGAGCGAAAAGTGCAATCTATTACCGCCCTGACGCCCAACGATTACATCACCCACGTCCGCTTATGCCATGCGATGAATCTGTTGGTCACTTCGGAACAGTCCATTACCGATATCGCCTACCTGTGCGGTTTTAACGACAGCAACTACTTCTCCCATCGCTTCAAACTCTTTTTCGGCATGCCGCCGCGCACGGTACGCAAGTACGGGCTGTTTCCGCTGATAAACCACCGTACGGCTCTCCAGTCCTGAGACCAGGAGCCGTTGCGGCTTAGATAAACAGATTCTGATACTCGATCAACGCCAGCATCGCCATCGCCTGTCCATACGGCATGGAGGTGCGTTCGATATTGCGGTAGTAGTCGAGATCTTTGCCCATTCCGGTGCCGAAAGAGACGTTTGCCAACTCGCCCTGCGGCGTAATCTGGCGCATGACCCCTTCCGCCGCCGCCACCCCGGTCGCCAGGAAGCGTTTATCGATATAACGCTTACGAACCGCCTTCAGAATGCCGTAGGCAAAACCTGCTGAGGCGGAAGATTCCAGGTAGGAGGTAGGATCGTCCAGCAACGTATGCCACAGCCCGCTCTCTTTATCCTGACGCTCCGCCAGCGCGGCTACCTGACGCGAAAGCTGCCCTAACAGGAACTCGCGCACTGGGTCGCCCTGCGGGAGGTCAAGCATCTCAATAAAGTCAGGGATCGCCACCGTCACCCAGCTATTACCGCGCCCCCACAGCGCTTTGGCATAGTGATGTCGGCCTTCGAAATTCCAGCCGTGGTACCACAGCCCCGTAGGCGCATCGCACAGATACTGCGAATGCAGCAGGAACTGCCGTTTGGCCTCTTCAACCCATTCCGGGCGATTCAGCACCAGGCCCGCTTTCGCCAGCGGCATCACGCTCATCATCAGCGTGTCGTCCCATAGCTGCTGATGGTGCGCATAGTTAAAGGTCATATGCTGCAACCCGCCCAGCTCGGTGCGCGGCATCTCGTACATCACCCAGTTAGCCCAGCATTCGATATAGCGCTTCCACGGGGTGTAGCCGTTCTCTTCATACACTGAGGCCAGGGTCAGCATTGGCGCCATGGTGTTGACGTTTTTGGTTGGCGTGCCTTCACGGAAACGATCCGTAAACCACTGTTCGATAATCGCCAGCCATCGCGGGTCGCGGGTTTGCTGCCAGTACTGCCAGAGCCCGTATAGCCCCACACCGTGGGTCCATTCCCAGCCGCCCCACCCTTTGGTGTCAACCACGCGCCCATCGGCCAGCGTCATCAGAAATGCGCCGTTTTCGTCGCGAATATTCACCAGCGCATCGATCAGTTTTTCGGTCATCAGCACCGTTTCATCGACGCTAAACTGCAGTTGTTTCCTCTCCATGAACTCCCCTTACTTCGTCGGTGCATGTTTACGCAGCGCGCGTTTCGCCGTGCGTTCAAACTCTTTTGCTGCATCTTCAGCGCTGATTTTGCCGTAGTCGATCCGCTGGGTGAGATCCAGCCAGTACTGTTCGATCTCCGGGTTTTTGAAGTATGGCGAGACGTAGACGTTGTCCGACGGCATGCTTTCCACCAGCTTCAGCCCGGTGATCACCGGGTCGTTCGGCTGCGCCATATCGGTTTTCACCACGAAGTCCGCCGCCGCTTTACTGACCGGGAAGCCGCGTTCCAGCCCCATTAGCTGCACGCCTTCCGGCTGGTTGACCATAAAATCAAGCAGCATGGCCGCCTCTTTCGGGTGTTGCGTGTTACGGCTGATAGCAAAGATCATCGATGGTTTAATAAACAACCCCGCATCTTTAGCGCCCGGCAGCAGCGGATAGGGCCCGACTTCCAGCTTCGCCGGCGGCGTCAGGGTGTCTTCATATTTGGCGACCGCCGAGCTCATCAGGTTCGAGCCGCCAAATTCGCCATTGATCCACGGTTTCATCTCAAACGGCTGCGCTTTGCCAAAAGATTGGATGTACTTCTGGCTTGGCAGAACATGCTCGGCGACCAGTTTCTGGTAGATCTGTACAAATTCCAGCCACTGGGCTTCGCTGTAGGTGAACTCGCCTTTTTCATTGAGCATCGGCTGGTTGTACTTCTGCACCATCCACGAGTTGATTAGCTCCATTGAGGTAGTGACGATCGCCGGGTAGTAGTTATCGCCGAGCTTCTCTTTAAACACCTGTCCGGCGGCGAAGAGTTCATCCCAGGTTTTTGGGTAAGCCAGTCCGGCTTTCTTCCAGGTTTCCGTGTTGTAGTAAAGAATGGGAGCCACCAGCGACACCGGCAGCCCCTGCACTTTGCCATTGACGGTGACGGTGCCAAGCTTGCCCGCGTAGTTATCCAGCCCCACCTCTTTGCTCAGTTGGTTAAGGTCGTAAAAGCCGTTGCCCGAGCGTGAGAACACCTGAATCCAGCTCCAGTCGAGCTGCATCACATCGGGTTCATTCTTCCCGGCAATCTGCGTGGAAAGACGTGACACAAAGCCATCCCAACCGGTGTACTCCGCTTTCACCTTGATATTCGGATGCGCCTGCTCAAAGGCGCGAATGGTTTTCAGGGTGTTCTGGTGACGGGAGTTCGCTCCCCACCAGGCCACACGCAGCGTCACCGTGTCGCTGTCGTCCGCAAACGCCGGGGCCGTACACAGCAGGCCGCTACAGGCGAGCATTAACGAGAAGGCAATCTTTTTCATTTCGAGCTTCCTTTCAGTAAAGGGGCAATCTCTGCCAGATAGACGGCAGGCAGGCCGTCGCGGTCAGAGGTGTAGAGCACGTGGCTTAAATCCGGGCTAAAAGAGGGATGCGGGTGGCTCGCCTGGCACTGCCCGTCAATCACGCGCCAGGAGGTGTCGTGACGGGTAATTTTGCGTGTTTGCTTTTGGCCTGGCTCAAACAGGTAGAGCCACGGATCGGTTAACGCCGTGTAGCCGCCCTCATCGGTTAAATCAACCGGCGTGCCGCAGCCGTCGCCGACCAGTAGCGAGCCGTCGTAATTACTCATCAGGTGCGAACAGGCAGGCATTTCCATCACCTTCTCGCTCTGTGCGCTGCCGGCCAGCGTCTGGCAGATATGGCGTTGATGCGTCTCTTTATTCAGCGAGACGAAAACGATGCGTGAACCGTCAGGCACCCAGAATTCATGGGTGAAGGTTTCCACTTCCGGCTGGCTTACCGGCGCCGAAAGGCCGGTCTGGCGATCGTACAGCCAGATGCGGTTGCGAATCAGGTCATGCGGCCCTTCATGGCAGTACATGATGGTATTGGTGTCATTCGGACGAAAGCCAGGGTGGCCCAGCCAGCGCGGCTCTTCAAACAGCACCTCCGAATGCCCGCTGGCAAGATCGATAACCTCGCAGCGGGTGGTCGGGTTCAGGTGATATTGCCGCTGGAAATCGTTCCAGTCGTTCAGCGGGATCCAGGTATCCGCTGACAGCGACATGCCGATCATCTTGCTGCCAGTACTGTCCGGTGCCCAGGCGCTGGTGCTGACCCACTGCGCGGGCAGCTCGTAGAGCACCTCTTCGCGTAGGGTATCCAACTCAACCCTGACAATATGGCGGTTGTGGCGCATAAAGATCAGGGCGCGGTCATCTTCGGTGATAAAGCCGTCAAAGCTGTTGTCACCCGGCCCTTCCGTCAGTTGACGCAGGGTATGCTGTTGCAGATCCAGCAGCCAGTAGTTCCAGTTGCCATCATCGACGCCGCCAATCAGCAGCTGCGTGCCCCCCTGCAGGAAGCACTTCTGATAGAAGTAGTTGCGGTGAAAAATACGATCCCGCGGGGTTAGCCGGACCACGCGAGCGTGCGTGACGGGGTCAATTTCAGATGTAAACGTCAGTGGAGTGACATCACCCTTTGCCATAGTGTCCTCAATGTCAGGAGTTGTCGGGTCGGTTCAAAGGCATCTCAGGATGCAAATTCTCCCGTCAGTCTTAGCTGACAGGATCAGCTCACAGCATGCCGGGGCGTATCGGCAATAACCTTTGAAATAATGACAAAGCCCGTTACCGGATGACGCAATAACAAAGGTTTCAGCGTTATCATGAATAATTTCAGGCATGCTCACATTCTTAACACGATAAATATATTTCTTAGCTTTCCCGACAAAAAATCAAAATAGTTGGTGATTTTATAAAGGTTTTAACGTCGCAGCGGATGCTTAACTACGTGCGTTCATTTAGCGAAAGCTTGCCAGTAGTGGCGATTAATACATCGACAGGCTCACGCAGGATAAACCGAGTGCATTGTGTAATGCATTATTCAAATAATAATGAGGGAAGAATTGTTATGTTATCCGGTAAATACCTTATAGCAGGTTGCGTTTTATTAACCAGCAACGTTGTGCTGGCTGAAGAATATACCTCTCCGATCCGCTCACTCAGCCTTGATTACCGACATGAGTATCGCGTTCGCGATCGTACCCACTACGACAAGCTGAACATGTCTGCAGCGCTGCCGGACAATTATAATTTTGCGATTGAGACCAAATACAAAACCGGTGGTGATGACCCACAGGATAAATGGTATAACGACCCGGTGATTAACGCTGTGGAATTAACACTATCGAAATCATTTACCTTCGGTAATTTCAAAATTGCGCCATTAATTCAGCCAGAATTCAACAATGAAAGAACGGAATGGAAATTTGGCTTTGTGCCATGGTACACGTTTAATGAAAATTGGGCGGTCGGCGGGATGTACCGTTTTGAAATGACCGATTATGCCAACGATCCCGACTGCGGATATAACGGGGATAAATCCTGTAGCACCAATAAACACCGTACCGTAAACCGTGGCGACCTTTATCTGCGCTACACTCTCGACCGTTTCTCCACGACCTACAAATTTATCTATAAGCATGGCGATGAGATTCTGTGGGGGAACCAGCATTATGACTACGAGCAGGAGTGGCAGTTCGACTACACCCTCGGGGATAAAAAAGAGTGGAAGCCGTACGTCACCTTTGGCGACATTGGCCGCTCATCCCGCTCTACCGAACGTCAGTTCCGTCTGCGTATGGGGGTGGTCTACACCTTTAAATAAGCAGAAAACCTCTCACACCGGATGGGTGTGAGAGGCGGGTTTCTGTTCAACGTGCCGCTCTCATTTTCTTTTGCTTCTGTTATTGCCATCGTCCGTTTTGGGGCCAGAAATCGGCCCCTTTTTTTATCCCAGCATGTTACGAATAACGTAGTGCAGGATGCCATCGTTCTGGTAGTAGGTTAGCTCCGTCGCCGTATCAATACGGCAGCGACACGCCAGCGTCTGCTGCTGCCCGTCCGGCCGGGTGATCAGCACCGGAATGGTCGCCCCCGGCTTCAACTGCTGCAGCCCAGCGATATCGATCTGCTCTTCACCGGTTAGCTTCAGCGTTTTACGATCTTCCCCCTGCGGGAACTCCAGCGGCAAAATGCCCATGCCAATCAGGTTCGATCGGTGAATACGTTCGAACGATTCGGCGATCACCACCCTGACACCCAGCAGGCGCGGACCTTTTGCCGCCCAGTCGCGGCTGGAGCCTGAGCCGTACTCTTTCCCGGCAATCACCGCCAGCGGCGTACCCTGCTGCTGATAGGCCATCGCGGCATCGTAAATCGACATCACCTTATCGCCCGGTAGCAGGCGCGTCATGCCCCCTTCCACGCCGGGTACCATTTCATTGCGAATACGAATATTGGCAAAGGTGCCGCGCATCATCACCAGATGGTTACCGCGGCGGGAACCGTAGGAGTTGAAATCGCGGCTGGCAACGCCGTTGTCCTGCAGGTAGCGGCCTGCTGGGCTGTCGGCCTTGATACTGCCTGCCGGCGAGATATGGTCGGTGGTGACGGAGTCTCCCAGCATCGCCAGCACGCGTGCGCCGTGGATATCCTGTACCGGATCGGGCGTCACCCCCATTTCATCAAAGAACGGCGACAGTCGGATATAGGTGGAATCATCCTGCCATTCATAGGTGTCGGAAGCAGGAATGTCGATCGCCTGCCACTCCGGCGTTCCGGCAAAGACCGCCGCATATTCTTTGTGGAACATCCCGGTAGAGACCTGCTGCACCGCTTCGGCTATCTCGGCGCTGGTCGGCCAGATATCTTTCAGGTAGACCGGGTTCCCCTTGCTGTCCTGCCCCAGCGGGTCGTGGGTCAGATCCACCCGCATATTCCCGGCCAGCGCGTAGGCCACCACCAGCGGAGGCGAGGCCAGCCAGTTGGTTTTCACCAGTGGGTGAATACGGCCCTCAAAGTTACGGTTACCGGAAAGCACCGCGCCAACCGTCAAATCGCCCTGCTTGATGGCATTCTCAATCGGATCCGGCAGCGGGCCGGAGTTACCGATACAGGTGGTACAGCCATAGCCGACGAGGTTAAAACCAAGCTGGTCAAGATAAGGCGTAAGACCCGCATGGGCCAGATAGTCAGAGACTACCTTCGACCCTGGCGCCAGCGAGGCTTTAACCCACGCTTTTGGCTGCAAGCCCAGCGCGACGGCTTTTTTCGCCAGCAGGCCAGCGGCCATTAGCACGCTAGGGTTCGAGGTGTTGGTACAGGAGGTAATCGCGGCAATCACTACCGCGCCTTCAGGAAGCGCATGCGTTTCGCCGTTAAGCGTAAAGTCAACGGCGTTTTTCCCCGTTGAACCCTGGTTTACCGCCAGTTCGGTCGTGGCGTTAAACGCCTGCGGCACCTGAGCCAGCGCGACGCGATCCTGCGGGCGTTTCGGCCCGGCGAGGCTGGCTTCAACGTCGTTCATATCCAATGCCAGCGTCTGGCTGAAGACCGGTTCATCACCCTTGCGTCGCCACATCCCCTGCGCTTTCGCATAGGCTTCAACCAGCGCTACCTGCTCGTCGCTGCGTCCGCTGAGGCGCATATACGACAGGGTAATGTCATCAATCGGGAAGAAGCCGCAGGTTGCGCCGTATTCCGGCGCCATGTTGGCAATCGTGGCTCGGTCGGCCAGCGGCAGAGAATCCAGCCCGTCACCGTAGAACTCGACAAATTTACCCACCACGCCAAGCTTACGCAGCATCTGCGTGACCGTCAGCACCAGGTCGGTGGCGGTGATCCCTTCGCGTAGCTTGCCGCTGAGCTTAAAGCCGACTACGTCAGGAATGAGCATGGATACCGGCTGCCCCAGCATCGCGGCTTCCGCCTCAATACCGCCCACGCCCCAGCCCAGTACGCCAAGGCCGTTAATCATCGTCGTATGCGAATCAGTCCCGACCAGGGTATCGGGATAGGCAACCCATTCATCGCCCTGCTGCTCGCTCCACACTGCGCGCCCCAGATATTCCAGGTTTACCTGGTGGCAGATCCCGGTGCCCGGCGGCACGACGCGGAACTGACTGAAAGCCTGCTGCCCCCAGCGTAAAAAAGTGTAGCGTTCGTGGTTGCGAGACATCTCCAGGCGCACGTTCTCATCAAACGCCTCGTCATCGCCAAAACGGTCCACCGTGACCGAGTGGTCAATGACCAGGTCAACGGGCGACAGCGGGTTCACTTTGCGGGTATCCCCGCCGAGGCGTTTTACCGCTTCGCGCATGGCGGCGAGATCGACCACCGCCGGCACGCCGGTAAAGTCCTGCATCAGGACGCGGGCGGGACGATAGGCAATTTCACGATCGGCATGGGCCTGTTTAAGCCACCCTGCCAGCGCCTGAATATCTTCAGCGGTGACCGAATCGCCATCCTGCCAACGGAGCAGGTTTTCCAGGAGAACTTTGAGTGATTTTGGCAGGCGGGTGATGTCACCCAGGGTCTTAGCAGCCAGCGGCAGGCTGTAGTAACGGTAGGTTTTATTATCGACCTGTAGTGTATCCTTGCAGGTCTCTCGTAGTGTTGACGACATAGCTCCTCCTTAAATGGCGGGAATTGCAGTACTCTGACACTCCTCATGGTCCTTACACTAAATCATTCGAGTTGCATCAAGGCGGCAAGCGAATGAATCCTCAGGAGCGTACACAAGTACGTGACTGAGGTGAATGAACGCAGCCAACGCAGAGGCAACTCGAAGGATGACGTGTATTTAAAAGATAACACATTCAGTGGATAACGCCGGAAAAGGGCTCAGATTGATAAATTCAATCAATGGGTTATTAAGAATAACATCCGGATGGAATTAATAGCAGGGAAAGGATTTATTTCGTTTGGCGGCGTGAAAATGAAAGTAAAAAATAACCATAAAGTTATTGTTTCTTATTCTCATCCTGATTGAAGAGATCGATAAACTCTTTTTGGTCGCGGGTCAGATTCCATTCATCAGGAATATTGACCTTACTATTTTTGTCATCTTGCGGTTTTTTTTCTACCGGAGCGGAGGGCTTCACCGGCTTGACGCGTTCAGACGTAAGCACGGTTAGCCCCAGATTTTCCAGACCAGCAGCGCTACCGCTACCCAGAACAGCGCAGAGCCGAGGAATACGCTCAGCCAGGCTTTGCGTTTCACACGAGAACCGTTATTTTCTGACACCATTACTGCCCTCTCACAATCGATATTACTTATCATTTTCACACCAATCAATTGTTACAACTAATCATCGTTGAGATAAATCCTAAGTAAATTTTAAGCAAAAATCCAGAGGTTTTACGAATATTACATGGAGATTAATTTAATCTTTTGAGCTCAATGAGATATTTGAAAAGAGAAGTTTGCCTAACCCTAAATTTATTTCTACTTTTGCGGCGTAATGAGTAATAGAAACAATTCTTAGTCAGGATTTTGCGCGATGAGGAAGGGGAAAAAGGCGTGGTGGAGTAAGGATATAAGTAAACCCGCCTCTTCCAGGAAGAGGCGGATAATTAAATCAGACTTATTTTTCCGGCAACTTAATATCTTTAAACATGGCTTCAATGTCTTCATTCGAGCGCAGCGCTACGGCGGTATCGACCACATCACGCGTCAGGTGTGGTGCAAATCGCTGAATAAAATCATACATATAGCTACGCAGGAAGGTGCTGCGACGGAAGCCAATTTTGGTGGTGCTGTGGCTGAAAATACCTTCTGCATCTAGCTTAACCAGATCCGGGTCAGAGACAGGATCGACGGCCATGCTGGCAATTACCCCCACCCCTAATCCCAGACGGACGTAGGTTTTAATCACATCGGCGTCGGTGGCGGTAAAGACAATACGCGGCGTCAGTCCGGCGCGGTTAAAGGCGGTGTCCAGCTCGGAACGCCCGGTAAAACCAAAGGTGTAGGTGACCAGCGGATACTGCGCCAGTTCCTCAATGGTGACAGACGTTTTGGAGGCCAACGGGTGCTCCGGCGTGACGACAATCGAACGGTTCCAGTGATAGCAAGGCAGCATCACCAGATCGTCATACAGATGCAGCGCTTCGGTAGCGATGGCAAAGTCAGCATTGCCTTTAGAGACCGCTTCGGCAATTTGCGTAGGCGACCCTTGATGCATGTGCAGCGATACGCGTGGGTAACGCTCGATAAAGCCTTTAATTACACCCGGCAGCGCATAGCGTGCCTGAGTGTGGGTGGTCGCCACGTACAGCGAGCCTTTATCAGGCCAGGTATGCTCACCGGCAACGGATTTAATCGCATCCACTTTCGACAGCACTTCACGCGCGATACGGATGATTTCCTGACCCGCTGGCGTAACCTGCGTCAGATGTTTACCGCTACGGGCAAAAATCTGAATCCCCAGCTCATCCTCCAGCATTCTGACCTGCTTACTGATACCCGGCTGCGAGGTGTACAGACCTTCAGCGGTGGAGGAGACGTTAAGGTTATGATTGACCACCTCAACGATATAGCGGAGTTGCTGTAATTTCATGCGGTTGTATCCAGTCTGCGCTCAGGAATCGGTCATAAAGACGATTTAATCATAAGAAATGCATTGGCTATAACCACTATATCATTTATAGCAAGTGTGTATAGATGGAAACAAAAAATAATAACGAGGTTATAAAAAAGGGCCGCAAATGCGGCCCTTTGTGATGCTATTGGCTAAAAACGCTACTTTTTCGCTTCAACCCATTTACCGTCAACGAAGAACGCTGACCAGCCGGTCGCCTTGCCTTCTTTCTCAGAAGCGACGTACTGCTGTTTGGTTTTACGGCTAAAACGAACCATCGTTTTGTTGCCCTCCGGGTCCTGCTGAGGCGCGTCGGCCAGATAACGCAGTTTTTCCGGCAGACGATCACGGAAGCGGAACAGCTCTTCTACCAGCGGCGCGCGGGTTTCACGTGATTTCGGGAAGGTGTTGGCCGCCAGGAATACCCCAGCCGCACCGTCACGCAGCACAAAATACGCGTCCGACTTCTCGCACGGCAGCTCTGGCAGCGGAACCGGGTCTTCCTTCGGCGGAGCCACTTCACCGCTACGCAGAATTTTACGCGTGTTCTTACACTCTTCGTTGGTACAGGCCATGTACTTACCGAAACGCCCCATTTTCAGGTGCATTTCAGAACCACATTTCTCGCACTCAACGATCGGGCCGTCATAGCCCTTAATGCGGAACTCACCCTCTTCAATCTCGTAGCCGTCACAGGTCGGGTTATTACCACAAACATGCAGCTTACGCTTCGGATCGATAAGATAGCTGTCCATCGCCGTGCCGCACTTCTGGCAACGACGTTTGGCGCGCAGCGCGTTGGTTTCCGCGTCATCGCCTTCCAGTACGTTCAGTACTTCGTTTTCCGGCACCAGGTTAATGGTGGTTTTGCAGCGTTCTTTTGGCGACAGCGCATAGCCGGAACAACCAAGGAACACGCCGGTGCTGGCGGTACGAATACCCATTTTACGGCCGCAGGTCGGGCAGTCGATGCTGGTCAACACCATCTCGTTCGGCTGCATGCCGCCCTCTTCTGGCGGTTTCTCAGCGGTTTCCAGCTGTTTGGTGAAATCACCAAAGAACAGATCCAGCACCTGCTTCCACTCGGCTTCGTGGTTGGCCACGCGGTCGAGGTGGTCTTCCATCTGCGCGGTAAAGTCGTAGTTCATCAGCTCGCGGAAGTTCGCTTCCAGACGATCGGTGACGATCTCACCCATTTTTTCCGCATAGAAGCGACGGTTTTCGGTGCGCACATAGCCACGATCCTGGATGGTCGAGATGATCGACGCATAGGTGGACGGGCGACCGATGCCGCGTTTTTCCAGCTCTTTAACCAGCGAGGCTTCGCTAAAGCGAGCAGGTGGTTTGGTGAAATGCTGTGCCGGCGTCAGTTCAACCAGGCTCAGCTTATCGCCCTGATTGACCATCGGCAGCGTACGGTCTTCATCACCTTTACGCAGCGCTGGCATCACTTTGGTCCAGCCGTCAAAGCGCAGGGTACGACCACGCGCTTTGAGTTTGAAATCACCCGCTTTCACGGTCAGCGTGGTGGAATCGTACTGCGCTGGCGTCATCTGACAGGCCACGAACTGGCGCCAGATCAGCTGGTACAGCTTCTGCGCGTCCGCTTCCATATCTTTCAGCGCTTCCGCCTGAACGGAAACGTCGGAAGGACGAATCGCTTCGTGCGCTTCCTGCGAGTTTTCTTTGCTGGCGTACTGATTCGGGTTCTCCGGCAGGTATTTTTTGCCGAAGTTATCGCCGATAAAGTCGCGAACCATGTTTACCGCATCTTGACTCAGGTTGGTGGAGTCGGTACGCATGTAGGTGATGTAGCCCGCTTCATACAGACGCTGCGCCATCATCATGGTTTTCTTCACGCCAAAGCCCAGACGGGTGCTCGCCGCCTGCTGCAGCGTGGAGGTAATAAACGGCGCGCCAGGCTTGCTGCTGGTCGGCTTATCTTCACGCTCAAGGACGCTGTAGCTGGCTTTTTCCAGCAGGCTGACCGCCGCCATCGTTTCGTCACGGTTGACCGGACGGAACGGTTTATCACCCTGGTGGGTGACTTCCAGCGGCAGCGCATCGCCGCCCGGCGTGGTCGTGCTGGCGTCAATTTCCCAGAATTCTTCTGGCACAAACGCTTTAATCTCACGTTCGCGTTCGACCACCAGACGAACCGCCACGGACTGAACGCGACCGGCGGATAAACCGCGGGCGATCTTTTTCCACAGCAGCGGCGAGACCATGTAGCCCACAACGCGGTCCATAAAGCGACGCGCCTGCTGAGCGTTAACACGGTCGATATTCAGCTCGCCCGGCTTTTCGAACGCCTGACGGATCGCATTTTTCGTAATTTCGTTAAACACCACGCGGCTATAGCGTGATTCATCACCACCGATCACTTCCCGCAGGTGCCATGCAATGGCCTCCCCTTCGCGGTCAAGGTCAGTTGCGAGATAGATGTGGTCGGCTTTTTCCGCCAACTGTTTGAGTTCTGATACTACCTTTTCTTTGCCTGGCAGCACTTCATAGTGTGCCGCCCAGTCATGCCATGGGTCGACGCCCATGCGGTTAACCAGCGCGCCTCGTTCATCCTTTTTAGGCTTTTTGGCCGTTTTGGTGGAGGTAGAGTCAGCGCTCTTTTTGGCGGCTGAGCCACTTGTCGGCAAATCGCGGATATGACCGACGCTGGACTTAACCACGTAGTCATTACCCAGATACTTATTGATCGTTTTGGCTTTTGCCGGGGACTCAACGATAACGAGAGCTTTACCCATATTCACCTTACCTAATTTGATTCTTCCAGGAATACATCGCACATGTTCCACATTCCACTGGCGACAAGCCTTGTATGTTGCGGCAATACCAATGGATATCAACCCTTTACCGACTGGCTTTTGAGACAAGTAGCCAGGTAGCTGAGTTTACAGACTTTTTTTCGTCAGGGTCTATAGCACGAAGAATATTTGGTCGAATGTCAAGCAAATCTGTTGCCAGATCGCCGAAAGCGTCACACTGTACCTGATAAAATTCGTTACGCAACTTTATTAGCATGCAATCACCAATCATGCCAACTCTGAGGTAAAATGCTTGTCCCTGGTAAACGTCGGGAAAATTTGCCCGAAGACGGCGCCCGGCGTAGACTAGCGCAGGAATTTTGAGGAGTTGAATATGTCAAATAATAGCCAACCTATCGATCGTCAGACACTGCTTATTGAAGCAAACCGCCTCATTCGTGAGCATGAAGATACTATGGCGGGTATTGAAGCCACCGGCGTGGAACAGCGCAACGGCGTGCTGGTCTTCAGCGGTGAATATTACCTGGATGAACAGGGCCTGCCGACGCCGAAAAGCACGGCGGTGTTTAATATGTTCAAGTATCTCGCCCACCAGCTGTCTGAAAAGTATCACCTGGTTGACTGAACGTAGGGCTCACGCCTGAGCAGTCTGATATGGCCCGGTAAACCTGGTTTACCGGGCCATAGAGTAGTAGAAAGGTATAGAGTAGAAAGGAACCGTTACAGCAGTGGTTTCTGACCACGCTGCCACCAGCGCATCATCAGTTTGTCAGCGCTTTCAGCCGCACTTCCGGTAAACCGGTCCATCATTTTCTTACGCTGCGCATAGCGCACGCCGAAAACGTCACGCCCTTCCATCAGGCCAAGCAGCAGTTCATCGCTGGTGCCCACTTCATCAACCAGCCCTTTTCCCTGCGCCTGGGAACCGTACCAGTGTTCACCGGTAGCAACCTGGTCGATGTCCAGAGACGGACGCATCCGCTTTACAAAATCTTTAAACAGGTGGTGCGTTTCGTTCAGCTCTTCGCGAAACTTCTGGCGTCCTTCTTCGGTGTTTTCACCGAGCAGGGTCAGTGTACGCTTGTACTGACCAGCGGTATGCAGTTCGACGTCGATATCTTTATTTTTCAGGAAGCGGTTGAGGTTCGGGATCTGCGCCACTACGCCAATCGACCCGAGAATAGCAAATGGCGCCGCCACAATTTTGTCAGCCACGCAGGCCATCATATAGCCGCCGCTGGCCGCCACTTTATCGACCGCTACCGTCAGCGGGATCTGCTTATCGCGGATACGCTGCAGCTGCGATGCCGCCAGGCCATAGCCGTGAACGACGCCGCCAGGGCTCTCCAGACGCACGACCACCTGATCCTGCGGAGTCGCAACGGTCAGTACGGCAGTAATCTCTTCACGCAGGGAGGAGACTTCATGCGCATCCATACTGCCTTTAAAGTCGATAACCCAGACGCGCGGTTTGGTTGCCGCCGTGGTGTCGCCCTGCTTCGCTTTGGCTTTGGCCGCTTTGGCTTCCAGCTTCAGTTTCTTCTTTTGTGTCTTATGCCAGAGCTTTTGCTGCGGCGCGTCGAGCAGCGCCACGGCTAAATCTTCCTGCATATCCTTGTGCTGCTCGCTTAAGTTGGTGATTCGCAATTCACCGCGCTGGCGTTTGCGCTGCATGACGTTGACAATCAGTACGGCAACCACCGCAATGGCGACAACGACAGTGACGATTTTCGCCAGAAAAAGACCATATTGAAAAAGTAATTCCACACATCCACCTTGTACAAAAATCACAGAATCTACCGCTCAGTGTACAACACCGCGTTCAGTACGTCTCGACTGCAGTATCAGGCCACGAGACGCATTCCAGATTACTTTTTTGCTGATGAAATCATTGCAAATTGTTAATTACTCGTTGTCTCTCCCGTGCGCCGATTGAAATAGTGCGCAGATTCAGGCATAAAGCCCAAAAGCCATGAAAAGTACATGAAATATGGTGGGTAAGCGCCATAAAGGAGTTACCGTGCACTATCAACCTCAGCTCGATTTGTTGCAAAACCGTATCATTCTGGTCACCGGTGCCAGTGATGGTATCGGTCATGAAGCGGCAATCACCTATGCCCGTTACGGCGCCAGCGTTATTTTGCTTGGCCGCAGCGATGAAAAACTGCGTGCGGTTGCGCAAGAAATAGACCATGAAGGTTTACGGCCCGCCCGCTGGTTTACCCTCGACCTGCTCACCTGTACGCCGCAGGAATGCCAGCACATTGCTCAGCAGGTTAGTCTGCACTACCCGCATCTTGACGGCGTGCTGCACAACGCCGGGCTTCTGGGTGACGTGGTACCGATGGACCAGCAGGACCCCACCGTTTGGCAGCAGGTGATACAGGTCAACGTCAACGGCACCTTTATGCTCACCCAGGCGCTGCTGCCGCTGCTGCTGAAAGCAGAATCCGGTTCACTGGTCTTTACCTCATCAAGCGTCGGCCGCGAAGGACGCGCCAACTGGGGTGCCTATGCGGTGTCGAAATTTGCCACCGAAGGGATGATGCAGGTACTCGCTGAAGAGTATAAAAATCGTCCTCTGCGGGTGAACTGTATTAATCCCGGCGGTACGCGTACCAAAATGCGTGCCAGCGCCTTCCCAACGGAAGACGCGCTGAAGTTGAAAACGCCTGCCGATATTATGCCGCTCTATCTGTGGCTGATGGGTGATGACAGCCGCCGTAAAACCGGTATGACTTTTGATGCCCAGCCAGGGCGTAAACCAGGAATTGCACAATGAGTGATGAACGTTACCGCGAGCGCCAGCAGCGCGTAAAAGAGCGCGTGGCCGCCCGCGTGGCCGCCGCCCAGGATACCCGTGGCATCGTTATCGTCTTTACCGGCAACGGTAAAGGCAAAACCACCGCCGCCTTCGGTACCGCGACCCGCGCGGTTGGCCACGGTCATAACGTTGGGGTGATCCAGTTTATTAAAGGCACCTGGCCTAACGGCGAGCGCAACCTGCTTGAGCCGCTCGGCGTCGAGTTTCAGGTGATGGCCACCGGTTTTACCTGGGACACCCAGAATCGGGAGAGCGATACCGAAGCCTGCCTCGCCGTCTGGGAACATGCGAAACGGATGCTGGCCGACGACACGCTGGACATGGTGCTGCTCGATGAGCTGACCTATATGGTGGCGTACGACTATCTGCCGTTAGAAGAGGTATTAACCGCGCTGAAAAACCGGCCGCATCACCAGACGGTGATTATCACCGGTCGCGGCTGCCACCGGGATATTCTTGAATACGCCGATACGGTCAGCGAACTGCGCCCAGTGAAGCATGCGTTTGAAGCCGGTATTAAGGCGCAGATTGGGATTGATTACTGACCGCTAATCGGTCGAGAAGCGCATGATTGAGCGGCAGGCACAGGCAGTCTTCGCCCTGTGCCAGTGCGACCTCCGTCAGGTTCTGGCGCGAAATAAAGCGCTTGCGGTACTCCGTCGGCGTCAGCCCGCAGTATTTATTAAAAGCGGCAATCAGCAGCTTGTGCTCCTGAAAACCGCAGCTGTGGCTGATGTCGGTAATCGGTGTCCGCGTGTCGCGCAGTAGCGTGCGAGCTTTGTTCAACCTAACCAGCGTCAGATACTCTTTGAAATTGTGCCGACTGACCTTTTTAAACAGTCGGGAGAACCATGAGTAGCTCATCCCGCAATGCTCAGCAACATCGCTGAGGGTCAGCGGTTGATCAAAGTGTTGATTAATATACTCAATCCCTTCTTTGATCATCGCCTCTTCCCGCAGCGTACTTTCCCCTCGCTCAATAGACTGCCCGGCAGCCACCAGCGCGTCCAGGAGCAGATAGATAGCAGCGATACGCTGAAACGGCGCATGATTATCAATGATGCGGTCCAGAAGCGCCGTCAGCCGCTGGAAAACCACGCGGTCGGCAGCGCTCATGGCAGGTGCGTGAGTGCGCCACTCCAGCAGCGGTGCAGGATGTAGCTCATCAAAAAGCCCGGGGGAGAACTGTACTGTGACCAGTTGGCTCCCCTCTTCCTCCGCGCTCAGTTCATGCACTTCTTCGGCGTTGATATAGAGCATTTCGCCCTGCTGCAGCATCACGTTCTGCTGGCCGACGGTAAGAGAAAAGCGCCCGTTCAGCACCGTAATCAGCTCCGGTGCCGGATGCCAGTGCGGCTCGCAGTAGCGAACCTCAGCGGCAAACACATTCAGCTTTTCCGCGTCAAAAGCAATCAGCTCATAGCCGCTATTCGCCGTCTGCCGCCCGGCGTGTGTCGCCGGATGGGGATGCGTCACTGAAAATGGGAACACGCGCTCTCTCCTGTTGTGGGCCGTTATTGGGGTTCAGCCAGCACGGCGTTTAGCTCATCGCGGTCGATATCGAGTGCCAGGAACTCGGTCAGCGCAATCAGCAGGCCGCAGAACAGATCCGGGGCCAGACGAATCAACTTTTCTCGTACCTGCTCTGGCGGCAACTGGCTCTTATCGGCAATCAACTGCACGACGCGAGCAAAGGCTTTCGGCTGCTGAATCAGCTGCTGCAACGAGTTATCGTCACGCAGCGGCACGTAACGCGCCGGGCAATCCACCGTAAACGTCGCGTTCAGCGGCAGGTCGCGGGAAGAACCACCAATATGTACCTGCCAGTTTCCCGGTGTTATCACCCAATCAGCAAGGCCAGGATGGTAGCAGGCCAGTTCGCTAATCGGTAGCTGCAGGCTGACGCGTTGGGTCTCACCCGCCGCAAGGGCTATTTTATCAAACCCTTTCAGTGCGCGGACCTCACGGATCAGTTCACCCTCTGGGGCAGAAACGTACAGCTGCACAATCTCTTTGCCTTCTACCGCGCCGATGTTGCTCAGATCAAAGCTAACGGTGAGCGTATCCCCCGCGCCAATCGTCTCCGCTGACAACGACAGGTTGCGGTAGCTAAATTGGGTATAGCTTAAGCCAAATCCAAACGGGAAGCGCGGCGTCAGGCAGCGTTTATCGTAGTACCGATAACCAACAAACAACCCTTCACCGTAGTGATGGCGCAGGTTTTCACCTGGGTAGTTCAACCAGGCCGGTGTCTCTTCCAGGGTGTTAGGCACGGTCACCGTCAGCTTGCCGCTTGGGTTACGCTGACCGAACAGAATCTCCGCGACCGCGCGCCCCATACCCTGCCCGGCAAAGAAGGTTTCCAGCAGCGCTTTGCATTCACCAAGCCATGGCATCACCACCGCGTCGCTGTTTGCCAGCACCACCACTACGTTGGGCTGTACCGACGCCACTTCGCGAATCAGTTGCTCGTGCACCGCCAGAATATTCAGATCGTGACGGTCGCCGTTCTCACCGTCTTCACCCACCGCCGTACTGACGAAGATCACCGCTACATCGGCCTCTTGTGCGACCACCTTCGCCTGCGTCAGCGCGACTTCGTCACTCTGCAGGTCGTCCGGCGCACCGACGGCCCAGCTAACGCTGAATGCCTCACCGGCAAGATCGAAAATCTCATCCAGCGGACGGTCAAGCAGATACGGCACCGTGGTCGCGCAGCCGGATCCCTGAATCACGGGCTCCTGCGCCGGTTTACCCAGCACGGCGATACGCGGCGTTTTTTCCGGACGCAGCGGCAGAAGATTGTCGTCATTTTTCAGTAGAACGATAGATTCCGCCGCCAACTGCTGTGAAAGACGGTGATGTGCGGAGAAATCGGCCTGAATGCCTGGGCGGCGATTGCGCTGCACTTTATCCAGCAGTTCCAGCATCCGCAGGCAGGCGCTATCGACTACCGCCATTGGCACTTCACCGGCGTTGATGGCCGCCAACAGCGTCTGCTTATCGCGGCGAGTTTCCGGCATCGCCAGATCGTTCCCTGCCACAAGCGACGCAGGACGATCTTTAATACCGTACCAGTCGGACATCACCAGGCCGTCGTAGCCCCACTCATCGCGCAGCACCTGCGTCAGCAGGTACGGATCCTGTGAAGTCTGCACACCGTTCAGGCGGTTATAGGAGGACATCACCGTCCACGGCTGCGATTTAGCAATCGCCCGCTGGAAGCCTGCCAGATAGATTTCCCGCAGCGCACGCTCTTCAATAATGGAGTCCATTTCGGTGCGACGGTATTCCGAGTTATTGGCCGCAAAGTGCTTCAGGCTGGCGCCCACGCCTTCATCCTGTAAGCCGTTGATGAGCGCCGCGGCAATATCGCCGCTCACTACCGGATCTTCGGCATAGTATTCGTAGCCGCGCCCCGCCAGCGGCGTGCGGCGAATGTTAATCCCCGGCCCCAGTAAAATCCCGACGCCCATATGCTGGCATTCGCGCCCCAGCGCCTGGCCCATCTGATAGACCAGATCAATATCCCAGCTACAGGCAAGGCTTGAACCGTTAGGGAAGCAGGTGGCCGGTAGCGAGGCGCTGAACAGCGCTTCACTGCCCCCTTTCGCTGCCGGTTCTTCGGCGTTAGCGCGGTCGGCAGTTTGGGTGATCACGGAGATAAAATCATCCATGCTCCACTTTTCGTTGCCGTCTATCTGCGCGCTGCTGTAACGCACACCGTAGGTGCCGTCGGTCATCACGATATCGTCGATACCATGCTGCGGCAGGCTCGCCGTGCGCCACAGTCCGCTGCCGGTCAGCAACGCCACTTTTTCTTCTGCATTCATTGCCGCAATAAGCGTTTTAAAATCACGATTCATTTCTCTGGCTCCCTGAGGTTAAAGCGCGTTCTGCTTGCGCAGGCTGATTTTCTGCACGATGTCGCGGTAGGTTTTTTCGTCCAGCGAATAGCTGGCCACGAAGATGGCGCTAATCGCAAACATCGCGCCGGGGAATAGCGTCATCAGAATATTGATGCCGCTTAGCGCGTCGGCGCTAATATTGGCAGCATCATAGTGGTAATAATCCAGCATCCACCCGGCGCATCCACCGCCAATAGCCATCGCTATTTTGGTAATAAAGTTGAAGAAGCCGTAAATAGCACCCTCGGTGCGCACGCCATGGTGCCATTCGGCATATTCTACGGTGTCGGCAATCATTGACCACATGGCGACAAATCCCATACCCAGCGTAATACTGAACAGGCACACCCCGGTCATAATCAGCCAGATATTATTACCGGCAACAAAATACTGCATCAGCACGCCCAGTACGCCAATTAACAGCGCCACCAGCGTCATTTTCTTTTTGCCAATCGTAGCAATGATTTTCTCAGAAACCACCGTCCCCAAAATATAGGCGGCGGACTGAATCATAAAGAACGAGGCGGTAAAACCTTCATTGCCGATGATGTACTTAATAAAGTAAATCGCGATCGCCATCCACACGGTGTAGGCGATATAAAAGAAGACGGTAAATAACGACAGATTAATCAGCGGCGCATTGCCCATCACCGCGCGGAACATTTCACGCAGCGTCGGCGCAGGCGTATCCTCCTCTTCCCCCACGCGCTCTTTAGTCATGCCAAAGCAGGCAAGGAACAGGAACGTCGCCAGCAGCGCAAAGCAGGAGACGGCAAAGACGTAGCCCAGCTGTTTGTCGTCAAACGGCGAAATCAGAATATCCGCGGTAGTAGAGACAATCAGGTAGCCGACAATCGCCATCACAAAGCGGTAGACCGACAGCGACGAACGTGAGGCCTCGTGCTGGGTTAACCGGTTGGTCATTGCCGAATACGGCGTATTGACCGCGGTGTACGCCAGGCAGTAGATGGTGTAGGAACAGAGCGCGAACCAGAATTTGGCCTCGCCGCCAAACGGCAGGAAACACAGTACGGTCAGTAAACCCAGCGGCACAGAGCCATATAATAACCACGGACGCAGCTTGCCGTAGCGGCTGTGGGTTTTATCAATAGCAAAGCCAATCAGGATATTAAAAATTGCATCCACGACTCGCGCAATAACAAAGATCAGGCTCGCCTGAACCGCGCTAATACCGTAAATGTTGGTGTAGAAGAATAATAAAAATAGAGAGACAAAACCGAAGGATAAATTAGAGGCAAAGTCACCGAAGCCGTAGCCAATCTTTTCTTTAACGCCGATAACCACATAGCTTGCCGAGAGTTTTTGAGTTGTATCCATTTCGGGCTACCTGTTTGAGTAATCTGTGGCAACAGTATATGGCGAGGGCTATTTTATCACTTTGCGTTCTTTGTCCGGGGAATTCCTGTTTTTTGTCTTTATAAAGAAGTGTGAATGGCATCACAGGAGGAGATTAACACGGGGAAAGTATTCCGGCGGAAGCCCGCCGGAACTGACGTCGTTAGCCTTTCGGTTTATTACGGGTGCTAGAACGACGGTTAGTATTATTATTGTTACCAGTATTACCACCAGTGGTGGTGTGACGCTTCACGGCGCGACGAATCTGATTCGCCTTCATGCGGCGACGGTCTTTTTCTACCGCCACTTTCGAGGTGGTTTCGGCCGGCAGTTCTACCAGCTCACGCAGATAGTTGGTCTGCGCCAGATCCAGTTCGGTATAACCACCGCGCGGCAGGCCTTTTGGCAGCGGGATATCACCGTAGCGAACGCGGATAAGACGGCTCACCTGCACGCCTACCGCTTCCCACAGACGACGAACTTCACGGTTACGGCCTTCGGTCAGGGTCACGTTGTACCACTGGTTGATGCCTTCGCCGCCGCTGAATTTGATGGTTTTGAATGCCGCAGGGCCATCTTCCAGCTGAACGCCACGGGAGAGCTGACGCACTTTCGTGTCGTCCACTTCACCAAATACACGCACCGCGTATTCACGTTCAACTTCACGGCTTGGGTGCATCAAGCGGTTTGCCAGCTCACCGTCGGTAGTGAACAGCAGCAGGCCGCAGGTGTTCACGTCCAGACGGCCAACGGCAATCCAGCGGGCGCCACGCAGTTTCGGCAGACGGTCGAATACGGTCGGGCGACCTTCCGGGTCGTTACGCGTACACAGCTCACCTTCCGGCTTGTAGTACGCCAGCACGCGACAGATTTGTTCTACGGATTCTTTGACGGAGATGAGGTGCCCGTCGATACGAATTTTGAGGCCTGGGATCACTTCAACGCGATCGCCCAGCTTGGCGATTTTGCCGTCCACGCTAACGCGGCCCGCTTCAATAATCGTTTCAATTTCACGACGGGAGCCGTGGCCGGCGCGTGCCAGCACTTTTTGCAGTTTTTCGCTTTTATCGCTTTTAACGCTTTTATCGCTCATAGAGCTTCCTTCCGGTGTCGCCTTCACAGGCGTCTTAGAGACTTCATCAGCAACGCGGGAAATCAGCACCGGGTTGCATAAGGAGGCAGGCAGCGGCGTTTTTTCGTGACGCAGGCTACCCACCCAAAATGGTGACCGCACATACTACACGAATTTTAGGAGAAAAGGGCAGCTTGTTCCTGCCCTTTTGTTTCACTTTATCGGCCGTTGCGGCGAAAAGAAGTCTGATGCCGCGATAACGAGCTAAATCCCCTGCACCATTTCAAACCACTCTTCCCCGCCGTGCGTCGAGTCAGACTTTTTAAGGAACTGATAGCCAAAGCGTTTATACATCTCCAGATACTGCGCTTTACACATCAGGTAGATGGCCGTTTTGCCCTGCTGGCGCATATGTTCGATAAACGCCTGCATCAGCGCGGTGGAAAGCCCTTTACCCTGGTAGTTCGGGTGCAGCACCACCGACATAATCACCGCGTTCGGCGCCTGCGGGTCATGGCCCACCAGCTCTTTGAACTCTTCGTCGGACATCTCCACCTCCCAGGCGCAGCCTGCATTGATAAAGCTGATAATATCGCCATCCTGCTCCATGCACAGAAAGCCCTGGGGATAGCGGGCGATGCGAATGGCAATTTTCTCCCGCGTCGCCGCTTCATCTGCCGGATAGGCTGCGGATTCAATTTCATAACAGCGGTCGATGTCGGACGGGGTGGCCTGACGGAAAGTAGCGTGTGACACAATGCCTCCAGAGATACGGCTTTCAGTTGATGGTCGCTATTCTAGCGCCAGCGTGATATGAATACGCTGCATTCTTTTCAACGGTAAAATGAATATCATGCATCGCAATCTTCGCCTGCTGGATCTTAATCTGCTGCTGGTCTTCGACGCCCTTTATCGCCATCGTCGCGTGGCCGAAGCCGCCAGCGAGCTCGCCATGAGCCCTTCGGCATTCAGCCACGCATTAAGTCGCCTGCGTAGTTCACTCAACGATCCGTTATTCAGCCGTCAGGGTAGCCAGATGCAGCCGACCCCACGTGCCGAATCACTGTTTCCCGCCATTGCCGGAGCATTATCGGCGCTAAACGGCGAGCTGGGTCAGGCTGACCTTTTTCGGCCTGAAACCAGCAACCAGACCTTCACCTTTGCCGCCACCGATTACACCGCCGCGGTATTTTTCCCCGAGCTTGTCGCCCGGCTTCAGGCCTGCGCGCCCGGTATTCGTACGCGGATAGTCTACTCCCGGGAATATGACGCACTGGAAGAACTGCTGACCGGCAGAGTCAATTTTGCCATCGGTTTTGAGGAAGAGAACGTGCAGCCTCGCCACGGCTTAGCGTCGCTGGAGCTGTTTACCGACGACTACGTGGTGGCGGTGCGCAAAGGTCATCCGTTGGCAAACGAGACGCTGACGCCAGAAACCTATCTGCAGTTGGGTCACGTGGTGGTCAGCCCGTGGAACGAGCACCATCGTCCCATCGACAGCTACCTTGCCTCGCGCCACGTAAGCCGCCGTACGGTGGTGGAACTGCCGAGCGTGATGTCGGCACCGTTTATCGTCAGCCGTACGGATCTGGCGATAACGCTGCCGCGACGCGGGGTGCACCAGCTTTTTGATACCCGTCAGCTCACCCTGCACACGCCGCCGTTCCCTATTCCACCCTACACCCTGAAAGTGTATTACCGCCCGGCGAGCGGACAGGCGAAAGCGCAGCAGTGGATGCTGGAGCAGATAAGTCAGCTGGAATAGAAGGGGTACCCGGCGAGGAGTCGCCGGGTCCGGAAGGATCAGAGGAACGGTTTAACGTCGCCGACGCCTTCACGCACCACGACCGGCGAATCTTCGGTCAGGTCGATAACGGTGGTCGGCTGTTGGCCGAGGTAGCCGCCGTGGATGATCAAATCCACCAGTTTCTCCAGACGATCTTTAATCTCTTCCGGGTCGGATTCAGTGAAATCACTGCCCGGCAGCATCAGAGAGGTCGACAGCATTGGCTCGCCTAAGGTTTCCAGCAGCGCCTGAGCAATCGGGTTTGACGGTACGCGCATCCCGATGGTTTTACGCTTTTCCTGCAGCAGGCGACGTGGCACTTCTTTGGTCCCCTTCAGGATGAAGGTGTAGTTGCCCGGCGTGTTGTTTTTGATTAAGCGAAACGCCACGTTATCGACGTAGGAATAGGTCGACAGCTCGGACAGATCGCGGCACATCAGCGTAAAGTTGTGGCCGTCCGGCAGATGACGGATGCGGCAGATACGCTCCATCGCGCCTTTGTCTTCAATTTTGCAGCCCAGCGCATAGCCGGAGTCGGTTGGGTAGACGATGACGCCGCCCTTACGCACAATCTCGACCGCCTGGTTAATCAGACGCGCCTGCGGGTTATCCGGATGGATATAAAAAAACTGACTCATGCTTCCCTCTCAGTTGAATTCTGCGGCTGCTCCCAGCGCTGCCAGACACCCTCGACGCCTGCGGGTAACCACAGTTTGCGGCCCAGTTCAATCCACGGGCAGGGCTGATGGAAATCCGACCCTTGTGACGCCAGTAAACCGTATTCGCGGGCATAGGTGGCAAGCTGAGCGCGCTCGTGAGGCGCTTGCTGGCACTGGGCGACTTCCATCGCGTCGCCGCCGTGTTCATTAAAGTGTGCCAGCAGTCTTTTCAGCCACTTGGCGGACAAATTGTACCGCCCCGGATGAGCCAATACCGCTACCCCACCCGAATGATGAATGACATCAATAGCTTCCTTTATTGTACACCACTGTGGCGGAACGTATCCGGTTTTCCCACGTGCGAGGTACTTTTTAAAAACGTCGCCAATATTACTCGCTTTGCCCTGCTCGACGAGGAAACGCGCAAAATGCGCCCGCGTCACCGCCCCGCCATCGGCATACTTCTGCGCGGCCTCCCAGGCACCAGGGATATGCGCTTTTTCCAGCCGCTCGGCGATCATCACCCCGCGCTGCTCGCGGCGGGCTATCTGTGCGCTTAAGAACGCTGTGAGCGCCGGATTGGCAATATCAATATTCAGGCCAACGATATGGATCTCGTGATTTTCCCACAGGGTCGAGATTTCTACGCCGCTAATCAGCGTCAGCGGCAAACCAGCGCGGGCGATTTCCGCTCGTGCAGCAGGAATGGCAGCGACAGAATCATGGTCGGTGATCGCCAGCGTGCCTACGCGGTTTTCCAGCGCACGATGCACCAGCGCTTCCGGCGTCAGTCGTCCGTCGGAGGCGACCGTGTGGCTATGCAGGTCATAAATGATGGCGTACTCGTTGTCGCTCAAAACAGCTCCCATTGGACTACCTATAAAGATTCGCGGCCTATCATAACGGCATTGCGTGAAATTCTAAAATCAGGGGTTGACTTTGCCCTCCCGAACTAGTTAACTAGTACGCAAGTTCACTTAGTAGAAGGTATCTCAACATGACGCATAAAATCATTGCTCTGCACGGCGGTTGGTGGCGTACTTCCCAGTAGGGCGGAGTCATCACGTCTGCGTTATGCATACAGATACCCGGCCCGCCAATGAGCGGGCTTTTTATTAAGTAAAAATTATTCAGAACAGGCGAGAACAACGATGCAAACACAAAAACCTATGCTCGAGCTTCTGACCAGTGACGCGATTTACCGTGAAAATCCCACCGCGCTGTTCCATCAGCTGTGCGGTGCGCGCCCGGCGACGCTGCTGCTTGAATCAGCCGACATTGATAGCAAAAACGATTTAAAGAGCCTGCTGCTGGTCGATAGCGCGCTGCGCATCACCGCGCTGGGCGATACCGTCACCATTCAGGCGCTGTCAGATAACGGCGCTTCCCTGCTGCCGCTGCTGGATGCCGCGCTGCCAGCGGGCGTCGAAAACAACCGCCAGCCAACCTGCCGCGTGCTGCGCTTCCCGGCGGTGAGTTCGCTGCTGGATGAAGATGCTCGCCTGTGTTCACTCTCGGTGTTCGACGCCTTCCGCCTGTTACAAGAGCTGGTGATCGTTCCGCAAAACGAACGTGAAGCAATGTTCTTCGGTGGCCTGTTTGCCTATGACCTGGTCGCGGGTTTCGAAGACCTGCCGCAACTGGAAAGCGACACCAGCTGCCCGGACTACTGCTTCTATCTGGCCGAAACGCTGCTGGTGATTGACCACCAGACCAAGAACACCCGTATTCAGGCCAGCCTGTTTACGCCATCAGAATCAGAAAAAGACCGCCTACAGCAGCGTATCGCCCAGGTTCGCCAGCAGCTGAACGAGCCGCCGTCAGCCCTGCCGGTGCATGAAATTAGCACCATGCGCTGCGAAACGAACCAAAGTGACGAAGCGTACGGTGACGTGGTGCGTAAGATGCAAAAAGCGATTCGCGCCGGGGAAATCTTCCAGGTGGTACCGTCTCGCCGCTTCTCGCTGCCTTGCCCTTCTCCGCTCGCCGCCTACGACGTGCTGAAGAAGAGCAACCCAAGCCCGTATATGTTCTTTATGCAGGACAACGATTTCACCCTGTTCGGTGCGTCGCCGGAAAGCTCGCTGAAGTATGACGCGACCAACCGCCAGATTGAGATCTACCCGATTGCCGGTACCCGCCCACGCGGCCGCCGCGCTGACGGCTCGCTGGACCGCGACCTCGACAGCCGCATTGAGCTGGAAATGCGTACCGACCATAAAGAGCTCTCCGAGCATCTGATGCTGGTTGACCTGGCGCGTAATGACCTGGCACGTATCTGTACGCCGGGCAGTCGCTACGTGGCAGACCTGACCAAAGTTGACCGTTACTCCTTTGTGATGCACCTCGTCTCCCGCGTGGTTGGCGAGCTGCGTAAAGATCTCGACGTGCTGCACGCCTACCGCGCCTGCATGAACATGGGCACCCTGAGCGGCGCGCCGAAAGTGCGTGCGATGCAGCTGATTGCTGCCGCTGAAGGCAAACGTCGCGGTAGCTACGGCGGCGCGGTGGGTTACTTCACCGCCCACGGCGACCTCGATACCTGCATCGTTATCCGCTCCGCGTTCGTCGAAAACGGCATTGCGACCGTTCAGGCAGGCGCTGGGGTGGTTCTGGATTCCGTTCCGCAGTCTGAAGCCGACGAAACCCGTAATAAAGCTCGTGCGGTTCTGCGCGCCATCGCCACCGCTCATCATGCACAGGAGATTTTCTGATGGCTGACATTCTGCTGCTCGATAACATCGACTCCTTTACTTACAACCTGGCAGATCAGCTGCGCGCAAACGGGCACAACGTGGTGATTTACCGTAACCACGTTCCAGCACAGACCTTAATTGAGCGTCTGGGCACCATGGATAACCCGGTATTGATGCTCTCTCCTGGCCCCGGTGCCCCGTCTGAAGCGGGCTGTATGCCTGAGCTGCTGACCCGCATGCGCGGCAAGCTGCCGATTATCGGCATCTGCCTCGGCCACCAGGCGATTGTTGAAGCCTACGGCGGCTATGTTGGTCAGGCAGGCGAAATTCTGCACGGCAAAGCCTCCAGCATTGAACACGACGGCCAGGCGATGTTTGCCGGCTTAAGCAACCCGCTGCCGGTGGCGCGCTACCACTCATTGGTAGGCAGCAACATTCCGGCCGGTTTAACCATCAACGCTCATTTCAACGGCATGGTGATGGCAGTACGTCACGACGCGGATCGCGTCTGCGGTTTCCAGTTCCACCCGGAATCGATTCTGACCACGCAGGGTGCTCGTCTGCTAGAACAAACGCTGGCATGGGCGCTGCAAAAGCTGGAGCAGAGCAACACGCTGCAGCCGATTCTGGAAAAACTGTATCAAGCCGAAACCTTGTCTCAGCAGGAAAGCCATCAGCTCTTCTCCGCCGTGGTGCGCGGTGAAGTGAAGCCGGAGCAGCTGGCCGCCGCGCTGGTGAGCATGAAAATTCGTGGCGAAAGCCCGAATGAGATTGCCGGTGCCGCCACCGCCCTGCTGGAAAACGCCGCGCCGTTCCCGCGTCCGGACTATCCGTTTGCCGATATCGTCGGCACCGGCGGCGACGGCAGCAACAGCATCAACATCTCCACCGCCAGCGCCTTTGTCGCCGCCGCGTGTGGGCTGAAGGTCGCCAAGCACGGTAACCGCAGCGTCTCCAGTAAGTCTGGCTCTTCTGACCTGCTGGCCGCCTTCGGCATTAATCTCGATATGAACGCCGACAAATCGCGTCAGGCGCTGGATGAACTCGGGGTGTGTTTCCTGTTTGCACCGAAGTACCACACCGGTTTCCGCCACGCCATGCCGGTTCGCCAGCAGCTGAAAACCCGCACCCTGTTTAACGTGCTGGGGCCGCTGATTAACCCGGCGCACCCGCCGTTAGCGCTGATTGGCGTCTACAGCCCGGAACTGGTGCTGCCGATTGCTGAAACCCTGCGCGTGCTGGGTTACCAGCGTGCCGCCGTCGTTCACAGCGGCGGAATGGATGAAGTGTCGCTGCACGCGCCAACGGTCGTCGCTGAGCTGAATGAGGGCGAAATTAAGAGCTACCAGCTGACCGCCGATGACTTTGGCCTCAAGCCTTATCATCAGGCCGAACTCGCCGGTGGCACGCCGGAAGAAAACCGTGACATTCTGACGCGCTTGCTACAAGGTAAAGGTGAAGCGGCCCATGAGTCCGCGGTGGCGGTCAACGTCGCCATGCTGATGCGCCTGTACGGCCACGAAGACCTGAAAGCCAACGTACAACAGGTGCTGGATGTTCTGCACAGTGGTGCAGCCTACGACCACGTCACCGCATTAGCGGCAAGAGGATAAGAAATGCAGACCGTATTAGCAAAAATCGTTGCCGATAAAGCGATTTGGGTAGAAGCCCGTAAACAGCAACAACCGTTAGCCTCGTTCCAGAACGACGTACAGCCAAGCCAGCGCAGCTTCTATGATGCGCTGCGCGGCACCCGCACCGCCTTTATTCTGGAGTGCAAAAAAGCTTCTCCGTCGAAAGGGGTGATCCGCGATGATTTCGACCCGGCGCGCATTGCTAACGTTTATAAGCACTACGCCTCGGCAATTTCCGTACTGACCGATGAGAAGTATTTCCAGGGCAGCTTTGACTTCCTGCCTATCGTCAGCGGCATCGCGCCGCAGCCGATTCTGTGCAAAGACTTTATTATCGATGCCTATCAGATCTACCTGGCGCGTTTCTACCAGGCAGACGCCTGCCTGCTGATGCTCTCCGTGCTGGACGACGAGCAGTATCGTCAACTGGCGGCAGTCGCGCATAGCCTGAACATGGGCGTGCTGACCGAAGTCAGCAACGAAGAAGAGCTGGAGCGCGCGATTGCGCTGAAGGCGAAGGTCGTGGGTATCAACAACCGCGACCTGCGCGACCTCTCTATCGATTTGAACCGCACTCGCCAACTGGCGCCGCGTCTGGGCCACGATGTCACGGTGATCAGTGAATCCGGCATCAATACCAACGCGCAGGTGCGTGACCTGAGCCACTACGCCAACGGCTTTCTGATTGGCTCGGCGATGATGGCCTACGATGACCTGAACGCCGCCGTCCGCCGCGTGCTGCTGGGCGAAAACAAAGTCTGCGGGCTGACCCGCCCACAAGATGCGCAGGCGGCCTATGAAGCCGGTGCTATCTACGGCGGCCTGATTTTTGTGCCAACCTCGCCGCGTGCGGTAAACGATGCGCAAGCGCGTGAAGTGATGAATGGCGCCCCGCTCGCCTACGTGGGCGTGTTCCGTAATACCCCAACGGCCGAGGTCGTGGAACGCGCAACGACACTGCAGCTGAAAGCAGTTCAACTGCACGGCAGCGAAGACCAGGCTTATATCGACGCCCTGCGTGCCGAACTGCCTGCCAGCGTGCAAATCTGGAAAGCGCTGAGCGTCGCCGACACGCTGCCACCTCGTGACCTCAACCACGTCGATAAATACGTGTTCGACAACGGTCAGGGCGGTTCCGGGCAGCGTTTCGACTGGGCACTGTTACAAGGTCAGGATCTGGGCAACGTGATTCTGGCCGGTGGTTTAAGCGCAGATAACTGCGTAGAAGCGGCCAAAAGCGGCTGCGTCGGGCTGGATTTCAATTCAGGCGTAGAGTCACAGCCGGGTATTAAAGATGCCAGCAAACTGGCCTCGGCATTTCAAACGCTGCGCGCATATTAAGGAGCAATAATGAGCACTTTACTGAACCCCTATTTTGGTGAATTTGGCGGGATGTACGTTCCGCAGATTCTGATGCCCGCCCTGCGCCAGCTGGAAGAGGCTTTCGTCAGCGCCCAGAAAGACCCTGCGTTTCAGGCAGAGTTTACTGACCTGCTGAAAAACTATGCCGGTCGTCCAACGGCCCTGACCAAGTGTCGTAACCTGACCGCTGGCACCAAAACCACGCTGTACCTTAAGCGTGAAGATTTACTGCACGGTGGCGCGCACAAAACCAACCAGGTGCTGGGCCAGGCGCTGCTGGCTAAACGCATGGGCAAAACTGAGATCATCGCCGAAACCGGCGCCGGTCAGCACGGCGTAGCTTCCGCACTCGCCTGCGCCCTGCTCGGCCTGAAGTGCCGCATCTATATGGGCGCGAAAGATATTGAACGTCAGTCGCCGAACGTCTTCCGTATGCGCCTGATGGGTGCAGAGGTTATCGCGGTACACAGCGGCTCCGCTACGCTGAAAGATGCTTGTAACGAAGCGCTGCGCGACTGGTCTGGCAGCTATGAAACCGCGCACTATATGCTCGGCACCGCGGCAGGCCCGCACCCGTTCCCAACCATCGTGCGTGAATTCCAGCGCATGATTGGCGAAGAGACCAAAGTGCAGATCCGCGAAAAAGAAGGTCGCCTGCCGGATGCCGTGATTGCCTGTGTCGGCGGCGGTTCTAACGCCATCGGGATGTTCGCCGACTTTATCGACGAAACCAGCGTCGGCCTGATTGGCGTTGAACCAGCCGGTCACGGTATCGAAACCGGCGAACACGGCGCGCCGCTGAAGCACGGTCGTGTTGGCATCTACTTCGGCATGAAATCGCCGATGATGCAGACCGATGAAGGCCAGATTGAAGAGTCTTACTCTATCTCTGCCGGTCTGGACTTCCCGTCCGTTGGGCCACAGCACGCCTTCCTGAACAGCATTGGTCGGGCCGAGTACGTGTCGATTACCGATAACGAAGCGCTGGACGCCTTCAAGGAACTCAGCCGCCACGAAGGGATCATCCCGGCGCTGGAGTCTTCTCACGCCCTGGCGCACGCGCTGAAAATGATGCGCGAAAACCCAGAAAAAGAGCAGCTGCTGGTCGTTAACCTGTCCGGTCGCGGCGACAAAGACATCTTTACCGTACACGATATTCTGAAAGCGCGAGGGGAAATCTGATGGAACGCTATGACAACCTGTTTGCTCAACTGAAGGCCCGCAAGGAAGGCGCGTTTGTTCCCTTCGTCACCCTGGGCGACCCGAACCCAGAGCAGTCGCTGAGGATTATCGACACGCTGATTGCCGCCGGTGCGGACGCACTGGAGCTGGGGATCCCGTTCTCTGACCCGCTGGCCGATGGCCCGACTATTCAGAACGCAACCCTGCGCGCCTTTGCGTCGGGCGTCACGCCGACCCAGTGCTTTGAGATGCTGGCAGCGATTCGTCACAAACACCCGACGATTCCGATTGGCCTGCTGATGTATGCCAACCTGGTCTTCAACCGCGGTATCGATGCGTTCTACGCCGAGTGCGCTCGCGTCGGCGTCGATTCCGTGCTGGTTGCCGACGTGCCGGTAGAAGAGTCCGCGCCGTTCCGTCAGGCCGCGATGCGCCATAACGTCGCGCCTATCTTCATCTGCCCGCCAAACGCCGACGATGAGCTGCTGCGCCAGATTGCCGAGCATGGCCGGGGTTATACCTACCTGCTCTCCCGCGCAGGGGTAACCGGTACCGAAACCCGCGCCGCGCTGCCGTTGCATCATCTGGTGGAAAAACTGGCTGAGTACAACGCAGCTCCGCCGCTGCAGGGCTTTGGTATCTCCGCGCCGGATCAGGTGACGGCGACTATCGACGCTGGCGCTGCCGGGGCTATCTCGGGCTCTGCGATTGTCAAAATCATTGAGCGTAACGTCGAGAACCCGCAGGCGATGCTGGATGAGCTTTCAAGCTTTGTCACCAGCATGAAAGCGGCAACCAAATCGGCGTAATGCCTCAGGCCGCCTGACGCTCGTCAGGCGGCTTATTGCTGTTGCAGGCTGTCGGCGTATTTGCGCGTCAGCGTAAACAGCGCCTGTACCTCTTCCGGCGACCAGTTCGCCAGCACCTGATTCATCAGTTTCTGTCGAGCACGCGCAATCTGCGCAAAAATCGCCTGCCCCTGCTCGCTCAGCGTCACTTCGCTAATTCTCCTGTCGTGCGCGTTCGGCTGCTTGTGTGCCAACCCCTGCGCTTCAAGCTTCTTCACCTGACGGCTAACGGTGGTGTAATCCCGCCCGAGGTTATCGGCTAAATCCACTACCCCTATCGGCCCACGACGGCCTATCGCCACCAGCAGCGGAAACAGCAGCTGTTCCAGTTGCACGCCTGCCGCCTGTAACAACTGCTCGTCGCGGGCGGGCTGGTTCATCACGCCAATGATATCCAGCAGCGCGCCGTGGAATTCCGTGATGTCATAATTATTATGTGCATATTGCATATATTCTCCAGGCGAGTATAGTGCCGTTATCTTATATGTGCATTTTACACATAAATACCTTTTGGAGACACACTTATGAAAGCAGCCGTGGTCTTTGACCTCGCCCAAGGCCCGGTATGGGCCGATTTTGATGAACCGCAGGTAGGAGAGCAGCAGACGCTGGTTCGCGTCCGCACCGCCGCCATCAGCCACGTGGTGAAAAGCCGCGCCTCCGGTAAACACTACAGCTTTGACGGCACGCTGCCGTTTGTTGTCGGTATCGACGGCACCGGCACGCTCCCTACCGGCGAGCGGGTCTATTTTGCCTTCCCAACCGCACCGTGGGGCAGCATGGCGCAGTACGCGCCTGTCGCCCGTCAGAACTGCTTTGTGCTGCCGGATGGCTTAGATGATGTCACCGCCGCTGCGATGGCCAACCCGGGAATGTCCGCCTGGGCGGCGCTGGTGAAGCGCGCGCATTTCCAGGCTGGCGAAACCGTCCTGGTAAACGGCGCTACCGGCAGCGCCGGGCAGCTAGCGGTGCAAATTGCCCGCTATCTCGGCGCCAAAAAGGTGATCGCCACCGGGCGTAACGCCAGCGCGCTCGCGATGCTGAGCGCTGATACCACCATTCTGCTCACCGGCGATGACACCACCCTCAGCGCGGAATTCGCCGTTCAGGCCAACCAGGGTATTGATGCCGTCGTCGATTATCTCTGGGGGCACAGCGCGGAACTGCTGCTGCCCGCGCTGGCGAAATATAGCCGAGGCAACACACCGATTCGCTACGTACAGGTCGGGTCGCTTGCGGGAAGCGATATTGCCCTTAACGGCGCGGTGCTGCGCTCTGCCCCGCTGCAGTTAATGGGTAGCGGGATTGGTAGCCTGCCGATGGCGCAACTGTTGCAGGCGACCGGCGAGATGCTGAATGCGGCAGTCGCTGGTGGTTTTACCATCGCGACTACGCCCGTGGCGTTGCAAAACGTTGCTACCGCCTGGCCGTTGGATGACAGCCAGAAACGTACGGTTTTCACACTCGAATAAAAAAAAGCGGTTTCACACAAAAGATAGGGTTGATATCTTAAATGAGAAATATTATCTTTCTCATTACCGAATAGTTGAGCAAATCACTCAGGTATTCGGTACGACATTGCTCACATTGCTTCCAGTATTTTTGCCCGCATTCGATGCGGGCTTTTTTTTGTCTGAGTAGCCCGTACAGGCGACGCGCCGCCGGGAGCAGCTCCCTACCAACAATTGTCTCGCCCGTATGAATGAGACGTCGTAGTATAAAAACTCCTCGCCTCGCTGGAGTTACCCATGTCAGAGTTCCACAACATTCTCGCGTTCGCCCTCGTCTCACTGGGCATGGCGCTCACCCCTGGCCCCAATATGATTTACCTTATTTCACGTTCGATCTCACAGGGGCGCACTGCGGGGTTGGTCTCGCTCGGCGGCGTAGCGCTGGGCTTTATCTTCTATATGGTCAGCGCCGCCTTTGGCTTAACCGCGCTAATGATGGCGGTACCCTATGCCTATGATGCACTGCGCATTGCCGGTGTGGCCTATCTACTGTGGATGGCGTGGCAGTCGGTGCGCCCTGGCGGACGTTCGCCGTTTCAGCTTAAAGAACTGCCCCAGCACAGCCCGCGCAAGCTGTTCCTGATGGGTTTTCTGACCAATCTGCTGAACCCTAAAATTGCCATCGTCTACCTTTCGCTACTGCCGCAGTTTATCAACCCCGCTAGCGGCAGCGTGCTGACGCAGTCGTTGATGCTGGGCATGACGCAGATTGTGATTAGCGTGACGATCAACGCACTGGTGGCGCTCTCCGCCGGAACCATTGCGCTGTTTCTGGTGCGTCGCCCCTCGTTTGGCACGATTCAGCGCTGGCTGATGGGTGGCGTATTGACGGGGTTGGCTATCAAGATTGCCACTGAATCACGCCGCTAGCGGTCCGGGCTATTCAACAACCACCCTGACCTTGGGCTTCGACAGCAGAATTTTGACTAGCTCAGGCAGGGATACGGGTTTGAAAAAATAGAATCCCTGCAGGTAGGTGATGTTATTTCGGCTGAGGTAATCGAGTTGCGCCTGGGTCTCGACGCCTTCAGCAACGATGCTGATTGAGAGTTTACGCGCCAGTTCCAGCACGGAATCCAGAATCAGCGTCGAGTCTTCATAGGCGTTTACCCGGCCAACAAAGCTCTGATCGATTTTGATATAGTCGATATGCAGGTCGTGCAGGTAAGAGAGCCCGGAATAGCCGGTGCCGAAATCATCCAGCGCAATAGCGAAGCCATTTTCGTGCAGCATATTCAGCGTCTGAATCAGATGCTCATCGACATGCAGCGGTTCCCGCTCCGTGACTTCAATCACCAGATTCAGATCCTGACGGGAAAAATTCTGCTTGTACGCCAGACACTCGGCCACAAAACCTGAGTCTATAATGTGCGACGCGCTGAAATTAATCCCGATGTGAAAACCTTCCGGTAGTTTGCTCTCAATGGCATTCATATGCGCCACTACCTGTGCCATCAGGCTGCGGGTTAGTGGCACAATTAAGCCCGATTTTTCAGCCGCAGGAATAAAGACTGAGGGTGAGATAAAGCCCGCTTTGGGGTGCTTCCAGCGGGCCAGCACCTCCACGCCGCGCAGCGTCCCTTCCCGACCGTTTACGATGGGCTGGTAGTAAGGCACGATTTCTCCTTTAGCAATCGCTTTGCGCAGCGTCTCTTCCGGCGTCGTGCTTTTATTGAGGTATTTATACAGCGCATAGGCGGCAACCCCGGAAAGCAGCAGCAGGAAAATCAGGATCCCGCCCCCTTGATGAATCAACCGCCCGGCGCTGAACAGCACGGGGAGGTTGTACTGGATACCAAAGGGATAACGTTCCGCGCTCACCATGCTGTGACCGGGCAGATTCCCTGGCTGCGGATAGATATCGCCATACAGGCCCATCACCTGGTTATCGACCACCAGTGAATAATTTGCATCGCGAAGCGGCGTATTGAGTACGTCGCGAATGTGTCGGTCACTCACGGTGATGATGATCCGTTTGCCGGTATAACGGCGCTGAAACAGGAGCACCGGACGATCGTCAACCGTGTTCGCCTTTGACAATAACAGCAGCGATTTCTCTGGGATCTGCGCCACATGCAGTAGCAGTACATGATTACCCGGCAACGAGGAGCACCACACCCGACCATCGTTAAAGATAAGCAGCGTGCGAAGATGCGGCTGTAGCGCCGCTTCAGTGCCCAACTGATACTGCCCCTGGGCATCACAACCTTTGGCAATGACCTCGTCCGCTACCCCGCTGGCCTCCTGCGCTTCATCCAACATAGTGGCAATATTCCGCGCCGCATAGTGCGCCCCCGCCAGGCGTTCAGAACGCAGCGAATACCAGAGCTGGGCATTGAGAATAAAAATACCGGAAATCAGCAGAAGCGCCGCGGCGATGATGGGAATAAGGACATTGCGCATTAACGCTACCTGGCTATAAGTGAGAGCGGCGACGCGATAAGCTTTATACTTTGAGCATGGTAGAAAATCTGCAGAAATGCCATGCGCACTGTAACGTGAATCAAAAACGTCGGTCCCACGCCATAGACACTATCGCTTTCCACGCTAATGATTAATTCTAAAACTATTTTTTTAGCATCGTCCGATCGTTTTAAGTATTACAGACGCTTATCTATTTTTGATATTAATCAAATATCGATCATTTTTCTTATGTCCATAAAGCGATATGCCTCCGCTTTTTATTAAAAAACTGTTGCGAGAAAATTGACCATTTCCGTACTAGTAACCTGGATACAGAGCCGATAATTTCACATTAAATAATGAATAACGACACTACGAAGATGAATAAATCATACAAAATTAGGGAGCATTCCCCTACTCCTTAACATAACGTAATGCGTTGCCCAGACTGAATTTTCTTCTGTGCAAGAACCTGACAAGGTCTACCGCACATTTTTCCTGCGTTCAATCCTGCTTCAAAATGTAACACCGAACATCAAAAGATAACTGAGACTTCATTACGCGCGGCCGAACCCTTCACTCGAAACCCATGTCAGACAATCCTCTTCACACTTAACTTTTTTAATACAATATCTAAGCCATTATTCGTACGTTGACATGTCATTTACGCGCATTCATATTTCATGCAGAAAAATAATGTCTCGGGTGACGTGGAGAATTGCATGAAACACGCCAGAACCTATCCTGCTCAGCGCCGACGTCGTGGCGAAAGCCTGAATGCGGGGCTGACAATGCTGAGTGCGCGTGTCGCAGACGAGCTTTGTGAATACGTTCGTGATGTGGCAAGCCAAACGCGAAAAAGTAAGCAGCAGATTATTACCGAAGCGCTCGTGCTGTATCGGGAAAACAATCCGGAGATAACCGAGTAAATACGCGTTTTTATTTATATCGACTGACGACAGGCCAATGTAATCACTTTTAAGTGAGAATATAAAAACACGCTGATGTTTTTACGGGTTATCCGTGTGCGGAATATGTCGTTTATTAGCGACATAATTGAACCTCGACGGTTAAACGGTATTGTTTACGATATTTTTATTTTCGCCACAACTGACTAAAGCACAGTAGCGTGTTTGATGTAGAGGATTTTCAAAATGGTATTACTACGCGCTTGCTGTTCGCTAGGTTGGATTATGGGCATTACGTTCGCATTGACGATGGCGGTGATTACCGTATCGCTAACGACATTAAATCTGACTCTGACGCTTTCTCAGGGCCTGGTGGCTATGCCGATGAAGGCGCTAGTTCACTCCCTAATCGTCGCCTTAGTCGCGCTGTTGCACTATGTGCCTCAAACGTTTTTAAGCTGTTCATCATTCATTTTTAGTCTGTGGTAGACAACCCCCCTGGTGATGGGGGGGATTTTTTGTGAGGTCATACGATGTGCATCAACCTGTACGATAATGCTCGCCGCTATAGCGATGAAAAGAAGTAGCCACCAATGAAATACGGTTGTCGCTGTTATTTTACGACCGACTGATTGGCAGAATACCCTTCAGTTTTTAGTGTATAAGAACGGCAATGGATATAATGAAACACACAACACAGGCATCATCCTTAATGAAAAAATTCATGCTTTCCGCGCTGGTCTTCACCGTCATGGCCTCTGCTCCGGCTTACGCGATTAATGCCAAATACCGCGAGCAGCTCATCCGTTCCGGCTGCACGCAGATGACGGAAGGCGTCACCTGCGACATCAACAAAACCAAGGCGCAAAACGCCGCCAATGCAGGCAAACCGCTTGCCAAAACGACGCCTAAACCAGCAACTGCTGCGAATAAGAAGTATGGTCAGATCGTAGGCGAGGCAGAAACCATTCTGGGTATGAAAGGCATCGCCGCTGAAGAGTTTCTGGTAGAAAAAGGCTGGCGCCAGCAGTCTAACGGCGACTGGGGAAAAGCAGGCCACCTGCTGCGAATTGTGGAAGAAAAAGGCGTCGTGTTGAATGCTCAAATCGTTAAATAATAATAAGGCTCCTAAGGGAGCCTTATTATTACCATCAGTAGCACATCACCGATTACGCTACTTTGGTCACGCGTAAAAAACGCTGTGGCAATTCCCCCTCTACCACCAACAGCACAGATTTCAACTCAATCTTCATACTCTGTTTAATGGCAGCGGCTTTTAAACTGGTCGACTCCCGCTGAAAACCGCCATCGTTATAGGGCACTATCAGAATACTATCCCCCGGTGCTTTTAACTGCCGAAGTGCTTCCGTTCGCGTGTTGTAATTGAGGTATTTGTTTGCCATTCCTGTTCTCTTTTTCGCACCCACCGTTAATGCTGACTTCATTGATAAAATAGTGCGTTATCAATAGTAAGAGCTTTTATTTACGGTGACTAAGAAAAAGGAATGTATACTTTAAATGCGGAACATTCCTGGCAAGAGTAGACGCTGACCATAGAATGACCAGCGTTGTCAAGACAGTTAGAACCGGTAGCCCGCCGAGAACATAAATACCCACGGGTCAAGACGCGTACTCACGCTCTGGTTGGCCCCGCCCGCTTTAAATTTAACGTTAGTATCAATATCCATATACCAGACCGACATGTTCAGCAGCCAGTCGCGGTTAATCAGATAATCCAGCCCAACCTGCCCTGCCGCTCCCCAGGAGTCGTCGACGCTCAGGTCAGAAAGCCCGGCTTTTTTACCGGTATCGTTAAAATCGTTATCAAAGAAGGTGGTGTAGTTGATACCCGCGCCGATATACGGGCGCAACTTGCTCTGCGCGTCGCCAAAGTACCACTGCGCCATCAGCGTCGGTGGCAACTGGTGTACGGTGGCGATATTCCCCGTCGGCCCGGTTCCCACCTTATGACGGAACGGTGTAGCGGCCAGCAGCTCAATACCGATGTTGTCCGTGGCCATGTAGGTAAAGGTCAAGCCGAGCTGCGTATTGTTGCTAACGTTAAAGCTGCCGAGGCTGCCCAATACGTTATCAGACCCTTCCGTTGGCCTGACGGTCGCCGAACCTGCGCGGATGAAAAACTCACCTGCTTCGTGCGCCCAGACGCCGCCGGAAAAGGTACTCAACATTAATGCAACCGCCGCTAACTTTTTCATATCCACTTCCTCATTATGGTTTTTCAAGCGCGGCAAATATACCCATAACGAGTTACCTTTGATCCTACATAGATCACACTAAATCATTAGATTTAACATTTATTGATCCAGATTAATTTTTGCCATTTTCTGCAAATACGTCATTTGCACCCATATCAATTCTATGATTTTCCCAGGAAAAACGGCCATATCATGGTTTTTACAGCAACCATTGAATGATAAGAACGCTGGAACAATGTACTGCGTAAACCGGCACACGCTCACCGTGCTCCCTTGTCGTGAGTTTCTCTTTACAAAGATATACTTAGCCCGGCTCTCGCGGGACGTGCTACGGCTACACGATTTGCGGTACAATTGCCGGCTAATCAACACCTGCCATACTCAAGGAGAGTGCATGTCTATCACGGCGCAGTCTGTATACCGTGACACGGGTAATTTTTTCCGTAATCAGTTTGTCACCATCTTACTGATTGCTTTGCTCTGTTCATTTATCACCGTAGTGCTCGGTCATGCCTTCTCACCTAGCGACGATCAGCTGGCGACGCTGACCGTTGGGGATAACCTGGCGGGCAGCACCGGTCTGTTCGATCTGGTACAGAACATGACGCCGGAGCAGCAGCAAGTTCTGCTGCGTTCCTCTGCGGCTTCAACTTTTTCAGGGCTCATCGGTAACGCGGTTCTCGCAGGCGGAATTTTGCTGCTTATCCAGCTTATCTCCGCAGGGCATCGCGTCAGCGCCCTGCGTGCTATTGGCGCAAGCGCGCCCGTGCTGCCGAAGCTGTTTGTACTTATCTTTATCAGTACCTTCCTGATCCAGATGGGTATGATGCTGATTATCGTGCCCGGCATACTGCTGGCTATCGTGCTGGCCTTTGCGCCAATCATCATGGTGCAGGATAAGCTTGGCGTGTTCTCTGCCGTTCGCGTCAGTACGCGTCTGGGCTGGGCGAATATCCGTCTTATCGCACCGGCGGTTATCGGTTGGATGCTGGCAAAAACGCTGCTGCTGCTGATGGCCTCCAGCTTCGCCGTGCTGACGCCTTACCTCGGCGCCGTGGTGGTAAATACCCTTAGCAACCTTGTTTCCGCGCTGTTGCTGATCTATTTATTCCGCGTGTATATGCTTATTCGTCAATAAACTGATGCTGCCCATCGGTGGGCAGCGCTGAACTACGGAATCGAAGTATGAAGCAGTTTCTGGATTTCTTACCGCTGGTTGTTTTCTTCGCCTTTTACAAGATTTATGACATCTATGCGGCCACCAGCGCCCTGATCGTGGCCACCGCCGTGGTGCTGATTTATAGCTGGGTGCGCTATCGCAAAGTTGAAAAAATGGCGCTGATCACCTTTATTCTGGTGGCGGTGTTTGGCGGTCTGACTATTTTCTTCCATAACGATGAGTTTATTAAATGGAAGGTGACGGTGATTTATGCCCTCTTTGCTGGCGCGCTGCTGGTGAGCCAATGGGTGATGAAAAAGCCGCTGATCCAGCGCATGCTGGGCAAAGAGCTCACCCTGCCAGAAACCGTGTGGTCACGGCTGAATCTGGCCTGGGCGGTGTTCTTTATCCTCTGCGGCCTGGCCAATATCTATATCGCTTTCTGGTTACCACAGGAAATTTGGGTAAACTTTAAGGTGTTTGGCTTAACTGCCCTGACGCTGGTGTTCACCGTGCTGAGCGGCGTGTACATCTATCGCCATATGCCGCAAGACGATCATAAGTAAGTACAGAGAAGAACCATGACACAACAACATGACGCGCCTCAGGGTGAGCTGGTATTACGCACGTTAGCGATGCCTGCGGATACCAATGCCAACGGTGATATTTTCGGCGGTTGGTTAATGTCGCAAATGGATATTGGCGGCGCCATTATGGCGAAGGAAGTGGCTCACGGTCGCGTGGTCACCGTTCGGGTCGATGGTATGACCTTCCTGCGCCCGGTTGCGGTTGGTGATGTGGTGTGCTGCTACGCACGCTGCGTGAAGCGTGGCAACACGTCGGTCACTATCAATATTGAAGTGTGGGTGAAAAAGGTATCGTCGGAGCCAATTGGCCAACGTTACAAGGCCACCGAGGCGCTGTTTATCTACGTCGCGGTTGACCCTCAAGGTAAACCGCGCGCTATTCCAGCGGCATAAAACAACAAGCCCGGCAATCGCCGGGCTTGTTGTTTGTAGGCCAGAGGGCGCGCGTTAAAGAAAACCCAGCACCTTCAAAACAAAGTAGCCAATCACAATGATGATAATCGGCAAAATATAGAGTGGGAAAAACTGTACCAGAATCGTGTGGCGCGGTACTTCGACTCGTGCTTCCAGCGCTTCGCGGCTTAGCCCTTCCGCCCCTTTCGCCTTCTCCAGAATCAGCTGATCGTTCACCCCTTCACGTAAAAACTTCGCCTGACGCGACATCCGCGCGCCGGAGTCCTGCAGCGCCAGCGCGACAAAAATCAGCGCATAGATAACCCAGAACATGATGTTCAGCCCGTTATGAAAATCCGGCTGTGGCGAGTTGTACCAGAAGATATTTAAGAATGGCGTATTGAAACGCATCATTTCGACCATCACATGCACGAAATCCATCATGACGGCATCGATTCCCGGTTGTTTCGCGCTGTGCTCGTACATAAATTTGAGTACAGAAATCAGCGTTGAGATCACCGCGGGTATAAAGATAACCCACCCGGCAATCCGCTTCAGGATGGCAATGCGTCCAGCTTGTTGATACGTCATGGGTTCCCCTTGTTAAGACGCCTGTTCTCGGGCTACGTGCTTATTGAGTCTATCCGTAGAAGGTGACTTTCGCCCGACTTTACGCGCGATATGATATACCATTGCTGAACTTGTTACCCTAAAGGAGAGGAAGTTATGTCCACCGAGCGTCAAATACGTGCCGCGATTTTCGATATGGATGGCTTGTTGATTGATTCAGAACCGTTGTGGGAACAGAGCGAACACGAAATTCTCGGCGCACTGGGCGTGGATTTCACCCGCCGTCATGAGCTTCCAGACACCCGCGGTCTGCGCATCGATCTGGTGGTGGATCTCTGGTTTGGGCAACAACCGTGGACGGGGCCAGACTGCGCCACCGTCGTAGAGCGTATTATTTCGCGCGTCATTTCACTGGTGGAAGAAAAGCGTCCGCTCCTGCCGGGCGTCCGCGAAGCCGTCGCGCTGTGCAAAGCACAAGGGCTGAAAGTGGGCCTCGCGTCGGCTTCCCCGCTGTATATGCTGGAAAAAGTACTGACCATGTTCGACCTGCGCCATCAGTTTGACGCGCTGGCCTCCGCCGACAAACTCGATTACAGCAAACCGCACCCGCTGGTTTACCTCAACTGCGCGGCCGAACTCGGCGTTAGCCCACTGCAGTGCGTGGCGCTGGAAGATTCTGTCAACGGTATGATTGCCAGCAAAGCGGCGCGTATGCGCTCTATCGTCGTGCCCGCTGCTGAAAGCCAGCTCGATCCGCGTTTCAGCCTGGCGGACGTCAAGCTACCGACGCTGGAATTTCTGACCCGCGAAAATCTGCTCGGATAATCATTTGCGGGCATTCATTATGCCCGCAAATGATACCTTCATCATAAAAAAATGAAACGCTGTTTTATTTTTATTTGAATATTCGATTCTACCCTTCTATGCTTTAGCCCTGTAGGTCATCTCATAACGATAAAAACCGCATACAGGGGTCGACATGATTCTTCACGCTTTTAATCTGCAAGGTAAAGTGGCGCTCGTGACCGGGTGCGATAAAGGTTTGGGCCAGGGCATGGCGCTGGGACTGGCGGAAGCCGGGTGCGATATTGTCAGCGTTAGTCGCCGAATACCGCAGGAGACTGCGGAAAAAGTCGCAGCGCTGGGCCGACGCCTCTACAGCATTCAGGCCGATCTCAGCCAGCCTGAAAGCATCGCCAATATTGTGCCTGCCGCCATCGCTGCTGCCGGGCGTATCGATATTCTGGTCAACAACGCTGGAACCATTCGCCGGGAAGATGCCCTCTCCTTTAGCGAAAAGGACTGGGATGAGGTGATGAATCTCAATATCAAATCGGTATTCTTCCTTTCCCAGGCCGTTGCGAAGCAGTTTCTGAAACAGGGCGATGGCGGAAAAATTATTAATATTGCCTCGATGCTCTCTTTCCAGGGCGGCATTCGTGTGCCATCCTACACCGCCTCAAAAAGCGGCGTGCTCGGCATTACTCGCCTGTTGGCTAACGAATGGGCGCAGCACCAGATTAACGTTAACGCCATTGCGCCTGGGTATATGGCGACCAACAATACCCAGCAGCTGCGCGAAGACGCCGAACGCAGCAAAGAAATCCTCGACCGCATCCCGGCGGGACGCTGGGGTTCGCCGGACGATCTGAAAGGCCCGGTGGTCTTCCTCGCCTCATCCGCCTCTGATTACATCAATGGCTACACCATTGCCGTCGACGGTGGCTGGCTGGCGCGCTAATTTTTGACAAAGAGTTACACTGTAACCTCTTCCGCCTACTGTATAAAAACCCTATACTGTATGAATTTACAGAATAACGGGTTTTATCATGACGGCGGAAGGTCATCTGCTCTTTTCCATCGCCTGCGCGGTGTTTGCTAAAAATGCCGAGCTCACGCCAGTTCTCGCTCAGGGGGACTGGTGGCATATTGTGCCGTCGGCGATATTGACCTGTCTGCTCCCGGATATCGATCACCCGCGCTCGCTGCTCGGGCAGCGGCTTAGCTGGCTCTCAAAACCCATCGCGCGACTCTGCGGCCACCGCGGTTTCACCCACAGCCTGCTCGCCGTCTTTGGGGCGCTGACGCTGTTCTATCTGAAAGTGCCCGACAGCTGGATTGTTCCGGCCGATGCGGTTCAGGGCATGGTGCTGGGCTATCTCAGCCATATTCTTGCCGATATGCTTACCCCTGCGGGCGTGCCGCTGCTCTGGCCATGCCGCTGGCGTTTTCGTTTGCCGATTCTCGCGCCGCGCAAAGGCAACCAACTGGAGCGCGTGCTGTGCATGGCGCTGTTCGCCTACGCCGTCTTTATGCCCCAGTCGCTGCCGGACAACGGCGCGGTGCGCTGGTCATCGTCGATGATCAATATGCTGCAGACGGACTTCAATCGCTTTATTGGTCGCCACGTTGAACAATAATCCAGCGGAAATCACACTTTTGGCATAATCCATTCCATTTGGATATAAGCGGACTAATGCACTTCTGTTAACCTTCTCACATCCAGACAAATCTTTACGGATTTGATCTAAAAAAACACGCGTCGCGGCTTTCTCTATTGCCGCTGAACGCCGTGGATAATACTTCAGGAGAACGGGGATGAATTTTCCATTAATAGCGAACATTATCGTGTTCGTGGTACTGCTGTTTGCTCTGGCGCAGACTCGCCATAAGCAGTGGAGTCTGGCTAAAAAAGTGCTGGTTGGCCTGGTCATTGGTGTGGTCTTCGGCCTCGCCTTACAGCTGATCTACGGTTCCGATAATCCGGTGCTGAAAGATTCCATCCAGTGGTTCAACATTGTCGGCAACGGCTATGTACAGCTGCTGCAGATGATTGTTATGCCACTGGTCTTCGCCTCGATTCTGAGCGCCGTTGCCCGTCTGCATAACGCCTCTCAGCTCGGTAAAATCAGTTTCCTGACCATTGGTACGCTGCTGTTCACCACGCTGATTGCGGCGCTGGTCGGCGTGCTGGTCACCAACCTGTTCGGCCTCACCGCTGAAGGTCTGGTACAAGGTTCTGCGGAAACCGCGCGTCTGAACGCCATTCAGAGCAACTACGTCGGTAAGCTTGCTGACCTGACCGTACCGCAGCTGCTGCTCTCCTTCGTGCCGAAAAACCCGTTTGCCGATCTGACAGGCGCTAACCCAACCTCCATCATCAGCATCGTTATCTTCTCCGCCTTCCTCGGCGTAGCCGCGCTGAAGCTGCTGAAAGATGACGAGCCGAAAGGCAAGCGCGTTCTGACCGCTATCGATACCCTGCAGGGCTGGGTGATGAAGCTGGTTCGCCTCGTCATGCAGCTCACGCCATACGGCGTGCTGGCGCTGATGACCAAAGTGGTTGCCGGTTCTAACCTGCAGGACATCATCAAGCTGGGCAGCTTTGTTATCGCCTCTTACCTCGGCCTGTTGATTATGTTCGTGGTACACGGCCTTCTGCTGGGTGCCAACGGCGTTAGCCCGCTGAAATACTTCCGTAAAGTCTGGCCAGTGCTGACCTTCGCCTTCACCAGCCGTTCCAGCGCCGCTTCTATTCCACTGAACGTGGAAGCACAGACCCGTCGTCTGGGCGTGCCGGAGTCTATCGCGAGTTTTTCTGCTTCCTTTGGTGCCACCATTGGTCAGAACGGTTGTGCTGGCCTCTACCCGGCAATGCTGGCGGTGATGGTTGCGCCAACCGTAGGCATTAACCCGCTGGATCCAGTCTGGATTGCTACGCTCGTCGGCATCGTAACCGTCAGCTCCGCCGGTGTCGCAGGCGTGGGTGGTGGTGCTACCTTCGCGGCGCTTATCGTGCTGCCAGCGATGGGCCTGCCGGTGACGCTGGTTGCGCTGCTGATTTCCGTTGAGCCGCTGATTGACATGGGCCGTACCGCATTGAACGTGAGCGGTTCCATGACTGCCGGTACCCTGACCAGCCAGTGGCTGCGCCAGACCGACAAAGACGTGCTGAATAGTGAAGAAGACGCCGAGTTAGCTCACCGCTAGCCTGTAGCCCGGACGAGGCGGAACGCCGACTCCGGGATTGCTCCGCCGTCACATCGTTTCGCCGGGCAACAAAAAAACCGCTGGTTTTCACCCGCGGTTTTTTTATATCTGTATCACGCCGTTACGCGTCGATATCGCCTTCCTGCCGCATCTGCACTGCCCAACGCTGGGCCGACTCAGGAATAGAGAACGCCTGCGAGCGACAAAACGCGCTGCCCATCAGCACAAACGCCACGTACTTGCCGCGCAAAAGCCAGACGTCGCGAAAGCCTTCGACTTTAACGGCGTGGTCGGGCGGAGCGGGTTCGGTACGCGGTACATAGCTGATAATCTGCCGTTTTTGTTGGCGAAGCGGTTTCATAAGCAGTTAAATTCACAATCATTAATGGCAAAAGCAGGAAAGTCTTATGATAGCAGGAATCGCCCGGGCGCGTCATACACAAAAAAGCCCGGCAGGAACGCTGCCGGGCAAGGGTTGAGGGGGTAACACAAGACACGTCTTACACGTCGCGGTAGGTTCCGAGACGATAACCTCGTTCAGCAATCGCGTACTTCAGCGATTCAGAGGTCAGCACATCCAGCTCATCCAGACGCGGGTAGCAATACGCGCTGCCCATAATCGTCCGGTCAACAAACGCCGGATGGCACATCACTTCCAGAGACTGCTCCTGGCGCGCCATAGAGGCATCCAGTACCTGCAGGAACAGCGCTTCGGTCACGGCGTCGCCGTAGAACTCGCTGCTGAATGCCGCGGTGCTTCGTATCCCTTCCGGGATCTCAAAGGGATATGGAATGGTGCGGTCAATACGCAGCGCAATGCCTTTCGATTTCGCAAATTCGGCCACCAGAGGGAAAATTTGCGGGATCATATGCACATGGTGATGACTGTCAAAATGCGTCGGTTCGGCATCGAACAGGTCGATAAAGCGACGGTACTGACACTCCAGCTCATGGGCAATTTCATCCATCGGCAGCGAGCCCTCTTCCGCCATCTGCCAGATCCACTTACCGAGTTTACCCTCGCGGGTCAGCCCCGGCATGGATGACAGCGGTTCGCCCAGGGTCAGCACAAAGTGCATGCCCACGGCGAGTTCCGGCGTGCGGCGGCTGATGCGTGCCGCGTGGTCGATAGCCGCGCCGTTCACCAGCGCGGTTGTCGACGTGACGAGGCCATGCTTGCAGGCATCAAGGATGCCGTAGTTCTGGCCTTTGCTCAGACCGAAATCGTCGGCATTGACGATTAACAGACGTTCCATCATGCCTCCTGTCACTGTTTCAGTTTCTCCACGGTAGCAGCAAAGTTTGGCAGCCATTCTTCATGGGCCAGAATCAATTCGCGTGCCAGCACCTCTGCATCTTTATCAGAGTGGATGAGCGGGCTTAAGTTCAGCGCCAGCAGCACGTCGTTAAACTCGCCGCTCAGTGCCGCCTGGCTGGCTGCTACTTCGAAACCTTTGATGGTGTGGATAAGGCCCAACACTTTTTCATCAAAATGGGTCACGCGTGGGTGCGGTTTTGCACCATCACGGCCCAAAATAGAGGTCACTTCAATAGACCAGTCTGCCGGGATGTTATCAATGTGGCCGTGGTGTGGAATATTGACGTAGTGTTCAGTTTGCTTATCGTTGTAGATAGCGTTGATCACTTCGCACGCCGCATCGGAGTAATACGCCCCGCCGCGCAGTTCCAGCTCTTTTGGCTTCACGTTCAGATCCGGGTTTTTGTACAGTTCGAAGAGTTGTTTCTCGACTTTCTGTACCACCTGGGCGCGCGCGCCGCCTTTGTAGTATTCGCCCATTTCGATGGCCAGCATCTCTTTTTGCTTGAAGTAGTACAGCAGATAAGAGCATGGCAGCAGGTTCAGGGAGCGCAGCAGCCCTTCGCTGAACGGCATATCGAAGATGTTTTTCACGGTATTCGCCGACAGCGTACCGGAGGCAACGCCGTCCAGCAGTTCAGCAAAGCGAGACTCGCCGTTGACCAGCACATCACGCACGAACACCATATGGTTCAGGCCGAACAGGTCGATGGAGAGGTCGTCTTTCTCGGTCAGGCGCAGCACGTCGGTGAAGAACATCTTCATGCCGATTGGAATGTTGCACACGCCGATAAAGCGTTTGAAGTCAGTGTGGCGATAAACCGCTTCTGTCACCATCCCGGCCGGGTTAGTGAAGTTGATAACCCACGCGTCCGGGCAGACTTCCTGAACATCTTTAATAATGTCGAAAATGACCGGAATGGTGCGCAGACCTTTAAACAGGCCGCCCGCGCCGTTAGTTTCCTGGCCCAGGTAACCGTGGCTCAGCGGAATACGTTCGTCTTTTTCACGGGCTTTCAGCTGGCCTACGCGCAGCTGGGTGGTGACAAAGTTGGCGTCTTTCAGCGCTTCACGGCGGTTCAGCGTCTTATAGACTTTCATCGGCACGCCGGCTTTTTCCACCATGCGCTCGCACAGTGCGTGGATAATATCCAGCTTCTCCTGGCCGCCTTCGACGTCAACCAGCCACAGTTCCGTTACCGGCAGCTCATGATAGCGTTTAAGAAAACCTTCCAGTAATTCCGGCGTATAGCTGCTACCACCACCAATAGTAACGACTTTCAATTTCTGGCTCATACTTTTCTCCCTCGAGATCCACAAGCTAAACGTGGCTTACCCGCCGCATAATATGCGGTGAGCTAAATGCTTTGTTTCAGAACTACGAAATAATGTCGTAGCGCGTTATTTGATAACTGTCAGTTTCTTCCGATAATTACTTGGCGTGAATGAGGTCAGCTTCTTGAATGTTTTAATAAACAGACTTGGACTGCTGTAACCTGACTCATACGCAATATCGGTTACCGAGTAGTTGGTTATTTCCAGTTGTTTCTTGGCAAAGTTAATGCGGATGTCATTAATAATCTGCATCGGCGTTTTGCCATAATAGCGCTGGGTGGCTCGGGTTAAATATTCCTGGGTTTTCCCGGATAACGCGACCATATTTTCCAGCGCGCCTTCACCAAATTTTAATTTATCGTGCATGGCTTCTACGGTGGTTTTTAACCACGGCGGCGTCACATCCTGCGCCTGCTCTTCCCGGTGATGGCGTAAGCGATTAATCACGTAGAAGGAAACCAGTTCAATAAATTCGTCGAATTCCGTTTCGCGAAAGTGTAGTGAGGCAATAACCGACTCGATGTAACTCAGAAACGTGCTTTTGATCGAATAGACTTGCGAAGCAACCAGCGCAAACGGAATCAGCGACTGATAGTGCGTATCGAAGAAATCTTTGCTGATCCCCACGTTGAGAATGCGCGTAGCACCGAACTCATAAAAGCTTTGGTGATGCGACCCCATCGGGATGAAGACAAAGTCTCCTCGCTCCAGCATGACCCGTTTACCGTTTATCACCTGATAATAGCGGCCGGTCAGTACGATAGTGAACTCGTAGTAATCGTGCTGGTGTAACCCACTGATACTTTCCGTTTTGTTGTAGATGAAGACATGAAAATTTTTACCGTTAAAGAGCTGTTGTTCTCGGGCGGTGTTGATTTCCATGGTGATCATCTTTGGTTGCCTCATAGGGAAAAGCCTATTGTACCTTCTCGTGAAGTTCGATCAATTCAGCAACCAGCTCGCGAGCTAACATTGACGTCATAAGATGATCTTGCGCATGGACCAGCACCAGGCTGACCTTCATTTTGCCTTCGCCTTCGTCGCTCTCAATCAGCTGAGTCTGTACGCGGTGCGCTTCGCTCAGCGCAATGCGGGATTGCTCCATCGTGGCTTTCGCGGTTTCAAAATCACCCTGCTTCGCCAGTTTCAGCGCGGCGTATGCCAGGCTGCGTGCCTGCCCTGAGTTGATAATCAGGCCCATCACCACTTCTTCGAGATCGTTTTCCTGCACGTCCTCAGCAACCACATTATCCAGATCAAACATAACTATTCCCTTTTGTGAGGGCGGTATGGAGGCTCGCTCCATACCGCATTGGCATTAGAATTTCAGAGAGGCAGCGATATCTTCTTCGCTTTCTTCTTCTTCAATGGTGGCCTGCGCCTTGTTCGAAATCATCACGAATGGCAGGTAGACCAGCGTTGAGACACCCAGGTTGAACAGCGCAACAATCAGGGCGGCAACGCTACCGTTACTGTTGAAGAACGCCCCCAGGCCGGTAGGCATGGTCCACGGTGCCAGGTTAGTCACCGGCGGGATGATGCCCATCGAGTAGGCCGCCAGGGTGATAGCTGCCAGAATTGGCTGTACCAGTACGAACGGGATGAACATCACCGGGTTCATGATGATCGGCAGACCAAACAGAATCGGTTCGTTAATCTGGAAGATACCGGATGGCAGAGCCAGTTTCGCCACCTGACGATGGTCAGCGCGACGGGATGCAATGAAGATAGCGATAATCAGACCCAACGTCGCACCGGAACCACCCAGCAGGATGTAGGAGTCGAGCATCGGTTTCGCCCAGAAGTGGAACTGCTGGCCAGCGGCGATCGCGGCGTCAACGGAACCGTACTGGTTGTACAGCGCGATGTTTTCCAGCGCCCATGGGGTCATGATGCCGTTATCCAGCGCCGTCAGCGCCAGGGAACCGTGTACACCGAAGAACCACAGCAGGCTGTTGAACACGACGTACGCCCAACCTACCACGCCACCCATCGCCGCCAGCGGCTTGGAGATGGAGTCCATGATGATCTGGTGGAAGTTGCTGCCGTACGAGGTCAGGATCCAGGAGATGATCCCGAAGATAGACAGAATCAGGAAGCCCGGAATTAACGCCGAGAAGGAGCGCGCAACCGAAGACGGCACGCTCGACGGCAGGGTAATCACCCAGTTACGACGGATAACGAAGGTGAACAGTTCCGCCACAACCAGACCGATGATCATACCGGAAATAATGTTTTGACCACCCAGCCAGTTTGCACCGACGGCGTAGGCATCGCCGACGCTGTAAGGGGTGACGGTCATAAATGCCGCTACCGCCAGCAGGCCCGCTGCCATTGGGTCAACTTTACGTTCTTCTGCTAACGCAGAGCCGATAAAGAAAGGTGCCATCAGCGACATAATGCCTAAGGTACCGTTATAAACGTTACCGCCGATGGCTTTAAAGCTGTCTAAGGTCGCAATGGTTGATGGATCCAGGCGGACCCCCATTGAATAAAAGAATGACCCCTCACCAAAGCTCAGGAAAACGTTATTAATTAAGACGAACATGGCCCCCGCAAGGGTCAGCGGCATTAATTTAATAAAACCGTTTTTAATGGCATTGATATGGGGCTGCTTTCCTATTTTAACAGCAAAAGGAAGGAGTACCTTTTCAAGCGAATCGATCACTTTACTCATAGAAAAATACCCTTAAAAGGCCGCAATCAATATTGCGGCGATTAATTATGAAATAACTCTTTGACGGGAAAATTAAAAATAAAATTACTGCGCAGCTGACTTCTTAATTGCAGCAACAGCTGCTTTTAACACACCTAAACCATCGACCTTGCCGTAGAGCGTTGAGTCAATAACTTCAACCGGCTTGTTTGGCAGAATCTTTTTAATATCGTTCAGCATATAGCCGATTTGCGGGCCAAGCAGAACCACATCTGCTTCTGGGCCTTTTTCTGCAGCGAATGCTTCAGAGAATGCTTCAATAATAACTGGCACTTCGTATTTCTCAGCCTGAGCTCGCATTTTGGAGACCAGTAATGAAGTGGACATGCCTGCAGAACAAAATAGATAGATATGTTTCTTTTCCATTCACGCTTCCTCAACTTGTGAAATCTGTCATCACCGGGCGATGTTCCATGTGCCCACTACCCTCGTATGTAACAGATGAGTTATCTTCTGTTTATGGGATGAGTATACGGCAACAATTTGTGTACGGATAATTCTCAAGACCCAAAAATTGTCTCTCATTGACCTCTCGTTTTGACTACCTTCACACTTTACTCAAAATAATTCGCGACAAGAAATAAGCATCATTTCTCATAAAAAAGCCCGACACACGGGTCGGGCTTTCGTACGAATCCTATCAATGCACGAGGATCACTTCTTGGCGGCAGGGTCTGTGTCGTACTCGGAGCAGGTCTGGTAGCCAGAGTTGATGACGTGGCCGGTGTCATCCAGCGCCACAAAGTAGGTTTCCGTTTTACCATCTCTTTGACCCAGAATGTAGGTCTGGCAGGTTCCGCGAGCATGAATCATCTTAATTTCAGTGGATGGCTTACCGGCAATCTGCAGCACCTGAGAGCGGCTCATCCCTTTTTTCACATCTTTGACCACCGGTTGCGTGAACTGATCGGCGGTCCGGTCGTAGGCGGTACAGCCTGCCAGCATGGTCATTACCGCTGCTGCACCCAGAAGCCCTGCTATATTCTTGTTCATCTTCCCTCTCCTTTTTTGTTGGTGTCCATTAAGCCTGGAATAAATATTGCTATTTATCAAATTACAAGGCGCATTGATTACCGTAACCCACGGTAAATCGGACTAATATACAGCAGTCAAAATTGTGATCCTTGTCGTTTCAGCGTCAAAGAGGTAGTTTTAACACCTTGTTCTGATGGGCCAACGACACGCGATTTTCAGGCTGGCACACACATTCCGGAGGGGTAAATGGCATTACAACAAGAAATCATTCAGGCACTCGGCGCAAAACCACAGATTAACGCGCAACAAGAGATTCGCCGCAGCGTAGATTTTCTCAAGGCGTATCTGAAAACCTATCCGTTTATCAAATCATTAGTGCTTGGCATCAGCGGCGGTCAGGACTCTACCCTTACCGGCAAACTGTGCCAGCAGGCGATTAACGAACTGCGCGCCGAAACCGGCGACAGCGCGCTACAGTTTATCGCCGTGCGTCTGCCTTACGGCGTGCAGGCCGATGAGCAGGACTGTCAGGATGCAATTGCCTTTATCCAGCCCGACCGCGTGCTGATCGTTAATATTAAAGGTGCCGTACTGGCCAGCGAGCAAGCGCTGCGTGAAGCCGGTATTGAACTGAGCGACTTTGTTCGCGGTAATGAAAAAGCTCGTGAACGTATGAAGGCCCAGTACAGCATCGCCGGCATGACGCACGGCGTCGTCGTGGGTACCGACCATGCGGCCGAGGCCATCACCGGCTTCTTCACCAAGTACGGCGACGGCGGCACCGACATCAACCCAATTTTCCGCCTCAACAAACGCCAGGGGAAACTGCTACTGGCCGAGCTTGGCTGCCCGGAGCACCTTTATAAGAAAGCGCCAACCGCCGACCTTGAAGACGACCGACCTTCTCTGCCGGATGAAGCCGCGCTTGGCGTCAGCTACGACAATATTGATGACTATCTGGAAGGCAAAACGCTGCCGGTGGAAATCGCCAAAACTATCGAAGGCTGGTATCTGAAGACCGAGCACAAACGTCGCACGCCGATTACCGTATTCGACGATTTCTGGAAAAAGTAATCTTTTGATTTACCGGCAATAAAAAACCGCCGGAGCTGCCCATAGCCTGATGGCGTTTATGGGCAACTCCGGCGGTCTTAAGACCGTGCGCTGAAGGTATTATTCAGCAGGCGCAGGCGGCATTTTACCTTCATGCGCTTTGTGTTCTGTCAGACGCTTCTCAAAATTGGCATTAAATTGCTTTTTCTGATCCGGCGTTAAGATGTTGTAAATCTTGTTTTGGGTTTCCAGACGAGACAGCATCATCTCTTTATGCTGTGCTTCCATCTTGTTGATTTGCGCTTCAGCTTTCGCTTTGTCGAAGCTGTCGCTGGCAATCAGGTTGTGCATCTCGCGCATCTCTTCCTGCGGCGGACGCTTCATGTGCTGGCGTCCCTCTTTCATGATGTCGCGAACTTGCTGTTTCTGCGCATCGGTCAGGTTCAGCCCCTGGAACATCATGTCATGACGTGGGCCCATTTTGCCTTTGTGATGATGCATCATCGTACCGTTCGGCTGCGCCGCGTCGGTGGTGGTCGTTGAGGTGGTGTCCGCAGCGTGAGCCAGGTTAGCCGCGCCCAGAGCCAGCGTAGAGGCAACAAACAGAGCAGTTAATTTTTTCATCATCGAATCCTTACTTTCAGTTATTCTGACGGCGCATCGCCGTGTTGACGAGATTAACTTTACGGGGTTTATCGTCAATTAATCAGAGCGTGCGTAAAACAATGAAAGTGTAAAAAACGATTTCGTGCCAATTATGAGGAAATTAAGGAAGAAATGTGGAGAGTTGCAACAAAAATAATCAACTAGCTGATTAAGAAGAGATTTTGAAGAAGTATAAAGCAGCCATGATTAATAATAAAGCACAACCTTAAGAATAATCCGCAATAAATCCTGGCACAAATAATCAAAGCCGCAGCGCCCCCGCGTGCGGCCCAGTTTAATTAATCCGCTGGTGGACAACGTTCCAGCATCAATCCCGCCCGCAGGCCCAATGCGACATCAGGGTTAGGGAAAAGCACATATTCGCAGGGCGATGACACCACATAACGCGTATCGCCGTCTTCCGCCAACAGCGTCCCCTTAGCAAAAGGGGTAAAGTTTAGCGTCTGCGCTGACATATACAGCCGGAAGTCGGCGCTGCGACGGGTAATCTGCTGCACCACACGATAATACAGCGGCACCGTATCAGCGCCGCCACCCATCTCCCCCGCCAGCAAATGCCTGAGCTGCCGCGTTACCAGCGCAAACTGATTTAGATCATTTTGCCCAAACGGTTTGGCTTTCCCCAGTTCAAGAGTACAGGCCAGCGCGCCAAAATATTCACAGCTAAAGTGAGTGAAGGTACCGCCGGGCGACTGATGAAACACCAACGCCTGTAGACCTGCGGAACCCAACCAGCGTAAAAACGACGGTTCCCACGGCGATTCCTGCGCGGGCAGCACGCCGAAGCGCTGATGATGCGAGCCACGAATAGCAGTATGTAAATCCAGATGCCAGCGCACTTCAGCCGGGCAGCGCTGATAAAATGCGATGACGGTCTGCTCAAGGCTGGCAGCACGGATGGTTTCGTCGCTGACGGGGAAGTGCCGCCAGCGCGCACCGAACATGCGGTTCATATCGCTGTGCAAATAGCGCTTGTTATCGCGCAGCGCCGGTGGGTTACCCAGTACCACCAGCAGATGCCAGCGCAACTTAAGCTCACCGTTTAAAAGTGCGTTCAGCAGATAGTCGACGATCTCCACCGGGGCGGTTTCATTGCCATGAATGCCCGCTGACAGCACCAGCGCCTGTGAGCAGGGCTCGTGCGGCGTCAGTTGCAGCACGCCAGCTTCACGCCACTCCCAGTGGAAGTGCGCCGTGTCGCCCTCAGGCTGCTCCGGCAGCCTCCCCGCAAGCGTCAAGGCCAGAAACTGTTTCATACCGCCTCCTTAGCGCTGGAACGGGTAGAGCGAGCCCAGACGCAGTATCTGGGTTAAGCGGTCAAGCGCCTCTCGTCCTTCTTGCAATAGCTGCGGGTCGGCAAGATCGGCCTGAGTTAGCCGGTCCCGGTAGTAGCAATCAACCCAATCGTTCAGCGTGGCGAACAGCGTGTCGTTCATCATTACCGCTGGATTCACCGCCTGGCGTTCAGCTTCGGTAAGCACAACGCGCAGACGCAGACAGGCCGGGCCGCCGCCGTTGGCCATACTTTCACGCAGGTCGAACACCCGCAGTGCGTCTATCGGATTATCCTGCGCCAGCAGATCGTTAAGATAACGCCACACCCGCGGATGCTCCTGTGCTTCACCCGGTAGTACCAGCATCATGCTGCCGTCAGGTTTACTGAGCAGCTGGCTGTTGAACAGATAGGTCGACACCGCGTCATCCACCGTTACCCTGGAGGATGGAACTTCTATTGGCGTAAACCCCGGCACTTTCTGCGCCAGTTCGCCCATCAGCGCGGACTGATTCACAAAGGCTTCAGCATGGCAGAACAGCACCTGGCGATTGCTTACCGCGATAACATCATTATGGAACACGCCACGATCGATGACCTGCGGATTTTGCTGGGCAAAAACCGCCTGATTCGGGTTGAGCAGGTTCAGCCGGGCCACCGCCTCGCTTGCCGCCCGCGTTTGCCGAGCCGGATAGCGCTGCGGCTGGTTGCCCTGCCCACCGTCACGACCATAGACAAACAGCTGCACGCCCGGCTGGCCGTAGTCGCGCCCCAGGCGGTTGTGGTTAGCGGCCCCTTCATCCCCGAATGCCGCCACCGAAGGCAGCGCGCGGTGCACCGCGAAATGGTCAGGGTTAGCAAAAATACCCTCCAGAATGGCCTGAGTGGTCGGCGCTTCACTGGCGCGGTGCAGCAGGCTGCTCAGGTTTGCCACCGTCAGGTGCACCTTGCCGTCCAGCGCATCCGCTGAAGGACAAACCGTCGCCGCGTTCGCCACCCACATCGCCGAGGCCGAACTGGCGGCGCTCAGCAACTCCGGCGACTGCGCAGCCGCTTTGGCGATCACCTGCTCATCGCGCCCGCTAAAACCAAGCTGGCGCAGCAGCGCAACGTTCGGTCGTTCCTGCGGTGGGATCACCCCTTGCGGAAATCCCGCGTCCGCCAGCGCTTTCATCTTTCGTAGTCCCTGCTTCGCCGCACGCTGCGGGTTAGAGACCTGATATTGATGCTTCGTCGAGGCTTCATTGCCAAACGACAGCCCGGCGTAATGGTGCGTTAACCCCGGCAGGCCGTCAAAGTTCACTTCCCAGGCGTTCATGATGGCACCTCGTGCTGAAAATCAAGCCCAGGGTTGAGGGTCGCAGGTAGCGTCAGCAGCGGTGATTCAAGGCTGGCCATTGGCCATGCGCAGTAGTCCGCGGCGTACCATGCACCGGGGCGATGATTACCAGAGGCTCCGGTGCCGCCGAACGGCGCGGTGCTCGCCGCACCCGTCAGCGGTTTGTTCCAGTTGACGATCCCGGCGCGTGCTTCCAGCAGCAGGCGCTCAAATTGTTCACGATCCGGCGAAATAAGCCCGCAGGAGAGGCCGTAGCGAGTAGCGTTAGCCAACCGAATCGCCTCATCAAAATCATCGTAACGCCATACCCCAAGCAGCGGCCCAAAGACCTCTTCATCGGCGATGTCGTGCGCTTCGCTGAGCTCAACTATCCCCGGTGTCAGCAGGGACGTTCCCGGCTTAAGTAATCGTGGTGCCAGCAGCGTTTTACCGCCTTTTTCTACCTGCATCTGCCAGGCCTGGTAGACTCGCTCCGCGGCCAGCGGCGAGATAAGCCCGCCGATAAACGGCTGCGGGTCGGCGTTCCACGCGCCCGGCATAATGCGCCCCGTCACCTCAACCAACCGCTGAAGAAACGCATCGCCCTGCGCGCCACGTTTCACCAGCAGGCGGCGCGCGCAGGTGCAGCGCTGCCCGGCGGTGACGAACGCTGACTGAATGGTCAGATGCACCGCGGCATCCAGATCGGCAACGTCATCGACAATCAGCGGGTTGTTGCCACCCATTTCCAGGGCGAGCATTTTTTGTGGTTGCCCGGCAAGCTGGCGATGGAGATGGAACCCCGTTGCCGAACTGCCGGTAAACAGCACGCCGTCGAGCCCCGACTGGCCGCTGAGCGCTTCACCGGTTTCCCTGCCTCCCTGTAACAGATTCAGCACGCCCGCCGGTAAGCCAGCCTGCTCCCACAACTTAACCACTTCCTCGCCGCACGCAGGCGTCAGTTCACTCGGCTTAAACACCAGCGTATTGCCCGCCAGCAGCGCGGGTACGATATGGCCGTTTGGCAGATGTCCAGGGAAGTTATAGGGGCCAAATACCGCCAGCACGCCGTGCGGACGATGGCGTAAGGTCGCCGCACCGTCGGCCATGTCGGTATGGCTCTCCCCGGTACGGCTATGGTAGGCCTTAATAGAGATGGCAATTTTGTTGATCATCGCCGTGACTTCGGTGGCAGCTTCCCAGCGCGGCTTGCCGGTTTCGCGGGCGATAGTGTCGGTTAGTGCGACTTTATGGGCCTCCAGCAGCGCGGCAAAGCCTTCGATGATTGCCTGACGTTCGCTAAACGGCCGACGCGCCCAGGCGGGAAACGCCGAACGCGCGGCGGCAACCGCCTGCTCAACCTGAGCAGCATCTGCGTCATTGCCCTGCCATACCGCTTCTGCCGTCACCGGGTTGGCGCTGCGACGCGCCTCGCCATGACCAGACAGCCAGCAACCATTTATCCATAGGCTCATTATTTTTTCTCCTCAGGGCATAAGCGCACCAGGCGAACGGCATCGCCCGGGTGACAGTTCAGGGCATCGGACTGCTCGGCGTTCAGGGTCAGTACATCTGCCTGTGGGTCGGCATGAACCAGCATTGCGCGGTAGTGCTGATACTGTTCGTTTGCGACCACGCAGAGCGGTAAATCGGCCCCTGCCGGTTCACCTGCTACCACCGTCACCAGACGGCTTTTACGCACCGCCCGTACGCGGTCGATATCGCACTCCAGCGTCGGGCCGCCGTCAAAAATGTCGACATAGTCACGGTAGCGGAAGCCCTCTTTTTCCAGCACGGCGCGCGCGGGCGCCGTTTGCGGATGCACCTGCCCAATCACCGCCCGCGCCTCTTCACTGAGAAAATCGGTGTAGATCGGGTGTTTTGGCATCAGCTCAGCGATAAACGCCTTCTGCCCGGTGCCGCAGAGATAATCCGCGCGAGCAAACTCCATCGAGAAAAAGCGTTTACCAAGGCTCTCCCAGAACGGTGAATAGCCGTGGTCGTCAATCACCCCGCGCATCTCTGCCACCACCTTGTGGTTAAAGCTGTCACGGAACGCCGCCATAAACAGAAAACGTGAGGATGACAGCAGGTGCCCGTTGCTCTCTTTACGCCATTCCGGGTCGAGAAACAGCGAACACAGTTCGCTGCTGCCGGTGTGATCGTTGGTCAGAAACAGCGTTGGCAGCGCGTTATAGACGTTCAGCTCTTTTGACGCATGCACCAGCGTCCCTACTCGATAGTTATACCAGGGGTCGTTGATGCCGACGGCCACTTCGATGGCGCACACGCCCACCACGTCGCCGCTGCGGGTATCTTCCATCACAAACACATAGCCCTGGTCGCCGCGCGGCAGCGTGCCCTGCCAGGTCGCCTGCGAGCGAGCAATTCGCGCCGCCAGCGTGTGTTCATCCTGCGGCAGTGAGGTCAACCCGCCGCCGGTTTTTCCTGCCAGTTTTAGCAGGCCGGGCAGATCGCCGGACGCGATGGGACGGATAATCATCATGATGACTCTCCCGCGACAAAACGTTCACAGGCCGCAGCGAAACGGTTGAGACCGAGCGTCACGTCCTCTTCTTTGACGATGAGCGCTGGGGCAAAACGCACCACGTTTGCCCCAGCAATCAGCACCATCAGCCCTTCTTCCGCTGCCAGCAGGCTTATCTGCTTCGCTTTCCCGGCGTATTCGTCACGCAGCGCGCAGCCAATTAACAAGCCGATGCCGCGTATCTCTTTAAATAACCCAAACTGGGTGTTGATGGCCTGTAGCCGTTCTTTAAACCACTGCTCGCGCTGTTTGACGCCGCTCAGCACCGCAGGCGTGTTAATAATGGAAAGTACTTCACCTGCCACCGCGCAGGCCAGCGGGTTACCGCCGTAGGTCGTGCCGTGGGTACCGACGGTCATGACGCTCGCCATCTCTTCGCGCGCCAGCATCGCACCAATCGGGAATCCGCCGCCCAGCGCTTTCGCGGTGGTCAGCAGATCCGGCGTGATGCCGTAGTGCATATAGGCGTACAGTTCGCCGGTACGGCCCACGCCGGTCTGCACCTCATCGAAAATCAGCACCGCATGATGGCGATCGCACAACTCGCGCAGCTCACGTAAAAACTCAAGCGTCGCCGGGATCACCCCACCTTCGCCCTGAATCGGCTCAACGATCACCGCACAGGTGCTGTCATCAATCAGCGTGCGCGCAGACTCAAGATCGTTATAAACCCCGTGGCGAACATCCGGCGGCAGCGGCGCAAAGTCTTGAGAATAGGCGGGCTGCCCGCCTGCGGTAACGGTAAACAACGTGCGGCCGTGGAACGCATTCTTGAAGGCTACAATGCCGCTTTTATGCGCACCGAAGCGGTCGTGGGCGAACTTACGCGCCGTTTTCAGCGCCGCTTCGTTGGCCTCGGCCCCGGAGTTACAGAAGAAAATGCGGTCAGCAAAGGTGGCGTCAATCAGCTGCTTAGCCAGTTTCAACGCTGGCTCATTGGTATAGCCGTTGCCGGTATGCCAGAACTTCGTCGCCTGATCGGTCAGGGCGCGGACCATCGCCGGGTGCGCATGCCCCAGGGCATTCACCGCAATACCGCCAGCAAAATCGATATAGCCTTTGCCCTCTTGATCCCACAACCAGGCCCCCTCACCGCGAACAGGAATAAACGCTGCCGGGGCGTAAACCGGCATCATCCACTGATCAAAATTTTGACGGCTGATTGACTGAGACATAGCGACCTCGATAAGTAAATAAATGGTTTATTTTATGTTAATGAATTGATGTTTTTCCCTTTAAATGTAGATTGCACGGTTCGTGCCAGCGAGAGGTAAAAATGCATAAACGAGGTTCGATAACGAAATATCAATGAGTTACAAAAGGCGCTTATTCACCACAAATGCATAAAAAGTGAATATTAGTGACATCAGGCGATGATTGCAGGGCGAAATTAAGAAATATTATGCATCCACAAAATATCATTCTGGATTTGTGATCAACTGCGAAATTTATCGTAGATTTACGCCTTATTACGGCGCAGATTGCCTCAATCTGGTGCAGTTTTTGCTCTGCAACATGGCAGCGGTAATAAAAGAAATTGGCGATACCGCCGGGCGAAGGCAGCGAGGTACGTTAAATTCTGCTACTATCCCGTCACAATTCACCAGGTAAAGTGACGACCACTATGAAATTTGTCTCTTTTAATATCAACGGCCTGCGCGCCCGCCCTCATCAACTGCAAGCCATCGTTGAAAAACATCAGCCTGATGTGATTGGCCTGCAGGAGACCAAGGTTCACGACGACATGTTCCCCCTGGAAGAGGTGGCGAAGCTCGGTTACCACGTGTTCTACCACGGACAAAAAGGCCACTATGGCGTTGCGCTGCTGACCAAAGCCGAACCGATTGCCGTGCACCGTGGTTTCCCGACCGATGATCCCGAGGCGCAGCGTCGTCTGATCATCGCCGAAGTGCCGTCACCCTTCGGCAACGTGACGGTGATGAACGGCTATTTCCCGCAGGGCGAGAGCCGCGACCATGAAACCAAATTCCCGGCCAAAACCAAGTTTTATCAGGATTTGCAGGATTATCTGGAAACCCGTCTGAGTAAAGAGAACCCGGTGCTGATTATGGGCGATATGAACATCAGCCCGACCGATCTCGATATCGGGATTGGCGAAGATAGCCGTAAGCGCTGGCTGCGCACCGGTAAGTGCTCGTTCCTGCCGGAAGAGCGCGAGTGGATGCAGCGTCTGCTGGGCTGGGGTCTGGTGGATACGTTCCGTAATGCCAATCCAGAAACCAACGATCGTTTCTCGTGGTTTGATTACCGCTCCAAAGGGTTTGACGATAATCGTGGGCTGCGTATTGATTTGCTGCTGGCAAGCCAGCCGCTGGCGGCGCACTGCGTGGAGACGGGGATTGATTATGAGATCCGTGGGATGGAGAAGCCATCGGACCATGCACCGGTGTGGGCAACGTTTAAATAAGCTCGTATTTGCTAGTTTAGTGCACCTGTTCCGTTCACTTTACGTTAGGTGGAATATGAAGTTCCATCACCGGTGAACGGGCCAAGGGGTGCGGCCGCGCACCCCTTGGCAATCCCCGCGGCCCCGCAGGGAAATCGGTGCTTCGCACTGCGCTCGCCTACGACTCCAGCCTGCGGCACGGCGAAACTCGACGTCCTGTCTCGGTTCGCCTCAGTCCGCCATCCATGGCGGACTGACCTTGTCTTCCGTGCTACGGCTCGCCGATTTCCAGCGGGGACTCATCGGTTTCAGAAAGACTGTTTTTTGCTGTTAACTAAAAGACCGCACGGTTTTGGGTGGCGTCTAAATCGCCGAAGCGTTCCCTGTAGGCCGGGTCAGCCCACATGGATGTGGGCTGAGGGCGCGGTTTTACAGGGACGTTGCCTCGCGCCCGACCCGAAGCCGGAAGGGATAAGCTGAGGGAACCGCGAAGCGGCGATTTTGCCGCCAGAGCCCGGGGGTGCAGGGGGCGGCGGCGATTGGCCGCCCCTTGCGCGCTCCCTGCGCCAATACAATTTATATGGCTAGCGCTGGAAGGGAGCGCAACAGAGTGATGATCCAAACCGAACCCCGCACCCAACCCGAAACCTACAATGAAAAATTCTGAGCAAAATCAATAAACCAACGCTAATATCTTGCAGTGACCACTAATCTATAATACCGTCGCGCGCACTTTTTCTTCCCGGCAGGAGGACCCCCATGCAAAAGAAGTCACTACCACACAGCCACTAAGCTCCTGCTCATTGTCGCTGTCATCAGCCTGCTCGCTATCCTGATCCACACCTTCGACCTCGCTGACCTGGTCACCAACTTCCGCCACCTGCAGGAACTGGTCCGCCAAAGCGGCGCGCTTGGCTACATCATCTACATTGCCCTGTTTATCCTCGCCACGGTATGCCTGCTGCCCGGCAGCGTGCTGGTGCTGGTCGGTGGCATTGCCTTTGGTCCATGGCTCGGCACGCTGCTGTCGCTGATTGCCGCCACTGCTGCCTCGGCGCTCTCCTTCCTGCTCGCCCGCTGGCTCGGGCGCGCGCTGCTGCTTAAATACGTCGGGCACACCGCCACCTTTCAGGCGATTGAACGGGGCATAGCCCGCAGCGGTATCGACTTTCTGATTCTTACCCGGCTCATTCCGCTCTTTCCGTACAATATCCAAAACTACGCCTACGGACTGACTGCCATCCCCTTCTGGCCCTATACCCTGATCTCTGCGCTGACCACGCTGCCGGGAATTTTTATCTATACGCTGATGGCAAGCGAACTGGCGGCACACGGCCTGACGCTGGCGTTTATCCTCAAACTGAGCCTCGCCGGGTTGGCGCTGTTTGCGCTGGTGCAGGCGGCCAAACGCTATGCCCGGCATAGACGCGTTGACCTTTCCGAGGAGGAGCGCTGATGGCATCACGCAACGCCACGCTGTTTTTCCGTCTGCTGCTGCTCACCGCGTTTATTGCGCTGCTGCTGGCCTGGTGGTGTATTCCGAGCGTGAATGCGTTTATCGATCATAGCCTGACCGCGTTTCTCGCCGTCGACCAGCAGGGCATCGAGCGGTTTATCCACTCCTATGGATCACAGGCCGCCGCCGTCTCCTTTGTACTGATGATTTTTCAGGCCGTTGCCGCCCCACTGCCCGCCTTTCTTATCACCTTCGCCAATGCCTCGCTGTTCGGCGCATTCTGGGGCGCGGTGCTCTCGTGGACCAGCTCGATGGCCGGTGCCGCGCTATGCTTCTACATCGCCCGGCTGATGGGGCGCGGAGTGGTCGAAAAGCTGACCGGAAAAATGGTGCTTAAAAGCATAGACGGCTTCTTTGAACGCTACGGCAAGCACACCATTTTAGTCTGCCGCCTGCTGCCTTTCGTCCCCTTCGACCCGGTGAGCTACGCCGCCGGGCTGACGTCGCTGCGCTTTCGCCACTTTTTTATCGCCACAGGTATTGGTCAGCTTCCCGCCACCATCGTCTATTCATGGGTCGGCAGCCTGCTCACCGGCGGCACCTTCTGGTTTGTCACCGGGCTGTTTATTTTGTTCGCACTGACTATCGTTATCGTTGTCGCTAAGACGTTCTATCATGAACGACAAAAGAGGAATTCCTGATGCGTTATCACGCAGATGTACATCGCCTGCGCGCTGGGCTGTTGGGGCTTGGCCTATTGGCGCTGAGTCCATTGACGGTTCACGCGCAAAGCTGGCAGCAGGTGGAAAACGAGGCCAAAGGGCAAACCGTCTGGTTTAACGCCTGGGGTGGCGATGAAGCAGTGAACCACTATCTTGACTGGGTGAGCGGTGAAGTGAAGCGTGATTACGCCATTAACCTGCGCATCGTACACATTGCCGATGCGGCAGACACCGTAAAGCGCATTCAGACCGAAGCGCAGGCCGGGCGTAAGACTAACGGATCGGTCGATTTGTTGTGGGTCAACGGTGAAAACTTCCGCGCGCTGAAAGAGGCCAACCTGCTGCGTACCGGTTGGGCGGAGCAGTTACCGAACTGGCGCTATGTGGATGTGAGCAAACCGGTGCGGGAAGATTTCTCGGTACCGGTGGAAGGCGCAGAATCGCCATGGGGCAGCGCACAGCTGACCTTTATTGCTCGCCAGCAGCAAACGCCGCAGCCGCCGGACTCACCGCAGGCGCTGCTCGAATTTGCCAAAGCCCATCCCGGCACGGTGACCTACCCGCGCCCACCCGACTTCACCGGCACTGCGCTGCTTGAGCAGCTGTTAATCAACCTCACCACCCAGCCGGATGCGCTGAAACAGCCGCCGCAGGCAAAGACCTTTGCTGCCGTCACCGCACCGCTGTGGGCCTATCTTGACACGCTGCACCCGTTGCTGTGGCGCAATGGTAAAGATTTCCCCCCTTCACCGGCGCGAATGGACGCTATGCTGAGCAACGGTTCGCTGCGCCTCTCCCTCACCTTTAACCCGATGCACGCGAAGCAGAAAGTGGCAAAAGGCGAACTGCCGAAGGACAGCTACAGCTTTGGTTTCCAGAGCGGCATGCTGGGCAACGTGCACTTCGTGACAATTCCGGCGAACGCTTCCGCCAGCGCCGGGGCGCAGGTGGTGGCAAACTTCCTGCTCTCCCCTGAAGCACAGTTGCGCAAGGCCGATCCAGCGGTATGGGGCGACCCCAGCGTGCTGGATCCGGCAAAGCTAAGTCCCGAACAGCAAAAAACGCTGCAATCGCTTATCCCGGAACACGCGCCGAAAGTACTGGCTGAGCCGCACGCTGCCTGGGTGAATGCGCTGGAGCAGGAATGGCTGCGCCGTTACGGTACGCACTGATTCTACTTTGCTGGGGCATGATGCTGATTATCTATCTGCCCCTGCTTCCCGCTGCCGGTCTGCTGTTAAGACCAGCGTTTTCGCTCGCCCACTGGCAACAACTGCTCACCGACCCGCAGCTGATACAGGCACTGACCGCGACGATCGTCTCCACGCTGCTCTCGGTTGGTGGCGCGCTGGTGCTGGCGCTACTGGTCATCGCGACGCTTTGGCCTTCTGCGGGCTGGCAGCGGCTCTCTTCCCGGCTGCCCTGGCTGCTGGCGCTACCGCACGTGGCTTTCGCCACCTGCGCGCTATTGCTGTTTGCCGAAGGCGGCGCGCTCTATCGTTTGCTGCCGATGCTCAGCCCATTTCAGGACCGTTACGGTATCGGGCTGGGTCTGGTGCTGGCGGTCAAAGAGAGCGGCTTTTTACTGTGGGTGTGCTGGGCGCTACTCGGCGAACGCCGGCTGGCAGAACAGGTGGTGGTGTTTAAAAGCCTCGGCTACGGGCGCGGGCAGTGCCTGACCCGGGTTATTCTTCCGGCATTGATGCCCTCGCTCAAGGTGGCGCTGCTGGCCACCGCGGCCTGGACGCTGTCGGTGGTCGACGTGGCGACGATTATCGGCCCCGGTAACCCGCCGACGCTGGCGGTGCTGGCCTGGCAATGGCTGAATTCGGCAGCCCCAGAGGATCAGGTCAAAGGTGAACTGACCTGCCTGCTGTTACTGGTGTTGCTGGCGCTACTTGCCGGTACCGCCGCAGGCCTCTGGTCGCTCTGGCAACGACGACTGCCCAGGTTGAACGGCGTACGACGCCCCAGTTTCTCGCAAGCCCCAGGACGAATAGTCGGCCTGCTGCTGCCGCTCAGCGGATTAGTCTGTACCCTGTTTCTGATGTTGCAAGCGCACGCCACTCTGCCCGATGCCGATACCTTCAACAACAGTCTGTGGCTGGGGCTGCTGTCCGCGCCGATCGGTGCGGTGGTCTGCCTACTGTGGCTGGAATGGGGGCCACGCCGGGTACAGGGTTGGCTCAACCTTCCGCTGCTGTTACCCGCACTGCCGCTGGCCGCAGGACAATATCAACTGGCGCTTTATGGCTGGCTCGATGGGCAGTTCGCTACCGTGCTGTGGGGGCATCTGCTGTGGGTAGTGCCATGGATGCTGTTTGTACTTCGCCCGGCCTGGCAGAAAATTGACCCGCGCCAGATACTGCTGGCAAAAACGCTTGGCTGGCAGCGTGGGGCGATTTTCCTACGGCTGAAGTGCCCGCTGATCGTTCGCCCGCTGCTGTCGGCGCTGGCGGTCGGCTTTTCCGTGAGTATCGCCCAGTATCTGCCCACCCAATGGCTTGGCGGTGGACGCGTGCCCACGCTGACCACCGAAGCCGTGGCGCTGAGCAGCGGCGGCGTAACCGCGACGCTTGCCGCCCAGGCGCTATGGCAGCTGTTGCTGCCGATGGGCTTCTTTTTACTTACCGCGCTGCTGGCGCGCCGTATCGGCCATTTACGCCGGGGATTACGCTAATGTTGCAGGTCAACAATCTGACGCTCACGCTCGGCGGTCAGCCACTGTTGCGCGAGGTTAACTTCACCGTCGCGGCGGGCGAAATTGTGACGCTGATGGGGCCGTCTGGTTGCGGAAAGTCGACGCTGTTTTCGTGGATGGTCGGCGCGCTCGATGGCGCCTTTCGCGCACAAGGCGAACTGTGGCTTAACGGCCGCCGCTGCGATCCGCTACCTACTGAGAAACGGCGCATCGGCGTGCTGTTCCAGGACGCGTTGCTGTTCGACAATATGAGCGTCGGGCAGAACCTGCAGCTAGCGCTGCCCGCGACCGTTACCCGTCATGCCCGCCAGCCTCGCGTTGAGCTGGCGCTGGCGCAGGCGGGGCTGGACGGTTTTTATCGTCGTGACCCGGCCACCCTTTCCGGTGGCCAGCGCGCCCGCGTAGCGCTGCTGCGCGCGCTGCTGGCAGAACCCGACGCGCTGCTGCTGGATGAGCCATTTAGCCGCCTCGACGGGCCGCTGCGCGGCAGTTTTCGCCAATGGGTGTTCGCCGAACTCCGCCAGTTACACATTCCCGTGGTGCAGGTGACTCACGACCCGGATGATGTCCCCACCGACGCCGTCTGTTTGCAGTTAGCAAACTGGCATTGACGCGGGAAATACTGCGTTAACGCAAGGTATTTCCCCCTCTAGAGGTTCAGAATGATGCTCCTTTTTTCCTCGTCGGATGATTTGATGAAACGTGTTTCTCAACTGACCGCGCTGGCCGTTGCGCTTGGCCTCGCTTCCTCTGTCTTTGCTGCCGAAACGGCAAAAACCTTAACCTTGACCCACCTGCTGCAGCAAAATGGCACCGCCATTGATACGCGCATGAGCGCGTTTTACAACGGCTGGCCTCAGCATGCCAACGGCACGCAGGGCCACGAACCGGGCGCGTTAAACCTCTCCGCTAGCTGGCTCTCCGCGATGAACGACGAGCAGCTTAGCGCGTGGGCGCAGCAGCATCAGCTGAGTAAAACCACCGACATCGCACTTTACGGCGACAGTAAAGACAACGAGGCGGTCGCCAAACGTCTGAAACACGCGGGCTTCAACAATATCTCCACCCTGAGCGATGCGCTGGAGCAGCCAGACCGCCTGCAAAAGCTGCCGCACTTCGAACAACTGGTATACCCGCAGTGGCTGCATGATTTACAGCAGGGAAAAAACGTTCCGGCAAAACCGGCGGGCGACGTTAAAGTGATTGAAGCTGCCTGGGGCGCGCCGAAACTTTACCTGGTCAGCCATATTCCGAACGCAGACTATATCGACACCAACGAGGTGGAAAGCGAGCCGCTGTGGAATAAGGTTTCTGACGATAAGCTCAAAGCGATGCTGGCGAAACACGGCATCCGCCATGACACCACCGTTATTCTTTACGGTCGCGATGTCTATGCGGCGGCGCGTGTCGCACAAATTATGCTGTATGCGGGCGTGAAAGATGTGCGCCTGCTGGACGGCGGCTGGAAAACCTGGTCCGATGCAGGTCTGCCGGTGGAACGCGGCCTGCCGAAAGACGTGGCTCCGGCGCCAGACTTCGGCATCACCATCCCCGCCCAACCGCAGTTGATGCTGGATATGGAACAGGCGCGCAGCCTGCTGCATCGTCAGGATGCGTCGCTGGTCAGCATTCGCTCGTGGCCGGAATTTATCGGCACCACCAGCGGCTACAGCTACATTAAGCCAAAAGGTGAGATTGCTGGCGCTCGTTGGGGCCATGCGGGTAGCGACTCCACCCATATGGAAGATTTCCATAACCCGGACGGCACCATGCGCAGCGCAGACGATATCGCAGCGATGTGGAAATCCTGGAACATTCTGCCAACCCAGCAGGTCTCCTTCTATTGCGGCACCGGCTGGCGCGCGTCTGAGACCTTTATGTACGCCCGTGCGATGGGCTGGCAGAACGTCAGCGTCTACGACGGCGGCTGGTACGAGTGGAGCAGCAACCCTAAAAACCCGGTTTCCACCGGCGATCGCGGCCCGGACAGTTCTCGCTAATCCGTCTCTTTATGACGCTGGAGGTTCTTCAGCGTCATGTACCCTCCCCACACCCGATTAAACGTCGTCAGCCAGCACAGCGCGCCAAAGATCCACGCCATCCACGCGAACCACGCCGGAAACAAGCAGCCCAGCACAAACAGCAAAATCGTCTCAGTGCCTTCGGTTAAACCGCCAAGGTAGTAAAACGATTTGTGGGCGTAGCCTGGGTTATCAATCTGATGCTTCGCCGCCAGCGCCGCAAACGCCAGAAAGCTGCTGCCGGTGCCCATAAACGCAAACAGCAACCAGCCCCCCGCCAGGGCATTCGCCGTCGGATCTGCCAGCATAAAGCCGAACGGTACCAGCGCGTAGAACAGAAAATCGAGGGCGATATCCAGAAAGCCGCCGGCATCCGTCAGCCCACGCCGCCGGGCCAGCGCACCGTCAAGCCCGTCGAGCAACCGATTTGCCACGATGGCCACCAGCGCCGCACCGTACCAGCCCAGCGCCAGAAACGGCAGCGCTAAAACGCCAATCGCAAAGCCCAGCAGCGTAATGCCGTCGGCGGAAATACCGGGTTTATCCAGCGCCTGCGCAGTGCGGTTCAACAGTGGCTTCAGGCGCGGGTGAAGATGTTTATCCAGCATCGTGCTTTCCCGTCGTGCGGCACAGCCCCTGTGAAGGGATCTCCAGCGCAGTATTAAAGCGCGCCGACAAATTCTGAAATGCCACCAGCGCGGTCATCTCCGTGATTTGTTCATCATTAAAGTGACAGTGTAACGTTTCTTTCTGTGCTACAGAAATTAACGGCGGCGTCGCGGTCATCGCATCAGCGTAGCCCAGCGCCGCACGTTCAGCAGGAGAAAACAGCGTCGAGGTTTGCCAATCGCCCAGCGCCAGCACTTTATCCATCGCCCCGCTACGCTGTGCCAGACGCAGACTGTTGGCATCAATGCAAAATGCGCAGTCGCACTGCTGGGAAACGCGGGTCATCAACAGCGCCCGTAGCGTGGGGTCCAGACGCGCTTTTTTACGCTCCAGATAGCCAACAAACAGCGCCACTAACCAGAAGAGCCGGGGCATTCGCCCCCACCAGCGGGTGGGATTCAATACGCTGCCGTAATGCTTCTGCTGCATGGCAACAATAGGTTTCAGACTGAGGGGTAACTGACTGAGCGGTTGCACCCAGGGTTGTTTATTTTTCACCCGGAGACTCCTGCAAGGCTTTAGCTAACAACAAAGCAGCGATAATATGGCATTCCTTTTATCAAGTCTTTGACCGCTATGCTGAAAACCATTGATGTTGTTGCCGCCATTATCGAACAAAACGGCAAAATTTTGCTGGCCCAGCGCCCTCCACATGCCGATCAGGCCGGGCTTTGGGAGTTCGCGGGGGGAAAAGTTGAGGCCGGCGAAAGCCAGCCGGAAGCGCTGGTGCGCGAACTACAGGAAGAGCTGGCGATCCGCGCCTGGCCTGGCCGTTACGTTGCCAGCCACCAGCGTGAAGTCTCCGGGAGAATCATTCATCTTCACGCCTGGCACGTGCCCCATTTTGACGGTGAAATCATCGCCCGCGAACACAGTGCGCTTGTGTGGTGCACGCCAGAAGAGGCCTTTAGCTATGCGCTGGCCCCCGCCGATGTGCCGCTGCTTGAGGCGTTTATGGCTTTACCCGACGCCAGACCAGCGGATTCGTGCTGATGGTTCGCTCATCGCGCTGACACTGTAACAGCACGCCCTCAGCCTTAATCACCGCCCCTTCCGAGTAGTTCTGGTTCTCATAAATACAGCACTGGGTGCACGGCTGCGCCCGCTGGGTGGTGTTGCTGTTGCTGAACACCTCTGGCGGGACATTCACCTCAAGCTGCGGCCGCGCCTGCGCCGCATGACAAAACAGCGCCAGAGCGCCCGCTATCCAGAACGTTTTCATCCCTTAATCTCCTGAAAAATCTTCTCTTAATACTATCGACCAAATTCAGGGCGAGCTTAAGTTTTTTACATCATCGTTTTTAGTTATGACCCCCTCCCGAGTATTAATTTTATTTTGGTCCTGGAATTTACTTGTCATACGTTAGCCGGGTAATGATATAGTCGAAAAACGACACTTTATTAAACACAACCATAACAACTACATACATCTACAATCATAAGAGGTACTTATACTTATGGATAAGGTTTGCTCCCTGGATTCCTTCCTGGCTCATGTTCAACAACGCGACCCACACCAGACCGAGTTTGCTCAGGCTGTCCGTGAAGTCATGACAACGCTCTGGCCGTTTCTGGAACAGAACCCGCGCTATCGCCAGCTCTCTCTGCTGGAGCGATTAGTTGAGCCTGAGCGTGTTATTCAGTTCCGCGTCGTGTGGGTAGACGACCGCAATCAGGTACAGGTTAACCGCGCATGGCGCGTGCAGTTCAGTTCGGCGATTGGGCCGTACAAAGGGGGAATGCGCTTCCACCCGTCTGTAAACCTCTCTATTCTCAAATTCCTCGGCTTCGAACAGACCTTCAAAAACGCCCTGACCACCCTGCCTATGGGCGGCGGTAAAGGCGGTTCTGACTTCGATCCGAAAGGTAAAAGCGAAGGCGAAGTGATGCGCTTCTGCCAGTCGCTGATGACCGAACTCTATCGTCATCTGGGTTCAGACACCGACGTTCCGGCGGGCGATATCGGCGTGGGCGGGCGTGAAGTCGGCTTTATGGCCGGGATGATGAAAAAACTCTCCAACGACACCGCCTGCGTGTTTACCGGCAAAGGCCTGTCGTTTGGCGGCAGCCTGATTCGCCCGGAAGCGACTGGCTACGGTCTGGTGTACTTCACTGAAGCGATGCTTAAGCGTCACGGCCTGGGCTTTGAAGGAATGCGCGTCGCGGTTTCCGGTTCCGGCAACGTAGCGCAGTACGCCATCGAAAAAGCGATGGAGTTTGGCGCCCGCGTAGTGACTGCCTCCGATTCCAGCGGAACCGTGGTTGATGAAGCAGGTTTCACCAAAGAGAAGCTGGCGCGTCTGTGCGAAATTAAAGCCAGCCGCGACGGTCGCGTAGCCGATTATGCGCGCGAATTTGGTCTGGTCTATCTGGAAGGTCAGCAGCCGTGGAGCGTGCCGGTGGATATCGCGCTGCCGTGCGCGACCCAGAACGAGCTGGACGTTGACGCGGCACGCGTGCTGATTGCCAACGGCGTGAAGGCCGTGGCGGAAGGTGCCAACATGCCAACCACCATCGAAGCAACCGACCTGTTCCTCGAAGCGGGCGTGCTGTTCGCACCGGGTAAAGCAGCGAACGCCGGCGGTGTCGCAACCTCTGGCCTGGAAATGGCGCAGAACGCGGCGCGTATGAGCTGGAAAGCGGAGAAAGTGGATGCGCGTCTGCACCACATCATGCTGGATATCCACCACGCCTGCGTTGAGCACGGCGGTGAATCTGCACAGACCAACTACGTTCGCGGTGCAAACATTGCAGGCTTCGTGAAAGTGGCCGATGCGATGCTGGCGCAGGGCGTGATTTAATCTTGTCGGTAGCCCGGACGCAGCGCTTTAGCGCCAACTCCGGGTTTTCCCCGGCGTTGCTTCGCTCGGCCGGGCTACATTTCTCCAGAAAACATCATCAGGCAGTCGGGGCGATTATGCGTCTTGTTCCGGGCTTGCCGTCGGTTTCTTACTCTTCCCTTTGCCTTTACTGAACGATTTCTTCGCACCGCTCGGCGCTGCTAATCCACGGAACTGTCTCACCGGCGTACTGCGCGCCTGCTCGATAAGCTGGAACAACGTGCCCACCAGCGGCTGCATAAAGTCCTGATAGCGGCACTGCTTTTCGCTGATTTGCGTCAACGTGGACTCCCAGTGCGCCGTCATATCCGGACGTGTAGCCATCTCCGGCAGCGAATGGAACAGCGCTTTTCCCGCATCGGTCGAGTGTATATAGCGCCCTTTCTTGGTCAGAAAACCGCGCTTAAACAGAAGTTCGATAATCCCGGCACGCGTCGCTTCGGTACCTAATCCGTCGGTGGCGCGCAGGATCTTCTTCAGATCTTTATCCTGCACAAAACGGGCAATCCCGGTCATTGCCGACAACAGCGTGGCGTCGGTGAAATGGCGCGGCGGCTGCGTCTGTCGCTCTACCACTTCGCCGTTTTCACACAGCAGTTCATCCGCTTTCGCCACCACCGGCAGCGGTGTACCGTCGTTCTCTTCGTCGCGCTCTTTCGCCCCCAGCAGCGTGCGCCAGCCGGCTTCCGCCAGGAAACGCGCCTTCGCCACAAACTTACCGTTGGCAATATCGAGATCGATCTGACACTTGCGATACACCGCATCCGGACAGAACTGCATCAGATACTGACGTGCGACGAGGTTATAAACCTTCGCTTCGTTGTCGGTGAGATTAACCTTGCTGGCCCGCGCCGTAGGAATAATGGCGTGGTGAGCGTCGACCTTTTTATCGTCCCAGCAGCGGTTGCGGGTATCGGTGTTCACCACCGGCTGCGGCAGCAAATCTGGGGCGTGTACGCCGATAGCGTTGATCACCGCATGTCGACCGGCGAAATGTTCTTCCGGCAGATAGCGGCTATCGGAACGCGGATAGGTGATGAGTTTATGGGTTTCGTACAGCTTCTGACAGATATCCAGCACGTTCTGTGCGCTGAGGCCAAAGCGTTTGGCCGCTTCAATCTGCAAGGCCGATAGCGAAAACGGTAGCGGCGCGGGTTCGGAGTCACGCTTATCGTTGTAGGCGGTAACCAGCGCGGGCTGCCCACCTATACGCTTCACCACGTGCTCGGCCAGCGCGCGGTTCAGCAAACGCCCTTCTTCATCCTGATGCGGCTCGCAGGCTTCGCTCGGCTGCCAGGTGGCGGTAAAGCGTTCGTCTTTTGGTGTGACGATGTGCGCTTTCACTTCGAAGAAATCCTTCGACACGAAATGTTCGATCTCTTCATCGCGGCGCACCACCAGCCCCAGCACCGGGGTCTGCACACGCCCAACCGAGAGTACGCCCTGATAGCCCGCATTACGCCCAAGAATGGTATAGGCGCGAGTCATATTGATACCGTACAACCAGTCGGCACGGGCGCGGGCCAGCGCCGACACGCACAGCGGGATAAACTCGCTATTGGCGCGCAGGCGGGAAATCGCCCGTTCCACCGCCTGTGGGTTCAGGTCGTTGATTAGACAGCGCTGCACCTGATGACGTTTTTCCGCCGACAGCTGCAAGTAGTCCAGCACTTCATCCACCAGCAGTTGCCCCTCTCTATCGGGGTCACCCGCGTGGATGACTTCACTGGCTTCATGCAGAAAGCGCTTAATGACGTTGAGCTGTTTGGTGACCGATGGCCGGGGCTGTAGCTGCCACTTTTCCGGCACAATCGGCAGGTCCTGCAGATTCCAGCGCGCATAGCGGCTGTCATAGACATCAGGCTGCGCCTGCTCCAGAAGGTGGCCAATACACCAGGTCACGACCTGACCGTTGCCGCATTCGATAAAGCCGTCGCCCTTACGATGGGGCTTCGGCAGCACGTCAGCAATGGCGCGAGCCAGGCTCGGTTTTTCCGCTATGAACAACCGCATCGGTTCAGCGCAGCTCGATCATCGGACGGCCACCGCGCGCGGTCACCAGTTCGCCGATGGCGGTCAGGTTGATACCAAATTCCGCAGCCGCCGCATGCACCGCTTCTTCGGCGTCCGGCGTGACCGCCAGCAGCAGGCCGCCGGAGGTTTGCGGGTCGCAGAGCAGCGCACGTTGTGAGGCGGTCATGGAGCCCATCAGGTGACCATAGCTGGCAAAGTTACGTTCGGTCCCGCCCGGCACGGCGCCAAGCTCAATATATTCGGCTACGCCCGGCAGTTTCGGCACCGCGTCGAAGTCAATCTGTGCCTGGACGCCTGCGCCCTGGCACATTTCGCTCAGGTGGCCGAGCAGACCAAAACCGGTCACATCGGTCATCGCTTTAACGCCTTCGATATTGGCAAACGCCGAGCCCACCAGGTTCATCTGGCACATCACTTCCGTCGCCAGCCCCTGGTGCTCTGGCTTCAGCAGCGATTTTTTCTCGGCGGTGGTCAACACGCCAATCCCCAACGGTTTGGTCAGGAACAGCTTGCAGCCCGCCTGCGCAGTACTGTTTTTCTTCACGCGCTCGGTCGGAACGATACCGGTGACCGCCAGGCCGAAAATCGGTTCCGGCGCGTCGATGGAGTGACCGCCCGCCAGCGCAATACCGGCCTGTTTGCAGGCAAAGCGCCCGCCTTCGGTCACTTCACGGGCAATTTCCGGCGCCAGGGTGTTAATTGGCCAGCCGAGGATGGCAATCGCCATAATCGGCTTACCGCCCATCGCGAAGATATCGCTGATAGCGTTGGTCGCCGCAATGCGGCCAAAGTCGAACGGGTTGTCGACAATTGGCATAAAGAAATCGGTGGTGCTGATGACCGAGGTACCGTTACCCAGGTCGTAAACGGCGGCATCGTCGCGAGTTTCGTTACCCACAAGCAGGTTCGGGTCGATAAACTTCGTCTGCTCGCTGTGCAGGATGGTCTCCAGCACCTTCGGTGAAATTTTACAACCGCAACCCGCTCCGTGGCTGTACTGCGTTAAACGAATGGCCTGCTCGCTCATGGACAACTCCTGATTGTTCGGAAATTCTATAACATGCTAATTTTATTAGAATTTTCCAACTAAACAAAATTTAATATGTCTAAAACGTTAGAGATTCTATCACATGGAGAGCGACTGTATTAAGGAAAGAACCAACGCTGGAGGCCACAATCCTATGTCAGGCTTTATTGGTGTTTAAGAAACATACCGTGGAATGCTATATTTTCGAGAGATTCACGTTGATTACTTTTATAAATTATCTTATCCCCTTTTAAGTCGAAAAAAACAGAATGAATACTTCAATGTTAAAACAATATTAACCACCCCAAAAAAACATTAACAACAGTTAAAATCAGTTCGCTATTCGCACACGAAATTTCATTTTCACCGCTGATTATTAGTAAAAACTTGCATTCCATACATGTTAATAAAAAGGTTTAATACAATTGGTGTGATGAATGATTGCATTGCTCTGCAACGATAAGGTAAATTGTCTCTCCTCAGTGTTTTAATGAACTCCCATTAATTGGTATAAATTAATGATTTTGAATTATGCCAACCCAGCAGCATATTTATGCTTGTGCAATCTTTCAAATAACCATTAAGCGCTGTCGAATGTACTACTATCTGGAGGTTATGAAGTACGCCATGAAAGAAACCCCAGATGAAGAACCTGACCAGGTTTTAATCGATAGTGTAAACATCGAGGCAAAAAAATTTAGACTTCGCACTCAACCATTTATTTCTCAAGAGATGGATGGTTGTATTCAAAAAGAATTTAATGACAATAAATTTGAATTTATGAAACATGCACGAAAAAAGGGGTATAAAGGATGAAATATTTGTTCTGGTTAAGTACATTATTCGTACCTTCGCTAGCACAAGCGATTGACACGCCCGCAGCAGCCTATTTATGCACTAGTATGTCCAATAGTAAAGCATGGATGATGGTTGTTAACTTTGAGGGGGTAATTACTGCTGAAAATGGCGGAATTTCACTTGAAGCCAAAGAAGCTAAACCCGGTGATACGCTCTATCATGTCACTGAGTTTAAAACATTACAAGGAAAGCAAGCACAACCAGCAGACAATATCGTATTTGATGGTAAGACATTTGAGGCCAGCGATGGAAATCACTCATTATTTTATGGCAACTGTGAAGTGTATAAACAATGATAACCAGAGTTTTTTAGACTACCCTGTTTTTCATTACGAACATGTAGCATATGAATTAATAATAAAAACTGACGTCTATCTTATGACATTAACAAGAAGCCCTAAAGGCTTCTTGTTCGTAGAAAAAATGGCTTTAATAGTGTCAAACATTAACAACATCCTTTAACGTCTTGATGGAATAATTTTATTACAAAGCAAGAAGTTAGTGAAATTGAACGCCAATAGCAATTCCAATAACAATAGAAATTAAAATAACGATCGCCCATTCTTCTTTTCTATTACGAACATTAACCACTCGCTCTATCGTCACTATCTCTTTTTTTTCGCCCCTTGCAGCAGATAGACTACTTTCAAGATAAGTCACTTGATCAAGTAGATCCTTGCTGCGTTTTTTTAACTCTTCATATTCAGATAATTCTATTATGACTTGTGGCATTGTTGGCCTCGATAGTGTTGTCGCCTTATCGTGAGATTAAGCCAAGCCCTTTGGCGCGAGAGGCATTATTCCCTCTTAAAAACGCTATCCGTTCAAGATTTAGTGTAGTGGCACTTATGATTATCTATCTGTGTATTTTTTAACCTCACGTCACATTTTTAAGCGTATTCTTACTAGCTAATGACCAGAATGTGTTGTCCGTTAACGCCAGAACAGAGCCGTGATAAGTACGACTGTCTGAATTCGTGGGCAGTTGCCTATATTCCAGACAATCGTAACGGTTTTTTTAAAGGTAACGGACGAACGGTGCCGTATCCGGGAAGGTGATGGTCGTCGACGCTTTGAGCTGCGGCGTGCCGAGATAGAGGAAGCCGACAATTTTATCCTGCTCGCCACATTGCAGCCCTTCGCGCACCACCGGACTTTCGGTCAGCGCACCGCTGCGCCAGATGCCGTTAAAGCCCTGAGCAACGGCGGCCATCTGCATCGCCATCACCGCGCAGCCTGCCGACATTTCCTGCTCCCACTTCGGCACTTTTGGGTGATCCTGGCATTTGGCAATCACGGTGATGATCATCGGCGCGCGGAACGGCGCATTGCGCGCTTTTTCGATAGCCTTCTCATCGCTTTGCGCAGCAATCGCGCCCTGCTCCAGCAACTGGCTGAAACGCTCACGGCCTGCGCCTTCAATCACCACAAACTGCCACGGCTGCAAGGTGCCGTGATCCGGAGCGCGCATCCCGGCGCGGAGGATGTTTTCCAGCGCTTCGCCTGCCGGTGCGGGCTCTGCCAGACGGGAAGCGCTGCGGCGATTAACGAGTAGTTCAAGTGCGTCCATTGAGTAACCCTCTCATGTTATTTTTCATAAAATTAACATGCGCGAGGATTTTGTTACAGCGCCGAAGGCGATTCCTGCTGACAAGCGGCGGCGGTCTATTTAGGATAGCCACACGTTTTGCCGTTTCGGTAAACCTTTTATTTCTTGCAGGGAGAATACATGCGAACCCTATGGCGCTTTATTGCCGGATTCTTTAAATGGACGTGGCGGCTGCTCAACTTCGTACGCGAGCTGGTGCTGAACCTGTTCTTTATTCTGCTGGTGCTGGTTGGCGTCGGCATCTGGTTGCAGGTCAGTAGCAGCACCACCAGCGAGCGTAGTAGCCGCGGTGCGCTGCTGCTGGATATCAGCGGCGTGGTGGTGGATAAGCCTTCCGCCAGCAGCAAGCTTAGCGTGATTGGCCGCCAGATTTTCGGCGCCAGCAGCGATCGCCTGCAGGAAAACTCGCTGTTTGATATCGTGCAGACTATTCGCCAGGCGAAAGACGACCGCAATATCACCGGCATCGTGCTGGATCTGAAAAACTTCGCCGGTGGCGATCAGCCGTCGATGCAGTATATCGGCAAGGCGCTGCGCGAATTCCGCGACACCGGCAAACCGGTTTACGCCGTCGGCGATAGCTACAGCCAGGGGCAATATTATCTGGCGAGCTTCGCCAACAAAATCTGGCTGTCGCCGCAGGGCGTGGTTGACCTGCACGGTTTCGCCACCAACGGCCTGTACTACAAGTCGCTGCTCGATAAGCTGAAGGTCTCGACCCACGTGTTCCGCGTCGGCACCTATAAATCCGCCGTTGAGCCGTTTATCCGTGACGATATGTCCCCTGCCGCGCGCGAAGCGGACAGCCGCTGGATTGGTGAGCTGTGGCAGAACTACCTGAATACCATCGCCGCTAACCGTCAGATTACCGCGCAGCAGGTCTTCCCAGGCGCGCAGGGGCTACTCGACGGGCTGCGTAAAGCGGACGGTGACACGGCAAAATACGCACTCGACAACAAGCTGGTTGATGCGCTGGGCTCAAGCGCGGATATCGAAAAAGCGATGACCAAAGCGTTTGGCTGGAGCAAGGCCGATAACAACTATCGTGCCGTCAGCATGTATGACTACGTGGTGAAAACCCCGGCAGATACCGGCTCAAGCATCGCCGTTATCTTCGCAAACGGCGCCATTATGGACGGTGAAGAAACCCCGGGTAACGTCGGCGGCGACACCACCGCGTCGCAGATTCGCGATGCGCGTCTGGATCCGAAAGTGAAAGCCATCGTACTGCGCGTGAACAGCCCTGGCGGCAGCGTTAGCGCCTCTGAGGTGATCCGCGAAGAGCTGGCAGCAGCCAAAGCAGCTGGCAAACCGGTAGTCGTTTCGATGGGCGGTATGGCCGCTTCCGGTGGCTACTGGATCTCTACGCCAGCGGATTACATCGTCGCCAGCCCAAGCACGTTGACCGGCTCTATCGGTATCTTCGGGGTGATCAACACCGTTGAAAACACGCTGGATTCCATCGGCGTGCACACCGATGGCGTGGCAACCTCACCGCTGGCCGATATGGCGGTGACCAAAGCCCTGCCGCCTGAAGTGCAGCAGATGATGCAGCTCAGCATCGAAAACGGCTACAAGCGCTTTATCACACTCGTGGCGCAGGCACGTAAGAGTACGCCTGAAGCAATCGACAAGATTGCACAGGGCCACGTGTGGACCGGTGAAGATGCGAAGGCTAACGGGCTGGTTGATAGCCTCGGTGATTTCGACGATGCGGTAGCGAAAGCTGCGGAGCTCGCGAAAGTGAAATCCTGGCATGTTGACTACTACCAGAGCGAACCGACGTTCTTTGATATGGTGATGGATAGCGTATCCGGTTCGGTGCGCGCCTCGCTGCCTCAGGCCGTGCAGGCCTATCTGCCTGCCCCGCTGGCGGCGGCCGCCAATACGGTAAAAGCCGAGAGCGACAAGCTGGCGGTGTTTAACGATCCGCAAAATCGCTATGCATTTTGCCTGACCTGCGCCAATATTCGCTAATCGCAATCCCCTCCACATGGAGGGGATTTTCTTTCGATTAATCAATAGACGACCCCATGCAAAAAAAATCTATTTACGTCGCCTACACCGGCGGGACCATCGGGATGCAGCGCTCTGACCACGGCTACATTCCGGTTTCCGGTCATCTCCAGCGCCAGCTGGCGCTGATGCCTGAGTTCCATCGCCCCGAAATGCCGGACTTTACGATCCACGAATACGACCCGCTGATGGACTCTTCCGACATGACGCCGGAAGACTGGCAGCACATCGCCGACGACATCAAAGCGCACTACGACGAGTACGACGGTTTTGTGATTCTGCACGGCACCGACACCATGGCGTTCACCGCCTCGGCGCTCTCGTTTATGCTGGAAAATCTCGGTAAACCGGTTATCGTTACCGGTTCACAGATCCCGCTGGCCGAGCTGCGTTCCGATGGGCAGATCAACCTGCTAAACTCGCTGTACGTCGCCGCGAACTACCCGATTAATGAAGTGACCCTGTTCTTCAATAATCGCCTCTATCGTGGCAACCGCACCACCAAAGCGCACGCCGACGGCTTTGATGCTTTCGCTTCGCCAAACCTGCAGCCACTGCTGGAAGCCGGGATCCATATCCGCAAATTAGGCACCCCGCCTGCACCACACGGCGAAGGCGAACTGATTGTGCACCCGATTACGCCGCAGCCGATTGGCGTGGTGACCATTTATCCCGGCATCTCCGCCGACATGGTGCGTAACTTCCTGCTCCAGCCGGTTAAAGCGCTGATTCTGCGCTCTTACGGCGTGGGCAATGCTCCTCAAAACGGCGTTTTCGTCAATGAACTGGCGGAAGCAAGCAAGCGCGGCATCGTAGTGGTGAACCTCACCCAGTGCATGTCTGGCAAAGTGAACATGGGCGGCTACGCCACCGGTAACGCGCTGGCGCAGGCGGGCGTGATTAGCGGCTCTGACATGACGGTAGAAGCCACGTTGACCAAACTGCACTATCTGTTAAGCCAGGGGCTGGATGCCGACGCTATCCGCAGCGCCATGCAGCAGAACCTGCGCGGTGAACTGACGCCGGACGAGTAAGGAGAGCGAGATGACACAACGTGCACTGTTATTGGTCGATTTACAAAATGATTTCTGCGCCGGTGGGGCACTTGCCGTCGCCGACGGTGACAGCACCGTCGACGTGGCAAATCTGCTCATCCGCGCCGCGAAGATTCGCGGTGATGTGGTCGTCGCAAGCCAGGACTGGCACCCCGCCAACCACGGCAGCTTTGCCAGCCAGCACGCGGTAGCCGTCTACAGCCAGGGCACGCTCGATGGCCTTCCGCAGACCTTCTGGCCGGATCACTGCGTGCAGCACAGCGACGGCGCGGCGCTGCATCCGCTGTTGACGGCTCAGGAGATCGATGCCGTGTTCCACAAAGGTGAAAGCGTCAATATCGACAGCTACAGCGCCTTTTTCGACAACGGCCATCGCCAGAAAACCGGTCTCGACGCATGGCTGCGTGAGCGCGGTATCGACGAGCTTGTGGTGTTGGGGCTGGCAACCGATTACTGCGTGAAGTTCACCGTACTGGATGCATTACAGCTTGGCTATACGGTCAACGTTATCACCGACGGCTGCCGCGGCGTCAATATTCAGCCGCAGGACAGCGCCAATGCGTTTATGGAAATGGCGGTCGAGGGAGCAACGCTGTATACGCTGGATGACTGGCTGGAAATTCAGGGCTGAAAGGCATTATTTTTGCTCAAACAACGCCTCAATAGATTTGGTGGGATAGAACAAAGAATTTGCGTTCTCGCCCACCAACGCTATAAACCCCAATGTCAGATAAAATGATTTCGCGTTGTCGTTCAACGCATCGACAAACAGACCATGTACGCCCACAGCTTGCGAAGCACTATGCACAACCCTCATCGCATGTGCGACCATCATCGTTCCCCACGCGTTTCCCTGTAACGTTTTATGCACCGCCAGGCGGCCCAATGTCACGCTAGGTACATTGGTATAAGGTACTTTACGCCGTTGGTTTTTAGAAGGCAGCGTCTCTTTCTCGAAGCTGCTACCGGATAACGTGTAGTACCCTAGGACCCTCGGGATTGGATCGCGCGTGATGAGTAAATAACCACGCAGAATACGCCCACGATGCTGACGAGCAAGATGCTCTACAAGAAAGAGATTAAGCGACTCTTCTCCGCAATCAAATTCAGAGAAGTCATATTCCCTGCCTTCAGAAAACATCTCGATGGTCAGATTATCCATAATCCCATCCTCTATTCCATATTGCGCAGACGTTTAACCGCTCGCTGCAGCCTCTCATCAGGGATCACCGGTTGTGCAATGGCATCCATAACACGGTTCCAGGATGCTTCGTTCAGCACTTGACGTCGATGCTGTTCAATAATTTCAGCCGCTCGTCCTGAAGCGCTCTCCACGACAAACTGCGTGATAGTCTGATTACTCATGGCAGCTGCCTCTTCAATGATCCTTTTATCGTCATCGTTTAGTCGAAGATCGATTCGTTGTTTTTTCAGTGCAGGCATGATGACTCCAGAAAATTTACCTTGTACGGAATAAATCCGTACACAAAGTATAAAAAATCATCCATCCATTTACAATATTCCCTGACGTAAATCGTCTTCTCCCCTCGTGAACCATCTCGCAGATTTAACCCAGCGGCAGTGATATGTTCGAACGGCTGTTTTTTCGCCACGCCATTTCCGTGGCGTGTTTGCTTTTTTAATGTCAAAGAGGACCGTTTATGAAACTTTTGCCTTTGCTGGCAGCATTACCCCTGCTCTGCGCCTCGGTTGTTTCCGCGAATTCCTTGATGTCCGTCGGCTACTTCAACGGTGGCGGTGACGTGACGGCGGGGCCCGGCGGCGACATCGATAAGCTCGACGTTCGCCAGATTACCCACCTGAACTATTCGTTCGGCCTTATCTACAACGACGAGAAAGACGAAACCAACGACGCGTTAAAAGATCCAACCAAACTGCACCAAATCTGGCTCTCGCCGAAAGTGCAGGCCGATTTAGAAAAGATCCCTACGTTGCGTAAACAGAACCCCGATCTGAAAGTGCTGCTGTCCGTCGGCGGCTGGGGGGCTCGCGGCTTCTCCGGCGCGGCGGCCACGCCAGAATCCCGGGCGGTATTTGTCCGCTCGGTGCAGGATGTGGTGGCGAAATATGGTTTGGATGGTATCGACCTTGACTGGGAATACCCGGTCAACGGCGCATGGGGTCTGGTCGCCAGCCAACCGGCGGACCGGGATAACTTCACGACGCTGCTTAAAGAACTGCGCGATACGTTTGGCCATAAAAAGCTGGTGACCATTGCCGTAGGCGCCAATGCGGAAAGCCCGAAAAGCTGGGTGGACGTGAAAGCCATTGCGCCGCTGCTCGATTACATCAACCTGATGACCTACGACATGGCGTACGGTACTCAGTATTTCAACTCCAACCTTTATGATTCGACCCAGTGGCCAACGGTAGCTGCGGCGGATAAGTACAGCGCCGACTTCGTGGTGAATAACTATCTGGCTGCCGGTCTGAAGCCAAGCCAGATGAACCTCGGCATCGGTTTCTATGGCCGGGTGCCAAAACGTACGGTTGAGCCGGGCATTGACTGGAGCAAGCCGGATGCACAGAAAAACCCGGTGACCCAGCCTTACTTTGGGCCGCACGAGGTGGATCTGTTTAAATCGCTGGGCGTAGACCTCAGCAAAGATACCTACGTGAAGTACAACGATATTGTCAGCAAACTGCTGAACGACCCGCAAAAACGCTTTACCGAGCACTGGGATGACCAGGCGAAGGTGCCATGGTTGTCGGTGCAGTCAACGGACGGCAAACCGCTGTTCGCGCTCTCTTATGAGAACCCGCGTTCGGTGAGCATCAAGGCCGAGTACATTAAGAGCAAAGGGCTGGCTGGCGCGATGTTCTGGGAGTACGGTGCCGATGACAACAACCAGCTGGCGAAGCAGCTGGCCGAGTCGCTGGGGATCAAACACTAAACAAGTAGCCCGGACGAGGCGTTCCGCCGACTCCGGGGGTGGCTCGGTGCCAGATGAAACATCGAGCCATCCCGGCGGCGCTTCGCTTGGCCGGGCTACGGATTATAGGTATCGCACCGGCGTTAACATCCCGCTTTGTTCATGAATACGGTAACCGGCTCCCGGATGCGGCGCCTGCAACCGGGCGCTGCCGCCGAACAGCTTCTCGCGCAGCGTGCCCTGGCTATACTCCTGCTTGTAAACCCCGCGCTTTTGCAGCTCTGGAATTAAGAGCTCCACAACATCGGTGAACGTTTCATGGGTCACTGCATAGGCCAGGTTAAAACCGTCCACGTCCGTCTCTTCCACCCACGATTGCAGTTCGTCCGCCACCGTCTGGGCGCTACCCACCATCAGCGGACCAAAGCCGCCAATGCCCACCCAATCCGCCATCGCCTTCACCGACCACTGACGCTCTGGGTCAGCGGTTGAGAAGGTGTCCACCACCGATTGAATGGCGTTGGTTTTCGCATAGGTAAAAACTTCATCAGGCTGATACTGGCCAAAATCAATCCCCGTCCAGCCGGAAATGAGCGCCAGCGCGCCTTCGTAGCTGGTCCAGTTTTTATACTCCTGCCACTTTGCCTGCGCCGCTTTGTCGGTTTCACCCACGATTACCGTTTGCATATTGAAGATCAGAATGCTGCGCGGGTCGCGCCCGGCCTCTTCGGCGCGACGGCGAATATCCGCTACCGTCCGCTTCAGCGCGCTTTTCGACGGCGAGGCAACAAAAACGCACTCGGCGTGGCTGGCAGCAAACTGTTTACCACGGCTGGAAGCCCCCGCCTGATAAAGCACCGGCGTACGCTGCGGCGAGGGTTCGCACAGATGGTAGCCCGGTACGTCGAAAAACTTCCCATGGTGGTTAATCGCATGAATCTTGTTCGGGTCGCTGAAGATTCGTCGCTCGCGGTCACGCAGAATCGCACCCTCTTCCCAGCTACCTTCCAGCAGCTTGTAGATAACCTCCAGATATTCATCCGCGTAGTCGTAGCGGGCATCGTGCGCCGTCTGCGCCTGCTGGCCGATATTGCGCGCCCCGCTCTCCAGATAGGAGGTGACAATGTTCCAGCCCACGCGCCCTTTGGTTAGATGATCCAGCGTCGACAGGCGGCGGGCAAACGGATACGGGTGCTCAAACGACAGCGATGCCGTCAGGCCAAACCCCAGATGTTCGGTGACCAGCGCCATTGGCGTCACCAGCGCCAGCGGATCGTTCACCGGCACCTGCGCGGCCTGGCGAATGGCCGCATCGCCGTTGCCGTTGTAGACGTCGTAAACCCCCAGCACGTCGGCAATAAACAGGCCGTCGAACTTACCTCGCTCCAGCAGGCGCGCCAGATCGACCCAATAATCGAGATCCTTATACTGCCAGGAGCGGTCACGCGGATGGGCCCATAGCCCCGGCGATTGGTGGCCGACACAGTTCATATCAAAAGCGTTCAGACGAATTTCACGTTGTGATGACATAGCGTTTTCCCCTTACGCCCGGTCATGCCCCGGCGCAAAAATAGAGTTGGTAAAGTTACGATAACGCGAGCTGGCGGCAGTCGAGCCGTTCCAGCACCGACTGCGCGACCTGCTGGGCGTGATCCGCCACCTGCGGTAGCCCCATCAGTTCGCCAAAGCGCCCACGCGCCGCCGGACCGGCGACCCAGATGGGTAATGTGCTGCCCGCGGGCTGCGACTGCGCATCCACCTCAATGCCCATACCCAGCGCGTCGGCACGAATCATCCCGGCCTGTTCAAGCGCCCGGAAAAAGGGCTGACTGCTAATCAACTGGCTATGCGCAGGCCCGGTGGTCAGCACCAGATAGTCCACCGTCTCGAACTGAGGCTGACCGCCGCGTGGCTGCAACTGCAGACGTAGCGCGTCGCCTTCCGCCGTCACAGCATTTAAGCGGGCAGCCTGTACGCGCAGCAACCCCGCACGCTGGCGCGCGGCAATCGCCTGTGATACCTGCGGCGCAATGCGATAGCGATGCACATCCCAGAAGCGCCGTAGATGACGTAAAAACTGCCGCTTCTCCGTCTCGCTCATCTGCTGCCAGATGGCCTGCCCCTGGCTACGCACAGTGTCCAGCACCACTTGCCAGGGCAGCCCTTGCTCTGCCGCGCGGCGAATATCCTGGCGGATGCGCGCCAACCGCTGGCGCAGCGTGCCCGCCAGATAATCCGCCGTCCACTTGGGTAAATTGATGGGTGCATTAGGCCGTGAGAGCAGACCGTGACGCGAAAAGGCGATGATCTCGCCCTGATGTCCAAGCCGTTCCAGCGAGGCCACCACGTCCCCCATGCTCAGCGCGGTGCCCATAATGGCGACCCGTGCGCTGGCGGGGATCGCCGCGAGCGCGCCGCTCTGCCATGGGTTCGCGATCAGCCGTGGGTGAGCCGCCAGTTCGCAAACGGCTCCCGGTAGCTGCGGCGGCGGATGGCTAATCGCCAGCACCAGGCTATCGGGCAGAAGCCGCTCGCCTTTTTCCGTCACCACCCGACCGTCCTGCCAGCCAACGGCGCGGTCCTGTAGATGCACCACACGACCACGATGCGCACGGGCTTCAGCCGTCAGCGTGGCCTGAAGATAACGGCCAAACGCACCGCGCTGCGGATAGACGCTGCCGTCCGCAAGCAATGCCTGCGGGTCCTGTGGAAAGTCGCCGTAACGGCGATACCAGCGGTCAAACGCACCGTCGTCATCCCCGGCGAGCTGCATTCGCGCGGCGGGGACGTTAATCCGGTGCGCCGGGTCGGTAGCCGAATAGGCCACGCCCAGTCCCAGGGCATGACGAGGTTCGATAATGCTGATCCGCAGCGGGCGTGCCGCTTCGCGCAGCAGGTGGATGGCAACTGCCGTACCGCTAAACCCGCCCCCGACGATCACCACATGGGGTTCACTCATCCGTTGCTGCATAGTGTCGCCCCTTCAGCTCGCGCTGACCTGTTTGACCGGACGTTTCGCCCCGCCGATGGTTTCACCAAACGGCCCGGTGTTGAGCTGCCCCTTCGCCGAGCGCGGCTGGGTGCTGGTCGGCAACAGCGGCATGACCAGCTCCGCAAAACGGTGCGCCTCTTCCAGATGGGGGTACCCAGAGAAGATAAAGTTGGTGATGCCCAGCGCCTGATACTCACGGATACGCTCTGCAACCTGCTGTGGACTGCCCACCAGCGCGGTGCCAGCGCCGCCGCGCACCAGTCCGACGCCCGCCCAGAGGTTTGGCGCAATACGCAGGTTGTCGCGGTTACCGTTATGCAGGGCGCTCATGCGCGCCTGACCGGTGGAGTCCATACGGGAGAAAATCTGCTGCGCCTGCGCGATAGTCTCATCATCCAGGTGTGCAATCAGTTTGTCGGCGGCGGCCTAGGCCTCTTCTTCCGTTTCCCGCACAATCACGTGCAGGCGGATGCCATACTCCAGCGTGCGTCCTTTCTCTTCAGCGCGCGCTTTCACCACCGCTAGCTTTTCCGCCACCTGCGCCGGTGGTTCTCCCCAGGTGAGATAGGCGTCGATATGGTCGGCGGCCACCTCAATGGCCTGCGCCGATGAACCGCCAAAATAGAGCGGCGGCCCGTTGCGCTGCACCGTCGGAAACAGCACCTCCGCCCCCTCGACCTGAATATGCTCACCGTGATAGTCCACTTTTTCTCCAGCCAATAGGCGGCGGTAGACGTCCAGAAATTCGTGGGTTACTTCATAGCGCTCGCTGTGGCTCAAGAAGATGCCATCGCCTTTGTTTTCCACCGGATCGCCGCCGGTAACGACGTTTATCAGCAAACGCCCTTCGGAAAGACGGTCGAGGGTAGCCGCCATCCGCGCTGCCAGCGTCGGCGGCTGCAATCCAGGGCGAACGGCCACCAGATAGCGTAAATTTCGGGTGATGGGCGCTAACGCCGCCGCCACCAGCCAGGAATCTTCGCAGCTTTTACCGGTCGGGATCAGCACGCCGTAGTAGCCGAGGCTGTCGGCGGCCAGCGCCACCTGCTGCAGATAGGGAAGATCCACCGGGCGCCCCCCTTCGGTGGTGCCCAGATAGCGCCCATCGCCGTGGGTTGGTAGGAACCAGAAGATATTGATGTTCTCAGCGGCTTGTACGGTCATTATCCATTTCCTTTATAACTATATTTGGTATTTATAGAAGCGGTTATTTAAGTCAGTTATAAAGAGATTAGCGAAATGCGTGCCAGTTTTTTAAAGAGAAAATAATGTTTTAATTCATTGTGTTATAAAAATCGCTTTCACGACAAGGCTGTTGCAAATGCAACACCGCATCGGCAAAAATTGCTGCAATGGCGACAAATCCCGCCTTCCCCCCTCTGGCAAATTCAGCGCGCAAAAGATACCGTCCAGACAGGAATTAGCTGGAGGCTCACCATGCTCAACGCAGAACTCACATCATCAGGCCCTGAGCTGGTTGACCCCGCTTCACAGGCCTTTCAGAAGGTGCTCAATCGGCTCGCCCCAACCGACGCCACGGTACTTATCATCGGCGAAACCGGCACCGGTAAAGAGGTGGTGGCGCGCTATCTGCATCGGCATAGCCCGCGCGCCAACGCGCCGTTTCTGGCGGTGAACTGCGGGGCGTTAACCGAGTCGCTAGCGGAGTCAGAACTGTTCGGCCATGAGAAAGGCGCGTTCAGCGGCGCGACGCACCGCCATCAGGGCTGGTTTGAGGCGGCAGAGGGCGGCACCCTGCTGCTCGATGAAATTGGCGAGCTGAGCCCGGCGCTACAGGTCAAGCTACTGCGCGTCCTTCAGGAACGGGAAATTACCCGCGTCGGATCGCATAAGCCCGTTCGTATCAACGTCCGGGTGATTGCGGCGACGCACGTCGACCTCCAGCGCGCCATTCAGGAACGGCGCTTTCGTGAGGATCTCTTTTATCGCCTGAACATCGCCGCCGTTAACCTGCCGCCGCTGCGTCAGCGAAAACAGGATATCCCGGTGCTGGCCGATCACTTTATCCAGCTCTATGCCCGTCGACTCGGGCGCACCGAGCAGAAAATTGCCCAGGAAACGCTGGCAATGATGCTGGACTATCCCTGGCCGGGTAATATCCGCGAGCTGGAAAACACCCTGCATAATGCGGTATTGCTGAACCCCGATTTATGGCTACTGCCGGAACATCTGCGGCTTACGTCAGCCATGTCATCCCCCCAGCCTGCGCAGGAAGAGAGCGATGAGCTGACGGCCTTTATGCACCGTCAGCTTCAGACGCACAGCGGCGCGCTGTACGACCGTATGCTGCGGGCGATGATCCACACCGCCATGAGTCAAAGTGATAACAACCAAAGCCAGGCGGCTTCGCTGCTCGGCATGAGCCGTCACACGCTGCGTACACAGTTGGCGCATCTGGGGGTAATTAAGCAGCGGCGTAAACCCGGCGAGCTGCCGCCGCCTGCACCGCGTGAACGCGAGTTGCGTATTGGCTACCAGCGCTTTGGCAATCTTGGCGTGCTGAAAGCGCGTCAGCTGCTGGAACAGTCGTTTGCTGATTTAGGGGTGAATGTACTGTGGAGCGAATATCCCGCGGGCCCGCAGCTACTGCAGGCGCTGGGTAATGATGAGATAGATTTTGGTACCACTGGCGAAGCGCCGCCGATTTTCGCGCAGGCGAAGGACAACACGCTGCTGTACGTCGCCTGGGAGCCTCCTGCCCCACGCAGCGTCGCGATGGTGGTGCCGCATGACAGCGATATCCGCTCACCGGAGCAGCTCAAAGGCAAACGCATTGCGCTGAACAAAGGTTCCAACGTGCACTGGCTGCTGGTACAGATTCTGGAAGAGGCCGGGCTGGGGCTGGACGACGTGAAAGTGGTCTACGCGCCGCCAAAGTATCCGTTAACCGCCAGCGACTACCTGGCGGCAGACGCGTGGATGATGTGGGACCCGGTACTGAGCGCGGCAGAACGCAGCGGCACGCTACGGGTGCTGGCGACCGGTGAAGGACGGGTCAATAACCATCAGTTTTATATCACCCGCCGTCAGTACGCGCAGCATAACGAAGAGATCATCACCGGGATCGTGGCGGCGCTGGTGAAAACCGGCAGGTTTATCGACCGCCATCGTCATGAAGCGGCACAGCTGTTGGCTAGTGAGCTGGGGCTGGATACCGGATCGCTGGCCTGCGCGCTGGCGCGACGTAGCCATCAGACCCGTGAGATGGATATGCAGGCAATACGCGCGCAGCAGACCATCGCTGACCGCTTCTACGCACTGGGCCTGCTGAACAGGCCCGTGGCGGTCAGAGAAGCGCTCTGGTATGCCAAAGCGCGGCTGATTGAACCGTGGGCGGCGGCTTAATGCTGTTTGAAGGTAGCGATGGGCTTCGGTGCAATGCCGAAGTCCTCTTTCAACTGCTGCTTGCTCTTCATCACCATTTGGCCCTGGGTATCGATGGTCATATGCTGAGCATCTTGGTTGTTGCGTGACTGCCAGAGCATCACCAGCTGTAAACAGTTCTCTTTCTGTTCCGCGGTTAACGCCACGCCGTCAGGCCATTTTCCCAGCTCCACCGCAGTGGCGAGACGCTGGTAAATTTCCGGCGTCATCGTCTCGATCATTTGCTCAATACTCATGCCCCGCTCCTTTTTTCAGGAATAATTTGCTGAATCGTTTCTTCAACCTTTAGTGGCATCGCCGTTTTCGTCATCCGTGAAGCTCAGCGACGCCGAGTTGACGCAAAAACGTTCGCCAGTCGGCTGCGGACCGTCAGGGAAAACGTGCCCAAGGTGCGCGTCGCAATTTCCACAACGGATTTCAGTACGTTGCATGCCGTGGGAGTAATCATTGAGATAACGGATGGCCGTATCGCTCACCGGCTCATAAAAACTCGGCCAGCCGCATCCAGAATCAAACTTGCTTTGGGAATGAAATAACGGCTCGTCACACACCAGGCAGTGGTAAATCCCATCGCGCTTGTTGTGCAGTAAACGCCCGGTAAACGGCGGTTCTGTGCCATGTTTCTGGGTGACATAGAACTGCATTTCACTGAGGGTATTTTTCAGTTCTTCTGGGGTGGGTTTCTTCACCATTTTGCTCACATCTCACTATGAAAAATACATTCGCCAGACGATTCTAACAAAACATTAACAATGAAGCCTGAACTTTTGTTCTAAACTTAATCGGCGTGAAAAGGCAGCCGGGTAATTGTGACTTAAATCACATTTTTATCTTCTGCGCCCTTTAAAATCCCCGGCGCCGCCCTCATGTGGTTTCAAGCTCATAGGAAGAGTGAGACACGTCAGTCGACCAAAGCTTAGGCAGAGGATTGATTTGTCGCAATGATTGACACGATTCCGCTTGACGCTGCGTAAGGTTTTTGTAATTTTACAGGCAACCTTTTATTCACTAACAAATAGCTGGTGGAATATATGACTATCAAAGTAGGTATCAACGGTTTTGGCCGTATCGGTCGCATTGTTTTCCGTGCTGCTCAGGAACGTTCTGACATCGAGATCGTTGCAATCAACGATCTGTTAGACGCAGACTACATGGCTTACATGCTGAAATATGACTCCACTCACGGCCGTTTCAACGGTACCGTTGAAGTGAAAGACGGTCATCTGATCGTTAACGGTAAAAAAATCCGTGTTACCGCTGAGCGTGATCCGGCTAACCTGAAGTGGAACGAAGCAGGCGTTGACGTTGTTGCTGAAGCAACTGGTCTGTTCCTGACTGACGAAACCGCTCGTAAGCACATTGCTGCTGGCGCGAAAAAAGTTGTTCTGACTGGTCCTTCCAAAGACAACACCCCTATGTTTGTTAAAGGCGCTAACTTTGACAAATACGAAGGCCAGGACATCGTTTCTAACGCATCCTGCACCACCAACTGCCTGGCACCGCTGGCTAAAGTTATCAACGACAACTTCGGCATCATCGAAGGTCTGATGACTACTGTTCACGCGACCACCGCTACTCAGAAAACCGTTGATGGCCCGTCTCACAAAGACTGGCGCGGCGGCCGCGGCGCAGCTCAGAACATCATCCCATCCTCTACCGGTGCTGCTAAAGCAGTAGGTAAAGTACTGCCAGAACTGAATGGCAAACTGACTGGTATGGCGTTCCGCGTTCCAACCCCTAACGTATCCGTAGTTGACCTGACCGTTCGTCTGGAAAAAGCTGCTTCTTATGAAGAAATTAAGAAAGCAATCAAAGCTGCTTCCGAAGGCGCAATGAAAGGCGTTCTGGGTTACACCGAAGACGACGTTGTATCTACCGATTTCAACGGTGAAGTTTGCACTTCCGTATTCGATGCTAAAGCTGGTATCGCTCTGAACGACAACTTCGTTAAACTGGTTTCCTGGTACGACAACGAAACTGGTTACTCTAACAAAGTACTGGACCTGATCGCTCACATCTCCAAATAAGTTGAGATGAGAATCTGATCCAAAAAGGCGACTTCGGTCGCCTTTTTTTATGGCCAAAAATCTTAAAACACCAAGGATTGCATCATGATTAACACAATTTTCGCTCTCCCGGTCATTGAACAGCTTACCCCTATCCTCTCCCGTCGTCAGCTTGATGAGCTGGAGCTTATCGTTGTAGACCACCCAAAAGTGAAAGCCTCCCTTGCCTTCCAGGGCGCGCACCTGCTCTCCTGGAAACCAGCGGGCGAAGAAGAAGTACTGTGGCTGAGCAACAACACTCCGTTCAAAGACGGCGTGGCGCTGCGCGGCGGCGTACCAATCTGCTGGCCATGGTTTGGCCCAGCAGCTCAACAAGGTTTCCCGGCGCACGGCTTTGCTCGTAATCTGCCGTGGGAGCTGAAAGCCCATAACGAAGACGACAACGGCGTAGTGCTGACCTTCGAACTGAAAAGCAGCGATGCAACCCGTCAATACTGGCCGCACGAGTTCACCCTGCTCGCTCGCTTCAAGCTGGGTAAAACCTGCGAGATGGAACTGGAAGCGCACGGTGAGTTCGAAACCACCACTGCGCTGCACACCTACTTCAACGTTGGCGATATTCACGCAGTGAAAGTCAGCGGCCTCGGCGACCGTTATATCGACAAAGTGCAGAACGCAGAAATTGGCGAACTGAGCGACGGCGTTCAGACCTTCCCGGATCGTACCGACCGCGTGTACCTGAACCCGGAAGCATGCAGCGTGATCAGCGATACTTCTCTGAACCGTACCATCGACGTCATCCACCACCACCACGTCAACGTCGTTGGCTGGAACCCAGGCCCAGCGCTGTCCGTCAGCATGGCCGATATGCCGGATGATGGTTACAAAACCTTCGTCTGTGTCGAAACTGCCTGCGCCAGCGCAACGCAGAAAGCCACCGAAGAAAAACCGGCTCGCCTGAGCCAGACCATCCGCGTCGTTAAACGCTAATTCCCTCCCCCTATCTCTCGCCGGGCAATAGCACATTGCCCGGCGCTTTTCTTCTACCACGCATCAACGAACTTATTTAATCCAATAAAATTACCGGTAACATCACCTGGATCAAGCAGACTGAAACATCCTGAAATAGGATTATTATTAGGTGATATTCTTATCTCACAACAAAAATACACTAGTAATTTTTAAATAGTCACAATATTCATCCAGATAAACCTCACTCTCATTCCCTTATCTACTGTGCGGCATTTCGATGTTTGCATGTCTCATTCACCGTCAGCCCCGCAGCGCTCAACAACATTATTTTGTTTTTTGTCGAGGATAATCATGCCTGTTTTTCACACGCTTCCTTTTCGGCGTAGCACCCTAGCTCTCACCATGGGGCTTGCGCTATATGCCCTGACGCCTGTCGGGGCGAATGCTGCCGATGGCGCAGACGGCAGTGCCGCAACGCCTGATGCCAGCGCTCAGGGCGGCCAAGGCGGCGATATGGATTTAGTGACCGGTGCCGGTGGCCACGGCGGCGCAGGCGGCTCTGGAGGGCGTGGGCAGGCGAGCAGTGACGGGCAAAGCGGTGAAGCCGGTAACCTGAGCGGCAGTCAGATCGCCGCCGGTAACGGCGGGATTCACCAGGAGCCTGACCGCGTCGCCAATAGCGGTGCGGGTGCTGCCGGCGGTGGCGGTGGCGGCGGTGCGGCTGGAGCCGTAATGGACGGCACCGGACCGACACAAAACGATGGCACCATTCAGGGTGGCAACGGTGGACGCGGCGGTAACGGCGGCTCCAACACCACGGACGTCGCCGATGCGGGCAACGGTGGCAACGGCGGTGATGGCGGCGGCGGAGGGAGCGGCGTGCTGCTCACCACCAGCGGCAGCTACGACAATAGCGGGACAATAAACGGCGGTAATGGCGGCACCGGGGGGAATACCGGTAGCGCCAGCGCGAACGACAAAACCAGCAACGGTATCACTATCCATGCCGGCAGCGGCGGCGCAGGCGGTAAAGGTGGTGACGGCGTTACCGCAACGCAGGGCGGCAACGTGACGAATAGCGGCACCATCAGCGGTGGTAACGGCGCTACCGGTGGTCTGGCGGCCAACGCTAACAGCCAGCAGAACACCACGGTCACCGGCGTCGGCGGTACAGGCGGTAAAGCCGCCAACGGCGGCAACGGCGTATGGCTCAGTGACACCAGTTCCATCACCAATAACGGCAAGATTACGGGCGGTATCGGCGGCAATGGCGGCAACGGCGGCGCGGTTGAGGCCGGACAGGGTACCGGCGTTGTCGGCTATGGCGCCATCGGTGGTAACGGCGGCAGCGGGATCACCGTGGTCAACAGCGGCACCATCACCAACCAGGTGGGTGGCGAGGTGATCGGCGGCTATGCCGGGACCGGCGGCGGCGGCAACTCCAACAGCAGCGGCCTGAGTCTCAGCGGCGGCGATGGCGGTGACGGCGGCAACGGCGGCATCGGTATCGCGCTGGAAAACGGCGGTACAGTCTCTAACTTCGGTAACGTGATCGGCGGCGCGGGCAACCGTGGCGGCGGTAGCGGCAACCTGACAACCTCCCGCGGCGGCGACTCCGGCATTGGCGGCACCGGGATTGATATTACCCAGCAGGGTAATGTGACCAACGAAACGTCCGGGAAAGTCCTGGGCGGTAAAGGCGGCGATGACTCTGCGGGCGGCGGTGGCGTCGGTGGCGTTGGCGGCACCGCCGTGAATATTACCGGCGCGGGCGATGTGCTGAACAAAGGAGAATTCACTGGCGGCGATGGCGGCGCGGGGGCCAACGCGAACGGTACCAACGCCGACGGTGGAACCGGCGGTCAGGGCGGCAACGGGCTGGCCATTCACGGCCTGGGTACCGTCACCAACGCTGCCAGCGCCACGGTTCACGGCGGCATGGGTGGCACCGGCGGCGGTGGCAACGCCGGTAACGGTGGCGTCGGCGGTCAAGGGGGCAATGGCGTGCTGATTGGCGCGGGCGGTACGGTGACTAACGACGGCACGATTGTCGGCGGAACCGGGAATCGCGGCGGCGGCGGTGGTCAGGCTGACGGTGGCAGCGGCGGTGACGGCGTACATATTGAGGCTGGCGGCGGTACGCTTGATAACACCGGTACCATTACTGGCGGTAGCGGCGGCAATGCGGGTACTGCCACGGGTAGCGCGGGTGCGGGCGGTATCGGCGTGTACGGTAGCGATATGACCATCATCAACAGCGGGACGCTTCAGGGCGGGATGAGCCAGGACGGCACCACCCGCTCCCAGGCCGTGATGTTTACCTCTGGCACCAACTCCCTAACCCTGCATGCCGGCTATAACGTGGTGGGTGACGTGAGCGCAGGTAACGGCGATGATACGCTGATCCTTGGCGGCGAACGTAACGCGGAGTTTGATGCCGCGAGTATTGGCGACAGCGCCCAGTATCAGGGCTTCGACCATTTCAGCAAAGAGGACGGCAGCACCTGGCTATTGAAAAACAGCACCGATTCAGTTACGCCCTGGACGCTGAAAGGCGGCGTATTACAGGTTGCCAAAGCCGATAGCCTCGGCCAGGCCGGAAGCGCGCTGACCTTCGACGGCGGTACGCTTCAGTTGCTCGACAACGTCTCACTGGACGCCTCACGCCCGGTTGCTATCGGCAGCGCTGGCGGTACGCTGGATACCCAGGGTTACCACTCCACCATAGATCAGGGCATCACCGGCAGCGGGAACTTCACCAAACAAGGTTCTGGGGCGCTGACGCTTACCGGCGACAGCACCTTTGACGGTGAAACCACGCTTGCCGAAGGCAGTATGGATGTGACTGGTTCGCTCCAAAGTACGGTAACGGCGCAAAGCGCCACCGCCCTCTCCGGTACCGGCAGCGTCGGCAGCACAACCCTTGAGGATGGCAGTTCACTGACCGTGGGTTCACCCACCGAGAGCGATGAAGCCGACGCAACCTTTACGGTTAACGGTGATCTCAGCAACAGCGGCAGCGCCACGCTATCACGCAGCCTGCTGCATGCGGGCAATAAGCTGGATGTCAGCGGTAACTACCGCGGCGGCAGCGATAGCACGCTGAATCTCAATACCGTGCTAGGCGATGATGCTTCGCAAACCGATCATCTGAGCATCGCAGGCGATACCTCCGGTACCACGCGCGTCACGGTCAATAACGTGGGCGGCCTCGGCGCTCAGACCAATCAGGGGATTGAGGTGATTAGCGTTGGCGGACAATCCGCTGCCGGCGCTTTCGTCCAGGCGAACCGTGTGGTGGCAGGCCCCTGGGATTACAGCCTGGTGCAAAAAGGGCAGAACTGGTATCTGACCTCAATCAACACCAGTCCGGTAACGCCGCAGTATCGCCCGGAGGCCGGGAGTTATCTGGTCAACCTGGCCGCCGCCAATACCCTCTTCAGCCTGGCGCTGGACGATCGTGAAGGGGCCACGGAGTACACGCCACAGGACGCGCAGCGCTCTGCCCTGGCAAGCACCTTCTGGCTGCGCCAGGAAGGCGGACAAAACCGTTCACGCGCGGCAGACGGGCAGATTCGCTCTCGCGCCAACCGCTATGTGGCCCAGATGGGTAACGAATTCTGGCACGGCAGCCACAACGGCGACGATCGCTGGGGCGCGGGGCTGATGGCTGGTTACGGCAACGTCTCCGGGTTATCGTCATCATCGCTGACCGGCTACCGTTCTCGCAGCCATATGGCAGGCTATAGCATGGGTGCGTACAGCACCTGGTATCAGAACGCGGTTAGCCGACAGGGTCTGTATCTCGATAGCTGGGTGAATTACAACTGGTTTACTAACCGGGTCAACGGCGACGAGTTGCAGCGTGAAACCTATAACAGCCGCGGCTTCACCGCCTCGGTGGAAACGGGCTATAACATGCTGCTGCGGGAGCAGCCACGCCAGGCAATCTATCTTGAACCGCAGGCTCAGCTCACGTGGATGGGGGTAAAAAGTCCCGACCATACCGAAGCAAACGGTACGCAGGTGAAAGACACTAGCAAAGGCAATCTGCAGTCTCGTCTGGGGATGCGCCTCTATTTACGCGGTCATCGTACCGAGGACGATGGCAAGGGACGTGAGTTCAAGCCGTACGTTGAAGCCGACTGGCTGCACAACACCCATTTTGCTGAAATCCGCATGGGCAATACGTCGATTCGTCAGGAAGGCGCAACCAACATTGCGCAGCTGAAACTCGGCGTGCAGGGGCAAATCTCCCCGTCGCTGAATCTATGGGGCGGAACCGCCGTTCAGGTGGGTGACCACAGCTATAGCGATGCGTCGATTATGATGGGGGTGAAATACGCCTTTAAATAAAAAAGCCCCACCACGGTGCGATGCACCACGATGAGGCCCTTAAGTAGTGCGACCCCGACGCGCCATGCGTTGGGGTTCATCACCCTGAAATTTTGGATAATTTAGAAGGTGTAGGTGACACCCGTAGAGAGTAACCCGGTCCAGCTCTTGTCGATCATCGGACTGTCGGTAATCTCATCGGACAGACGGGTATAACGCGCGGTACCGTAGACGCTCCAGCTGCCGGCAAAGCGATAATTAGCGCTCAGCTCCAGATACGGGTTCCAGCTGCTGTTCGGATCGTAGCTTCTCAGGCCGCTCTTCGCCGATTCGTGGTGCGAAACGCCGTAGTAGTACTGGTTCTGATTTTCGCTGTTCCACTGCACGCCGATACCTGGGGTTAACGTCAGGCCGCCATTGGTGTAGCGATAGACCCATGCGGTATCCCACACAATCCCGTTGCTGTTATCCAGCGTATCGCCAGACAGCATGGTACGCAGAGAGCCGTACTGCGTGTGGTGCATCCAGGAAACACCCGCCATCACGGTAGATTTACGCTTATCAAGTTTACGCAGCTGGCTGTTGTCGCTGTCGCCCGGCTTGAAGTACAGCGGAGACCAGTACGCCGTGAGCGAGAGCTGATCGGTGCCATCGTTCCAAAGATAGTAGCCGCCGCCCAGACCACGGAACCAGAAGTTATCCCCTTCATAGTTGATAACCGGTACAGGGTACACATCATGGTCGTACTGCTTATATGGATGCTCAACAATCCCGACACCCGCACCCAGAGTCAGCTTACTTTCCGCCTGTACTGCGGTAGCAGAAGTGGCAATCAGGACCCCTAAAGCTAGAAGTTTGATTCGATTCACAATCTGTCATTCCTTTTTTCAACATTTCAGCGGGCTGAAGTTTACCTTTCACACCGTCTGACGACAAATTTTTTACCTGTAATATCAGAATATGACTGGTCATTATCTCGCGTAAAGATGGCAGCACGCTTGCAAATACGTGACAGCACTATGAAAGCGTAAAAAATAGTAAAAGAATTAATGCCCGTATTTTTTGATGAGTTATTGATATGTCATTGAAAATCGTTTTTCTCGCCATGCAAGTTTTGCAAATGCCATCTACGCTTAATTTTAGAAGGTGTAATCGCAGCGCACGTTACCGTTAATCGTCCGACAACCTGACATACGGGTTGCTGGATAAGGAGTGAGCGTCGTTCGGCTTACCTCTTCCGGGAGCCCCCATTATTCATACCAACGGCTCTTAACCTGTGCTAAAAAACGAAAGGACGGCATGCCATGAATATATTCGATCACTATCGCCAGCGCTATGAAGCTGCCAAGGACGAAGAGTTCACACTGCAGGAGTTTCTTACCATTTGTCGGCAAGATCGCAGTGCCTATGCTAACGCAGCAGAACGGCTATTAACCGCTATCGGCGAGCCTGTAATGGTTGATACTGCCCAGGAACCGCGGCTTTCCCGTCTCTTTTCGAACCGAGTCATCGGGCGCTATCCGGCGTTCGAAGAATTCTACGGCATGGAAGAAGCGATTGAACAGATCGTCTCCTATTTGAAACATGCCGCCCAGGGACTGGAAGAAAAGAAACAAATCCTCTACTTATTGGGCCCGGTCGGCGGTGGTAAATCCTCGCTGGCAGAGCGTCTTAAAGCGCTGATGCAGCGCGTACCTATTTACGTGCTGAGCGCCAACGGCGAGCGCAGCCCGGTTAACGATCACCCTCTGTGCCTGTTTAACCCGCAGGAAGACGCGCAGATTCTGGAAAAAGAGTACGGCGTGCCAACCCGCTATTTGGGCACCATTATGTCGCCGTGGGCGGCGAAGCGCCTGCACGAATTCGGCGGCGATATCACCAAGTTCCGCGTGGTAAAAGTCTGGCCATCCATCCTTGAACAGATTGCCATTGCCAAAACTGAACCTGGCGATGAAAACAACCAGGATATCTCCGCGCTGGTCGGTAAAGTTGATATCCGTAAACTGGAACACTACGCGCAGAACGACCCGGATGCCTACGGCTACTCCGGTGCGCTGTGCCGCGCCAACCAGGGGATTATGGAGTTCGTCGAGATGTTTAAAGCGCCTATCAAGGTGCTGCATCCATTGCTGACGGCTACCCAGGAAGGTAACTACAACGGGACCGAAGGGATCTCTGCCCTGCCCTTTAACGGCATTATTCTGGCGCACTCGAACGAATCCGAGTGGGTTACCTTCCGTAATAACAAAAACAACGAGGCGTTTCTCGACCGTGTGTACATCGTCAAGGTGCCTTACTGCTTACGCATCTCCGAAGAGATCAAGATTTACGAAAAACTGCTTAACAACAGTGAACTGACCCATGCGCCTTGTGCACCGGGCACGCTGGAAACCCTGTCACGCTTCTCGATTCTTTCGCGTCTGAAAGAACCGGAAAACTCCAGCATTTACTCGAAAATGCGCGTGTACGACGGGGAGAGCCTGAAAGATACCGACCCGAAAGCGAAATCCTACCAGGAGTATCGCGACTACGCGGGCGTGGACGAAGGGATGAACGGTCTCTCAACCCGTTTCGCCTTTAAGATCCTGTCTCGCGTGTTCAACTTCGACCACGCCGAAGTGGCGGCGAACCCGGTACATCTGTTCTACGTACTGGAGCAGCAGATCGAACGCGAGCAGTTCCCACAGGAGCAGTCAGAGCGCTACCTGGAGTTCCTCAAAGGCTATCTGATCCCGAAATACGCCGAGTTTATCGGTAAAGAGATCCAGACCGCGTACCTCGAATCCTACTCGGAATACGGGCAGAACATTTTCGACCGTTATGTCACCTACGCCGACTTCTGGATTCAGGATCAGGAGTACCGCGACCCGGATACCGGACAGTTGTTCGACCGTGAATCGCTGAACGCTGAGCTGGAGAAAATTGAGAAACCAGCGGGGATCAGCAACCCGAAAGACTTCCGTAACGAGATAGTCAACTTTGTGCTGCGCGCCCGCGCCAACAACAACGGCCGCAACCCGAACTGGACGAGCTACGAGAAGCTGCGCACGGTTATTGAGAAGAAAATGTTCTCCAATACCGAAGAGCTTCTGCCGGTGATTTCGTTTAACGCGAAGACCTCCACCGATGAGCAGAAAAAGCACGACGATTTTGTCGATCGGATGATGGAGAAAGGCTATACGCGTAAGCAGGTTCGCCTGTTATGTGAATGGTATCTGCGCGTGCGTAAATCGTCATAACCACACGGTACCCGGTAGCGTTCGCGCTACCGGGTCTACAACAATGTCCCGTAGGCCGGGTCACCCGGCACTTACAGGCGCAGTAAGTTGGCAAAAAGCAGTTCAGGAGGGGCTATGACCTGGTTCATTGACCGGCGTCTGAACGGCAAAAACAAGAGTGCGGTTAACCGCCAGCGCTTCTTGCGCCGTTATAAAGCGCAAATTAAACAGTCGATCTCCGAGGCCATCAACAAACGTTCGGTGACCGACATCGACAGCGGTGAATCTGTCTCCATTCCGACGGATGATATTAGCGAGCCGATGTTCCATCAGGGGCGCGGCGGGTTGCGGCATCGGGTGCATCCCGGTAACGATCACTTCGTACAAAACGATCGTATCGAACGACCACAGGGCGGCGGTGGTGGTGGCGGTAGCGGTCAGGGCCAGGCCAGCGCCGATGGCGAGGGTCAGGATGAGTTCGTATTCCAGATCTCCAAAGATGAGTATCTGGATCTGCTGTTTGAAGATCTGGCGCTCCCGAATCTCAAACGCAACCAGCAGCGTCAGTTAACCGAGTTTAAAACGCACCGCGCGGGCTTCACCGCCAACGGTGTGCCTGCCAATATCAGCGTTGTTCGTTCGCTGCAAAACTCCCTCGCCCGCCGCACGGCGATGACGGCAGGTAAACGTCGCGAGCTACACGCACTGGAAGCCACGCTGGATGAGGTCGCCAAAAGCGAACCGGTGCAGTTGCTGGAGGAAGAGCGTTTACGTAAAGAGATTGCCGAGCTGCGGGCTAAAATCGACCGTGTGCCGTTTATCGACACCTTCGACCTGCGCTACAAAAACTACGAAAAACGCCCTGAGCCTTCCAGCCAGGCGGTGATGTTCTGCCTGATGGATGTCTCCGGCTCGATGGACCAATCCACCAAAGATATGGCCAAACGCTTTTACATCCTGCTCTATCTGTTCCTGAGCCGGACCTATAAAAACGTCGAAGTGGTCTATATCCGCCACCATACCCAGGCCAAAGAGGTGGACGAGCACGAGTTCTTCTATTCGCAGGAGACCGGCGGCACTATCGTCTCGAGCGCGCTGAAGCTGATGGATGAAGTGGTGAAAGCCCGCTACGACCCGGCGCAGTGGAACATTTACGCCGCGCAGGCGTCGGACGGCGATAACTGGGCGGACGACTCCCCGCTGTGTCATGAAATTCTGGCGAAGAAAATTCTGCCGGTGGTGCGTTACTACAGCTATATCGAAATCACCCGACGGGCGCATCAGACACTGTGGCGCGAATATGAGCATCTGCAGCAGACGTTTGATAACTTTGCCATCCAGCATATTCGCGATCAGGAGGATATCTACCCGGTATTCCGCGAACTGTTCCACAAACAAGGCAGTGAAAAATAACGTTATTCGGCTGTCTCTTCGGAGACAGCCCCTTCTTGATGTTTGCAAAACATTTCTATCGCTAATGCATCGCTAGAGATAGCGAGCCTCCCATGTTAAAATTCCGGCTGACACGGAAGAACATTTAATTTCACCATGAAACTGCAGAATAAAATACTGCGATTTGTCATTTCATCAGGCGTTGTCATTTTGACCTCCTCCTTCCTGATTTATGAATTAATCGCCAGTCATCGGGATATGTCCGAATATATGCGATATATCGTCGATAAAGGGGAGTCGGCCTTTCTCTATGAGAAGTATCAAAACCAGCTGATCATATCTCAGTTTGCACAGAAACTGGATGAATGGCCTACCCCAGAGGCCGCCTTGCGGGCCTGCGCCAGCGTGCAGCATCGTGGTGAAGTGAACGGTCTGAACATTGACGGCGAGAGCTACTCGCTGCTGGAAGGGTCGCTCACCGCCGGAAGAACACCCTGTGAAACATGGGTAAAGAGTCTGCCAGCCTTAGAGGCGTTTGACTCCGCTATTGAGAATAATGAAGTCTGGAAACCGATGCTGCCCGATGAAGAAGGACAGCAAAAACGTTTTCGCTATTATATTGATATCGTGAATCAATATATCTATTTCAATTCACAAGTCACTATTAACGACCCAACGTTAACCAGCTGGAATTTTCTCTACGGCGACCGGCTAGGAATATCGCCAGCGAGCCTCGAAAACTTATTCCTTGGGCGTACGGTGGTGTCGAGTATCTATATTGATACCTTTACTCATAAGAATATTTTAACGTTTTTAACACCACTTTATCATCATGAAAACCTGCAGGGGATCGTGATGGTCGATCTGTCGCATCAGGATCTGCACGATATTCTCTATACCCGCGACCGTCCTCATTTCTGGCGCTATCTGGATATCTCAATTATTGATTCCGACAACGACGCCCATATTGTTATCCATCGCAGCGCCTCTCACCTGCTGAGCTACGTGAACTACACCCGGCCGCTGGCGGAGAACATGCGCGTAGAGCTGTCGCTGGACGTGATGTACTTCCTGTTAAGCTCGTGGAAGCTGTTCCTGTTTTATCTGGCCTCTACCGCCGCATTATTGCAGCTGGTCCGCACCCATTTCCGTCTCTACCGGACGGTCAGCAAAGAGAACATCAGCGATTCCCTCACCGGGCTATACAACCGTAAAATTCTTTCATCGGTGCAGAGCATGCGACTGCAGCGCCTGACAGAACAGGGCGTAGGGATTGTGGTCATCGCCCTCGATTGCGACAAGCTGAAGCAAATTAACGATACCTGGGGCCACGATGAAGGCGACCGAGCGATCATCATGCTGGCCCAGGCTATCTCCGCCACCATCCGTAAAAGCGACTATGGCGTTCGGCTGGGCGGCGATGAATTTTGTATTATCCTCATCGACTACGAAGAGGCCGAAGCGAAGGTGATTACCGACAGAATTCTGGAGCAGCTGGCGATTATCGATACCGAAAACCGCGTCAGCTTCTCCTGGGGCGCCTATAAAATGCGTCTGGGGGATAATCTTGAGGAGGCGATGAAAATCGCCGACCAGCGCCTCTATCAGCATAAAAAACAGCGTAGCCGCACGCTTTCGGCGGAACACAGGAGAGAACACCATGATTGAGCCCGTCGCGGCCAATATTCACCAACAACTGCTGAACCTGCTCGACCACCATCAGGCCCGCTATCGCGTGATGGCACACGAGGCGGTCGGTAAATGCGAAGCGGTTTCTGAAATTCGCGGCACCGCATTAGGCCAGGGAGCAAAAGCGCTGGTGTGCAAAGTGAAAGGCAACGGCGTGAGCCAGCACGTGCTGGCGATCCTCGCTGCTGACCAGCAGGCCGACCTCGCGCAGTTGGCGCAGCATATCGGTGGCCTGAAAGCGTCGCTGGCAAGCCCGGCAGAAGTGGATGCCCTCACCGCCTGCGTGTTTGGCGCCATCCCGCCGTTCAGCTTCCATCCATCTTTGCGTCTCATCGCCGACCCGCTGCTGTTTGACCGCTTTGAAGAGATCGCCTTTAACGCCGGTAGCCTCGAAAAATCGGTGATCCTCAATACCGAAGATTACCTGCGCATTGCCCAGCCGGAACTGGTTGCCTTCCGCCGTCACTCCTGACAGCAAGCCATTGCCGGATAGCGGCGTAACCGCCTTATCCGGCTTACCGCTATCGTTTCGATTCAGTACCGGAGACGATTCCGCTGTTTATTCGTAAAGGCAGCCCATTAATAACGGTATTGGTTAAATAATCAGGCAAATGCCTGAAATCCTCGCCAAAGATTGAAAAAGACCTGTCTACGCCCCGCTTCTTGCGTACAGTAGAGTGACTTACAAGTAGCCCGGCCGAGCGCCGCGACGCCGGGAGACGATAATGCACGCTCTTTTTCGCTTTCTGGCAAGGATTACCGTTTTATGATCGATACCACCCTACTGATCCTTCTGGGTCTGGCGGCGCTGGGCTTTATTAGTCACAACACCACCGTCGCCGTCTCCATTCTGGTTCTGATTATTCTTCGCGTCACCCCGCTCAGCACCTTTTTCCCGTGGGTCGAGAAGCAGGGGCTCAGCATCGGGATTATCATTCTGACCATCAGCGTAATGGCCCCTATCGCCAGCGGCACGCTGCCAGCCTCGACGCTGATCCACTCTTTCGCCAACTGGAAATCGCTGGTCGCTATCGGCGTCGGCGTATTTGTCTCGTGGCTCGGTGGGCGCGGCGTGACGCTGATGGGCACTCAGCCGCATCTGGTGGCCGGGCTATTGATTGGCACCGTGCTGGGCGTGGCGCTGTTTCGCGGCGTGCCGGTGGGGCCGCTGATTGCGGCGGGCCTGGTGTCGCTGCTTATTGGGAAGTCGTAGTCAGCGCCGCCAGATAGCGCCCCGGCGTCTGCCCAAGCCCTTTACGGAACATGGTGATAAACGCCGTGGTGGAGTCATAGCCCAGCGATAACGCCACCTGCTGGACATTCAGGCCGCGCACCAGCATTTGCAGCGCAAGGATCAGCTGCAGCTGATGACGCCAGCGACGGAAATTCAACCCGGTCTCTTTCACCACCAGTCGGGCGAGGTTACGCTCGCTCATGGCAAAGTGCTGGGCCCATTGTGCCAGCGTCTGCCACTGGGCAGGCTCGGCTTCCATGGTCTCAACCATCAGGCGAATTTTAGGGTGTGCAGACACCGGTAGCTGTAGTTGCTGCTCCGGCTGCTGCGGAAGTTCATCGAACAGCACCTGAATCAACCGCTGCGTCTCCGGCTGCTGGCGTTGCGCTTCATCCCGTTGCGCCAGCGACAGAATCAGCTCGCGCACCAACGGCGATATTTTCAGCGTGCAGCAGTGCGCCGGCATCTGCGCTGCGCCAGGTTCAATAAACAAAAAGCACAGTTCAGCCTGCGGCGTGGCGCGGTTGCTGTGCGGCACTTCGCCGGGAACCCACACCGCAAACTGCGGCGGCACCATCCATAAAGCGTTCTCCACTTCGCAGGTAATGGCGCCGTGTAGCGCGAGGATCAGCTGACCTTTACGGTGCTGATGCAGGGGGATGTACTGCTCCCCTTGTGCCACTTGAATCCCAAACGCCACGGCGGCATCCTGATGGCTATCCGGGTGATAGCCGCCTAATCCGAGTCCCAGCATCATTTTGTCCGATTTTAGCGATAATATGTCATTTTAGCTTGATTTCAACAACCGCTAAAGCGGGTATTGTAGTGCTCCCACTCTTTTGTCGAGATGACTATGTCTGAAGTTACGACGTCTGCCAGCCGCCGCTGGCTGCTGATTATTGGTATTTTATTGATTGCCTCGACGCTGCGCGTCACCTTTACCGGCGCCGCACCTTTGCTCGACGCCATTCGCGATGAATATGGCCTGACCACCGCACAAACCGGGCTGTTAACCACCCTGCCGCTGCTGGCGTTTGGTCTCGTCTCTCCGCTGGCCGCCGGGGTTGCCCGTCGCATCGGTATGGAACGCAGCCTGTTTATCGCCATGCTGCTGATTTGCGCCGGAATTGCCGTGCGCTCCCTGCCGTCGGTGACGCTGATGTTTACTGGCACCGCCATCATTGGCTGCGGAATTGCGCTGGGCAACGTGCTGCTGCCTGGGTTAATCAAACGTGATTTTGCTTCGCAGGTGGCGAAGTTTACCGGCGCGTATTCGGTGACGATGGGCGCGGCGGCGGCACTCGGTTCTGCACTGGTGGTGCCGATTGCGCTTAGCGGCTTTGGCTGGCGCGGCGCGCTGCTGATGCTGATGGTCTTCCCGGTACTGGCGCTGCTGTTCTGGCTGCCGCAGTGGAGAGCTGCAAAAACTACGGCCATCTCCGGCAGCGGAGCCATGCATAACCGCGGCATCTGGCGCTCGGCGCTGGCCTGGCAGGTGACGCTGTTCCTGGGTCTGAACTCGCTGGTCTACTACGTGATTATTGGCTGGCTGCCGGCGATTCTGATTAGCCAGGGCTACAGCGAAGCGCATGCCGGTTCTCTGCACGGCCTCCTGCAACTCGCCACCGCCGCCCCCGGTTTTGTGGTGCCGCTGATCCTGCATCGGATGAAGGATCAACGAGGGATCGCCATTACCGTAGCGTTGATGTGCGCCGTCAGCGCGCTGGGCTACTGGCTCTTTCCCTCACAGGCGGTGCTCTGGACGGTTATCTTTGGCTTTGGCTCTGGTGCCACAATGATTCTGGGCCTGACTTTTATCGGGTTGCGCGCCAGCTCGGCGCACCAGGCCGCGGCACTTTCGGGGATGGCGCAGGCGGTGGGGTATCTGCTGGCCGCCTGTGGGCCTCCGCTGATGGGGAAAATTCACGATGCAACCGGCGCATGGCATCTTTCGTTGATGGCAGTGGCGATCATTGCGCTGGTGATGGCGGTGTTCGGCGGGCTTGCCGGACGAGACAGAGAGATTAACGTCGAATAACACGTAGCCCGGCCGAGCGAAGCGACGCCGGGGAAATCCCGGAGTCGGCGTACCGCCTCGTCCGGGCTACTTTTTTTACTGGGCGGCGGCGTGCAGGAATGCCTGCACCAGCGGCGCCGGACGTCCTGCCAGAGCGTTACGCTCGTGCTGGAACAGCGTCGCCACGAAGAACGGATGCGTCACCAGTTCCACCGCGCGAATATCCCCATTATCGTCCCAGCCGGTTACCCGCAGCGGCAGCGATTTCAGCGCCTCGGCGAAGTCGGCGGAGATACCGTAGTTGCAGTGATAGCCCTCTTCGATGCTGTCGCGGCCATAAGCGCGCGCAATCAGCGTATTGGCACGCAGTTCAATGGTGTCGCTCTTTTCCACCAGTGAGCAGGTCAGCGGCGCAATCACCATCCGGCCTTCGGTATCCGTTTCCGCATGAGCCGCATCTTCCCAACCCATCACGTTGCGCGCGTACTCCAGAATAGCGTGCTGGAACCCACCGCAGGTGCCGAGAAACGGCAGGCTGTTTTCGCGGGCGTAGCGTACGGCGATTAATGCCCCTTCGGTATTCTGGTACGGGCTGGCAGGCACCAGCCAGATACCATCAAAGTCAGCGAGGCTATCGGCGCTGTGCACATCACGCGTGGCAACCCAGCGATATTCAACGGGCACTTCCAGCACCGCGGCGGCATCGTCAAGCGCCAGCGGGATCGCCTGATGAGCAATCACATCAGCGTTATAGTCGCCCACGAGGGCAATGCGAAGAACGGGGGTCAGTGCAGAGTTTTCCATGAGAGGTCCTTATGTGCAGACGTTTCGAACGGCATAAGGAGCCTCAGACTAGCGATGTCGTCACGCTTTAGCAATACCCAGAGGGCGAACACAACCAATCTTTGTGGTATGGTCGAATGGAACAAGGGAGGAAGGATATGATCCAGTGTAAACGCGTATATGACGACGCAGCACCTGACGATGGTTACCGTGTTCTGGTGGACCGGTTGTGGCCACGTGGTATCAAAAAGGAAAACCTTATCTACGATGAATGGTGCAAAGACCTTGCCCCTTCAGCCGAGCTGCGTAAGGCTTATCACGGCGAGGTTATCGACTTTGCCACCTTCTGCCAGCACTACCGCGAAGAGCTTTCGCACCATCAGGATGTAGGCCAGCGCCTGGCCGACATCGCGCAAAAGCAGGGACTAACGCTGATTTATGCCGCCGCGAACACCGCGCAAAACCACGCGCGCGTGCTGGCCGACTGGCTGAAAAATCGCTAGCGCCTGAACGCGATGTCTACGGGCATCGCGTTACCCCACTAGAGCAGCCTGCTCCTGCGCCATCAGCGCATCCGGCGTTAACGGCAGCAAATATTCTGAACGCACAAAAGCGAAGCCCTGCTGCCCTTCACCCGCGCTCACTTCACCGGTCACCAGCCATAGCGCACGCGGCGAATCGGCGGCCAGTTCTGTCATCAGCCCGTTAACCGGGTTCAGACAGCGTTCTCCTGGCTTAATCAGCGCAAACAGTTCAACACTCTTGCCGATATTGGCTCGGCCAGCGGCGGTACGGGCACCGATAATAATGGCGATGGTGCCCGGCTTCAGCGAAAACATACGTCTCTCGTTAATCAGAATTATCCTGGAGGCGCAGTGTACTGGATAAGGAATGTACTGTCATTTTTTCTGCGGATGATCGCGCCGCCACAGCGCCCACTCCTCAATCGTTTCGCCACTCGGCAGCTTACAGAGACTGAACTCACCCTTAGCATTGACCTGACGAATGCTTTCACCTCCCTTCTGCTGACAGTACACCGCAGCAGGATTAGCCATACCGATTTGCGGCGGTGGTGGTGCATCCGGCTCGGCCGATTTTGCACACCCAGCAAGCAGTAGAGGCAGTAGTAAAACGTAGCGACTAGACATCATTTCTCCTTGGTTTCACGCTGGAATTTAGCTTTAAACTCCATAATTTCTTCAAATTAGCTACACTTTTGCGACGTAAAGTACGTCTCGTTCTCAACTGACCAGAGAACAGAACATTCCATAATCAATGAGTTATTTTTGCCCCATCTCCCCCGATGGGGCTTTTTTTATCTGTAATAAGAAACAGATAACCTTCCGTTACACACCTTTTAGCCACACAGTGCTTACGTTCTGGATACATAATGTATAAAATTTAGTGAGTCCGGATTTCATTTAGGGCGAAAAACCACCACTCACGCTATCGTAGGGACCCTTGTTTTCATGTCAGATATTATTCTTGCCCGGGTATCACAAACGCTTGCCTCTGAACAATCGCTTGAGAGTCTTGTTCGCCAACTGCTTGAGATGCTTGAACTGGTGACCAATATGGAATCCACCTATCTGACGAAAATTGATACTCAGGCCGACCTGCAGCACATCGTATACTCGCGCAACAGCGGCGAGATGAACATCCCGGAAAACTTCTCCGTCCCCTGGGGCGACACTCTGTGCAAGCGCGCCATGGCCGACGGCTGTTTTTACAGCGACCACGTACCTGAGCAGTGGGCCGACTGCGATGCGGCAAAAGCGCTGGGGATCACCACCTTCCTCAGCACGCCTATCCATCTGACCGACGGCTCCCTGTACGGCACCCTGTGCGCCACCAGCACCCAACAAAAGCCGCTCAGCTTTAACAGCGAGCATGTGTTGCAGTTGTTTGCCAGTATCATTGCCCGCTATATCGAAAAAGAGTCGCTGGTTTCGCAGCTTCAGGAAGCTAACGCCGCGCTGATTTATCACTCCTACACCGACGCGCTGACCGGCCTACCGAACCGCCGTGCGGTGTTTGAAAATCTGGAGACCTTGTTCTCCCTCGCCCGGCATCTGAACCATTCGGTGCTGCTGGCGTTTATCGACCTCGATAAATTTAAGATGATCAACGACTGCTACGGCCATCAGGCTGGCGATGCGTTTTTACAGCAGGTGGGCCAGCGGCTAAAGCTCGGCATCTCGCCTGATGACCAGCTTGGCAGACTGGGTGGCGATGAGTTTATGGTCGCTACCCTTGCCCGCGCGACGGTGCAGCTTGAGCAGTTTGCCGAAACGCTGCGTCAACTCCTGGTTGGCGATTACCTGCTCGGCGACACGTTGATTCACTATCCCGGTGCTAGCATTGGTGCCGTTGTGGTCGATCCACACCTGATGGACCCTGACAGCGCGCTTCGCGCCGCCGACAGCGAAATGTATCAGGATAAAAAATTCCGTCATCGCCCGGAAATTAGCGCCCAACGGGTCGAATAATTACAGTATCATACGCGCTGTTTTGGAAAACATTCAGGATGTCACAATGAGATTGGGTATCGCCTTTCCCATCGTTATCTTTATTATCGCCGTGATCTTTCTGGCCTGGTTTTTTATAGGCGGTTACGCACTGCCGGGAGGAGCACAATGAGAAAGACCACGATTATTATGCTGATCGTCGCCGTCATTACCGTCGTAGGCGTTCAACTCGGCTGGTGGTAAACCGGAGATAAGCCGCGCTTCTGCCCGGCTTATCGTCTTTCGCCACGGCGATTTTTCATCTGATACATCTCTTCGTCAGCTTGCTGAATGGCCGCATCCAGCGTCGTGACGCACGGCGCTACCCCCCAGGATACCGATAGCGGCACCTGTTGCCCCTGTGGGCTGAACGGGAACACCGCAATCTTTGCCGCAATCCGCTCAGCAACCATATGCGCATGGGCGATATCCGTCCGGCTCAGCAATACCACGAACTCATCGCCGCCGCTGCGAATGACCCAATCCCCGTTCGCTCGAACATCGTTCAACATACACTGCGAGATGGCCTGCAGCGCCCGGTCTCCGGCCTGGTGGCCATAGTTATCGTTGATCGCCTTAAACTTGTTACAGTCAAAAAGAATAACCGTCATAAAAGGCAGCCCGCGCTCCTGAATAAGGGCAAAAATATTGCGCGTAAAGCAGCCGGTTAGCGGGTCACGGTAAAAGCGCAGGTCAGCGTGGTTAAGGTGATAGCGGATCAACAGGAACAGTAAAAGCAGCAGCACCGGCGCCATCGCCAGAATCGTCAACGCATAGGGGTTGTGCGCGATAAATAGCCACACCGGGAGCGCATATTTAATTTCATAGCGCGATGAGACCGTATGAATACGGTAGCTATCCAGCCAGCGGCAGTTGCCGACAATACACAGCACTTCGCCCGTTTCTCGACTTTGATAGCCCAGAATTAATCCCGATGGTACCTGTTGATTGAATGCCTGGTTCAGTATCCGCTGCAGCTCGACCCGTGAAAGGTCATAGGCCAGATAGCCGATGATATGGTTACTTGGTTCACCTTCAGAGAGATCGTAGATATAGCTCACCACGCTGTAGGCCTTATCGCCGGTAATTTTGTCGGCGTAAAAGGTGGTTGAGCTAAGGGATTTTTTACGCATGCTTTTTTGCAGCACGCGGTCATAGAACATTTCCGGTTCATGGAAGAACTGGCGCGGGTCATTAGCCATCTGCGAGGTTTCAAAGCTAAACGGCACGGAATCAGCGGGCGTAAACCAGTAAAACCAGCGGCCGTCGCTGGCAATAATATAGCGATGGATATCGTGCTGCTCAGGGTTGAGCGCCCGGATTTTATCCCGGATATATTCGGCAGCCACATAGATACAGCGGGCGCTGCGCTCGGGGCTACGGGTAATCAACGCGCCATGCTGCTTATCGATATTTTTGGGATCGGCGTTAATTCCCCAGGCGCCACCACGGGGCTCGAAAACATCGGCATCGCCGCACAGATAGTGGCGGCTTATCTGCTGGTAACGTACGCCCGCGGCTTCCGCCATCAGTTCGTTATCGTTAAACATCGTCACCATCTGGCTTTGCATCGCGTTAACCCCTTCGCTCACCTGCGACAGCGTACGCTGGTACAAGAAGAAAACGGCAAGGCAGATGAGCAGAAAAGTGACCGCTACCGAGGCAAGCAGAGACTGCTTTTTACGCAAACTATCCTGAATAATTCTCACTGACACCCCGTACGGATGGGTTAATTCCCTGAAACGCCACCCGCGCAGTCAGCCGCTGCGTCCGGTACGTCTTCAATACGTATCAGATCATTATGGCTGAGAACTTTCGCAAGCGAGAATTTGATCCTGTCAGGAGTTAAGCGGAATGGCAATACCCATTCAGGCGGGTGAGCGCAGGGGCTCACCCGAGGTGATTACTGCTGCTCTTCGGAACCTAAGAAGTAAAATCCCAGTGGGATAGAGCACAGGACGGTAAATATTGAGCTGTAAACCATCACCATCGCCCCTTGCAGGACAAACATGCCGGTTGTCCACTCAGCGTATGGCAGATTATATTCTCTGACCACACCACCAAAGGTTGCTCGCCCTACCACCACTAAAGCAATGGCAAATACTACTACCGCACACAGCAGGAATTTCTTGCCGTTTGGTGTCCGCAGTTTTTCCAGAATCATCGCATCCTCCCGACGCCGATCGCATGATATTTCGCTGTATTTGTAACATTAATGAAGCATAAGTTGAATGTTTTTGTTTGCGATGAGTAAAGGACTGGCAATAAAAAACGGGCGCGCGCGGCTCCCGTTTTAATTACTGTCATCATGCTAAAGCATGAGCGCAGACGGCCAGATTCAGTCTTTCGCCGGAGCGCCTTTCTTCTCCAGTTTGCCAGGTTTAACACAACGGCAGCGGAGGACAAGGCCATGGCCTGGCAACCTTTTCTTTATGTGATTACGAATGCGTCGCCCCGGCGCTCCGCAAAACGCGGCAAACTGAGACTGGTGAAAAACCGTTAACGCTGCCCGCAGGCAGCGTACGGTGGCGATTACTCGAAGAAGACTTCCGGGTTATCGGCCAGGGAGACGAACGTTTTGCTGTTTTTATCCAGTGCACGAATGGCACCGCTTTCGATGTCATATACCCAGCCGTGCAGGCGAATCGCGTTGTCGCGCAGGCCCACGGCCACCGACGGGTGCGTCTTGATGTTATTCAACTGCGCAATCACGTTCTCTTCCACCATCGCGTTCACCTTATCGGTTTCAGTCGCGTAGGTTTTCTTCTCGACAACCGCTTTCGCCGCGTCGGAATAGCGCAGCCAATGGGAAACCGCAGGCATCGGTTCCAGACACTGACAGGTAGCAATGGCTTTCATTGCGCCGCAGTTAGAGTGGCCACAGATAACAATATCGGTCACGCCCAGCGCGACAACCGCATACTCAATCGTCGCCGACACCCCGCCCGGCTCCGGGCCGAAGGACGGTACGATATTACCGGCGTTACGGATGACGAACAGCTGCCCCGGCTCCTGCTGGGTGACTAACTCTGGCACCAGACGGCTGTCGGAACAGGAGATGAACAGCGCTTTAGGATTCTGGCTGGAAGCCAGGCTACGGAAGAGTTCCTTACGTTGAGGAAAAACTTCTTTCTGAAAGTTGAGGAACCCTTCAATGATATGTTGCATAGCAGTATCTCTTTTTCGTTTTTACGCAGGTCATGATGAAAATCACATTTTCAGTGTACCACCTGCGCGCAGAAGGGAAAGTACTCAATCGTGTAACCTGACGTTACCTGCTGACAACAACTTTGTTTCGCCCGCTCTCCTTCGCGACGTATAACGCCTTGTCAGCAAACGAAATGCACTCATCGGCGGTGAAACGCTTTTCTAATGAGGTAAAGACGCCGATGCTCACCGTCATTGGCTCCGGGGTCAGATTCGCTCCCGCTTTTGCCGTCTCCGATTCAATGCGCCCACGAATGCGCTCTGCTACCGTCAGCGCCACCTGCGCAGAGGCGTTATGCATCAACACGGCAAATTCTTCGCCACCGATGCGCGCCAGAATATCGCATTCACGGGTGGCGTTTTTTGCTAACTCAACGACGCTACGTATCACCGCATCCCCTGTCGGATGTCCATAACGGTCATTTATACGTTTAAAGTGATCGATATCCAGAATCATCAGACTGATGCTCTCACCAGCTGCGATCAGTTGCTGCAGCTCTTTGTAGAAATAGGCACGGTTGTAGATACCGGTCAGAGGATCGTGTATCGAGAGCATGGTGGAATTTTTGTGCATCAGGAAGATGTCATAGAGCAGCACGATGATCACAAAGAAGGTGCAGACCACCTCAATGCCGCGACTCAGATACCAGACGGAGAAATTGTACTCATTCAGGTTCAGCAAAATCAGATTGCTGAAGAGGCTCGAGATGCAGAATGCCGCAATGCTCACCCACAGCAGGTTCCTGAGTTGAGTGATGACAATTGCCAACAGCAGCGTCATAAACCAGCCTGCCACAATCAACGCGCTGTAGTAACTGCTCCAGGCGTTACGGTCGTGACCGTTCGCTTTATTAATCAGATTCAGCGAGATCTGCGGATTGTAGCTGGACAGGTTGTGGGCAAATATCGCCAGAAAGAAAACCGCGAATGCCAGTAGGATGACCAGTGCTTCATCTTTACCATTCGGGCTAATGTTCTTCTTCAGCAAATAGGCGTAGTAAAGTGCAAAAAGGATGGCGACGATAAACGTGACCTGGCGAAAAAGATAAAATATAGCCAGGTCATTGGTAATCGCATTAAGTGGAATACACACAGAGATAAGTTTTTGGATTAGCGTTACGGCCTCTACGCAATAAATATCAGAGCCTAAAAAACCTAATCCAAGAATAGCTACGTATAGTAGTTTCCTATTACAGATAAACTGGAAAAACATAAAGAAAAAGATAATCGCATCCAGCAGTAAAAGCAGTCCAGTAAATACCAGATAGTAAATATCAGGGATCACAATCCGATAGGTTGCCAGATGGTTAGCCAGCACAAACATGCCAACAAGTATCAGGCATGCGATGATTAAGAAAAAACTAACCCGAGGGGGTATTCGATGACAGCGCTGGCCCATATAGAGTCCTCCATGACTACTTCAACTGTTATAATCCTCCGCCATGTATGAGCATATTGCGTTTAATCAATATTTATTTTTATAAACCTTTATCGAACACAATATTAATTGAATAAGGTTGACCTTTCGCCAACAAAAATAAAAAAAAAAGCCAGGATATTTTTTATCCAGTAATAGCATATTTGCTGTCAGGGGGGAGTCCTAAACCGCCCGAAGGCGGTATCGGGACGTTACTCTGTGATTTCCAGCGCATCCTGGATAGCATCGGCGAGCGCGGCAACTTCCTGAGAAACGTTGCGCAGGTCCATCTGGGAGCGGATCCCCGAATTTGCGGTGGATGCAGAAACGGAGGCTTTGGAGATCTCCAGAGCAGCCTGAACGGCCAGTAAGCGCTTGTGGTTTTCAGCGGCATCAACGCCGGTGGCGCCGTCAAGATCGAAGTACCCTTCTAACATTGTTCTCTCCTTATGATTTCTTGCCCAGTGTAGGGTGATATGTGCGATCGCGCTATCAAATTCGCTATCGGCAATAGCAATACTTAGTAACAATTAGAATACTATTACCATTCTCTTGCAGACCTTAAAATGTCAGCCGTAAACTATTAGAATTTTAATTTATTTACAAGTTAACTATTCATCACCACAATTCAATCAAATAATAATAAACATCAATACAACATATGGCATACATCAGGAGCGTAAATGGAATTTAATGAAATGCTCAGAGGTTTTTTTGAGCAGGTCCGAAATGAATCAGACTTCCTGCAATTCTTAACAGAATTAAAACAAAATAATATATCGTATTACATTTACTTCGTTGCGACGGGGAACGTAAAGGTTGTGACCTCTTCTGATTCTTACGTTTCGATGAAAAGTGACCGTGGGCTCATTAAAATTAACTCAGAGGCCAGCGGTTGCCTGACGCGAATTGCCGCCAAGCGCCATTTCACTCACGTTACCGCCTTTGATCAGTATTGTCGGGAGCTTGCCAGAGCCGGTGTGTTTAAATGGGTGGTGGATGTCAATGAGGTGAATCGCTATTACTGGTCAAAAGACAATCAGCTTTTGCACACGGAAAATATCATTAATCCTACGTAATTATTTTTAGACATAATAAAAGACCGTTAAGTACTGCGTTAGCCCCGCGACAAAACGTTTTATTATCGCAATAAGATGACCGCCGAAGCGGTCATCTGAATACAGATAGCGATACGTCGTAAACCATTAAATGACTGGCGTGTCCGGTTTTGCTATCAGGTCATTAATATTAAAATCCCCGGCAGAACAGTGCTCAACCGTGATGCTCATTGTGGCACCAGAACTTAGCTCTCCGTTGGTATTAATTTCGATAACCGCATTACCGTTACTGTCATCCGTGATTCTGATATAAGAAGCGAGATCGGTCTCGGCAACATCCCCCAGCAGATCGCTTAAATCAATGCGATCGCCTTCGTCGACTCTGAAGTCTTTAATGACATCGTGCCCGTCATCGCCTTTAAGCCAGGTGAACGTATCGCTGCCACTTCCGCCGTACAGCGTGTCATTGCCTTTGCCGCCAATCAGAATATCGTTGCCTGTTCCGCCGTAGAGAGTGTCATTGCCCTCACCGCCGTACAGCAGGTCGTTTCCGTCGCCACCATGTAGCACGTCATCAGAACTTCCGCCGCCCAGCGTCCCTAATTTACTGACATCGTTGCGAAGCGCATTCATCATCTCGTCAACCGTCATGGCACTATTACCAAGCAGGTTTGCAAGCTCGCTGAACGAATTAGGGCCGTCACCAATCAGAATGTCGTCGCCATGTCCACCATAAAGCGTATCGTTACCTTCGCCGCCGACAAGCAAATCATTACCACCGCCGCCAAAGATAAGGTCGTTTCCTGTTCCCCCAAACAGAGCATCCTTACCGCCCGCTTCCGGCAGCAGGCCATCGAGTCGCTCCTGATTTTCGGTGATCCAGACATGCATTTGAGCATCCGTCGCAGGCTGATCCAGCTTCATTTCAGCCGTGATGTAACTGCGTAGATCGGCCGCTGTCCCATCATCTCCGGCAAACGAGGCGATATCCCCGAAAATGATATCGTTCCCGGCCCCAGCGTTGACGATATCATCGCCCGGAGCCATCACACCCTCTTTCCCCTGAATAGCGGCGGCAAGATCGCTAGGGTCGATGCCCGTCAGGCTACTCTTATCTGAATCAAATTTATCCAGAGTCGTTTTATTGACCCCAGCGCCAAGACCAATCGCTTCAACGTCAGATATCGCGTTAAGTTTGTCAAATGCGTCAATGGTGGTTCTTTCGCTATAATCACTCGTCTTATTACTCCCTGAAAGGTTCGGTTCTCCATCGGTGATAAAGTAAGTTATATTTTCAGCGCCCGTATTATGGTTTTTGAACCAGTCGGTCGCCGCATTAAAGGCATCGTAGTAATCCGTGTTGCCATTGGCTGTAATGCCCTTGAGCACCGTTTCAAGTCTGCTGAGAGCATTAGGGTCACTGAGATCGATCGTCAACTTTAATGACGCATCGGCCGCAAAGGTAATCAGACCAATGGTTACGGTACCCGCTCCCTGCCCCGCAGACTGAATTAGCGACTTAACGACCTCCAGGATGGCATTTTTAGCCGGCGTGAGACGATCGATAGTAACCCTTCCATCTTTCTTGACCATACTGCCCGATGTGTCCAGCACAAAACAGATATTGTAATCCTGCCCCTGTAGGATAATGTTTCCTTTCACGTCAGCCAGCACAATATCGCTATCGCCGGTGGTTCCGCTGACCGGGGAATCGCTTTTCGCGGTGCCTTCGACAACGTTACCTTTCTCGATGTCATATCCGCGCTCTTTTGAGGCGGTCACCTCGTTGCCATACTTATCAGAAGAAGCCACGGACGCTTCAATTTTCAGATCGCTATCGTTTAGCAGTGAAGAAGTTGGCACATCAATCTTGTAGACCAACGCCCCATCGACCTCAACGACCGTGCCGAAATATTTCTCTCCCCCGATAGACAACGTAACTTCATCGCCCTCGCTCGCCCCTCCGGTTACCTTACCGGTGATGGAGGTGGTGGGCTCATCGATATCAGAGAAATTCAGCACATCGTCATTGGTGATAGGATCGATGGTGATCTCCACTGACAGCGGCGCCGGAGCCACGTCCGTACTGGCACTCTCCGGCACCTCGTTACCGTACTTATCTGACACTTCAACCGAGGCCGTCACCGTCGCCCCGTCCTTAAT